>NZ_JBBHZJ010000003.1:0-657122 GCF_049843535.1 Hydrogenophaga sp. T2 | reverse complement strand
GCGCGCCACTGCCGCCCGTCCAGGCGCCTGCGGCGCGGCCCGAGCCCCTTGCGGCCGATGACCGCCCGAACCCCGAGCGCGACGAACTCGGCCGCCCCGTGGCCTGGCGCAGCGCCGATGGCGCGCTCTTGCTGCAGGCCGCCTGGGGGCCCCCGGGCAGCGCCGCCGAACAGCAGGCCCTGGTGATCGGTCATGCCCACGCCCAGGCCCGCCGCCTGATCGACGACTTCGGCCGCGTGGTGGCCATTCGCAACCCCGGCCAGGGCTGGCGGTTCGCGCAGCACGACGCGGCCGGGCGCGTCGTGCACACCACCGACCCGCGCGGCGCGCGCCAGCGCCTGGCCTGGGACCTGGCGGGCCGGCTGGTCCGCATCGAACGCTTCGCGCCGGGCGCCACCGGGCCCGAGCAGGTGGTGGAGCGCCGCCACGTGCAGGGGCGGCTCACCGAAGAAAGCGTGAGCGACGCCGACGGCACGCGCCGGCTTCGCTACACGCACGCGGCGAGCGGCGCGCTGGCGAGCGAGACGCTGCGCATCGAGCCGGCGGGTGCGCTCCAGGCGGTCCTGGCCCAGCCGCTGGTGTTCACGCTCGCGCACCGGCGAGACGCGGCCGGCCGCGCGCTGGGCCGCGTGCTCACCGACACCACGGGCCAGGCACTGGCGCTGACCCAGGCCCTCGACGCGAGTGGTCGGGCGGTGCGCCTTGCGGTCCAGGGCCTGCTGCCCGGCGGGCTCGGCGGCGAGCGCGAGATCCTGGCCCGCATCGAATGGCAGGCGCCCGACGGCATGCCCTGGCGGCGCGCCCTCGCGCTCCACCACGGGGACGGCACGGTGGACCGCTACGACCCTGTGGTGCCGGGTGTGCCACGCGGGCCCGGCACGACGGCCGGCGAGGCGCTTGCCCATGCGCCTGCGCCAGCGGACCCGTCACCGCCCCTGCCGCCCCCCGGCCTGCACCACGACGCCGCCGGTCTGCCCGCGACCGTGCTGAGCGAACAGGGCCTGCAGCGGCTGCGCTGGAACGCGGCCGGGCAACTGGCGCACAGCGCACGCGACGACGGCGGCCACAGCCGCTACCTGTACGACCCGCGCGGCCGCCGCGTGCTCAAGCTGGTGACCGACGCCCGCGGCCACACGCACGCCACCGTGAGCGTCTACGACGGCAGCCGCCTCGCGGCCGAGGCCGATGCGCGCGGCCGCATGACCCACGCCTACGTGCACCTGGGCCAACGGCCGGTGGCGCAGATCGTGATGGGCCCCGAGAGCGGCTGGCAGGCCTTGCAGGCCCTGGTGTTCGGGCCGCGCGTGCGGCACCTGCACACCGATGGCGTGGGCCGCGTGCTGCGCGCCACCGAGGCCGGGCAGACCGTGTGGCGCGACGAAGCGCCTTCGGGCCTGCACCAGCCGCTGCGCGACGTGGGCCAGGTGCACGACGACGACAGCGGCCTGGAGCAGCACGGCGCGCGCTTTTTCGAGGCGCGCGAGGGGCGCTTCATCAGCCCCGACCCGTCGGGCATCGCCGATGCCCTCCACGGCGTGCGGCCGCCGCAACTGCTCGATCTGTACGCCTACGCGGGCGGCCAGCCCGAGGCCTATTTCGACCCCGATGGCGCGGCCCGCCTCACCTACTACCTGATCGACACCGAGCCCGAGGCCGTGGCCGCGAGCACCGTGGCCGGGCGCTGGGCGTTCTGGCTGCGCGACCTGCCGGGCGCGAACGCGCAGACGCAGGTGCTGTACGACCGCGGCGGCGGCTTCCTGGCGTCGGCGTCGAACCCGCTCGCGGGATCGGACACGGCCTTCGTGAGCGACACCTACGCGCGCTGGACACCGTCAGCACCGGGCAACGTGGACCCGGCCCTGGCCTTCGTTGCGTACTACGTCAACGACCTGATCTCGCCCGACAGCTTCACGCTCGACATCGAGGACGCCGCCGCGCTGCAACTGCTCGACGAACTGCAGACGCAGGGGGATGTGGTGCACAAGTACCTGGGTGGCGCCTGCCCGGGCAGCGACCGGCTGGTGCTGCCGCCCGTGCAACTGCGCGGCCTCGCCTTGTCGCCCGGCGGCGTTGCCGGCCAGAACGATGCCCCCGGCGGCCAGCGCGTGGACCAGGGCCAGGACAGCCTGAGCTGCCAGCAGGGCATGACGCCCGAGCGCGCCTTCCAGCGCCTCAAGCGCGCGGTGGAGCTCAAGGAATCGGGCGGCGCGGACTGCTCACAGACCGGCTGCCCCGCGGGCACGCAGAACCCCGCAGGCACACCCGCGAGCTACGGGCCGACGCAGTTCGTGGTGTCTACGTTCGTGGATCGCTTGCTGACGTTTTCGGGCACCCGGCCACCGAGCAAGAGCGCCAACCTGGCTTCGCGTGTCTTGTTCGACAGCCAGGCAAACATGACCGACGAAGAGCGGCGGCTATTGGGGTTTGTGGATGCGCAGGGGAGGGACAGTGGGCTGAGACAGCGGCTGGAGCGGGCGCGCATGCACAGCGTGTATGTGATGGGTGGACGCCTTGAATCCCGAGTCATCGTGGGTTGGAAGGATCGGTTGACACCCAGTACGCCCATCGAACCTGCGGATGACCACCAAGTGCAGCAGTTCGCCATTGAGACAGGCTTCGGGCACGTCCCGGGCAGCACGACCAGTGAGGCGTATGTGACCTACGTGAGGATGGTGAAGTGGGCACAGATGCATGCCTTGATGCAGGATTACTTGGCGAAGGGACATGGCAGCGCCGAAACTGCCTACTCCGTGCTTCACGAAGCAGCCATCCTGCAACTTCAAAAAGGTGTGCTCCCGACCGACGAACAGAGGTTCGAAATGCTTCTGAGCGATCTGGGCATGACCCGTCGCGGTTTCCGCCCGTATATGCGGCAAAAGATATGGAACGAAGGCTGGCAAGGCTTTGCCACTGCCGCTGTGTTCACCGATCTGGCCCTCAAGGCTGCAATGGTGGGAAACACCGACGCGATGTTCAAGAGCCGCCAGAAGTTTGACCTGATTTCGGACCGTGAGATTCGCTGGAAGTACGCGCAGTACCGCAGCCAGTTCCCCAACGAGTCGGAGCAGGACATCGCTACGCGTTTAGGCTACTTTCACAACGCTGGTTCTGACGTGAGCGATCTGTCAATCGCACGAGGCTTCGCGTATTCCCAGGGATTGATAGCGATCTGGAAAGACTTCGACAAGGTGCACTGCGTACGCCTGCATGTACCGCGCATGGCACTGGATCCAACCAAGAGAGCCTTCAAGTAGCAGGAGAGTGGAAATGAGTCGAACGCAGGCCTTAGCTTTCGTATGCGCATTGGCAGTATTCGGTGGTTATGCAGCCAAGGCATCCAGTGAATCTTCCAACAGTCCATCCACTCCTACGGTGGATTGGACGATCGACATGCCGGCGTGCAAGCGAGACATGCTCGGGTGGCAAACTTTCTCGCCTTGGAATCGGCTAAGACAGAAGGGAGATGCAGAGTCGACAATCACAAGACTGACCGCACAGTGGCGAAAAGACGATGCGGTGGATGTGACATGGGTCGATATTGATGGCGACGGATGGTGCGATGTCATCACGTCGGCTCATATGGAGATGTTCAAAAATCCCCATCGCATGCCTGTCTTGCTCAAGTTTCCACGTGGCATCTACCTCAGGACCGAACATGGTTTTGAGCCATTTAAAGTTGGCATGGATACCAGTGAATACGACGGCAGCTCCTTCACGATCTACTGGGACAACGTGTCAAAGAGCGCCGTCATCTACAAGCGCATCTGGCAAGGCAACCTGGTCGGTGGTGGGGGCGGCGACGGGGGCGATGAATTTCATGTGCGCCACATGCTGCGTGCCATGTTCGCGGCGCAGAAAGCGAACAGGGATCGAGAGGCATTCGACTACTTCACCGAGGTGGACCCGTTCTTCTACACCCACCAGATGCCCCATGAAGTGGCCAAGCGCATCTGGAATGAAGAGGCCGAGCGCGCCGGTGTCGACGAAGCGTTTCCCTACCTGAACTGAACAGCCTGGCCGCTCAAGCCGCCGCCCGCCCCAAGCGGTCCCGCACCCCATCCCATTCCGGCCCATCCGGCGGCGTTTCCACCCAGATCAATCGCACGCCCGTGGCGTCGAGTTCGCGCAGCACCGCGAACAGTTCTTGCGCCGCGGCCACCGCGTTGTCGGGCATGCGGCGTTGGGGCGTGCCGCGGGCGGCGTCGATCGCGCTGCGGGCGTAGAGCGCGATGTGCTTCGTGTCCTGGCCCAGCACCTGGAAGGCCGCACGCAGTTGCTTCGCGTCCATCAGCCGCACCTTGGCGCGCGGCGCGTAGTGCGATTCCAGCGTGCCCGAGGCGCGCGGCGCGGCGCCGTCGCGCGCGCGCAGCGGCTCGCCGGCGGCGGCTTCGAGTTGCGCCGCCGTGAGCACGCCGGGGCGCAGCAGCACCGGGTGGCCACGCGTGCAGTCGATGATGGTCGACTCGATGCCCACGGGGCAGGCGCCGCCGTCGAGGATCAGCAGCTCGCTCTCGCCGAGGTCGGCGAATTCTTCGGCCACGTGCGCAGCCGTGGTGGGGCTCACGCGGCCGAAGCGGTTGGCGCTGGGCGCGGCCAGGCCGCGCACGCCGTGGGCCGCCGCGGCGCGCAGCACGGCCTGCGCCACCGGGTGCGCAGGGCAGCGCAGGCCCACCGAATCCTGGCCGCCCGCGGCCACGGCGGCCACATCGGCGCGGCGCGGCAGGATCAGCGTGAGCGGGCCAGGCCAGAAGGCCGCGATCAGGCGTTCGGCGAAGGCGGGCACCTCGCGCGCGAAGGCGTCGATCGCGGTGCGCGGGGCGTCGGGGCCCACGTGCACGATCAGCGGGTGGTCGGCTGGCCGGCCTTTGGCCGCGAAGATGCCGCGCACCGCGCTGGCGTTCTCGGCATCGGCCGCGAGGCCGTAGACGGTTTCGGTGGGCAGGCCCACCAGCCCGCCTTGCGCCAGCCGCTGCGCCGCCTGCTCGATGGCGGCCGGGTCCTGGCCAAGCAGCAGGGGCATGGCGCGGCCCTCAGGCGTCCAGGGCGGGCAGGCCCAGCAGCGCGAGCGCGCGCGCCGCCGTGTCGCGCACTGCCGCCACGCTCGGGCCCGTGATGTTCAGGTGGCCCATCTTGCGGCCCACGCGCGCGCTGCGCTTGCCGTACAGGTGCAGGTGGGTCCCCGGCAAGGCCAGCAGTTCGTCCCAGGGCGGGCTCACCGCCTCGGTGCTGGCCTGGGCGCGCACGCCGTTCGGCGCGAACCACAGGTCGCCGAGCAGGTTCACCATGATCGCGGGGCTGTGCTGCACCGGTGTGCGCAGCGGCAGGCCCGCGAGCGCGCGCACCTGGGCCTCGAACTGCGACACGTCGCAGGCGTTCTGCGTGTAGTGGCCGCTGTTGTGCGGACGCGGCGCCATCTCGTTGACCACGAGGTCGAGGCCGCCCCGGCCGTCGTCGACGATGAAGTACTCGACGCAGAGCACGCCCACGTAGCCGATTTGCTGCGCGATGGCCTGCGTGGCGGCTTGCGCGCGTTGCGCAAGGGCCGGGTCGATCGCGCCTTCGTGCACCTCGGTGATGGCGAGGATGCCGTCGCGGTGCGTGTTCTTCTGCACCGGGAAGACCACGCACTGGCCGTCGGCGCCGCGCGCCACGATCACCGAGCACTCGGCGCGCAGCGGCATGAGCCGTTCGAGCACGCAGGCCACGCGGCCCAGGCGGTCCCAGGCGGCGGCGAGTTCGGCGCGGTCTTTCACGCGCACCTGGCCCTTGCCGTCGTAGCCCATGCGCGCGGTCTTGAGCACGCCGGGCAGCAGCGCGGCCGGCACGGCCGCGAGCTGTTCGGGCGTTTCGATGGCGGCATGCGGCGCGGGGCGCACCCCGCCGTGGGCGGCGCTGCGCTCGAAGTGGGTCTTCTCCTGCAGCCGGTCTTGTGCGATGGCGACGCAGGCCGCGGCCGGCGCCACCGGGCGCTGCTGCGCGAGCGTGGCCAGCGCGGGCGCGGGCACGTTCTCGAATTCGGTGGTGATGGCGTGGCTCAGGCGCGCGAGCTCGGCCAGGCCGGCCGGGTCGTCGTACGCGGCCTTCACGTGGTGGTGGCTCACCAGGCCCGCGGGGCTGTCGGCATCGGGGTCGAGCACGGCGGTGAAGTAGCCCATGGCCTGCGCGGCCTGCACGAACATGCGGCCGAGCTGGCCGCCGCCCATGACACCCAGCGTGATGGGACGGCCGTCGGCGCCGAGCGCGCCCGGGAGCAGGGGGGTGGGGGCGCTCATGACGCGGGCGGCGGGACGACCATGGCGCGCGCCACTTCGGTCTGCTCGGCGCGGAAGGCCTCGAGCTTTGCGCGCAGTGCCGGGTCGTGGTTGGCGAGCAGGGCCACCGCGAACAGCGCGGCGTTGGCCGCGCCCGCGGGGCCGATGGCGAAGGTGGCCACGGGCACGCCCTTGGGCATCTGCACGATGCTGTGCAGCGAATCCACGCCCTGCAGGTGGCGGCTGGCCACGGGCACGCCGAGTACGGGCACCACGGTCTTGGCGGCCAGCATGCCCGGCAGGTGGGCGGCGCCGCCCGCGCCCGCGATGATGGCCTGCAGGCCGCGGCCCGCAGCCGTTTCGGCGTAGGCGAACATGTCGTCGGGCATGCGGTGTGCCGACACCACGCGCGCCTCGTGCGCCACGCCGAACTGGGAAAGGATCTGCACGGCGTGCTGCATGGTGTCCCAGTCGCTGCTGGAACCCATGACCACGCCCACGGGGATGGGGTTCATGGCATTCGGCTTTCGGCCCGCGGGGCCTCCGGTAAAGTCGCGATTTTACGTTTCACCCCCGCGGCCCCCGGCCCGCGCGCGCCCGCCATGATCGACGTCACCATCGCCAACTTCGAAGCCGAGGTCATCGAAGCCTCCATGCAGACCCCTGTGCTGGTGGATTTCTGGGCCCCCTGGTGCGGGCCCTGCAAGGTCATCGGCCCCATCCTCGAGAAGCTCGAGGCCGAGTACGCGGGCCGCTTCAAGCTGGTCAAGATCGACTCCGACCAGGAGCAGCAGCTGGCCCAGGCCTTCGGCATCCGCAGCATTCCCACCTGCGTGCTGCTCAAGAACGGCCAGCCGGTCGACGGCTTCATGGGCGCGCTGCCCGAGGGCCAGATCAAGGCCTTCCTCGACAAGCACGTGCCCAGCGCGGGCGAGGTCGAGGCCGAGGCGGACGAGGCGGCCGCGCACGAGGCCCTGGCCGATGGCGACATGGAGGGCGCGATCGAGCGGCTGCGCCAGGCGGTGCAGGCCGCGCCCGACAACGACGACGCGCGCTTCGACCTCGTGAAGCTGCTGCTCGAACTCGGCGAGGATGACGAGGCCAAGGTGGCCTTCGCGCCCGTGATCGCCAAGGCCGGCGCGGTGCGCCGGCTCGACTCGCTCAAGCGCTGGATGGACGCGCGCGACGCTCAGGCGAACGTGGCCGATCCCGAGTCGCGCATGGCCGAGCTCGACGCCGCGATCGCGGCCAACAAGCGCAACTTCGACGCGCGCTTTGCGCGCGCGCAACTGCTCATGGCCTACAACCAGTGGACCGCCGCGATGGACGAGCTGCTGGAGATCCTGATGCGCGACAAGGCCTGGAGCGAGGACCTCGCGCGCAAGACCTACATCGCGATCCTCGACGTGATCGAGCCGCCCAAGCCCAAGGTGGCCGAAGGCCAGGTGCCGCCCGAAGACCCGGTGGTGGCGACCTACCGCCGCCGGCTCTCGTCGGTGGTGCTCAGCTGAGGGGCCCCATCACCCGATCAGGCGCGTGAGCGCCTCGCGGTACTTCTCGGCGGTTTTTTCGATCACCTCGCGCGGCAGGCGCGGCGCGGGCGGGGTCTTGTCCCAGGGCTTGCCGCTCACCTTGGCCTGTTCGAGCCAGTCGCGCAGGAACTGCTTGTCGTAGCTCGGCGGGTTGCTGCCCACCACGTACTGCTCGGCGGGCCAGTAGCGCGAGCTGTCGGGCGTGAGCACCTCGTCCATCAGCACCACGCGGCCCGCGGCATCGAGGCCGAACTCGAACTTGGTGTCGGCGATGATGATGCCCTTCTCGAGCGCGATCGCGGCCGCGGCCTTGTAGAGCGCGATCGCGGTGTCGCGCACCTGGGCCGCGATGTCCGCGCCCACCATTTCCACGGTGCGCTCGTAGGTGATGTTCTCGTCGTGCTCGCCCACCGCGGCCTTGGCGGCCGGCGTGTAGATGGGCTCGGGCAGCTTGGAGGCGTTCTGGAGGCCTTCGGGCAGCTTCACGCCGCAGACCGAGCGGCTGTCCTGGTACTCCTTCCAGCCGCTGCCCGCGAGGTAGCCGCGCACCACGGCCTCGACCGGGATGGGCTTGAGCCGCTGCACGAGCATGGAGCGGCCGCGCACCTGCGCGCGCTCCTCGGGCGTGACCACGCTCTCGGGGTCTTCGCCCGTGAGGTGGATGGGGCAGATGCCCAGGCCCTTGGGGCCCAGGCGGTCGAACCAGTACAGCGACAGCCGCGTGAGCAACTCGCCCTTGCCCGGGATGGGCTCGCCCATGATCACGTCGAAGGCGCTGATGCGGTCGCTGGCCACCATGAGGATGCGGTCGTCGCCCACGGCGTAGTTGTCGCGCACCTTGCCGCGCGCGAGCAGCGGCAGCGACGTGAGATTGGACGTGTGCAGGGCAGAGGTCATGGCACGGCAGGGGTGATCGAAGGGCAAGAAAAAGGCCCGTTGAACGCTCAACGGGCCTTGCGCAGTTCGGCGGGATTATCGCAAGTTGCCGCGCGGGCCGGTCAAGGCCCGGTCCGCGGCCCCGCGCTCACTTGGCCGCCAGCCCCAGCCGCTCGATCAGGGCCTTGTCCTTGGCGAAGGTTTCGCCGGCCCACTTGCGGTAGTCGTCGCCGTTGCGGTACCACACGGCCTGGTTGAGCTGGCCCAGCACTTCCATGTGCTTGGGGTCGTCCATGGCTTTCTTGAAGGCGTCGTGCAGGGTCTTCACCACGGCCGGGTCCATGCCCTTGGGGCCGGCCAGGCCGTAGGGCGAGGTGGACACCACGCCGTAGCCGAGCTCCTGCGCCGTGGGCACCTCGGGCCAGCGCTGGGTGCGCTGCTCGCCGAAGGTCACGAGCAGGCGCATCTGACCGCCGTCGACGTATTTGTCCCAGCCGCTGGCGTCGCTCTGGGCCATGATGTGCCCGCCCAGCAGCGCGGCCTGCAGGTCGGCGTTGCCCTTGAACGGGATGTGCGTGAGCTGCACCTTGGCGTTGCCGGCCAGTTCTTCCATCAGCAGGTGCGGGCTGCTGCCGGTGCCGGTCGAGCCGTAGTTGATCTGGCCCGGCTGCTTGCGCGCGGCCTCGATGTAGTCCTTGAAGGTCTTGTAGGGCGAGTCGGCCTTCACCGTGAGGCCGAAGGTGTAGCCCGAGACGCCGATGATGTAGGTGAAGTCGTTGAGCGGGTCCCAGGCGGTCTTCTGCATGTGCGGCATGCGCAGCATGCCGAGCGGGAACTGGGCGATGGTGTAGCCGTCGGGCCTGGCGGTCTGCGCCATGGTGGCCGGGCCCAGCGTGCCGCCCGCGCCGGGGCGGTTCTCGATCACGATGGACTGGCCCAGGTGCTTGCTCGCGATCTCGGCCAGCGTGCGCAGGTGGCGGTCGGTGGAGCCGCCCGCGGGCCAGGGCACGATGAGCGTGATGGGCCGGCTCGGGTAGCTCTGGGCCTGCGCGCCGATCCAGGGCGCGGCGGTGCCGGCCGCGAGGCCGGCGAGCAGCAGGCGCCGGCGGCCGATGGTGGGGGCGGTGGACGGGTCGGTGGGGGTCATCGCGGTGTCTCCTTGCGGTTGTTCTGCCGGGTGGCGGGGCGGGAAATCAGGGAATGGACGCGGCGTCGCGCGCGGCCTGCTGCGCCTGCAGTTCGCGCCACATCACCTTGCCGCTGCCCGAACGGGGCAGCGCGTCCACGAATTCGACGATGCGCGGGCTCTTGTAGGCCGCCATGTGGCCGTGCGCCCAGTCGATCAGCTCCTGTTCGGCGAGCCGGCCGCGGTGCTCGGGCCGCAGCACCACCAGCGCTTTCACGGTCTCGCCGCGGCGCGCGTCGCGCGCGCCGATCACGCAGGCCTCCTGGATCGCGGGGTGGTGGTAGAGCAGGGCCTCCACCTCGGCGGGCCAGACCTTGTAGCCGCTCGCGTTGATCATGCGCTTGAGCCGGTCGGTCATGAAGAAGTAGCCCTCGGCGTCGACGTGGCCGAGGTCGCCGGTGCGCAGGAAGCGATTGCCGTCGATGTCGATGAAGGCCTCCCGCGTGGCCTGCGGGTGGTTCCAGTAGCCCTGCATGAGCTGCGGGCCGTGCACCACGATCTCGCCGGTTTCGCCCGTGGGCCGCTCGGCCAGGGTCTCGGGGTCGATCACGCGCGCGTCCACGTCGAACACCGGCAGGCCCAGGCACTGGCGCTTGGGCCGGTGCAGCGGGTTGATGTGGGTCGCGGCCATGGTCTCGGTCATGCCGTAGCCCTCGATGTAGTCGCGGCCCGTGAGCGCTTTCAGGCGCGCGGCCAGCGCCTCGGGCATGGCTGCGCCGCCGCCGCGCACGCAGGTCAGGCTCGAGAGGTCGAAGCGTTCGAGGCCGGGCTGGGCCAGGAAGTCGATCACCATGGTGGAGATGGCCTGCCACATGGTGACGCGGTGGCGCTGCATGCACAGCGCGGCCACCTCGCGGTCCCAGCGGGCGAGCACCACCAGCGTGGCGCCCGCGTACAGTGGCCCGTTGAGGCTGCCCGCCAGGCCGGTGACGTGGAAGAAGGGCAGCACCGAGAGGCAGACCGCGTCGGCCGTGGTGCCGAACCAGCGCACGCCGCCCACCAGCGTGGCCATCACGCTGCGGTGCGTGTGCATGCAGCCCTTGGGCAGGCCGGTGGTGCCCGAGGTGTAGGGCAGGGCGCAGAGGTCGTCGGGGCCGGTGGTGACGGGGCCGGGCGCGGGCGCGTCGGCGAGCGCGTCGGCCCAGGCGGTGCAGCGCGGGTCGTCGAGCGGCGCGCGCGGCGCCAGCACGAAGTCGGGCACGCGCAGGTCGGTGGGCGTGTGCAGGTGGTCGCTGTAGGTGGCGACGAGGACGCGCTGCAGGCCGGCCTCGCCCGCGGGCGCGAGCAGCGGCTGCAGCTGGGGCAGCAGGTCTTGCGCCACGAAGGCCACGCGCGCGCCGCTGTCGGCGATGCAGTGGCGCAGCTCTTCGACGCGGTTCATGGGGTTCACCGGCACCACCACCGCGTTGGCGCGCAGGATGGCGTAGAAGGCCAGCGCCCACTGCGGGCTGTTCTGCAGGCACAGCAGCACGCGGTCGCCGGCGCGCACGCCGCAGCGCTGCTGCAGGTGGCCGGCCAGGCGCTCGGCCTCGCGCAGCGCCTGGCCGTAGGTGAGCACCGAGCCGTAGAAGACGATGAAGGGCTTGTCCGGGTGCCGCGCGGCCGAGGCCTCGAGGTTGTGAAAGACGTGCGTGGGCGGCAGCGCCAGGTGGTGCGGCAGCTCGGGGGGCCAGTGCGGGGCGGCGGCGGGCGTCATGGGGTGCGGTTATTCCGCTGATCGGAACACGGTGGGCAGCGAGTTCAATATGCGGCGCTGCGCCCGCTGCCGTCAATGCGGTTCAGGGAAAGCGAGCACCTGCCATCCGACGGACTGGCCCGAGAATTCCGATCCGCGGAATAAGCCGTCGCCGACGGCGGTGGGTATTCCGATCTGCAGAAAAGGAGCCGCCATGGGCCGACAGCGCCTGACCCCGCCCACCCCGGACGCCGGCGCCGACCCCGCCCAGGACCGCCGCTTCGTGACCGCGCTCGCGCGCGGCCTGGCGCTGCTGCGCTGCTTCGGCCCGGCGGACCGCTGGCTCGCGCACCAGGCGCTCGCCCGGCGCAGCGGCCTGCCGCAGGCCACGGTCTCGCGACTGACGTTCACGCTGTGCAGCCTGGGCTACCTGCGCCACCGCGCGGCCACCGGCGAGTACGCGCTCGGCCCCGCGGTGCTCACGCTGGGCTTCAGCATGCTGTCGAACTTCCAGATCGGGCGCATCGCGCGGCCTTTCATGGAAGCGCTGGCCGAGCACACGCAGGCCGCGATCTCGCTCGGGGTGCGGCACGACACCTCGGTGGTTTACGTGGCGCATTGCCGCAGCACGGCGCGGCTGCTGCTGGGCCTGGACGTGGGCACGCGGCTGCCGTTCGCCGAAACGGCCATGGGACGCGCGATGTGGTGTGCGTCGACGCCGGGCATGCGCGCGCTGATCGCGCGCCGGCTGCAGGCCGAAGACCCGGTGCGCTGGCCCGCGCGCGAGGCCGGCCTGCGGCGCGCCGAGGCCGACCACGCGCAGTGCGGCTACGTGGCCTCGGCCTCGGAATGGGAGCAGGAGATCGCCGCGATCGGTGTGGCGCTGGACCTGGGCGACGGCCGCGAGCCGCTGGCGCTCACCGTGGGCGGGCCGGCAGCGCGGCTGCGCGGTGCGCTGCTGCACGAGGATTTCGCGCCCGCGCTGGTGCGCACGGGACGCGAGATCGTGGCGGCCATCCAGGCCGCCGCGTGGGAAGACTGAAGCCGGCGCGGCCTCAGTTCACCACTTGCGCCAGTTCGCCCTTGGCGTACTTGGCGGCCACCACCTGCAGCGGCTCGCCCTTGATCTTGCCGGCCTGGCCTTCGCAGCCGAACTCGATGTAGCGCTGCTTGCAGACCTGCTTGGCGGCCTCGCGCGCGGGCTTGAGCCACTCGCGGGCGTCGAACTTGTCGGGGTTCTCGGTGAGGAACTTGCGCACCGCGCCGGTCATGGCCAGGCGGATGTCGGTGTCGATGTTGATCTTGCGCACGCCGAACTGGATGGCCTTCTGGATTTCCTCGACGGGCACGCCGTAGGTTTCCTTCATCTTGCCGCCGTACTGGTTGATCTGCGCCAGCAGCTCCTGCGGCACGCTGGACGAACCGTGCATCACCAGGTGGGTGTTGGGCAGGCGGCGGTGGATCTCGGCGATGCGGTCGATGGCCAGGATGTCGCCCGTGGGCTTGCGGGTGAACTTGTAGGCGCCGTGGCTGGTGCCGATGGCGATGGCGAGCGCGTCGAGCTGGGTCTTCTTGACGAAGTCGGCGGCCTGCTCGGGGTCGGTCAGCAGCTGCTCGCGCGTCATGGTGGCGTCGGTGCCGTGGCCGTCTTCCTTGTCGCCTTTCATGGTTTCCAGGCTGCCCAGGCAGCCCAGCTCGCCTTCGACCGTCACGCCCAGCTTGTGGGCCATGTCCACCACCTTGCGGGTCACCTCGACGTTGTAGTCGTAGCTGGCGATGGTCTTGCCGTCGGCCTCGAGGCTGCCGTCCATCATCACGGACGAGAAGCCGAGGTCGATCGCGCCGCGGCAGACGTCGGGGCTCTGGCCGTGGTCCTGGTGCATCACGAGCGGGATGTGCGGGTACATCTCGATCGCGGCCTGGATCAGGTGCTTGATGAAGGGCTCGCCCGCGTACTTGCGAGCGCCCGCGCTGGCCTGCAGGATCACCGGCGCGCCCACTTCGTCGGCCGCGGCCATCACGGCCTGCACCTGTTCGAGGTTGTTCACGTTGAACGCCGGGATGCCATAGCCGTTGGCGGCGGCATGGTCGAGCAGTTCGCGCATGGAGACGAGGGCCATGGGGGTTCCTTCGGGTGATCGGGTGGGCGGATCGACAGCCCGCGGGGGCTGTCAGGACAACCGGCGATTCTAGCTTTGGGCCTGTGGCGGGACGCCCATGAAGCCGGCGAGGCGTTCGAGTGTCGGGGCCAGGGGCCGCAGCGGCGGGGCCAGCGTGGCGACCAGCGTGGCGTGGTTCACGCGCGGCAGCAGCGCGTGTTGCACCGGCACACCGCGCGCCTGCAGCGCGGCGGCCAGCGCCTCCGTGTTGCGCCGCGGATCCACCAGCGGGTCTTTCTGCGGTGCCAGCAGCAGCGCGGGCGGGGCCGCGCCGCGCAGCCGCTGTGCGTGGAACAGCGGCTGCGAGTCGGGCGGGGTGTCGGGCCATTCGAAGGCCACGCGGGTTTCGGCCTGCACGATGGGCAGGAAATCGTAGGGGCCGGCCAGGCCGGCCCAGCCCGCGAGCTGCCCGGGCTGCAGGCCCACCTCGCCCAGCCAGCGCGGGTCGAGTGCGAGCATGGCCGCGTTGTAGGCGCCCGCGCTGTGGCCGGTCACGTAGAGCCGCTCAGGGTCGGCGCCGAATTCGCGCGCGTGCTCGCGGGCCCAGTGCAGCGCGAGCGCGCTGTCGCGCACGAAGCCGGGGTAGCGCACCGCGGGGCTGAGCCGGTAGTCGGGCACCACGGTGACGATGCCGCGCGAGGCCAGGGCCTCGCCCGCGAAGCGGTAGTCGGCGCGTTCGCCGGTGGTCCAGCTGCCGCCGTAGAAGAACACCGCGATGGGCGCCTGCGGCGAGGGTCGCGCGGGCAGGTACACGTCCAGGCGCTGGCGCGGATCGGGGCCATAGGCCTGGTCGGGCACGCGCGTGTGGGTGTCGGAGGGCACCAGCGCGTCGATGACGCGCAGCGGCGAGCAAGCCTGCAGCAGCGGCAGCAGGCCCAGGGCGGTGAGTCCGCGGCGGATGAGGTCGGGCATGGGGTGATTACGCCACCGATGCCGCAACGGATGCGGCCGGTGCGACAAATCGTCACAAACCGCGGGGAACCGCGGGGCGGCCGGGCCGACCCTTTCGGTTTTGTCTGTCGAAGGAGTTGCCATGTTTTCCCGCCGCCCCCGCCGCGTGCCCCTGGCCGCCGTGCTGCTGCTCGCCCCCGTGCTCGCACAGGCGCAGGTCACGCTCAAGCCCGATGGCCAGTGGCGCTACCTGTTCACCGCGGGCGCCAACGTCTCGTCGGGCAACAACAACGCGGGCTCGCTCAACCTCTCGGCCGAAGGGGCGCGGCAGACCGGCAACGACAAATGGACCTGGGACGCCAAGGCCGACCGCGCGCGCGCCGGCGGCAACGACACCATCGAGCGCTACGGCCTGCGCACCCAGTACAACCGTGACTTCGGCATCGACTGGTTCGGTTTCGGCGCCGGCGAGTTGCTGAGCGACCGGCTCGCCAACATCCAGGGCCGCAGCGCGGTGTCCACCGGCGTGGGCCGGCACGTGTGGCGCGACGGGCGCGGCTTCTTCGACGTTTCGGGCGGTGTCGGTTACGCCTACGACCGCTTCGTCAACCCGACGGTGGTGGCCGGCGAGGTGCGCGATCGCTACGGCCGCCTCGAGCTCGTGCTGGCCGAGGAGTCGAGCCACCGCCTCACCGACACCACGAGCTTTCGCCAGAAGTTCGCGCTCTACCCCGACCTGCGCGACCGCGGCAAGTACCGCGCGGTGTTCGACACCGGCCTGACCGTGGCCATGACCCAGACCGTCAACCTCTCGGCCGGCCTGAGCTACCGCTACGACAGCGACCCGGGCACCAACCTCAAGAAGGGCGACGCGATGTTCGTGACCGGGGTGTCGATGCGCTT
This sequence comes from Hydrogenophaga sp. T2, assembly GCF_049843535.1. Lineage (NCBI taxonomy): Bacteria > Pseudomonadati > Pseudomonadota > Betaproteobacteria > Burkholderiales > Comamonadaceae > Hydrogenophaga > Hydrogenophaga sp. T2. The sequence goes on along the minus strand of NZ_JBBHZJ010000003.1, from coordinate 641,649 downwards.
CGACTGAACGCGCTCAGGCCGCGCGGCAGATCTTGAGCGTGTTGGTGCCGCCGGGCTGGCCCATGGGCTCGCCCACGGTGATGGCGTAGACGTCGCCGCTCTGCACGATGCCGCGCTTCTTGAGGTGGGCCTCGGCGTCGGCCAGCGCGTTGTCGCGGTCGACGTTGGTCTCCATCAGCAACGGGCGCACGTTGCGGTAGAGCGTCATGCGGCGCTGCGTGTTGAGGTTGGGCGTCATGGCATAGATGGGCGTGCGCACGATGTGCCGGCTCATCCACAGCGCGGTGGAGCCCGAGTCGGTCAGCGCCACGATGGCCTTGGCCCCCAGGTGGTGCGCGGTGAACAGCGCGCCCATGGCGATGCTGTGGTCGATGCGCGTGAAGGTCTTGCCCTGGAAGTCGGCGCCGAGTTCGTGCAGGTCGGCCTTCTCGGCCTCGAGGCAGATCGCGGCCATTTCCTTCACCGTCTCGAGCGGGAAGCGGCCCGCCGCGGTCTCGGCGCTGAGCATCACGGCGTCGGTGCCGTCGAGCACGGCGTTGGCCACGTCGCTCACCTCGGCGCGCGTGGGCACCGGGTTCACGATCATGCTTTCCATCATCTGCGTGGCGGTGATGACCACCTTGTCCATCTCGCGCGCGAGCCGGATCATGTGCTTTTGCAGCGCCGGCACGGCCGCGTTGCCCACCTCGACCGCGAGATCGCCGCGCGCGACCATGATGCCGTCGGAGGCCTTGAGGATGTTGGCGAGCTCGGGGATGGCCTCGGCGCGCTCGATCTTGGCGATCAGGCCGGGCTTGTGGCCGCCGCCGGCCACCGCGCAGAGCTGGCGCGCGAGCTCCATGTCGGTGGCGTTCTTGGGAAAGCTCACCGCCACGTAGTCGGCCTTGAGGCCCATGGCGGTCTTGATGTCGTCCATGTCCTTGGCGGTGAGCGCGGGCGCCGTGAGACCGCCGCCCTGCTTGTTGATGCCCTTGTTGTTGGACAGCTCGCCGCCGAGCTTCACCGTGGTGTGCACCGCCGCGCCCTGCACCGCGTCCACCGTGAGCACGATCAGGCCGTCGTTGAGCAGCAGGGTGTCGCCGGGCTTCACGTCGCGCGGCAGTTCCTTGTAGTCCAGGCCCACACCGGCCTGGTCGCCGGGCTCGGTGCGCGCGGCGTCGAGCACGAACTTCTCGCCCGGCACCAGCTGGATCTTGCCCTGCGCGAACTTGCCGACGCGGATCTTGGGACCCTGCAGGTCGGCCATGATGCCGACCTCGCGGCCCGCGCGCTGGGCCGCTTCGCGCACCAGCGCCGCGCGGTCGATGTGGTCCTGCGCCGTGCCGTGCGAGAAGTTCAGCCGCACCACGTTGACGCCGGCGCGGATCATGGCTTCGAGCAGGGCGGGGTCGCTGGACGCAGGGCCGAGCGTGGCGACGATCTTGGTGGCGCGGGTGGGCATGGGGGCGGTCTCCAGAAGCGGCCGGGCTGGCCGCGGATGTAATTTGATTTCAATTATCCACAAAGCAATCGGGCCGGGGTTACAAGCGGGGAACGGCCGCGCACATGGGCGCTTGTAGGACAGCGCCGACACGCCGAGCCGCCGCCGTCCGGTCGCGCCACCGAAGGCCTTTGCCTACAGTGGCTCCATCACCGGGAGCCCTCCATGCAACTGCCCATCTCTGCCGTGCTGGCCTATGCCGTCACCCTCGTGACCGCGGTGGGTGCGGCCCTCGTCCACCCCTGGTTCGACGACGCCGCGCACCGCTCCGAGCAGCAGTTCGTGAAGGCGGTGTCGGAGTTGAGCGAGGTGGCGATGAGCGCGGTGAGCTGGCCCAGCCACGACCTCGACGAGGGCGGCACGGCGCGCTGATCAGGCCTGGGCCAGGCCGGCGTCTTCGCGGTGATCGGCCGGTTTGGCCGGCAGGTCGGCCTCGACGCGTGTGCCCTCGCCGGGCGCGCTGATGAGGTCGAAATGGCCCGCGTGCGATTCGACGCGCACGCGCATGCCGAGCAGGCCGTGGTGACCCGGCGGCACCACGCTGGTGTCGAAGCCGCGGCCGTTGTCCTGCACCGTCACGCGCACCAGGTCGCCGTCCTGCAGCAGGCGCACGCGCACCTGTGTGGCCTGCGCGTACTTGCTCACGTTGGTGAGCGATTCCTGCACCAGCCGGTAAACCGTGAGCTCGCTGTCCTTGCACAGCGACACCGGCGACAGATCGGCCTGCACCGGAATGCCCAGCACGCCCGCGGCGTCGCTGCACAGCATTTCGAGCGCGGGGATCAGGCCAAGCTGGTCGAGCGACGAGGGCCGCAGGTTCTCGACGATGCGGCGCTTGACCGCGATGCCCTCGTTGAGCCGCTGCTCGATGCCCGCGAGGCGTTCAAGCGCCAGCGGCGGCACGTCGGGCACGCGGCGCAGGCGCGCGAGCTCGAGTTTCATCGCGGTGAGCAGGCCGCCCATTTCGTCGTGCAGCTCGCGCGCCACGCGGCCGCGCTCGTCCTCGCGCGCGGTGACGTGGTGGCCCGCGAGGTTGCGCAGGGCCGTGGTGCGCAGCGCCACCTGGCGCTCGAGCGAGTCGCGCTCTTCCTGCAGTTGGGTGGCGTGCGCCGCCTGGCTGGCCTGCAGGGCCGCGTTGTTGCGCAGGAAGAAGACATAACCGAGCAGGCTGAGCAGGGCCAGCAGGTGCACCGAGACACGGCCCACGCCCAGCGTGCGGTAGATGGCCACGCGCTCGGCCGCGATGCGGCGCTCTTCGGTCATGAGCAGCACGTCGGCCGCGCGGCGCACGGCTTCCATCTTCTCGCGCCCGATGTCGGTGAGCATCAGGCCCTGCCAGGCCTGGGTGGAGCCGGCCTTGTAGAGCGAGAGCGTTTCGGCCGTTTCCGAGACTTTTTCCTGGGCGCGCTGCTGCAGGGTGTCGACCAGGCGCGAGAGCTCGGGGTCGTGGCGGTAGTGTTCGCGCAGCCGGCGGATCGCCACGTCGAGTTCGGCGCCCGCGCTTTCATAGGGCGCGAGGTATTGCTGGCGGCCGGTGAGCAGGTAGCCGCGCTGGGCCGACTCGAGGTCGAGCAGGCTGCGGATGACGTTCTGCGCCGCGGTGCGCGCAATGCCGCGCCCGCCCAGGTTGACCAGCGAGTCGATCGCGCGCTGGTAGGTCCACTCGGTGCCTGCGAACACGCCGAGCGCCAGCACCACGGCCAGGGCCGCGGACCAGGGCATGCGCAAGGACCGGAGAAGGCCGGTGGGCGTCAGGCGCGAGGCGGGGCTCAATGCAGTTCGCCCGGTGAGGTGGCCGTGCCGTCGGCGATGCGCTCGCAGTAGCTGATCAACTCTTCCAGCTCGCAGGACTTGTCGAACACGCGGTCGGCGCCGAGCTGGGAGCAGCGCCGGCGCATGTCGGGCGTGGCGCGGTTGGTGAGCACGACGCGGCGGCCCCGCAGGCCGGCCTCTTGCGCCGCTTTCAGCACCCCCAGGCCCGAGCCCGAGAGCAGGTAGATGTCCACGATCATGAGGTCGAAGGGTTCGCGCTGCTGCATCCATTGCACCGCGTTCGCCTCGTCGCGGGCGTGCCCGATCACCTCGACACCGGCCAGTTCCTTCAGCGTGGAAACCAGGTTGTCGAAGATCAGCAGGTTGTCTTCAACGATGAAGGTGCGCAGGGGAGAGGACACGACGGTGCAGGGCAAGCAGTGGACACAGGGCGCGCCGAGGGCCGGCCAGGCGGGCCGGTGCGCGCGAACGCCGCCATGATGCCGTGTTCGCGCGCGCCGGCAATGCCGCCGCACCGATTCGCGTGTCGGACAAGTCCTACACGCGAAACGGCGCGGGGGCTCAGCGCACGACGATGTCGTTGCGCACCGACTTCACGCCCGAGACGCTGGAGGCCAGCTGGGCCGCGGCGCTTTTCTCGGCGTTGGTCTTGGCGAAGCCCGAGAGCTGCACCGTGCCGTTGAGCGTTTCGACGTTGATTGCCATCGCGCTCACGGTCTTGTCCTCGGCGAACTTGGCCTTCACACGGGTGGTGATGGTCGCGTCGTCGATGTAGGCGCCAACGGACTGCTGGTCGCGCGCGACGGCGCAGCCGGTGGTCTGGATCACGAGCACCGCCGCGCTGGCGGCGAGAAGGGCGTGGGTCAGTTTCATGGTGGTTCCTGGTTAGCCCTGGCCTTCGATGGTCAGGCGGTTGTCGACCTGGACCACGCCTTCGACGGCAGAGGCCAGGGTCGTGGCGCGGGCGCGCGCTTCGGCGTTGGGGGCCTTGCCCTCCAGCGACACGCGGCCGTTGGTGGTGTCGACGTCGATGCTCAGCGCCTTGAGCTGGTCGTCGGCGGCGAGCGCGGCGTTCACCTTGGCGGTGATCGCGGCGTCGGCAGCGCCGCGGGCGATGGTGTCCATGGCCTCGCTGCCGGCGGCCTTGAGTTCCTGGCCGGCCTGGCGGGCGTCCTGGCCCATCTGGTTGGCCGACTGCTGGACCTGCTCGCTCGCGTTGTCCACGCGTTGGCCGATGGTGGCGTCTTCGCGTTCACCGCAGGCCACGACCAGGGCGGACGCGGCGAGGGCGGCGGTGAGGGCGCTGAGGCGGAGGGTGCTGTTCATGGTGGTGTCCTTTCATGCGCCGGCCCCGGGGGGCCGGCAGAGGGATGCGGGGAGGGTGGGCGGGGGCGCCGGTCAGGGCGCCGGTCAGTGGCGCTTGTTGCGGGCCGGCGCGTCGAACCAGTCGTCGCTCGCGCTGCGCTCCCACTCGGCCACCTGGCTTTCGGCCACGTCCTTGGCCACGCCGTAGCGCTCCTGGATCTTGCCGGCGAGTTGTTCGCGCTTGCCCTTGATGACGTCGAAGTCGTCGTCGGTGAGCTTGCCCCACTTCTCAATCACCTTGCCCTTGACTTGCTTCCAGTTGCCTTCGATGCGGTCCCAGTTCATGTGGTGCTCCTTGGTTGGTTGAACGCCTACCGGGTGGTGGACGTCGGCCGGTGCGCTGCGCTTGCGGCAGGGCGTCTGGCCGTGGAATCAACTGTAGAAATCCGCGTTCGGCCGCGGTGTCGGCGGCGTCGCCGAGGTGCTGTAGGACAAGGCCGATGGCCCCGGCCGCCGCCGCGAAGCGCGTGTAGGAAGCGTCCGACGCCTGCGCGCGCAAGGCCCTGCCACAATGCGCGCTGCCCCCCATCAGCCCCCAGAAGGACACCATGATCAAGGTAGGCATCGTCGACGACCACGCCATCGTGCGAACGGGTTTGCGCCAGTTCCTCAGCGAGCACGTGGACCTGCGCGTGACGGGTGAAGCGAACAACGGCCGCGAAGCGCTCGAACTCGCGCGCGGCGGCGAGGTCGATGTGCTGCTGATGGACCTGTCCATGCCCGAGCACGGCGGGGTCGATGCGCTGCAGGCCATCAAGGCGCGCTTCCCCGATCTGGCCGTGCTCATCCTCAGCGGCTTTCCCGAGGCGCAGTACGCCACGCAGCTCATGCGCCATGGCGCCAGCGGCTACCTCAACAAGGAATGCTCGCCCGACGAGATCGTGAACGCCATCCGCGTGGTCGCGCGCGGGCGCCGCTACATCAGCCCCGCGGTGGCCGAGCTGCTGGCCGACAACGCGCTCGGCGAGGGCGACCAGGCGCCGCACGCGGCGCTGTCCGAGCGCGAGCTGCAGGTGTTCCTGCGGCTGGCCAAGGGCGAGAGCGTGGGCGGCATCGCCGAGGCCATGTTCCTGAGCGTGAAGACCGTGAGCACCTACCGCACGCGGGTGCTCGAAAAGCTCAAGCTCGGCAGCAACAGCGAACTCACCTACTACGCGCTCAAGAACGGCCTCATCCAGTGAGTCGGTGAGCGGGCTCAGAGCCAGCGCTCCATCAGCCGCCCCACGCCTTCCATGACGCGCTGACCGAGGCCGCGGCGCTGCCAGTCCTCGAGCGCGACGGGGCGCGACTCGCGGCGGTCCTTGTCGAACAGCGCGTTCATCTGGCTGCCGAATTCGTCGCCGAGCACGATCACGTTGAGCTCGTTGTTGGCCACGAAGCTCAGCCAGTCGAGGTTGCTCGACCCCACGGTGGAGAACACGCCGTCGATCACCGCGGTCTTGGCGTGCATCACGGCCTGGTCCATCTCGTAAATGCGCACGCCCGCCTGCAGCAACCGCGTGTAGTAGGAGCGCCCCGCGTGCAGCGCCAGGCGCGAATCGCTGCGCCCGGGCAGCACCAGCGCCACCGACACGCCGCGCTGCGCCGCGTCGCACAAGGCCTGTACGAAGGCCTCGCCCGGCGCGAAGTAGGCCATGGCGATGTGCACCTCCTGCTGCGCGGCGTCGATCGCCGCGAGCAGCGCGGTGTAGATGCGGTTGCCTTCGTCGCGCGGGTCGCTCGCGAGCACCTTGACCACGCGGTCGCCGGGCTCGGCCGCCGCAGGCCGGCCCTGGGCCGCGGGCAGTTCGCCCTTGCAGCCCTGTTCGCGCCAGGTGTCTTCGAACACCTGCGCGATCGCGGGCACCACCGGGCCGCGCAGCTCGATCTGCGTGTCGCGCCAGCCGTCGTCGGCGGCGTCCTTGGTGCGTGCGGGCGCGCTGCGCCGCAACGCGGCCGAGCCCGAGCCGTAGACGCGGCTGATGTTGATGCCGCCCGTGAAGGCCGCGTCCTGGTCGACCACCAGCAGCTTTCGGTGGTCGCGGTGCGTGATGCTCCAGTGGCCGGGCCGGCGCACCGGGTTGATGGGGTTGAACTCGCACACGCCCACGCCACCGTCGGTGAGGCGCTTGAAGAACTCGGTGGGCGTGGTGATCGAGCCCACGGCGTCGTAGATCACGCGCACCTGCACGCCCTGGGCGGCGCGCTGGAGCAGCAGCTCGGCCACGTCGGCCGCCACGCCCTGGTCTTCGAAGATGTAGCTCTGCAGCAGCACGCGGTGGCGCGCCTGGGCGATCGCGGCCTTCATGGCCGCAAAGGTGGCGGGGCCGTCCACCAGCAACCGGGTGCGGTTGCCTCGGTAGAGGTCGGCGTCGCCGCTGCGCGTGAGCGTGCGCAGGTGGTGTTCGAACAGCGCGTGCCGGCCCTCGGCGGCCACGTTGAGCAAGGTCGCGCGGCGCTGCTCGCGCGAGAGCTCGCCTTGCGCGCCCTGAACGTTCACGCGGCCGGGTGTGGCACCCGCGGCCTCGGGCGTGCGCGCCGGCAGCGCGCCGCAGCCGCCGAGCGCGAACAGCAGGGCGCAGCCGACCCAGGCCCAGACCCAGGCACGCCAACGGGCCAGACCGGGACCGGGGTTCGGATGGGCGAGAGGCAGTGGCGTCATGGCGATGCGTCCATGGATGGGCGGAGGGTTGGCGCAGTGTGGCCTTTGCCCTGGGCCCGCGCAGTAGGCCGCCGGGGGCGGCGCGTGTCGGCAGCGTCCTACGCGGGGCAGCGCGGCTTGCCGACACCGCACGCCCGGGCCCGTGCCTACAGTGAACCCATCGCGGCGGTGGTCGTCGCGAACCCCCGAAAGACCGGCCCATGCCGGTCAACCAAGGAGTCCGACATGCTGCACTACGCCGTGGTCTTTTTCGTCATCGCCCTCATCGCGGCCCTGCTGGGCTTCGGGGGCATCGCCGCCGGTGCCGCGGGCATCGCCAAGATCCTCTTCGTGGTCTTCCTGGTGTTCGCGCTGATCACCTTCGTGGCGGGGCTGTTGCGCCGCTGATGCACCCCAGCCCCTGGCGCTGCGCTTCAACGTGACGCGTCTGCGGCCGCCAGCAGCGGCCGCAGCGCCCACAGCCCCAGCGCCGGGCCGATCGCGAGCCAGGGCAGCAGTGCGCCCAGCGGCACCGATTCGGCCAGCCACACGAACAGCAGGATGCTCACGATGCTGATGCCGAAGCCGATGCTGTTGGTGAGCGTGAGCACGCTGCCCACGGCCTGCAGTGGCGCGTTGCGCGCGGTGAGTGCGCTGAATTGCGGCGAGTCGCCCGACACGGTGATGCCCCAGAGCACCAGCCAGGCGTAGAAGGCCGGATCGGGCGCGCCTAGCAGCAGCGGCGCGGCCAGACAGCAGGCGCCGCTGGTGGCGAGTTGGGCCCCGGCCACGCGCGCGCTGCCCAGGCGCTGCGCCAGCCAGCCCCCGCCCGCGCAGCCGATGGCGCCCGCGCCCAGCACACCAAACGCGGCCCACGACAGCGCCACCCCTTCGAGCCGCGTGGCCAGGATCAGGGGCACCATGACCCACACGGTGTAGAGCTCCCACATGTGGCCGAAGTAGCCGAGCACCGAACTGCGCACGCGCGCATCGGTCCACAGCGTGCCCAGCGCCTGCCACTGCAGGCGGCTCACGCGCGCCACCGCGCCCGGCGGATCGCCGAGCCCGAAGAACAGCAGCACACCGCCAAACGCCGCGAGCAGGGCCACGCCCAGCATCAGCGTGGGCCAGGGCAGGGCGTGGCCGATCGCGCGCAGCGCGTGCGCGCTGGCCGAGCCCAGCACCAGCGCCGCGATCAGCACCCCCAGCGCCGCGCCCAGGCCGCGGCTGTACCACTGCGCGGCGATCTTCATGCCCACGGGGTAGATGCCCGCGAGGAAGAAGCCCGTCGCCACACGCCAGGCCAGCAGTGCCGCGAAGTCGCGCACCGACCACCACGCGCCCACGGTGCAGGCCGCGCCCGCCAGCGCGCACACCAGGAACACCGTGCGTGGCGGGAACCGGTCGGCGATGGCCAGCAGCGCGAACACCAGCGTGCCCGCGATGAAGCCGAACTGCAGCCCCGAGGTGAGCGTGCCCACCGCCCCCGTGGCCCAGCCGAGCTCGCGCTGCAGGTCGGGCATGACGGCGTTGACCGCGAACCACAGCGAAGTGCCCGCGAACTGGGCCAGGACCAGCACCGGGAGGACGTGGCGGGGGACGGCGGGCGCGTGGCTCATCGCGCCCAGCTTAATCGCGCGCGATGGGCTTGCGCGGCGGCACAAACCCGCGGTTCAGACGCCGCGTGCGCGCTCTTCGCGGAAGCGTTCGCGGAAGGCGGCGAAGCGGCCCGCGTCCAGCGCCTCGCGCACCTCGCGCATGAGGTTCAGGTAGTAGTGCAGGTTGTGCACCGTGGCCAGCATGGGGCCGAGCATTTCGCCGCAGCGGTCGAGGTGGTGCAGGTAGGCCCGGCTGAAGCCTTCGCGGCCGCCATCGGCCCAGCTCACGCCGCCGGGGCCGGCGCAGGCGTGGCAGGTGCAGGTCTCGTCGAGCGGGCGGTGGTCGGCCTTGTGCCTGGCGTTGCGGATCTTCAGGTCGCCGTAGCGCGTGAACAGCGTGCCGTTGCGCGCGTTGCGCGTGGGCATCACGCAGTCGAACATGTCCACGCCACAGGCCACGCCTTCCACCAGGTCTTCGGGCGTGCCCACGCCCATGAGGTAGCGCGGCTTGTGCGCGGGCAGGCGGTGCGGCGTGTGCGCCATGATGCGGCGCATCTCATCCTTGGGTTCGCCCACGCTCACGCCGCCGATGGCGTAGCCCGGGAAGTCCATGGCCACGAGCGCGTCGAGCGAGGCCTGGCGCAGGTGCTCGAACATGCCGCCCTGCACGATGCCGAACAGCGCGTTGGGGTTGCCCAGGCGCGCGAACTCGTCTTGCGAACGTCTGGCCCAGCGCAGGCTCATTTCCATGCTCTTGAGCGCTTCGGCCTCGGTGGTGATGTGGCCGTTGGTCTCGTAGGGCGTGCACTCGTCGAGCTGCATCACGATGTCGCTGTTGAGCACGGTCTGGATCTGCATGCTCACCTCGGGCGACATGAAGAGCTTGTCGCCATTGACCGGGCTCGCGAAGTGCACGCCTTCTTCGGTGATCTTGCGCATGGCGCCGAGCGACCACACCTGGAAGCCGCCCGAGTCGGTGAGGATGGGCTTGTGCCATTGCTCGAAGCCGTGCAGGCCGCCGAAGCCCTTCATGATGTCCAGACCCGGGCGCATCCACAGGTGGAAGGTGTTGCCCAGAATGATCTGCGCGCCCATTTCGTGCAGGCTGCGCGGCATCACGCCCTTGACGGTGCCGTAGGTGCCCACGGGCATGAAGATGGGCGTCTGCACCACGCCGTGGTTGAGCGTGAGCGTGGCGCGGCGCGCGTGGCTGGCGGGGTCGGTCTTGAGGATCTCAAACTGCAGCATGGGTCGTCCTTGAGAGCAGCATGGCGTCGCCGTAGCTGAAGAAGCGGTAGCGCTGTTCGATGGCGTGGCGGTACAGCGCCATCACGCGCTCGTACCCGGCCAGCGCGCTCACCAGCATCATCAGCGTGCTCTTGGGCAGGTGGAAGTTGGTGATCAGCGCGTCGATCACCTGGAAGCGGAAGCCCGGCGTGATGAAGATCTGGGTGTCGCCCTCGGTGCGGCCGAAGGCGGCCCAGCTTTCGAGCGTGCGCACGGTGGTGGTGCCCACGGCCACCACGCGGCCGCCGCGCGCGCGGCAGGCCTCGATGGCGGCGATGGTCTCGGCCGGCACCCGGTACCACTCGGCGTGCATGGTGTGCTCGGCGATGTTTTCGGTCTTCACGGGCTGGAAGGTGCCCGCGCCCACGTGCAGCGTGACCTCGGCGGTCTCGATGCCCCGCGCGCGCAGCCCGGCCAGCACGCCATCGTCGAAATGCAGCGCCGCCGTGGGCGCGGCGACGGCGCCAGGGTGCTTGGCGAACACCGTCTGATAGCGACGTTCGTCCTCGGCGGAGTCGGCGTGCTCGATGTAGGGCGGCAGCGGCACGTGGCCGTGTGCGGCCATGAGCCTGTGCGGCTCGTCGCTGAAACGCAGGCGGAACAGCGCGCCGTGATCGTCGGGCCAGCGGCCCAGCAGCTCGGCCTCGAAGCCACCGTCCATGGACAGCACCGCGCCCACGGGCGGCTTCTTGCTCACCTTCATGTGGGCCACCACCTCGTGGCCGGGCAGCACGCGCTCCACCAGCAGTTCGAGCGCGCCGCCGCTGGCCTTGCGGCCGAAGAGGCGGGCCTTGATCACCTGGGTGTTGTTGAAGACCAGCAGGTCGCCGGGGTCGAGCAGGCCGGGCAGCTCGCGGAACACGCGGTCGGCGGGGGTGTCGGTGCGGCCGTCGAGCAGGCGTGAGGCGCTGCGTTCGGGTGCGGGGTGCTGGGCGATGAGTTCGGCGGGCAGGGCGAAGTCGAAATCGCTCAGCGTGAAGGCGCGCGGGCCGGGGGATGGGTTCATGTCGCTTGAGGGCCGGACGGGCCCGTTCCAAGGAAGAGGGGGAATGGCGGAAGGCAGAATTGTCCCATGGCCGAACCCGCCGCCCCCGCCACGTCCTCCGTCCCCAAGCCCTTGTCGGCGCCGCAGAAGGCCTTGCACAAGCTCGGCCTCAAGCGCGACATCGACCTGGCGTTGCACCTGCCGCTGCGCTACGAGGACGAAACCCGCATCGTGAAGCTGCGCGACGTGCGCAACGGCGAGCTGGTGCAGATCGAGGGCACGGTGACGCACAGCGAGGTGCAATACCGGGGCCGCCGCCAGCTGCTGGTCACGCTCGACGACGGCACCGACACCTGCACGCTGCGCTTTTTCAGCTTCTACCCCTCGCACCAGAAGACGCTCGCCGTGGGCGCGGTGGTGCGCGCGCGCGGCGAGATCCGCGGCGGCTTCGCGGGCTACACGCTGCTGCACCCCGCGTTCAAGCTGGCGGGCGGCGAACTGCCCACGGCGCTCACGCCCGTGTACCCCACGAGCGCGCAATTGCCGCAGGCCTACCTGCGCAAGGCCGTGGTGGGCGCGCTCAAACGCGCCGATCTGCATGAGACCCTGCCGCCGCCGCTGCTGGCGGGCCTGCAGCGCACGGCGCGTGTGAGCCCCACCCTGCGCGAGGCGCTTCAGGTGCTGCACCACCCCGGGCCCGAGGCCTCGCTGGCCGCGCTCGAGGACCGCAGCCACCCGGCCTGGCAGCGCCTGAAGGCCGAAGAACTGCTCGCGCAGCAGCTCTCGCAGGCCCTGGCCAAGCGCGAACGCGACGCGCTGAACGCGCCCCAGCTGCCCCTGCGCCGCGGCGGCCTGCACGAGCAGTTGCTTGCCACGCTGCCGTTCGCGCTCACGGCGGCGCAGCGCCGCGTGGGCGAAGAGATCGCGCTCGACCTCGCGCGCCGCGTGCCCATGCACCGGCTGCTGCAGGGCGACGTAGGCTCGGGCAAGACCGTGGTGGCCGCGCTCGCGGCCACCATTGCGATCGACGCCGGCTGGCAGTGCGCGCTCATGGCGCCCACCGAGATCCTGGCCGAGCAGCACTTCCGCAAACTCGTGGGCTGGCTCGAGCCGCTGCTCGAACCCCTGGGCAAGCGCGTGGCCTGGCTCACGGGCGGGCAGAAGAAGAAACAGCGTCAGGCCATGCTCGACCTGATCGCCAGCGGCGAGGCTGCGCTGGTGGTGGGCACGCACGCGGTCATTCAGGACCAGGTGGTGTTCCAGCGCCTGGCGCTCGCGCTGATCGACGAGCAGCACCGCTTCGGCGTGGCGCAACGCCTGGCGCTGCGCGGCAAGACCGGCGGCACGCTGGAGCCGCACCTGCTGATGATGACGGCCACGCCCATCCCGCGCACCCTGGCCATGAGCTACTACGCCGACCTCGATGTGTCGACCATCGACGAACTGCCACCTGGGCGCACGCCCATCGTGACCAAGGTCGTGAGCGACCAGCGACGCGCCGAGGTGGTCGAGCGCATCCGCAGCCAGCTCGACCAGGGCCGGCAGGTGTACTGGGTGTGCCCGCTGATCGAAGAGAGCGAGGCGCTCGACCTGTCGAACGCCACCGCCACGCACGCCGAACTCTCGCAGGCCCTGCCCGGGGTGCTGGTGGGCCTGCTGCATTCGCGCATGCCGCCGCCCGAGAAGAAGGCCGTGATGTCGCTCTTCGTGGGCGGGCAGATGGGCGTGCTGGTGTCGACCACGGTGATCGAAGTGGGGGTGGACGTGCCCAACGCCTCGCTGATGGTGATCGAGCACGCCGAGCGCTTCGGCCTGAGCCAGCTGCACCAGCTGCGCGGCCGCGTGGGGCGCGGGGCCGCGGCATCGGCCTGCGTGCTGCTCTACAGCGCGCCCGAGGGCGGGCGGCTCGGCGAGACCGCGCGCGAGCGCCTGCGCGCCATGGCCGAGACGCACGACGGCTTCGAGATCGCGCGCCGCGACCTGGAGATCCGCGGCCCGGGCGAGTTCCTGGGTGCGCGCCAGTCGGGCGCGCCGCTGCTGCGGTTTGCCGATCTCGCCACCGACACCCACCTGCTGGCCTGGGCGCGCGAGGCCGCGCCGCTGATGCTGGAGCGCCACCCCGCCCTGGCCGAGCAGCACATCGCGCGCTGGCTCGGCAGCAAGGCCGAGTACCTCAAGGCCTGAGCGGGGGCAAGCCCTGGCGGCTGGTGTGGCCGCACCCGAGAACGCACAATACGCGCCCTATGACGCTCACCGAACTCAAGTACATCGTCGCCGTGGCGCGCGAGCGGCACTTCGGCAAGGCCGCCGAGGCCTGCTTCGTGTCGCAGCCCACGCTGTCGGTGGCGATCAAGAAGCTCGAGGAAGAGCTCGAACTCAAGATCTTCGAACGCAACGCGGCCGAAATCGCCGTGACGCCGCTGGGCGAGGAGATCGTGCGCCAGGCCCAGACCGTGCTCGAACAGGCCGCGGCCATCAAGGAAATCGCCAAGCGCGGCAAAGACCCGCTGGCCGGCCCGCTCAAGCTCGGTGTGATCTACACCATCGGCCCCTACCTGCTGCCCGAGCTGGTGCGCCAGGTGATCGACCGCACGCCGCAGATGCCGCTGGTGCTGCAGGAGAACTTCACCACCAAGCTGCTCGAGCAGCTGCGACTGGGTGAGATCGACTGCGCCATCCTCGCCGAGCCGTTTCCCGACACCAACCTCGCGCTCGCGCCGCTCTACGACGAGCCCTTCATGGCCGCGGTGCCGCACACGCACCCGCTGGTGGCCAAGGGCCGCATCACGGCCGAGGAGCTCAAGCGCGAGACCATGCTGCTGCTGGGCACGGGCCATTGCTTCCGCGACCACGTGCTTGAGGTCTGCCCCGAGTTCGCGCGCTACTCCAACGACACCGAAGGCATCCGCAAGAGTTTCGAAGGTTCGTCGCTCGAGACCATCAAGCACATGGTGGCCGCGGGCATGGGCGTGACGCTGGTGCCGCGCTTGTCGGTGCCGCGTTCGGCGCTCGACGCGGCCATGAAACCCGGCGTCGACTTCGGCGATTCGCCTTACGTGCGCTACCTGCCGTTCGACGGCGACGCGCCCACGCGCCGCGTGGTGCTGGCCTGGCGGCGCAGCTTCCCGCGCTACGAGGCGATCGCCGAGCTGCGCAATTCGATCTACGCCTGCGAGCTGCCGGGCGTGAAGAGGCTCTCGTGAACGCCATCGCGCCCGCGCCCCACACGCCGTCGCGCCTGTCGCTCTGGCTCGACCTGATCCGCTGGAACCGCCCCGCGGGCTGGCTGCTGCTGCTGTGGCCCACGCTGTCGGCGCTGTGGGTGGCCGCGGACGGCTTCCCGGGCTGGCACCTGCTCGCGGTGTTCACGTTCGGCACCATCCTCATGCGCAGCGCGGGCTGCTGCGTCAACGACGTGGCCGACCGCGACTTCGACCGCCACGTCAAGCGCACCGCACAGCGCCCCGTCACCTCGGGCCGCGTGTCCACGAAAGAGGCGCTCGCCGTGGGCGCGGTGCTCGCGCTCGCGGCCTTCGGCCTGGTGCTCACCACCAATGCGGCCACCATCGCCTGGTCGTTTGCGGCGCTGGCCATCACGCTGGCCTACCCCTTTGCCAAGCGCGTTGTGTCCATGCCGCAGGCGGTGCTGGGCGTGGCCTTCAGCTTCGGCATTCCCATGGCCTTTGCGGCGGTGCAGGGCGCGGTGCCGCCGCTGGCCTGGGTGCTGTTGCTGGGCAACGCCTTCTGGGTGCTGGCCTACGACACCGAATACGCCATGGTCGACCGCGACGACGACCTGAAGATCGGCATGAAGACCTCGGCGATCACGCTGGGCCGCGCCGACGTGGCCGCGGTGACGGCCTTCTACCTGGTGCACCTCGCGGTGTGGACCTGGGCGCTGTGGGACCGTGTGGACCACGCGCTCTGGGCCGCGGCGCTGCTCGCGGCGCTGGCCCAGGTGGCGTGGCACTTCACGCTGATCCGCCACCGCACGCGCGAAGGCTGTTTCGCGGCGTTCCGTGCCAACCACTGGCTGGGCTTCACGCTGTTCGCCGGCGTGGTGCTGGCATTGGCCTGATCAGCGGCCGAACTCGCGACCCAGTTCCTCGGCGCGCTGCTGCGCGGCTCTCAGGGCCGCCTCGAACGAGGCCTTGATGCCCGCCGCGTCCATGGCGGTGAGCGCCGCGTACGTGGTGCCGCCCTTGGACGTGACGCGCTCGCGCAGCACCTGCGGCGGCTCGTTCGAACGCTGCGCCAGCGTGGACGCGCCCAGGAAGGTGCCGATCGCGAGCTGCAGCGCGGTGTCGGCCGGCAGGCCCATGCGTGCACCCGCGTCGCGCATGGCCTCGAGGAAATAGAACACGTAGGCCGGGCCCGAGCCCGAGAGCGCGGTGACGGCGTCGAGGTCGCGCTCGCTGGCCACCCACACGAGCTCGCCCGTGGTCTTCACCACCGATTCCACCAGCGCACGGTCGGCGGCGGATGCGCCTTCGCGCGCGAACAGGCCGGTCATGCCCAGGCCCACGAGCGCGGGCGTGTTGGGCATGGCGCGCACGATGCGCTGCGTGCCCAGCCAGCCGGCCATGCTCTCGCTGGTGATGCCCGCGGCCACGCTCAGGTGCAGCGCGCCGCCCAGGTGCGGGCCGGCGGCGAGCGCGGCGTCCTTGAAGGTCTGCGGCTTCACGGCCCAGACCACCAGGTCCGACGGCTGCAGACCGCCATCGGCCGCGGCGAACACCGCCACGCCGGGAAACTGCTGCGCGAGGCGGTCGCGTTGCTCGTCCCAGGGTTCGACGATCTGGATGCGTTCGGCCACATGGCCCTGGCGCAGCAGGCCGCCGACGATGGCGCTGGCCATGTTGCCGCCGCCGATGAAGGTGATGAGGGAAGGGGTCATGGGGTGAGGGAAAGCGCGCCCACGAGGTGTCGCGGGCCTGCGGTATCTTCGCAGAATGCCTGCAGACAAAGACGCATCGGTGTGGGCCCTGCACAAGGGCGCGATCGGGTCGGGCGCCGCGTGCGCGCCCGGGTGGACGGCATGAGCGCCTGGCGCGGGCCGGCCTGGGCGGCCGTCGATCGCACCCCTGTGTTCGATCTGCTGGTGGTGGGCGGCGGCGCGACCGGCCTGGGCGTGGCGCTCGACGCGGCGCTGCGGGGCTTCTCGGTGGCGCTGTTCGAGTCGCACGATTTCGCGGGCGGCACCTCGTCGCGCGCCACCAAGCTGCTGCACGGCGGTGTGCGCTACCTGGCCCAGGGCAATGTGGCCCTGGTGCGCGAGGCGCTGGCCGAGCGCACCGCCGTGATGGCGATCGCGCCGCACCTGGCGCAACCCCTGCCGTTCGTGATGCCGAGCCGGCACTGGTGGGAAACCCCGTTCTACGGCATCGGCCTCAAGCTCTACGACCTGCTCGCGGGCCGCGCCGGCCTGGGCGCCACCGAATTCCTCGACCGCGCCCGCACGCTCGCGGCCCTGCCGGGCGTGAACCCCGACGGCCTGCGTGGCGGCGTGCGCTACTGGGACGGCCAGTTCGACGACGCCCGGCTGGCGATCGCGCTGGCGCGCAGCGCCGAGGCGGCCGGGGCGCGTGTGCTCAACCACGCCCAGGTGACCGCGATCGCGCCCGACGGCGAGGGCCATTGCGTGACCGTGCGCGACCGCCTGCACGGTGCCGAGCACACCGTGCGCGCGCGCTGCGTGGTCAATGCCACAGGGGTGTGGGTCGATGCGCTGCGCGAGGCCGCCGGCACGCCCTCGCACATGGTGAGCCCGAGCCAGGGCGTGCACGTGGTGGTCGACCGCGCGTTCCTGGGCGGCGAGCACGCACTGCTGGTGCCCAAGACGCAGGACGGCCGCGTGCTGTTCGCGGTGCCCTGGCTGGGCAAGCTCATCCTCGGCACCACCGACACGCCGCGGCAGGATCTGGCGCGCGAGCCCGAGCCCTTTGCCGACGAACTGGCCTTCATCCTCGACGAGGCCTCGCGCGTGCTCAGCCGGCCGGTCCGCCGCGAGGACATCCGCAGCGTGTGGGTCGGCCTGCGCCCGCTCGTGGCGCCGCCCAGCGACGGCGGCGGCGCGACCAAGGGCCTGTCGCGCGAGCACACCGTGCTCGTCGACCCCAATGGCCTGGTCACGGTCACCGGGGGCAAATGGACCACCTATCGCGCCATGGCCGAAGACGTGCTGGACCGCTGCTTCGAGGCCGGGCGGCTGCCGGCTCGGCCCGGGGGGCAGAGCGCGCGCCACCGCCTGGTGGGCGCGCCGCCCTCCGCATCGGTGCCCATCCATGCGGCGCCGGGCTGGCATTTGTATGGGGCCGAGGCCGAGCGCGTGCGCGCCTTGCCCGGCGCCGACCGCCACCTGGGCATGGGGCTCTGCGTGGCCATGGTGCGCTTTGCTGCGCGACATGAGTACGCGCTTACTGTTGAAGATGTGCTGGCGCGCCGTTGGCGCGCCTTGTTCCTCGACGCCGCAGAAGCGGCCCGCATGGCGCCCGAGGTGGCTCAGGTGATGCGCGAGGAGGGCGTGGCCGAACCGCGGCTCGACGATTTCCTGGCACTCGCGCAACGCTACGCAGCCCCGGGCGTTTGACGTCATTTGGCCGGCATGCCATAATGCGCGGCTTCGCCCTCTGGGGTGAAGTGTCTGGCGCAAGCCTTCTGCCCACCGAAAGGGGGCATCCGCCGCGGCAGCAGCCGCATGCAGTGGATGTCACCGGACGACGGGCCCAAGACTGATCGCTGTCGGCCGCGGTGGCCTTCAGGATTCAAGTTGGGACTTAAATCAAATGATTCAAACGCAATCTCGACTCGATGTTGCTGACAACACGGGTGCCAAGTCCGTGATGTGCATCAAGGTGCTCGGTGGCTCCAAGCGTCGCTACGCCAGCGTGGGCGACGTCATCAAGGTCAGCATCAAGGAAGCAGCGCCGCGCGGCCGCGTCAAAAAGGGCGAGGTCTACAACGCTGTGGTGGTGCGCACCGCCAAGGGCATCCGCCGCCAGGATGGCGCGCTGATCAAATTCGACGGCAACGCCGCGGTGTTGCTCAACGCCAAGCTCGAACCCATTGGCACCCGTATCTTCGGCCCGGTCACGCGCGAACTGCGTACCGAGAAGTTCATGAAGATCGTGTCGCTGGCCCCCGAGGTCCTCTGAGGAAGCATCCATGAACAAGATCCGTACCGGTGACGAAGTCATCGTGATCGCCGGCCGCGACAAGGGCAAGCGCGGCAAGGTGCTCTCCCGCGCCGACGAGCAGCACGTCGTGGTCGAGGGCGTCAACACCGTCAAGAAGCACGCCAAGCCGAACCCCATGAAGGGTGTGACCGGCGGCATCGTCGAGAAGACCATGCCCATCGACCAGTCCAACGTGGCGATCTTCAATGCCACCAGCGGCAAGGCCGATCGCGTGGGCATCAAGGTCCTGGCCGATGGCAAGCGCGTGCGCGTGTACAAGTCCAGCGGCGAAGAAATCAAGGTGGCATGACCATGGCACGATTCAAGCAACACTACGCCGAGAAGGTGGTCCCCGAGCTGACCAAGAAGTTCGGCTACAAGTCCGTGATGGAGGTGCCCCGCATCACCAAGATCACGCTGAACATGGGCGTGAGCGAAGCCGTGGCCGACAAGAAGGTCATGGACAACGCCGTGGGCGACCTCACCAAGATCGCCGGCCAGAAGCCCGTCGTGACCAAGGCCCGCAAGGCCATCGCCGGCTTCAAGATCCGTGAACAGCAGGCCATCGGCTGCATGGTCACGCTGCGTGGCGCCCGCATGTACGAATTCCTCGACCGCTTCGTCACCGTGGCCCTGCCCCGCGTGCGCGACTTCCGCGGCATTTCGGGTCGCTCGTTCGATGGCCGTGGCAACTACAACGTCGGCGTCAAGGAACAGATCATCTTCCCCGAGATCGAGTACGACAAGGTCGATGCCCTGCGTGGTCTGAACATCAGCATCACCACGACCGCCAAGACCGACGAGGAGTGCAAGGCACTGCTGGCGGGTTTCCGTTTCCCCTTCAAGAACTGAGGTGGCGCATGGCCAAACAAGCACTGCTCCAACGTGAACTGAAACGCGAGAAGCTCGCCGCCAAGTTCGCCAAGAAATACAACGAACTGAAGTCCATCGCCGGCGACGCCCAGAAGAGCGACGAAGAGCGTGACGCCGCGCGCCTGGCGCTGCAGAAGCTGCCGCGCAACGCGAACCCGACCCGCCAGCGCAACCGCTGCGAGATCACCGGTCGTCCGCGTGGCACCTTCAACCACTTCGGTCTGGCTCGCGCCAAGGTGCGCGAGATGGCGTTCGCCGGTGAAATCCCCGGCATCACCAAAGCCAGCTGGTAAGCCTCAGGAGATCCCCACATGAGCATGAGTGATCCCATCGCCGACATGTTGACCCGCATCCGCAACGCGCAGATGGTCGAGAAGGCCACCGTGTCGATGCCGGCGTCGAAAGTGAAGACGGCGATCGCCCAGGTCCTGAAGGACGAGGGCTACATCGACGGTTTCAAGGTCGTCAACGAAGGCGGCAAGAGCGAACTCGAAATCGCCCTGAAGTACTACGCTGGTCGTCCTGTGATCGAGCGCATCGAGCGCGTCAGCCGCCCCGGCCTGCGCGTTTACCGCGGTCGCAACGCCATCCCTCAGGTGCAGAACGGCCTGGGTGTGGCGATCGTGACCACCCCGCGCGGCGTGATGACCGACCGCAAAGCCCGCGCCAACGGTGTTGGCGGCGAAGTGCTGTGCTACGTCGCCTGATGCGGGCTTCAAGGAGAATTTGAATGTCACGTATTGGAAAACTGCCGGTGACCGTCCCCAGCGGGGTCGAGGTGACCGTCAAGGACGGCTTGGTCAACGTCAAGGGCGCCAACGGTGCGCTCAGCCTGGCGCTGAACAGCCTCGTCAAGATCGATGTCAACGCGGGCAAGATCACGTTTGCCCCGGTGGACGAATCGCGCGACGCCAACGCCATGTCCGGCACCATGCGCCAGCTGGTGAACAACATGGTCACGGGCGTGAGCAAGGGCTTCGAGAAGAAGCTCAGCCTGGTGGGCGTGGGTTTCAAGGCCCAGGCTCAAGGTGCCAAGCTCAACCTCACGGTGGGCTTCTCGCACCCCGTGATCATGGACATGCCGGCCGGCATCAAGGTGGAAACGCCTGCCCCGACCGAGATCCTGATCAAGGGTGCCGACCGCCAGCGTGTCGGCCAGGTGGCCGCCGAAGTGCGCGCCGTGCGTCCGCCCGAGCCCTACAAGGGCAAGGGCATCCGCTACGCGGATGAGAAGGTCGTGATCAAGGAAACCAAGAAGAAATAAGGAGTCCGATCATGTCTCTGACCAAGAAAGAACAACGCCTGCGTCGCGCCCGCCAGACCCGCATCCGCATTGCCCAGCAGGGCGCGGTGCGCCTGACGGTCAACCGCACGAACCTGCACATCTACGCCAGCGTGATCTCCGCCGACGGCGCAAAGGTGCTCGCCTCCGCCTCGACCGCCGAGAAGGAAGTGCGCGCCCAGCTCGGCGCCGCGGGCAAAGGTGGCAACACCGCCGCTGCGTCCCTGATCGGCAAGCGCATTGCCGAGAAGGCCAAGGCCGCCGGTATCGAGAAAGTCGCGTTCGATCGCGCCGGTTTCGCCTACCACGGCCGCGTCAAGGCCCTTGCAGATGCCGCCCGCGAGGCCGGTCTGCAGTTCTGATGAAACGGGATACACGACATGGCTAAGTTTCAGGCAAACATCAAGAACGAAGCGAACGAGGACGGTCTTCGCGAGAAGATGATCGCGATCAACCGCGTGACCAAGGTGGTCAAGGGTGGTCGCATCCTCGGTTTCGCCGCGCTGACCGTGGTCGGCGATGGCGACGGCCGCGTGGGCATGGGCAAAGGCAAGGCACGTGAAGTGCCCGTGGCCGTGCAAAAGGCCATGGAGCAGGCCCGCCGCAACATGATCAAGGTGTCCCTCAAGGACGGCAGCCTGCACCACGCGGTGCACGGCGAGCATGGCGCCTCGAACGTCATGATGCTGCCGGCTGTCAAGGGTACCGGCATCATCGCGGGCGGCCCGATGCGCGCCGTCTTCGAAGTGCTGGGCGTGACCGACGTCGTGGCCAAGAGCCACGGCTCGAGCAACCCCTACAACCTGGTGCGCGCCACCCTGGACGCGCTCGAAAAGTCCACCACCCCGGCTGAAGTTGCTGCCAAGCGCGGCAAGACGGTCGAGGAAATCCTGGGCTGAGAGGAATCACCATGAGCAACACGAACACCGTCACGGTCAAGCTCGTGCGCAGCCCCATCGGCTGCAAAGAGGACCACCGTGCCACCGTGCGCGGCCTGGGCCTGCGCAAGCTCAACAGCACCAGCACGCTGCAGGACACGCCGGCCGTGCGCGGCATGATCAACAAGATCAGCTACCTGGTCCAAGTGCTCTGATCGGAGACCGACGACATGGAACTCAACAACATCAAACCGGCCGATGGCGCCAAGCACGCCAAGCGCCGCGTGGGCCGTGGCATCGGCTCCGGCCTGGGCAAAACCGCTGGCCGTGGTCACAAGGGCCAGAAGTCGCGCGCGGGTGGCTACCACAAGGTGGGCTTCGAAGGCGGCCAGATGCCGCTGCAACGTCGCCTGCCCAAGCGTGGCTTCAAGTCCGCGCTGCTGCAGTTCAACGCCGAAGTCACGCTGTCGGACCTCAATGGTCTGGAAGCCAAGGAAATCGACGTGCTGCTGCTCAAGCAGCAAGGCCTCGTGCACCAGCTGGCCAAGCGCGTGAAGGTCATCAAGTCCGGTGAGATCACCCGTGCGGTGACCCTCAAGGACGTGGTGCCCACCGCCGGCGCCAAAGCCGCGATCGAAGCCGCTGGCGGCCAGGTGGCCGCCGCCGCCTGATCACGCCCGTTCGAAAGGACTCCGTGGCAACCGCTTCCACGTCCCTGGCCAAGACCGGCAAGTACGGCGACCTGCGTCGCCGGCTGGTCTTCCTGCTGCTGGCACTGGTGGTGTACCGCATTGGCGCGCACATCCCGGTGCCGGGCATCAACCCCGAGCAGCTCCAGCAGCTGTTCCAGGGGCAGCAGGGTGGCATCCTGAGCCTGTTCAACATGTTCTCGGGCGGGGCGCTGTCGCGCTTCACCGTGTTCGCGTTGGGCATCATGCCGTACATCTCGGCATCCATCATCATGCAGCTCATGACCTACGTGGTTCCCACGTTCGAGCAGCTGAAGAAGGAAGGCGAGGCGGGTCGTCGCAAGATCACGCAGTACACGCGCTACGGCACGCTGGCGCTGGCGATCTTCCAGGCCACGGGCATTGCGCTCGCGCTCGAGGGGCAGGCCAACCTGGTGATCGATCCCGGTATGGGCTTTCGACTCACCGCGGTCGTCAGCCTGGTGGCCGGCACGATGTTCCTGATGTGGCTCGGCGAGCAGATCACCGAGCGTGGTCTGGGCAACGGCATTTCGCTGCTGATCTTCGCGGGCATCGTGGCCGGTCTGCCGAATGCCATTGGCGGTCTGCTGGAGCTGGTTCGCACCGGCGCCATGAACATCCTCGTGGCCCTGTTCATCATCGCCCTCGTGGTGCTGGTGACCTACTTCGTGGTGTTCGTGGAGCGCGGTCAGCGCAAGATCCTCGTGAACTATGCGCGCCGTCAGGTGGGCAACAAGGTGTACGGCGGTCAGTCGTCGCACCTGCCGCTCAAGCTGAACATGGCCGGCGTGATCCCGCCGATCTTCGCGTCGTCGATCATCCTGTTGCCCACCACGGTGGTGAGCTGGGTGAGCACGGGCGATTCCACCCGTTGGCTGCGCGACCTGGCGTCGGCGCTGTCGCCGGGGCAACCGATCTACGTGGCCTTGTACGCAGCGGCGATCATCTTCTTCTGCTTCTTCTACACGGCCCTGGTGTTCAACAGCCGGGAAACCGCCGACAACCTGAAGAAGAGTGGTGCGTTCATTCCGGGCATTCGCCCGGGCGACCAGACGGCGCGCCACATCGACAAGATCCTGCTGCGCCTGACCCTGGCCGGTGCGATCTACATCACCGCGGTGTGCCTGCTGCCGGAGTTCCTGATCCTCGAGTACAACGTGCCGTTCTATTTCGGCGGTACATCGCTCCTGATCATCGTGGTCGTGACCATGGACTTCATGACCCAGGTGCAAAACTACATGATGTCGCAGCAATACGAGTCGCTGCTGAAGAAGGCCAATTTCAAAACCTCCCTCGGCAACTGAACCATGGCCAAGGACGATGTGATCGAGATGCAAGGGGAGGTGGTCGAAAACCTGCCCAATGCAACTTTCCGGGTCAAGCTGGAGAACGGTCATGTCGTTCTCGGTCACATCTCCGGCAAGATGCGCATGCACTACATCCGCATCCTGCCTGGTGACAAGGTCAAGGTGGAGCTCACGCCCTACGACCTGACCCGCGCCCGCATCGTGTTCCGCGCCAAGTGAAGCGCACGACCTGAACGTTTACTGGATTTCTAGGAGAAGAAAATGAGAGTTTCGGCTTCTGTCAAGAAGATGTGCCGCAACTGCAAGATCATCAAGCGCGCCGGCATCGTGCGCGTGATCTGCACCGATCCCCGCCACAAGCAGCGTCAAGGCTGATCGTTTCGTAAGAGGACTCACATGGCCCGTATTGCAGGCATCAACATTCCGCCGCACAAGCACGCTGAGATCGGTCTGACCGCCATTTTCGGTATCGGCCGCACCCGCGCTCGCCAGATCTGCGACGCTTGCGGCATCGCATACAGCAAGAAGATCAAGGACCTGAGCGACGCCGAGCTCGAGAAGGTGCGCGACCAGGTGAACACCTTCACCATCGAAGGTGACCTGCGCCGTGAAACCACGATGAACATCAAGCGCCTGATGGACATCGGCTGCTACCGTGGCTTCCGTCACCGCCGTGGCCTGCCGATGCGTGGTCAGCGCACCAAGACCAACGCCCGCACCCGCAAGGGCCCGCGCAAGGCGGCTCAGTCCTTGAAGAAATAATCGGTTCGAAGGAAAACCATGGCCAAGCAGCAGTCCAGCAACAACGCCGCTGCGCGTGTTCGCAAAAAGGTTCGCAAGAACATTGCGGACGGCATCGCGCACGTGCACGCGTCGTTCAACAACACCATCATCACCATCACCGACCGTCAGGGCAACGCGCTGTCGTGGGCTTCTTCCGGTGGCCAGGGCTTCAAGGGTTCGCGCAAATCGACCCCCTTCGCCGCCCAGGTGGCTTCGGAAGTGGCTGGCCGTGCCGCCATGGAACAAGGCATCAAGGAACTCGACGTCGAGATCAAGGGCCCCGGTCCTGGTCGCGAGTCGTCGGTGCGCGCCCTGGGCGCCCTGGGCATCCGCATCAAGTCGATTGCCGACGTGACGCCCGTGCCGCACAACGGCTGCCGCCCCCAGAAGCGCCGCCGCATCTGACCCCCGAATCACCGGCTCTCCGCTTCGGCGGTAGAATGCGGGGTTTTTCGAGCGCCACCGCAGTTCCGCTGCGGTGGCATTTTTGCTAAGCCCACCGCCTCCGCCATCGCGGATGGCTCCCGCAACACGCCGGTTGCGGCAGACAACACAAGGAAACCAACGTGGCACGTTACCTCGGCCCCAAGGCCAAACTTTCCCGTCGCGAAGCCAGCGACCTGTTGCTCAAGAGCGCACGCCGCTCCATCAGCGACAAGGCCAAGTTCGACTCCAAGCCCGGCCAGCACGGCCGCACCTCGGGTCAACGCACCTCCGACTTCGGCGTGCAGCTGCGCGAGAAGCAGAAGGTCAAGCGCACCTACGGCGTGCTCGAGCGCCAGTTCCGCCGTTACTTTGCCGAGGCCGATCGCCGCCGTGGCAACACCGGCGCCAACCTGCTGTTCCTGCTGGAATCGCGCCTGGACAACGTGGTGTTCCGCATGGGCTTCGCCTCGACCCGCGCCGAAGCCCGCCAGATCGTGTCGCACAAGGCGATCACGGTGAACGGCCAGCCGGTCAACATCCCGTCGTACCTGGTGAAAGCTGGCGACGTGGTGGCCGTGCGCGAGAAGTCCAAGAAGCAGGCCCGTGTGATCGAGGCCCTCGAACTGGCCAAGCAGATCGGTTTCCCCGCCTGGGTGGAAGTGTCGATCGACAAGGTCGAAGGCGTCTTCAAGAAGACCCCCGACCGCGATGAATTCGGCTCGGACATCAACGAGTCGCTCATCGTCGAACTCTATTCGCGTTAATCCCCGTCCCCGGCCCTCGTGGCACGCGCCGCGCTGGCCGGGTCATTCCATGCTCCGTCTGCCTTATCGGTGTAACGAGCCGAGGGTCCTGAAGGAAGTCTGAATGCTCAACAACCTGCTCAAGCCCAAGTCCATCAACGTCGAGCAACTCTCGGCCAACCGCGCCAAGGTCACCCTCGAGCCCTTCGAGCGCGGCTATGGGCACACCCTGGGCAACGCGCTGCGCCGCGTGCTGCTGTCGTCCATGGTGGGCCACGCGCCGACCGAAGTGACGATCGCGGGCGTCGTGCACGAGTACTCCTCCATCGATGGCGTCCAGGAAGACGTCGTCAACCTGCTGCTGAACCTCAAGGGCGTGGTGTTCAAACTCCACAACCGCGATGAAGTCACGCTGAGCCTGCGCAAGGACGGCGAAGGCGTCGTGACCGCTGCCGACATCCAGACGCCACACGACGTCGAGATCGTCAACCCCGGTCACGTCATCGCGACGCTGTCGGCCGGTGCCAAACTCGACATGCAGATCAAGGTCGAGAAAGGCCGTGGCTACGTGCCGGGTACCCTGCGCCGCGGCGACGACGCTGCCCGTTCGATCGGCCGCATCGTGCTCGATGCCTCGTTCTCGCCGGTCAAGCGCGTGAGCTACACCGTCGAAAGCGCGCGCGTTGAACAGCGCACCGATCTCGACAAGCTGGTGCTCGAGATCGAGACCAATGGCTCCATCGGCCCCGAAGAAGCCGTGCGTGCCTCGGCCAAGATCCTCGTCGAGCAACTCGCCGTGTTCGCGCAACTCGAAGGCGCCGAACTGTTCAGCGAAGCGCCCCAGCAGCGCAGCTCGCAGCAGTTCGACCCGATCCTGCTGCGCCCGGTCGACGAGCTCGAACTCACCGTGCGTTCGGCCAACTGCCTCAAGGCCGAGAACATCTACTACATCGGTGACCTGATCCAGCGCACCGAGAACGAGCTGCTAAAGACCCCGAACCTGGGTCGCAAGTCGCTCAACGAAATCAAAGAAGTGCTGGCCTCGCGTGGTCTCACGCTGGGCATGAAGCTCGAGAACTGGCCGCCCGCCGGCCTCGACAAGCACTGATAGCTCCCCAACCCCTGAGCCTCACGGCCAGACCATGACGAACCGCCGGTACCTGACACGGCCGGCGGCAAAAGACGGAAAGGAAACACCATGCGTCACGGACACGGACTTCGCAAACTCAACCGCACCAGCGAGCACCGCCAGGCGATGCTGCGCAACATGATGAATTCGCTGCTCACGCACGAAGTCATCAAGACCACGGTCCCCAAGGCCAAGGAACTGCGCCGCGTCGTCGAGCCCATGATCACCCTGGCCAAAGAGCCCACGGTGGCGAATCGCCGCCTGGCCTTCGATCGCCTGCGCGACCGCGACGTGGTGGTCAAGCTCTTCAACGAACTGGGTCCGCGCTTCAAGGCGCGTCCGGGCGGCTACACCCGCATCCTGAAGATGGGCTTCCGCGTGGGCGACAACGCGCCCATGGCCCTGGTCGAGCTCGTCGATCGCGCCGAACCGGCTGCTGAAGCCGGTGAAGCCGACAAAGCGTGATATAATTTTTGGCTTGACGCGGAGTGGAGCAGCCTGGTAGCTCGTTGGGCTCATAACCCAAAGGTCGCAAGTTCAAATCTTGCCTCCGCAACCAACAAAATCAAGCACTTGCTTGTCATCAAGGCCCTCGGAAACGAGGGCCTTTTTGTTTGTGTCGAGGTTTGTGACGAGGTCTGTGCCGTCACAAACTCCCCGACAAGCCGTTGCGACCTTTGGGCGATTTGGCGAGGTTCTCGCCCTGTCCACTGACTTATCGAAGCCGATCACGAGCGACTCTTCTGCAGCGAGAGCTGTCAGAGGCGGCTGCTTCAGCCGCGACCGAACTCTGACATCAAGCGGTCGTTCAGCATGTGCAATGACGACTAACTTGATTGAACGGCCGAGAGCGCCCGCGGCTCGCCATCAAATGCGGTATTTGCGGGCGCCCGGGCTTGCTCAATAGTGCGGCGGCAGTTCGTCGCGCAGACTGCGAAAGATGGGGGCGCCGTCAGCCGTGGGCATCTGGTTGCGCAGCGTGGAGAGCTCAGTGGTGAGGCGGTCGATCTGGGCCTGCTGGCGCGCGACGATCTCGTTGAGCGTGTCCAGCAGGTCTTCAGCGAAGCTCGCCTTGATCTCGAGATCGGTGAGGCGGGCATCGGCATCGGTGGGTTCCATCGGTAGTATTGTCTCGCGTCACGCGGTTGACCAACTCCAATGAGGCCTGGGCGGCGCTTTAGCGAATGGCAGCCTCCGGGGTCGTTGCCCGGGCCTCTCCTGCTGGATTTGGGTCCCTCACCAGCCGCTTTGGGCCCGAAGCAGTCGGTCAGACTTTGGGCGCAGTGGCACCTACCGCACCAACCACCTGTCGACCAATTGGACGTCTTCTAAAACGTGCATCTCGACGTTTCGCGGTATCTGGAACTGGGGTCCAGGCGTGTAGGTCTGCAAGATGTCGACTAAGTATCGGTGGAGCGTTGTGCGCCACCAATCCGACAACGGCGCCTTCGCGAAGGTTCGGATGGCTGTCAGTTTGTAGGCCCAGGGCGGCTGCTTCGTCACCACTGCTATCTCATCCTTGACGGGAAAACACTCTTCGGCCACCAGCAGTGTCAGCTTCGCGAACGTCTCAGGGCCATGGACATACGACTGAGCAACGTAGAACACGTTGTCATCACTGTGCTTGTGCAGCCGGTAGAAGTACTGGTGCCTCTCGTCCAATTGCCGAGGCAGGCCCAGTTCCACGAGGAGTTCGGGTGTGCAGTCAACGAGAGTGAACGGCATGTGTGGGCAAGGAAGAGCAACCCTTTGGGCGGTCAGGACCGACCGATGGAATAGTCGCGGTATTCGCTATGGCGAGCTCGACATCAGTGCGATTCCATCCACAGCGACGACCGGCCGCTTCTGGCCGATTGCGGCAGTCTGCCATGGCTTCATGGGTCACATGCGACAGGCATGGAAGTCCGGCAATCGAATGACTGCAACGTGACGCGGATGCGACGTTCAGAACGGTAGCTCGTCCGACCGCACCCAGTCTTGAGCCAACCGCGACGCCAGGACTTCGGATTCGCAGCGATTGCTGCCGATGGGTGTTGCCAGGCGTACGCAGCTGATAACCACGAAGCGGCTGTTTGGCACAGCGACAGGCGCTGGCCTGAGAGGCGGCTGTTGCGGGTACTGCATTCATAGGGCTTCCGCGACCCTACTGGCGTAGCGCTACTGACCGCTTCCTCATTACCTAGACTGACGGTTTCGACCCCCTTGTCGTCCCTCGCTCAGGTGCCCAAAAACGGTCCCTTAGTGTTTACCCGTCAATCCATCAGCGGTGCCGGCCGCGCCACCGGCCTCGATCTATTGTCCTGGCCGGCTGGACACTTGCGAAACCCCTGAGGCGGCTGCGCTGCTGCGCGCGTTCCCCAGTATTCACAAGAAAGCCGGACTCCCTTAGGATGATTTTTCAAGCGGAGGGGACGACGCATGAAACACGTCATGAGGCGGGCAGTGCGGAGTGCGCTTGGGGCAGGGCTGCTGACGATCGCGGCCGCAGCACCCGCGCAGGCGATGAGAGTGTGGGGCGAAGGTGGCATAGCTACTGCGTACGTCGGCTCCGATCCGACGAAGGGCACGCCAGTTCACATGAAGCTGGTCTTGGTTGCGACCGGCCCGGATGCAGTTCCGCTGACGGTGCACGACCGTCTCGCGGCCTGCCTGCCGCGTTCGGTCGTGGCCGTGGTTAGTGCGCGTGAGTTCTGGGAATCGTTAGACGTCAAGGTAAAGCCGAATACAACCATTGTCCAGGACCTCGCGGTCGCCGGACTGGCGGTGAATGCGGAAAGCTTCAACAGTACCCGAGCTGCGCGCGCCAAGCAGGTGGGAGAGGTTTTCGATGCTGCTCGCACGAAGTTCATGGCCGAGGTGCGGAAGTGCGGCTTGCCGGCCAACGTTGCTGCTGAGGCGCGGCTGGCGATCGTTCCTTACATTTGTCTGGCAAGGGGACCGCGGGCGTGCGACGCCGGGGGCTACCTTGGCCGGCGCGCCCTCCCGAAAGGCGAGCGATTCGCCAAGGTGTACGAGTGGTACCTCACGGCGGGATTGCGTCGGGAGAACGAGTACCTCGAGATCGGGCCTGGCGGGTCACTGACCGCCATCCCTGCGCCGCAGGAGCTGTATGCATTTAAGAAGCAGTTTTGGCCTGCTCCCCGCAGCGCCGAACATGCGCAAGCCTCGTTCGAACGCGGTGTGGTGGAATTGCGTAAGCGCAAGCTCCAGTACGATTACATCGTGCCACGCGTGGCTGCGCTGAAGAAGGACACTGCAGTGCGGCTCACGGACGTGATCGCCAGCCCGTTGCTGAGTGTTCCTTTCCTGCCGGAAGCCGCAGCCGGTTCGCCGCCTTTCAAGCTGCTTCAGGACGAAGTGGCGCGCACCCGTCTCACCGAGTGCGTCCGCTTCAAGGGACAGCAGTTGCCCGAGAAGATCGCTGCATGCGCTGGCTACACCTTGGACAAGAAGGACTTGGCGGCGTGCCTAGGTGGCGGCAATTGCATGCCCCAGCTTGCAAGCACCGGCAATGCTGCGGTGCTAATGCGGCTTGCACCAGGCGATGGCGCCGAACTCCTGAGTTCACAGCTGCCCCGGCTCGCTGGCCAAGCTACGGCGGACGTCGACAAGTACAAGGCTGCCGGACAGGCCTGCGCCAAGCTTCCAGCGGCAGACGCGGCCGTGTGTCTGTCCAAGATCGGCTTGAACGACAAAGACCGGCAATCGCTGGAATGTGCGCAAGCCGTCGCCAAAGGAAAGGCAGGAGCGGGCGGAGCAATGCAATGTGCGACTGCGGCGCTGCCCGACGGCCCGGCTCGCCAGCTCGCCGAATGCATGGCTAAGAACGGCGCGAAGGACCCGAACGCGATCGCGTTGTGTGGTGTGAGCACGCAGCTGCCGCCGGGCGTTCGCGACAATCTGCCCTGCTTGGCAAAGTCATCGAAGGACCAGGTGATGGCCTGCCTCGCGAAGTCGGCGGGTGGGGATATCGGCAATGCAGCCGCATGCTGGGAGAAGTACCCTAACCAATACAACCGCGCTGGGATTTGCCTCGTCGAGGGGAGCTCCGCGTCGAACGACGTCAAGCAATTGGTGGCGTGTGCAGCGTCGCCGAGCGGCTTCGCTGGCTGCGCCTTGCAGAAGAATCTGCACATCCAAGGCGGGGGCGATGCAGGAAAGCTCGCGAATTGCGCGATCCAGTCAGGCGGTGATGGCATGGGCACGCTGGCCTGTATGACCGAGGGCCAACTTACGGCGGAGCAGCAGATCGCGATGCAGTGCGCGGCACAGTCGCCGGATTTCCTAAGCTTCGCCGCCTGCACGGGCGGCCAGCTGTCGATCCGCGAGTTCGGCAAGTGTCAAGGCAAGAAGTTCGGCGAGGAGCCGTGCTTCGGCAAGAACAACGAGATTCGAAAAGCACTAGCCGCGGTAGGTATCGATGTCGGCGACTCGACTGTGCTTGGCCAGGTGGCGAACTTCAACTTGGACGTGTTGAAGGCACAGGTAGCTTTCGCCGAGCAGGCGCTGGGAGCGGCAGGCCAATTTGTCGAAGGGCTGGGCAATGCAGTGGGCAATCTGGCGAGTGGCCTTGGCAACGCTGCGGGGGGCGTTTTGCAAGCGGGAGGCAATGCCATCCGCGACCTCGGCAACGCCTTGGGCATCAGCTTCTGAGAGTCTGCAATGAGCAAGATCTTGTGGGTGTGGCTTCCGCTGGTGGCCGGTTCCGTCGCAGCGGCTGACGTCAAGAGTGACGCCCTGGCCCTCGCAAAGAGCGAAGGTGGGGTTCGCGATGTGGTGAGGCAGTGCTGGGAGTCGGCGCCCAGCGAGCGAGCGAAACTAAAGAAAATGTCTGCCGACTACATGGGGCGACTGAGTTTAGCCACGGGCGTGGCCGCGGTCGAACTGAATGCTGCGCTCGAGGCGGGAGCGGCTGCGGCTGTCGCGAAGGGGAAGCTTAGCGCCGACCAATGCAAAAAAGCACGAGAGTTGATGCCGAAGATGCTGGAAGAGAGGGGGAAGAAGGTGGCTGGCGCGTGATGAGCAAAGACTACCTGCGCCATGCGCCAAGGTTCATCTCATGCACGAAAGATTTTCGAATCGCTATCTGAATAGGGAGAAAATCATGCGGGTAGGACAGGTGATCGACCGCAGCCAGTCTTGAACAGACTTCTAGGCATTGGCCGGCGGCGCTGCAGCGGTTGCAGTCGGTCGCCGGTGAACGCCAAGGTCACGGTTTCTAATCCAAGGCGGCCATTGAGCCACCATGACCTGTGGAAGCGCGATCGACGACAACGGGTCGAAAGCGAAAGTCGTCCTGGAGCGACTGGTCAGCGCCCTCTGTCCCCGCCATTACAAGACACACCTCAACGGCAAGAAGTGCTAAGCGCAATTGTGGTCAGAGCCGATCCGTCCGGAAGCCGCATCGATTGCGTCTCGACTTGCATGCGCCAAACGTCCGGACCGGTGAGCCACCAGTCGCCTTGCTCTTTCTTGGGCGTCGACATGCGATTGGTGGCCTTGAATGCGATGTCGAAGGCGGCCGTGTTGTGGTTGAGCTGACTGACCGGATACAGGTCGAAGGGCCAAGACTTGCTGCGCATGAACCAGCGTCTGCCCCGCATCTCGTGGCACGCCACGCACACGGGCGCGGTCGACCTCTTGGCCATCTTGATCGCCGAAGCGGTGACGCTTGCGTTGAATGCGTCGGCCAGCTCCGCGGCGACGTTGAGCGTCATCTTCCTGCCTTCGAGCCACGGAGTCACCATGTAGTCGGGCAATATGAGCTGGCTCGCATACACGTTCGCGCTTGCCTCGACCGACAGCGCCTCGGTGTTTTGCGGCCCGATCGAATCGCTGGAGCAATTGAACGACGCACGTTGGGCGTCGTTGATCCAGTGCGCCAACTCATGCCCGAGCGAGAAGCGTTGACGGCCCGGATTGTCGTTCGCCGCGATGCTGATCACCGCCTTGTCGCCGTCGGTGAGAAGCCTGGCGGCGCAGCCATCAAGGCGTCGATAGATGACGGTCGCCCCTCTTGAAAGGGCGACTCCCTCAAGATCTATGTGCTCGGGTTTGCGAAAGCCGTGATCCCAAAGAAGCTTTTCCGCCGGTGACAAGGAAGCGACGTCAATCATGTTGATTTGGATCTATCTTCCCAAGCAAAACAAGATCGTCATACGTTGAATTCCAGTCGTTCTCCGACTGCTTGGATCCGTTTCTGAATGCTGTGGCGAGGTTTGGCTCTCTCTGAAACGCGCTTTGCACCAGCTCTTTTATGCGTTCCAAAGCGGGCCTGCTCGTCGGGACTGGCACCTTGGTGGCCTTCTTCACAGCCTTGGTCGCGGCCACCCTGCTTCGTTGAAATTCGGAGACCGCGGCGTCGATCGCCTCGGCCATCTCCCGGGCCACGCGGTCGGGATTGAGGCCGTCCTCGACGAACTCGGCGCGGATCTGCTCGGCCGACGTCTCCACCAAGTCTTTGCTGATCAGCGCCTGGATGGCACTCAGCGTTTTGCGCGCGTCAGTAGTCATGCCTTCCTCCCGCCCGGGTAGTGTTTGTCGACGGTGCGGCGCAGCTTCTTGCGGCCGCTGGCGTAAGCGGTGGCGGTCATTCCGGTGGCCTGCCGGATCTCGTCGGGAGTCATGCCAATCTCCTCGCCGTCCATGATTTCGTGGACTACATCCCCTTGTGCGAAGAGTCCGCGGATCGCGGCCACGTCAGCTTCGGCCGCCGCCTGGCGCGCTTCCCGCTCCTGGCGTTCGATCAGCTCCTCCTCGACGCTGGGGTGGTGGCGCTCCGGCTCGGAGAGGTGGGGGTTGTCCACGCCGTCCTCCGTGGCCAGCGCCTCGGCGCGGCGGTCCACTTTCTGCTTGACGGAGTTCTGCGAGCCATTGGCGATGCTCCTCATGCACTCCATCAGGAAGGCCACGAGGTCGACCGTCTTCGGCCATGGCCGGCCCCGCTCCCCGTCCTC
The DNA here is from genome assembly GCF_049843535.1 of Hydrogenophaga sp. T2. Taxonomy (NCBI): domain Bacteria; kingdom Pseudomonadati; phylum Pseudomonadota; class Betaproteobacteria; order Burkholderiales; family Comamonadaceae; genus Hydrogenophaga; species Hydrogenophaga sp. T2. Next base: position 608,279 of record NZ_JBBHZJ010000003.1, on the reverse strand, counting down.
TCGCTCGCCCGAGGTGCCTATCAGGGCGCGCTTGACGGCCTCGCTGAACAGCTCCCGGCCGCTCGCGAACTCGCTGCCAAGCGCCATGACGTCGCCCTGGCGGTAAAGCCGGAGCCTCTCGTCCACGGTCAGCCGTCTGAGCGCCTCGATCAGCTCGTCGACGGTCGCCATTTCGTCTGGGGGTCTTTTGCTTGTCACTACGCCTCCAAGGGTCGCCATGGACGTGTGCGGTCGTTTTCGCGATCGCGGACATCCGCCCGGCGATGTCCGCGAATCGCCGAGTCACCGCACACATTACCAGCAGCAATCTCGCTGCGCTAACAGGGACTCAGACCATGAGCAAACGCAATCAGCACGTCGTCCCGCGCGACGATGGATGGGCGATCCGGGGAGCCGGCGCCAAGCGCGACACTGGCCACTTCGACCGCAAGCAGGACGCGGTCGACCGCGCCCGCGAGATCACCCAGAACCAGGGCACGGAACTGGTGATCCACGGCCGCGACGGGCAAATCCAGTCGAAGGACAGCCACGGCCACGACCCGTCCCCGCCCAAGGGTTGACGGAAACGGTATGCACTGGACAAAAGCACAGGTCTAATTAAGATGGGCGCTACATATTGGGCCTCGGTGCCTAACGGGCCCCATATTTAGTGTTTCGCCGGCAACGGCAAGGAAAGCGAAATATGGCGAAGCGCACGTGGAACAAGCAGACTGCCCAGGACCGCATCGACGCGCGGTTGGCGGAAGTGAAGACGGTGGAGATCCGCGACTACGGCCGCGACACCGACCTCAATGGGCTCGCCAACGGCGTGGCCTACCGCGTGGACGGGGTGCACGTCTACGTCGACATCCTGAACCTCGACGAGATGCTCGGCACCACCAACTTCGAGGGGGTTACGGTCCACAAGCGGACCTTGCGCTTCCTGAACCTGCATTTCCGCGCCGCGCGCAACATCCTGGTGGACGTCGACGCGATCGAGGTCGACTTCCACAACCAGCGGCTCCACGCGGTGTTCGCCAAGCCCTACGACGACGAGGCCAAGCGCATCCATCGCGCGGTGGCTACCGCGCAGCTCGTGATCGACGTGCTGGCGCGCACCGGTGAGGGCGGAGACGATCCGCTGCCGGCAGCGAAGGTCCGCGTCGGCATCGACTCGGGCGAGGCGCTGGCCGTCAACAACGGGCGCCGCGGGCACCGCGAGCCGCTGTTCCTGGGCTGCGCCGCGAACCTCGCGGCCAAGCGCGCCGGAGGCGGCACCAAAGCGGGGATCTTCATGACCAACAACGCGCGCTCCGCGGTGGGCTGGTCCGAGGTGTCCAACGTCGACACGATCCCGCTGACCACCGAGGAGATCGAGCAGTCAAAGGACCAGGCGAAGCTGGGCATCACGGTGGACTCAGTGGTCAAGACCTGGGAGGAGGACCTCGAGAAGCTCCCCATCGGGGCCTTCGAGTTCTCCGCGCACACGCCGCCGTTCGCCACGCTGGACCTCGAGCTGCTCACGCCGAAGAACTCGCGGCGCCAGGATAGCGTGTCGATCTACGCCGACATCGACGGTTTTACCAGCTACGTCGACGAGCGTATCGACGACGACGAGCCGGCCAAGGACGTCGTCAGGGCTCTGCATGTGCTGCGCGCGGAGCTCGACGCGACGCTCCACGCCGACTTCGCTGGCCGCAAGATCCGCTTCATCGGCGACTGCGTGCATGGAGTGCTGGTCGAGGGGACGGCGGCCACCACCGACGCCGAGGACAGCGCGAAGAACGCGCTGCTGTGCGCCGCCGCCCTGCGCAGCAGCTTCAAGCTGGCCCTCGAGCGGCTCGATGGCGCGGGCGTGGACGTCGGCAGCATGGGCCTGGCCGTGGGCTGCGACTACGGCACCCAGGCCATCACGCGCCTGGGCATGAAGGGCGAGATGCTGCGCTGCGTGGTCGGCCGGGCGGTCCTGCGCTCCGAGGAGGAGCAGCGCCGCTGCGACGGGCAGCAGACCGCGATGGGCGAGGCGCTGGCGAAGGCCGCGCCGGCCGCGTTCCGCGACCACTTCGGAACCTCGCGGCGCCGCTCTGGCTTCGATTACGACGCCGCCCTCGCGGTGCTGGCCAAGGCCGAGGAGGCCAAGAAGGCCGAGGCGAGCCGCGCCAGGGGGCTGCTGCGCCCGGCTACTGCGGCGGCGGCCGGCTTCTCGTTCCCGGCGCGCGCCGCCTCGCCCTCGAAGACGCCGGCGGGATTCGCCTGATGTGGTTCATCACGCGCGTCGGCCGATACAACCACGAGCGGGACGCCATTGGCGAGCTCGCCGCCGAGCCGTGGATCGAGAACATCAGGTGGCGGCTCGACCGGGGGTTGTTCGTGGACGCCGACATCGTGGTCGCGGAAGTCCGGCGTCCGGTCACGCTCGCGTATCCCGATATCTTCCCGTTCGCGCCGCCGTCCGTGCGGCCGCGCGAGGGCGGCGAGCGCTGGAGCATCCATCAATACGGCCCTGGCGGCGAGCTGTGCCTCGAGCACCGCTCGGATAACTGGCAGGAGCACGTGACCGGCGCCGACGTGCTGCGCAGCGCCCACCGGTTGCTGTCGACCGAAGCAGGCGCGACCGGCGGCCCCGACGCCTCGCGCGTTGTGCCCTCCGCGCATCGCGTCAGCTTAGGACAGCGCCTCCGCTCGGAACCCATGCGGCTTGTCGAGACCGAGGCGCTGGCGGCCGCGGTCGCGGCGGCCAGCGAGCCGCGCGCCATGACGGCGCGGATGCTGGTCACCGGCCGCAACTTCGTGCTGTTCGTCGTGAAAATCACCCAGCCTGGTGGCGCCGAGTGGCGCGACCCCACCCTCCCGGAGCCGATCGGCCGATACGAGTTCGAGACTGGCCACGTGATCGCCTTGCCCTCCGGCGACGCGCGGCTCGGGCAAGTCGCGGTCGCCGCGGCGCGCGGCGCGCGGGCGCTGCGTTCGCTCCTATTCCGCGCAGATCTCGCCTTCGAGTCCTCGGAGACGCTGGTGCTTTCGCTCCCCACGGGCGTGCGGGCGTTCCACGTCGATCCGAAGGACGACGCCGTGATTGAATACGCGATCGTGCCGCCCAACCCTGGGCAGAGGGCCGCTCCTGGCCGCGAGGCGTTCGGCGAGAAGCTCGTGGGCGTGCTCGGCGCGGGCTCCATGGGCAGCAAGGTGGCCGCGAGCCTCGCGCGCGCCGGTGTGACCAAGTTCCTGCTGATCGACGACGACGTGCTCGGCGCCGAGAACATCCCCCGCCATGAGCTCGACTGGCTCGCGGTCGGCGCTCACAAGGTCGACGCGCTCGCCGAGCGGCTGAAGCTGTTGCGGCCGGGGGCGACGATCGACTCGCGCAGGCTGAGCTTAGGAGGGCAAGAGAGCAGCGGGTCGCTGCACGGCGCGCTCGCGGCGCTCGCCAAGTGCGACTTGATCGTGGACGCCAGCGGCAGCGACGCCGCCTTCAACTACGCTGCCGGCGTCGCGGCCGAGAGCGAGCGGCCGATGATCTGGGGGCGCGTGTTCGGGGGCGGCTACGGCGGCATGGTGGCGCGCTCGCGCCCAGGCCTTGACCCCACTCCGCTCGACGCGCGAGCGTCCATTCACGCCTGGTGCGCCAATCCTCATTTTCCGAAGCCGCCCAAGGCGACGGTTGACTACGGCGCCGAGGGAGCCGACGGGGAGCCCATGGTCGCCGACGACGCCGACGTGGCGCAGATCGCGGCGAGCCTGGCCAGACTCGCGATCGACGCACTGTTGGCCGCGCCCGAGTCGTCGTTCGAGAGCTCTGCCTACATGATCGGGTTGCGAAAGGAGTGGATCTTCACCGGCGCATTCGATGTCTGGCCCGTCGACCTGGGCGCGCCATCGGCCCGTAGGGCGGAGCCGCCGAGCGAGGCCGAGGTGGAGCGGGCGGTGGAGGCCTTGACGGCGCTGCTTCCGAAGGAGTCCACGTGATCGAGGTCGTGCTGCCGGCTAACGTGGCCGTAAAGTTGCGCCGGGAGCTGCGGCGCGCGGGTGACCGCGAGATCGGCGGCGTACTCGCGGGCGAGGATCTCGGCGGCGGCCGCTTTCTGGTCGCGGACCTCTCGGTGCAGCGCTCAGGCGGCGGTGTGGCCCACTTTGTTCGCGATCCGGGCGCCCACCGCAGGTTCATGCGACGCTTCCTCGCGCGCACCGGCAACGACTACACGCGCTTCAACTACCTCGGCGAATGGCACTCGCACCCGAGCTTCCCGGCGCTGCCCAGCGGCACCGACTTGCGGCAAATGCAGGGGCTGATCGAAGAGCGAGGCCAGCCGGCCAACTTCCTCGTCCTGCTTGTCGTGAAGCTTGGCCGAGGTGGCGAGATCGAGGCCACGGGGCACGCGTTCCGCCGCGGCGCGCATGTTGTGCAGGCGCGCGTGGCGCGCGAAGAGGGCGGGGAGGTTCTTGCGCCCAAGACGCCGTTCGAGCGGCTCTCGGGAACGTGGATGGCATGGCGACGAGAGGGCGCGAAGTGGCTATGAGCCGACGAACAACGCAGCCGGCAGCGTGCAGCACCAATTCCGGCTGCGCAACTGCGGCGACGACGCCCTGGATGCGTACGAGCTTGCCACGTCGCTGCTGGCGGAAGAGCAGCTATGGGCCGCCTACAGGCGCGCCCATTGTTGCGCAACGGTGGACGAATGCCCGCTGCGGGCGGGCTGACAGATTCGAGGAACGATCAGATGGCTTTGATTGACAAGTACCTTGGTGAAGAAGGTAAGCGCCTCAGGCTGGATGCGCTGCTGGCCCAGAAGCTGGTTGGTGGCAAGGAAGACCTAGCAGGCGAGCTGGAAGCCGTCACCGAGTTCATGCCGACGAGTGCCGGCCAGATCCTCATCGAACAGGAGGGCGACGACACTGACATCTACTTTATCGTCGCTGGTGAATTCTCCGTCATCGTGAACGGGCGCGTACTAAATAAGCGTGTCGTAAACGACCACATCGGTGAGATGGCGGCCATCGAGCCATCTCAGGTTCGGGCCGCGACCATTCGGGCCGAGGCGGACGGCGTGGTGGCCAAAATCTCTGAGGCGAGCTTCGCGCAAATCGCCAGCCGTCACGCGGGGGTCTACCGCGCCATCGCTCGTGAGCTGTCACGCCGCCTGAAGCAGCGCAACTCTCTGGTCGCTGGCACCAATGACAAGGTGCGGGTCCTCATCGTCTCATCCGTCGAGGCGCTGCCAGTGGCCAGGGCCGTCAAGGAGGAGTTCGACCACGACAAGCTTTTTGTCGACATCTGGACGGACATCTTCCGCGCCACCTTCTACACGCTGGACGACCTGGAGCGCAAGCTGGCGGACAGCGACTTCGTCATCGCCATCGCGCAGGGTGACGACATCGTGGAGGTCAGGGACGACAAGTGGCCGGCGCCACGTGACAACGTCATCTTTGAGCTGGCACTGGCGATGGGTATGTTGGGACGGCACCGCGCCATCCTGATGGAGCCGCGCGAAGACAAGGTGAAGTTGCCCAGCGACATGGCGGGCGTGACGACTGTCACCTACAAGAAGGGCGCGGACGGCAGACCCGACATCGGCGCTGCCTGCAACAAGCTGCGCCGATTGTTTGAGGAAGGGCCCCGATGACCGTCAATAGCCGGTCGGGCGGCGCAAACTAACTGTCCGCCGCCAGTCGAGGCTGTGTGAAAACTCCGTCGAGCCGTGTTTTTTGGGGTCCTTCACCCCTTGGCCCATGCGAGAAAACGCATCCTGGACCCATCTGAGAGGTCGAGTTGTGGAGTGATGCTCACCGCATCGAGTTTTCACACAGCCTCAGTCTGCAGCGGCCCGTCGTTGATCTGTATGTCATTGCGGGCGCGTTGACCGGTAGACTCCAAGCGCCGCGCGGCACGCGCGGCGCTTGTCAACGAAAACTGGAGATCTCGAAACATGGCAACTGCAAAGAAGGCGGCGCCGAAGGCCGCCGCCAAGAAGACCGCGGTCAAATCCAAAGCCGTGAAGGCCGCCCCCAAGGCAGCGGTGAAGGCTGCGCCGAAGGGCACTGGCGCGATGAAGCCGATCAAGGAAACGTTCAACAAGACCAGTCTGGTCAACCACCTGGTGCAGGCCGCTGGCACCGACGCCAAGACCGTCAAGGCCGTGCTGGGTTCGCTCGAGGCCACGATCCACGCCTCTCTGTCCAAGAAGGGCGCTGGCGCTTTTACTTGGCCTGGCGTGCTCAAGATCACCGCGTTGCAGGTGCCGGCCAAGAAGGCCCGCAAGGGCATTGATCCTTTCACCAAGGTCGAGCGCATGTTCGCGGCCAAGCCTGCATCGGTGAAAGTCAAGGCGCGCTTCTTCAAGAAGGTGAAGGACGCCGCGCTGTAATCTGAAAGGCGGCCATGTGCGAAGGGCTCCCGCGGGAGCTCTTTCTTCTGTGCTCGTCGTCCTCCGTTCAAATGGTTGAAGCAAGTCCTCAACTCGCGGAGGAAACCTAGGGGCACATCCAAAGCAAGTGAAGTTCGAAAGTGCCTCAATCACCGAACAAACTTGCCGGCACGCCCAGATACATCGGCGGGAAGTACCATCAGCGAATGCCTAACCTCGCCCAAACCCTCAAGCAAGAGATCTCCCGCATCGCTCGCAAGGAGGTCCGTGAAGACATTTCCGGGCTTCGCAAGACCGTCACTGCTCACCGGTCTGAAATTGCCTCGTTGAAGCGGACGATCAAAGAACTCGGCGCGCAGCTGCGCCTTGCGCAGAAGGCAGTAAAGCGCGCCGCGCCCGCACCTGTTGAGCAAAAGGCTGCGGGACGTCCAGGGCGCAAGCCGGTTTTCAATGCTGATCGGCTGAAGGCGAAGCGCCAGGCGCTTGGGATGAGTCAGGCGCAGATGGCGCAACTGCTCGGCATCTCTTCCCTCAGCTTATGGAAATGGGAATCCGGTCAGGTCACCCCGCGCACCTCAATGCTTGAGCGCTACTTTGTGGCCATGAACTTGGGCAAACGCGAAGCGTGGAAGGTGATCGAGGCCAGCTGACTTCGAGGGCCGTATTCGTGTACTGCTATCAGGCAGTCCAATCCTAAAAATCCCGTTCACCAAAAGACACTGAGATGACCACTGCCAAGAAGGAAACTGCTTTCAACCGCGCTCTCAAGCCCAGCGCTGAACTCGCCGCGGTGATCGGCCCCAACGCCGTGCCTCGCACCGAGATCGTGAAGCTCGTGTGGGACTACATCAAGTCCAACAATCTGCAGAACCCGAAGAACAAGCGCAACATCCTGGCCGACACCAAGCTCAAGGCCGTCTTTGGCAAGGATGAGGTGACCATGTTCGAGATGACCGGACTGCTGGGCAAGCACCTCAGCTGACTTCAGAAGCCAGGGGGCTCAGATCCCCTGCTTCAGGCCCAGGCAAGCGTCGGGGTCAAGATTTGCACGTGGCTGCATCGCAGTTGCATTGAGGTCGTGAATCACGATCGTTGTACGCCAGGGATGGGTTTCGAGTCGGTTCCAGAATGGGAGCGGCCGGCGGAGTTAGCGCGTTGAATGTGTGACCTACGCAACTTTTAGTCATTCGAATATCGGCCTTTGATGTCGACGCGCTTGCGTACGACGATGCTACGGCTAGACTGCCGGAATTAATCTGAGGCACACAGCGCTGAGCACCGTGCAAACCGTGTTTTTGGATCTCCTTAAGTCGCACCGTCTCTCACAAAGATTCCGGTACGGCTGACTAGTGATAAGTACCCGGCGCTGCTGTCCGTCGGTGTGCTCGATGTTGAAAGTCTGAAGAATTTGGACATCGAGAAATGGCTTCGCTGCGTCGGGGCAGGTTCGGCCGCATTGATGTAGCCCGCGACAGACGAGAAGCTTGCCGGGTGATCGGGATCCTCACTGCAGATTGTCTGACGCATGCATTTTCTGCTTGATACCAATGTCTTGATCCCCCTTGAGGACTCGTCCATCCCGCTGCGAGACAGTCTGGCCAACTTCGTCAGGTTGGCCACGGCGAACAAACATGTGTTGGTCTACCACCCGGCGTCCATCGACGACATCGAGGAAGACAAGGACGAGGCCCGCCGCGCGCAAACTCTGCAGCGGCTTCGGCAGTACACGAAGCTGGAACACCGACCGGTGTGTCCATGGAACACGCCGGACACCAAGCGCAACGACGCCGCCGACAACGAAATCCTCTACGCGCTTTCGGTGCACGCAGCGTCCGCCCTCGTCACCGAGGACCGACAGATCCACGACAAGGCGAAGACCAGAGGGCTTCTCGACCGCGTCTTCACCATCCAGACGGCCGAGGACCTGCTGCTGCGGCTGCACGAGACGGTCGGTGTCAGGCTACCGAACATCGAGGAGGTCCCGCTCTACCAGCTGACACCTCTGCTGGCGTCCTCGTTCTTCGACAGTCTTCGTGACAGCTACGAGTTCGATGGATGGTTCCGGCGTAAGTCGGAGGAGGGCTGTCGCGCATGGGTGCACTGGGAAGCACGTGACCGGCTGGGAGGGATCTGCATCTTTCAGCGCCAGGATCACGAACGGATTGCGGAGGGCGTCTCGCTTGAGGGAGCGGCGCTCAAGCTCTCGACTTTCAAGGTGGACCCGGCCTGTCAAGGCCGCAAGGTCGGTGAACTCTTCCTGAAAGCCGCCTTCAAGTACGCGAGCGCGAATCGCCTGCAGAACATCTTCATCCACGGTGACGAGGAGCGTCACTACTTCCTCTTTGAGATGCTCGCCGACTTCGGTTTCGAGCATGTCGGCGACCATCCCGCAGGCGTACGCCGCGACGCGGTTTACCTAAAGCGCCATCCGGTGGACCCACCTGTGATCACGGTTTCACCCTTCGAATACCTCCGTTCGTATTTCCCGCACTTCAGCCGCGATCCGTGCGTTTCAACATATGTCGTCCCTATCCGGCCCGAGTACCACGACATCCTGTTCCCGGATTTCGACGGATCATCGACCCGGCAGCAACAACTTTTCCAGCAAGACAACTATGCCGGGAACGCCATCAAAATGGCCTACTTGTGCAGAGCACCGACAAAGGCAATGAACCCCGGCGACGTCTTGCTTTTCTACCGATCTGTGGATGAGCATGCCTTGACCAGCATCGGAGTCGTCGAAACCTACGAGACGCTGGCAGATGCCGAGGCGATCGTCGCCCGCGTAAAGCGGCGTACGGTCTATTCCCTCCCTGAGATCCAGAAAATGGCAAGCAAGCCTACAAGGGTGATTTTGTTCCGCTTCGTGCGACATCTGTCGCGCGCATTACCTCTCCAAGAACTGCTGTCACGCCGAATCCTCGGCAGCCACCCGCAGAGCATTACAAAGATTTCCCATGACAAGTTCGAAGACATCCTTCGCCTTTGAGGGTGATGTCGCGCTGATCTCGGTCCATCCCGTCTACGTCGAGAAGATCATGTCGGGCGAGAAGAACCTGGAATTTAGGCGGATATGGCCCAAGCGGGCGATCGACACACTCGTCGTGTACGCCACGCATCCGCAGCAGCGGCTGGCCGCCATAGTGCAGGTCGCCGGCGTGGTACGAGTCTCCAAGACGGCGCTCTGGCGGGTCGCGGCGGCCGAAGGGGGTGGCATCACACGGCAGGCACTGTTCGATTATTTCGAAGGAAAGGAGCTTGGCGTCGCGATCCGCCTAGGCAAACGAATCAAACTGGGCTCGGGCCTGCCCCCGAAGAAGGTGTTCGGCGCGTCCTTTCGACCGCCGCAGTCATTTCGCTACCTATCGGATACCGAAAAGTTGAAGGTGCGTGCCTTATTGGAGGCCGCACGGTGACGGTCATCTTTGTCGGTGGGGTGCATGGGGTCGGCAAGAGCACCTGCTGTGGTCAGGTCGCTCAGCTTGCTGGGTGTCTTCATTTCGCAGCCAGCGAGATTATTCGCAGAGAGCGCGCACAAGCAATTGCTTCGGCAGGAAAGCTCGTCGCCGATGTGGACGGCAACCAGAGACTGCTCATTCGCGGGTTCCGCACCTTGAGGCAGGAGGCGGGGACCACACCTATCCTGCTGGATGGCCACTTTGCGATGCGCGATGGACTCGGCGACATTCAGCCAGTGTCCGTCGACGTGTTCAGGTCGCTCGAGATTGATCGGGTCGTTTGCCTCGTGGACGATGCAAGTGCGATTGCGGTCAGAATTCGGCAGAGAGACGGGGCGGCACCGGCCCATCGCGAGATCGCGGACCTTCAAGATGCGGAGTTGCGCCATTCAAGGCTCGTCGCTGCCGCCCTTGCCGTTCCTTTCACGTTGCTGCAAGGCGGCGATGTGGAATCTTTCATCCGACATGTGCTTCCCCGAAAGGCCTGAAGAGTTCGGCACATGCGCTGCATGTTCTGCCAGACTGACTCTGGCCATAGCGTGTCCGTGGAACACATCATTGGCCTGCTGCTGGTCTCACTGACGCCAACGCAGGCTCACGCGTCCACTCTGGTCATGAGTGTCTCCTAAGCGTCCGCGAGGTGTAACTCGGACAGCCAGTACCTGCGGCGGCAATCGCTGCAATCGAGTGCTTCCCACGCCGACGACATCGCGTCCGCACAGCACGGGTTAGAAACTTGCAAACTGCATGTGGATGAAGAAGCCGGACGCGAGCGAGCGCGTCGGTTGTTCATTGACTGACTGAACGCCGAACTCGGCCGGAAAGGGATTGCTGGCTGGGAGGGTCAGGTATGTGATTCGGCGGGAGCCTCACCTTCATCAGGCAAGTGCTCCATGAGGTCCTCGACTTTGCAGTCGAAGTAGCTGCAGAGCCGATCGATCGTCTCGGTACCTGTCCCGTATCCCTTCTGGTTGAGGATCTTCGACAGGGTCATCCTGTTGAGTCCCGTTGCGGTCGCGATCTCGCTGATGCTGATCCGGCGGCCGTCAGCGAACTGCTTTTTCTCGATCATCTCGCCGAGCTTGAACCTGATCATGATGCGTTTTGGCGTCAAGCGATAAAAATTTTTATCAAACGACTTGCAAAACGAGCAGAGTCGCGTAAGATATGTGGCAAGTGATGAATATTTCTATCACTTGATCGTTCCATCTTACAGGAGAGACTCTTGGCTCAGCCCACTTACCTCACCACAGATGAGCTGTCCCAGCGCATCAAGTACGACGCCCGGACCATTCGGGAGCGGCTGAAGGACAGCGTGCTCATCGAGGGTACCCACTACTTTCGGCCGTTCGGTGGCCGAAAGATCCTGTTCCTGTGGGAGGCGATCGAGCGCGACATGCGCACACCGTCGCTTGACACCCCAGTCGGGATGTCCGCGATCCCGATGGCCAACGGAGCGATGGTCCATGGCTAAGGTGGTCGCTCGCAAAGAGACGGGCAAGCTCGTCATCGACTTCACGTACAAGGGCGTCCGCTGCCGCGAGCAAACCGCGCTCGACGACACCCCGCGAAATCGCAAGATGGTTCAGGCCGTGGTCGACCGCTTGTTGGCTGCAATCAAGAAGGGCACCTTTGTCTACGGGGAGTTCTTTCCCGGCAGCGCGAATGCGGCTCGCCTGACCGAGCGTCAATCCGTGGATGCTGAGCCAGTCACTGAGGTCAACGATGTGCCCGTAGGCCCCACCTTCAAGACCTTCACCGATCAATGGCTGCAAGAGCACAGCATCGAATGGCGCCGCAGCCACATCCGCTCGCTGCTGTCCACGATCGAAGGTCGGCTGTACCCCACCTTCGCAGAAAAGGTGGTCAGCAGTATCACCAAGTCCGATGTTCTTGCCTTTCGCGCCGCTCTCGCCAAAGAACCAGGTCGCGCAGGCAAGGCTGGTCTCTCAGCCAAGCGCATCAATGAAATCATGGGCACGCTCAAGCAGATCCTGGAGGAAGCCGCCGACCGATTCGACTTTACGTCGCCCGCGTTGAACGTGAAGCGCCTGCGCGTGCGCAAGAGCGACGTGCAGCCGTTCTCGCTCGCCGAGGTCCAGATCATCCTGGCCACCGTGCGCGCCGACTACCGCGACTACCTGCAGGTGCGCTTTCTTACTGGCATGCGCACGGGCGAGGTCAACGGTCTGAAGTGGAAATACATCGACTTCGAAAGCCGCCTGATCCTGGTGCGCGAGACCCACGTGCTCGGTGAGGACGACTACACCAAGACCGATGGCAGCCAGCGCGACATCAAGATGAGCCAGCCGGTGTTCGAGGCGCTGCTGCGCCAGCGCGAGATCACATTCGGCAACTCCGACTACGTGTTCTGCAACCTGCTCGGTGAGCCGCTGGACAACACGAATTTCACCAAGCGCATCTGGTACCCGTTGCTGCGCCACCTGGGTTATGAGCTGCGCCGGCCGTACCAGATGCGGCACACAGCGGCGACGCTCTGGTTGGCGTCAGGTGAAGCACCGGAGTTCGTGGCGCGCCAGCTCGGACACACCAGCACCGAGATGCTGTTTCGGACGTACAGCCGCTATGTGCCCAACATGACGCGCCAGGATGGCAGCGCCATGGAGCGACTGCTTGCGAACCAGTTCGCCAACGGTCCCCTCGTGAAATACGAGCCCGACGATGTGTCTCCGGCGCCGAAGCGCCTGGCCGCCCCCAAGGAGCCCATCCAGGCACAGACCGTCGTGCCGCGTCGCACGTCACCCGATCTGTACGTGCCAGCCAGTCAGGCGTCTGCCATGCCCGTGCCCAAACCACGCGGCACGGTGGGCGCCAAGCTGATCGGGGTCACCCAGGTTCCAACGACCACGCCTGCGGATACCGGCAGCGCCGCAGGTCGCTCGAATGGCCCGCGTGAGGCCAACGCCCAGCCGCCACCCGCAGATGGCGGGCTGAGGCCGCAGTGGCCCATGCGCATGGCGATGAGTTTCGCCTGCGCGGGCGCCGTGAGCAGCTTCAGGCCGCAGGCGGCGCTGACGCACTAGCCGGCAGCAGCCCCTTAACAGCAAGAAGAGTTTTCTCAGTCCGTTTGGGTTTTCGCGAACAGCGAAGGCGCAGGCGGGCGGGGCGGGCGGAGCTTTGCCTGCTCACCACCGACATCGCTTCAGACACCACAACCGAATCCACCAACTTTCAAGGAATCCAGCATGAACACGAACCACAAGACCAACGAACTGAACACCGCCCAGATCTCGAACCAGATGCTCGATCAGGCTAACAACGGCGCCGGCCACATCCAGCCGCACACCAACCCGGTTGCCCACGCCCTGGCCATGCCGACCATCCTGCATGAGCTCTCCAAGAACATGGGCGAGTTCGAGAAGAACGTGCGCAGCCAGCTGTCGGCGCGCCTGGGCAAGAAGGCGGCCAACGACGGTGCGGGCGCTGAAGGCGCGGATCGTTCTGGCCTCAGTGCCGGCATGGGCACCGGTGGCTTTGCCCCCTACGCCGTGTCTCCCGGCGAAGAGATGCCCAACGTACTGGGTGAACTCGCCGAGCCCGGCTCGGTGTTTCGGATGAACACGCTGCTGAGCGCTTCTTTCCCGCTTGGCCCCGTGGGCCCGTACACCAACCACCACGGCCAGATCTGCCAGCGCCGCGAAGGCAGTGTTTCCATTGCCCTGCTCGGCAGCGGCGACCAGACGCTCGTGCTGCCCACGCCCTCGGAGCAGACCGAGATCGCCCAGGCGGCCTCTCCCCGCGTGCGCTGGATCCGCGCCGCCAAGACCCGGGTGCCGGGTGTGCCTGGTGACGCCTTGCTGGTCACGGGCATCGATCAGCCGCGCTCGGGCCGTGGTTCTGGTCCCTGGATGCTCGATCACTTGGGGCTCTCGGATGGCATCACCGCCGACTTGCACCACGCCATCTTGAGTTTGAAACCCGCTCACCAGGCGTTCGTGATGTCCGCCATCGCCCGGGCCGACATCGAGCAGGCGCTCGTTTCCCTGCTGCCCGAGGTGCGTGCGCGCAGCGTGGTTCACCCGCTGGCCCTCGGTGTGGCCGCGGCCGAGCAGGTCAATTCCTCTGAGCTGACCCGCGACGAAGTTTCTCTGGTTCGCCTGGCCTGCCTGATCGCCGAGCTGGGGTCGCTGCACACGGCACCGGATCTGGTGTCGGGTAGCGGCTATTCCTCCAGCGAAGCCCTGGCCCGTGAGCGCGAGGCTGAGCGCGCCGCGCACCCGCTGACGCAGCTCACGCTGCGCGGCCTGCTCACGCGCTTCATCAACCTGGAGCCGATGAGCGCAGAGGCTGATGGCCAGGGTGGCATGAAGCAGGCTGTCAATGATGGGGTCTGGCTGCAATTGCTGCTCTCGGACGCGGTGCACCAGCAATACCGCATTGGCAGTAAATACGGTCCCCTGGGCAAGAACCCGGTGAACCCGCGCTTTGCGCTCATGGCGCAGACCTTCTGTGATGCCATGCAGCTGGCACGCCGCGAAGCCTATGCCAGGCTGCGCGATGCGCGTCCGGATCCTCAGCAGCCGCTGCCTCTGGAGCCTGTCCCCACGCTGGTGACCGCGGCCCTGGCCAGGGTCCCTGGGGACTCGGCTGAAGTGGGTGCGGGCGCCACGAAAGCCGGCCGCGAGTCGGTCGGCGAAGTCGACGATCGTGCGCAGGGCAATCTCGACCTGGCGTACGAGCCCGACGAAGGCCCGCTCACCGAGATGCCACAGATCGACGACAGCGAGGACGACGACGTTTCTCCCTTGCTGATGTCCTTGATGGCCTTCCCGCATGAGCCGGTGCAGCTGGATGAGACCCGCCAGGTTCGCTGGCCGACGTCTCGTCGAGATTCTGGGCGTGGGGCTGGACCGGATGCCGAGCCTGGACTGCGCACCTACGCCGACCGCAAGCTCCCCTGGCCGACCCCGAACCGGGCCTGGGCGGCCGGCATGCTCGATGGCGACGGCTGCATCAGCATCGTCAAGCAGCGCTACCCGAACCGCTCCGCCACCTACCGCCTGGTGGTGCAGATCACGCAGAACTGCCTCAAAACCCTGGAGCACTTCCGCGAGTGCGTGGGAGAAATCGGCCCGATCCACGAAGTGACCCGCCGGATCAGCCACAACAAGCAGGTCTACGCCTTGATGTACTCCGGCCCCGGAGCGGTTCGGGTGGTGCAACGTCTGGCACCCCACCTGGTCCGAAAACGCGCCGAGGCCGAGGTGGCCCTGTCCTTCATCGAGAACGGTCAAGTGGGCCGACGCTTCGGTGCGCGGGGCGTGCCGGTGGAGATCGAGCGCATCCGCATCAGCCACTACAACAAGCTGCGCGCGCTGAAGTGAGGTTGAACATGACTGACTTCAAGAAAGACGTCGATCCCAGTGGCCAGGAAGACATGTCGCATGAGCCATCAACGCAGGACGAACCGCAAGCCCAGGTCCCCCGAAAACTGACGGGCTCAGAGGTCGTGGACTTGCTGCGTCCGATGATCAATCCGAACTTCAAGTTCGTCCCCAAGCCGAGCACATCAGTGAACGCTGTGGGGAACACTGAAGCGATCAAGAAGCGCCGCCCGGCCAGCTTCACCGCCAGGCCCACGGAAGGCCGCGCGCGGCTGCACAACGAGAAGACCTTCGTTGTCTACCACCGCTTTGCCGACGACTACCGGCTGGATCTCATGCTGCCTCCGGGCGTGGGAGAGCAGTTCGATGCTCTGAAGGAGCGCCTGAAGAAGGAGGACAACGAGAAGAGGGCTTGGGAGGCGTCGAACCCCGAGCCGGCGGAAGACAGGGCGCGCCTGCGCAGGCTCGTGAAGCAGGAGGAAGAACGCCGCGAGCAGGAGCAAAAGAGGCTTGCCGCGGAGCGCGCCGAGCGCGACGCAAAAGAGAACAAGGAAAGGATCAAGGCGCGCCTCAGGAGCATGGGGGTCGATCCGGATCAGTCCGGGTTCAGGAACCAGGTCTCCAAGCTGCCGGCGTCCCAGCGGCTGCGCGTCTACCGAGAAGACAACGTGCAGCGCATGGCGAGTGCTGCGCAGAGCGTGGACTCGGACATCAAGAAGCGCAATGAGTCCATCGGCTTCATGCTCAACGCGAAGGGGCCCTGGCGGCGCCTGGGTGCGCCCGAGTCGGTGGATGCGATCCTGGCATTGGAGGGGGATCACCCGCACTTTGGTGAAGTGATCCAGTTCGTGGCAAACCACGTGGCGCTGCAGAAGATGCGCAGCCAGGCGCCAGGGCATGAAAGCGCAGAGAGCGCGAAGAGCGCGAACGATGCCCAAGCCAGCGGAACGGGAAAGAAGGCCCGAGCAGGGAAGGGCAAGTCCAAGGCGGCAATCGCGGACGCGGGCGTGCCAGGAGAAGAAGAGGGCAAGCCGCCGGTTCGCCTGCCGCCGTTGCTGCTCTTCGGGCCTCCTGGAGTGGGCAAGACCCACTTCTGCGAGTCCCTGGCCAAGGTGCTCGGCGTGCCGGTGCGCCGCCACCCGATGGATCAGGCCGAAACCTCATCAGCCTTGCTGGGCTCGGACATCACCTGGGGCAACTCGCGCTACGGGTTGATCTTCGATCTGCTGGGACTGGGTGAGTACGCCAACCCACTGGTGATCCTGGATGAGCTGGACAAGGCGCAGGTCATCAGCAAGACCTCAGGTGGGATCTCGTCGCCAACCGGCGTGCTGCACTCGCTGCTCGAGCCGGTGTCAGCAGCCAATGTGCGCGACATCAGCCTGGACCTGGAGCTCGATGCGAGCCAGATCACCTGGATCGCCACGGCCAACTACCCGTGGTGGGTGCCGGCGACGCTGCGCTCGCGCTTCAAGGAGTTCCTGATCACGCCACCGGATGCGGAGCAGGCGATTCAGCTTTCAAGGAGCGTGGTGAAGCACGCGCTCAAGGCGGCGGGGTTCGGAGTAGGGGAGCCGGATAAACGAATCGTAGTGGCGCTGGCGCACTTGAGTGCGCGGGAGATCTATCAAGTGACGTTGGCGGCGGCTGCGACGGCGGCGCGGCGCGGGGCACGAGAACTTCAAACGAAGGACTTGCCAAGGGAAATCGTTGCGGAGGAGGCAGGTGCGCAATGCAGGCTTTCTTGGACGCACTGAGGCCGATTGCACGTCCACTCTTAACAAGGTGTCGTTGAGACCGACGGCAGCCCACAGTAGGTGTTTACCTGTAGCCGGACCAGGGGTGCTTGTCGGTGCGAAACAATCTTGCTAGCATTTGTTCGAAACGAGTTTCAATGAATGAAACCTCAACGCATCGCTTCAAGCACATCACCAGGAGACTCCATGCGCATCCATCTGAAAACACTGCTGCTGGCCACTGTCACCCTTGCGCTGACCGGCACGGGCCACGCACAAGACGGCAACTATCCCAATCGCCCCATCAAGCTCATCGTCGGCCTCTCGCCTGGCGCTTCATCAGACACTGTGGCCCGCGAAGTGGCGCGCGGGCTGACAGAGAAACTGAAGGTTCCTGTCGTGGTGGAAAACCGTGCGGGCGCAAACACCATCATTGCCTCCAACCTGGTGGCCAAAGCGCCGGCCGATGGGTACACGCTACTGGTGTCGAGCAGCATGAACGCCACCAACCCCTGGGTCTACGAAAAGCTGCCCTACGACTACAACAAGGACCTCAAGAACATTGTTCTGCTGGGCATGGCCCCGAACCTGATGGTGTCGTCCACCAAGAGCGGCATCACCAGCTTCAATCAGTTCATTGATCACGCCAAAAAGAACCCCGGCAAGCTCGCCTACGGTTCGGCTGGCATCGGCTCGGTGCACCACCTGCTGATGGAAATCATTGCGCTGCGAAATGGCATTACGCTGAACCACATTCCCTACCGTGGAGGCGCGCCTGCCATTCAAGACGTGCTGGGTGGCAACCTCGATACCTATTTCGGCACCATCTCCTCCACCAAGTCCGCCGTGGATCGGGGGTCGATGAACGCATTGTTCGTGACCTCGCACCAACGCTCGAAGTACATGCCGAAGGCCGACACACTGGCCGAGCACGGCATCAAAGGACTGGAGTCTGGCTATTGGCTGGGCTTGGCAGCGCCGGCAGGCGTGCCTGACGCGATCGTCAAGCGGCTGAATGACGCCGTCAACGAAGTGCTCAAGGACCCTGCCGTGCTCACGCATCTGGACGGTCAAGCCATCGAACCTCGCGGCGGTACTGTGGCCGACATGGATGCATTCTTCCAACGCGAACTGGTGTTCTGGAAAGAGGCTGCGCAGGCCGCCAAGATCACACCGATGGAAGCCAAGTAATCCGTATCCACCCTCTCGACCGACAGGCTTTTGCGGCCTGTCTTTTATTGGGCCCACGGCAAGCGGTCCCTGTTTATGAATGCACTTCCCGAATGGGTGTGGATCGCAGCTGTTCTTGTGGCTGCGCTGACCCAGACCATTCGCAACACCGCACAACGATCGCTTGCCGACAGCGCCGGACCGGTGGGCGCATCGCTCGCCCGCTTCTTGTATGGTCTGCCGTTCGCGCTGCTGTGCGCGCTGGCCGTTCAGGCGTCCTTCGGCGCACGCAACCCGCTGCCCGACGTGAATGGCATGTTCTGGCTGTGGCTGGTGGTGGGTGCGATCGCGCACGCGCTGGGCAGCGTGTGCCTGATGTCGGCCATGCGTTCAGGCAGCTTCGTGGTGGCAGTGGCGTTGTCGAAGACCGAGGTGGTGCAGATTGCCGTCTTCGCCACCATCATCCTTGCAGAGGCCCCCAACGCCTATAGCGCGGCGGGCATGGTGTTCGCGCTGCTAGGAGCCTTGCTGCTCTCAACCCGCGGCAAGGGGCACCATGCGGCCGCTGCCAGCCGCAGGCAAATTTTGCTGAGCACGTTTTATGGCGTGGCCACCGGCGCGTGCTACGCCTTGGCAGCCGTGGGTTATCGCGCCGCAGGCCTTGAACTCACCAACCTCGGTCATTCGGCCATCCTCGTCGCCTGTTGGTGCGTGCTCCTGGCACAAGGGGTGCAGGTCGGAACGCTGGGTCTTTGGATGCTCGCACGCGAACGCGCCTCGGTACTTGCCATCTTCACCGACTGGAGGCTTTCGCTTGCCGCAGGCTTCGCGGGCACAGCTGCCTCGGTTGGCTGGTACATCGGCTATGTGCTGCGTCCCGCGGCCGACGTGCGCGTGCTGGGCATGGTCGAAGTCGTGTTCAGTTATCTCGTCTCACGCCACCTGCTGGGCGAACGGCCTCGACTGCGCGAAAACATCGCCATCACCCTGGTGGTGATTGGCGCGATCTTCGCGTGCCTTTGACGACAGGCGCGGAGGTCTAGGTAGTCAGGCCGCCTTGACCAGCGCCGGCACGGCCTCGAACAGATCGGCCTCCAGCCCGTAGTCGGCGACCGAGAAGATCGGCGCCTCCGGGTCCTTGTTGATCGCCACGATCACCTTCGAATCCTTCATGCCCGCCAGGTGCTGGATGGCGCCCGAGATGCCGGCCGCGATGTAGAGCTGCGGCGCCACGATCTTGCCGGTCTGGCCCACTTGCAGGTCGTTGGGCGCGTAGCCCGCGTCCACCGCCGCGCGGCTGGCGCCGATGGCCGCACCCAGCTTGTCGGCCAGCGGCGTGATGACCTCGTCGAACTTCTCGCTGCTGCCCAGCGCGCGGCCACCGCTGACGATGATCTTGGCGGCCGTGAGTTCGGGGCGGTCGCTCTTGGCAATCTCGGCACCCAGGAACTTGCTCTTGCCCGAGTCGGCAACAGCAGTTGCGCTTTCCACGGCGGCGGAGCCACCGGTTGCCGCAGCCGGGTCGAAGCCGGTGGTGCGCACGGTGACCACCTTCACCTTGTCGGCGCTCTGCACGGTGGCAATGGCGTTGCCCGCGTAGATCGGGCGCTCGAAGGTGTCGGCGCTGATCACCTTGGTGATGTCGCTGAGCTGCGCCACGTCGAGCAGCGCGGCCACGCGCGGCGCCACGTTCTTGCCCGCGGCGGTGGCGGGGAAGAGGATGTGACTGTAGCTGCCCGCGAGCGCGATCACCTGCGCGGCGACGTTCTCGGCCAGGCCGTGATTGAGGCCCTCGGCGTCGGCGTGGATGACCTTGGCAACGCCCGCGATCTGGCTGGCGGCTTTGGCCGCGCCGGCGGCGTTGTGGCCCGCGATCAGCACGTGCACGTCGCCACCGCAGGCAACGGCAGCGGTCACGGTGTTGAGGGTGGCGCCTTTGATGGACGCGTTGTCGTGTTCGGCAATAACCAGTGCAGTCATTTCAGTGCGCTCCTCAGATCACCTTGGCTTCGTTCTTGAGCTTCTCGACCAGCGCGGCCACGTCGGCCACTTTCACGCCAGCACCGCGCTTGGGCGGCTCGCTGACCTTGAGGGTCTTGATGCGCGGGGAAACGTCGACGCCGAGGTCCTCGGGCTTGACGGTTTCCAGCGGCTTCTTCTTGGCCTTCATGATGTTGGGCAGCGTCACGTAGCGCGGCTCGTTCAGGCGCAGGTCGGTGGTGATCACCGCCGGGGTGCTGATGGACAGGGTTTCGAGACCGCCATCCACTTCGCGCGTGACCTTGGCGGTGGCGCCTTCGATTTCCACTTTCGAAGCAAACGTGGCCTGCGGCAGGCCCGCGAGCGCGGCCAGCATCTGGCCGGTCTGGTTGCAGTCGTCGTCGATGGCCTGCTTGCCCAGGATCACGAGGCCGGGCTGTTCCTTGTCCACGAGCGCCTTCAAGAGCTTGGCAACCGCCAGCGGCTGAAGTTCCTCAGCGGTCTCCACCAGGATGGCGCGATCCGCGCCGATGGCCATGGCAGTGCGCAGGGTTTCCTGGCACTGCGCGACGCCGCAGGAGACGGCGATCACTTCGGTGGCCGCGCCTTTTTCTTTCAAGCGCACCGCTTCTTCCACCGCGATCTCGTCGAACGGGTTCATGGACATCTTCACGTTGGCGATGTCCACACCCGTGCCGTCGCTCTTGACGCGAACTTTCACGTTGTAGTCGACCACGCGTTTGACGGGGACGAGGATTTTCATTCTCGGACTCCTTTGACTCAGGCGCGGCTAACGCGGTACTTGCGGTAGTCGGGTTTGCGCTTTTGCAGAAAGGCGGTAATGCCTTCCGAGTTCTCTTCGTTTCCGTAGATCGATGCCAACAACTCGGCATTCGGGAAATAGGAGCCATAGAACTCCTGATCGGAGCCCGCGTTCAAGGCCAGCTTGGCGATGCGGATGCTCTGCGGGCTCTTGTCGAGAATGTCTTGGCACAGCGCATCGACGGTCGCATCGAGATCTTCGGCCTTCACCACCTCGTTGATGAGGCCCATCTCCAGCGCCTGTTGTGCGGTGTACTGCCGGCAGGTGTAGAGCATCTCGCGCGCCTTGCGCTCTCCCACGTAGCGCGCGAGCAATTGGCACGCTCCCCAGATCGGCACACTTCCTACGCGAGGACCAGTCTGGCCGAACTTCGCATCCTCGCTCGCAATGGTCATGTCGCAAAAGAGGTTGATCTCATTGCCGCTTCCCACGCAGAAACCACGCACTTTGGCGATGATGGGTTTGTCCATCATGCGCATCACTGACGAGAGCGCAAACAGGCGGCGCATGTGTTTGCGGCCCACCTCTGGCACGCGGGCCTGCTGGTCGCGGATGTCGCCACCAGAACAGAATGCCTTGTCACCTGCGCCTGTGAGCACCACCACGCCCACCGTGGGATCGTCAGCGGCCATATGCATGGCGGCCGTGAGCTCTTCGTAGGTGCGTGGACGCACGGCGTTTCGCACCTCGGCGCGATTGATGGTGAGGGTGGCCACGCCACCTTGCGCTGTGTACAGAATGTCTTCAAATTTCATCGTTCTCTCCATTGGCAACTGAATATGCTTGGCGCGTGTGCCAAGCGATGTGTTCGCGGCTGGGCGCGCCAATCAGCCCGCCGATTTGTGGTGGTGTGCGGGCCAGCCGCATGGGTGAGGCCAGTACCTCCCATTGCTGGCCTAGTGTGTCCCTGCACGTCACGATGAGGGAGCGGGACTGGGTCTGCGCGTGCATGCAGGCTTCGGCCACATTGGCCACCTGCGTTGGTACTTTCGAAGTGGGCGCGGCTGCTCGATTCCAACGATGCTGCGTGGCCCATGCGCCTACGTCTTGCATCGAGATATCGATCGCGCAACCACGACCGATCTCGTCGCGCCGCGCCAATGCCGCGACGATCGCCAGGAACCCCGCCTGACCGCCAAGAATGTCCGCCGACGAGATGCCGGTCTTGACGGGCATTCCCTCGCTCTGTGTTGCGTCCATCATGCCGGACATCGCCTGAATGACCGTGTCGACGGCCGCACGCCCGGGATAGACCGACTCCAGGCCGAAGCCCGAAATGCCGCAGTAGACGAGACGCGGATTGAGTTCGCGCAAGCGCTCATAACCCAGGCCCAGCTTGGCAAGGGCGCCGGGCTTCATGTTTTCGACCAGAACGTCGGCGTCTTTCAGCAGCTCGCACAGGTAGGAACGATCGGCTTCGCTGCGCAGATCGAGCGCTACGCTTCGCTTCTCACCATTGCTCGCAACAAAGAAGTGGCTCACCCCGCCGCGCAATGGCGCCCAGGCACGTGCGCTTTCTCCTTCTGGTGGTTCGACCTTGATCACGTCGGCACCGAAGGTGGCCAGGTGACGCGCGGCCAGCGGTGCGGTGGTGAGTTGGCCGATCTCTACCACGCGCAATCCTGGCAGCGCTTTCGACGGGATTTCACCGTGCTCACGTGTGCGTGGGATCCGCGGCACCAGCGTCGACAACTGAGTGCGCGCCGAATCGCGTTTTGGCACCGCGCTCGTCACCGGCGGCTCACCCAAGAATCGAAAAATCGCGTTCGACACCCACACGGCCTCATCGGTGAGGGGATTGGGCACCGAATAGAGCGACCGGCGCAGGCGCAGATTGGGTTCACTCGGCAGATCGTGTATGCACACGATGCGACCACAAGGAATGCCCTCTGCGCTCAAGCGTGCTTCCAACGCGTCGATCGGCTGCTTGGAAGTCCAATCACGCACCAGCGTGTCGATCTCCTCGCGGTGCGTCAAGCGCGAACGGAGTTCAACATAGCGCTCGACGCCTTCGACTGCCGGCCCAATACACCGCGCGATACGTCGCCATTGCGCGTCGTTGGTCGTGCAGATCAGAATCCAGCCATCGGAGGCTGGGTAGGCGTTCCATGGCACCGCCATACCGTGACCATTTCCCAGCCGTTGAGGTACCCTGCCCGAGTAGTGCGCGGTCATGAATGTGGTCAGCGTGCTGATCGCCACATCAAATAGTGCGATCTCTATGGACTGGCCCACGCCGTGGCGGCGATACACACTCAGGGCCACTGCTATCGCGCCCGCGGCATATAGCCCGGCCGACATGGCGATCACGGGCACACCTAGCGGCGTGGCCTCACCATCGGGCAACCCGGTCGTGTCCATGATGCCGCTCAGTGCCTGCAACTCGGCTTCATCCTTGCTTTGTCCCGCGAGCGGCCCGCTTCGACCAAACGACGTGATGTCGCAGACGATCGGGCATTCCGCAATCGCACCAAGCCAGGATTCCGGCCAGCCATCGCCATCGAGGTCCGAACTCAGGACCACAACCTCGCAGGCGCGGATCAGTTGCACCAGTGCTTGCACGTCACTGGCGTTCCCCGGGTCGGCCAGCAAGCTGTGCTTGCCCGCCGTGGCAGAAATTCGGTCGGCCCACTTGCCTTGAGTGTTCGCGGTGCGGGGCTCCACCACATACACCGTCGCACCCAGGTCAGCGAGGAGGCGACCACACGTCCCGGCGGCAACGCTGACGCCAAGCTCAACCACACGGATACCTGAATAGGGCTGTTGCGACATCTCGCTTCCTGCAGGCCAGCGGCGCCAGACGCCAGCGGCCGGTCGTTGTTCGGGCAGATGCCCATAAGTTTCACTAGTCAAAATTGATTTCAATGGATAGAATACACGAAATCACTTCGGAAGAGAACCCCTGATGCAGTCTTACGGCCCCCTCTTCTATTCGACCGGACTGGCGGTCCGATCGACCGGAACCGGCCCCGCACTCGTGCTGCTGCATGGAGGCTCGGGCTCGCGCACGCACTGGGCGCGCAATGTGCCGGAGCTGGCCAGCTCGTTCCAGGTGATCACTCTCGATCTGCCCGGTTTCGGTGAATCCGCCCGGCCGTCGCAAGAGATGCCTGTTTCCGATTACCTGGCCTGGGTCGCACACGCCGTCCGCCTGGCAGTGGGCGAGCGTGAGTTTCATCTCGTCGGATTCAGCTTCGGCGGCGCCGTGGCAGCGGGTGTGAGTGCCCTGCTAGCCTCGAATGGCCGTGCTCCCACGCGCCTGAGTCTGCTCAGCCCCGCAGGCTTTGGTCCACCGGCCGGGCGCTCCATCGCATTGGAGAAGGTAAAGGGCATTGACCCTGCCGACGCGCGCGTTCTGCGCGAGGCCACAGCTCGCAACCTGGGGCGCTGGATGTTGGCCCGTGAACCCGACCCCCAGGACCTCGCCATCGACATCCATCTGCGCAATGTGGACCTGGCCCGCTTCGACAGTCGCCAGGTGAGCCATCAGGCTTCGCTGGTCGACCACGTGCGCACCGCGAACGTGCCCACGCAGGTACTGCTGGGGCAGGAAGACCCGCTGATCTTTCCATCGCTGCAGGAACGAATTGATTTGCTAAGGCACGCGCTGCCGAGTGCGCGTGTCGAAGTCATCGAAGGCGCCGGTCACTGGCTCGCTTATGAGGCCAGCGACACCATCAACCAAACGATCCGCCAATTCCACCTTTGAGGAGAACACCATGAGCTATCAGACCATTAGTACCCGAAAGGAAGGCCCCGCTTTCGTCATCGAACTCAACCGACCCGAGCGACGCAACGCGGTGAGCGAGCAGATGATGGACGACATCATGGCGGCGTTCCTCGAGGTCGAGGCGCGCAAGGACGTGTCGGCCATCGTTATCAGCGGCGGCAAAGACTACTTCTCGGCTGGTGCCGATCTCAACGAAGCCTTTCAGGTGAAAACCGCTCAAGAGGGGCGTCGCTACTTCAGCCACTGGCACCGGCTCAACGACGCGCTGGAGCAGTCTTCCAAGCCTGTTATCGCGGCCATCGAAGGCTTCTGCATGACGGGGGGGCTGGAACTCGCACTCGCGGCCGACCTGCGCGTTGCGAGCGAGAACGCCACCTTCGCCATCACCAGCGCGCGCATCGGCACGGTGGCGGGGGCTGGTGGAACGCAACGCCTGCCGCGCGTGGTGGGCCTGGCAAACGCGCTCGACATGCTGTTCGCTGCCGAGCCTATCGAATCGGTCGAGGCGCTGCGAATCGGCCTGATCAACCGCCGCGTGGCCAACGGGAAAACGCTCGAAACCGCGCTTGCAATGGCCCGGCATTACGCCTCGCGCGCACCGCTGGCGCTCGCGTTTGTCAAACGCGCAGTGCACCGTGGCATGCAGATGGACCTGACCTCGGCGATCGAGTTCGAGACCATGCTCGTGACCACGGTCTATGGCACGGCCGACAAGGCGGAAGGTATCTCAGCCTTCCTGGACAAACGCACGGCACAGTTCAAAGGGGAATGAGGATGTCGACTCTGGCGGAGGCCGTATTCCGGCCCAAGACCATCGCACTCGTCGGAGCCTCTGCCGACCTCGCCAAACACGCTGCGCTTCCGCAGAAGCACCTGACGCAACACGGCTACACCGGAACAATCTTTCCGATCAACCCGCGTCGCAGTGACATCCAGGGCCTGCGTGCCTACCCGAAGGTGAGCGACGCGCCAAGCCCGGTGGACCACGCCTACATCATGCTGCCCACCGAGCACGTACTGCCCGCGGTCGAGGACTGCGTGGCCTCGGCGGTGCGCTGCGTCACCATCATGTCCAACGGGTTTTCGGAAGCGGGCGAAGAAGGCCAGGCTCGACAAGAGACGCTGCTGCAACTGCTCGCCGGGTCTCAGACCCGCCTGCTGGGACCGAATGCGCTGGGCATCGTCGACCTGCACGCACAGGTGGCCTTGTCAGCCAACGAGGTGCTGTCGCTGCCCGCGCTACCAAAAGGTGACGTGGGCTTGATCTCGCAGAGCGGCAGCATGCTGGGCGCCATCCTTTCGCGCGGTGCGGCGCGCGGCGCCGGCTTCTCCAAGCTCGTCTCCGTTGGCAACGAGGCAGACATCTCCATCGCCGAACTCATCGAGATGATGGTTGACGACCCGGACACGCGTGTCATCGAGTTGTTTATCGAGACCATTCGTTCACCCGAAGCACTGCGTGCTGCTGCGCTCAAGGCCCATGCTGCCAACAAGCCTATCCTGGCCTACCGGCTGGGCCGTTCCGCTATCGGCCAGCACCTGGCGGTCTCGCACACCGGGGCGCTCACTGGCAATGGCAAGGCCACTTCGGCCTTCCTGCACGACATCGGCATCGCAGAGCTCAACAACTTCGAAGCCCTGTTGGACGCACCAGCTCTGTTTCGCCGAGGCCGCGGGGCAGGCGCGCGCATCGGCGTCATGTCCACCACAGGCGGCGGCGGCGCGCTCATTGTCGACAACCTCGGCGAACGCAACATCAACGTGGCCCCGCCCACGCCACGAATGCAGGCTGCACTGGCCAACAAGGGCATCCACATCGGCGACGCGCCGCTGGTGGATCTGACCTTGGCGGGGACCAATGCGGCCACCTACGGCGCGGTGCTCGAGGAGTTTCTGCAGTCGTCGGAAATCGATGCGGTGGTCGCTGTGGTGGGCTCGTCCTCGCAGTTCCGGCCCGAACGAGCGGTTGCACCGATCCTGAGCGTGCAGTCCAGCAAGCCGGTGGCGGTTTTCCTCACACCCAATGCAGAGCGTTCGCGCCAGTTGCTGCGCGAAGCCGGTGTTGCGGTGTTCTCGCAACCCGAGGCCTGCACCGACGCCCTGTCAGCTTGGGCGCGTTGGCAGGTCCCACGCGTGCATCAAACCGCTGGCGCCAAGCCCGTATTGCCCGGTGATCACCAGGCGGGCCAGACTTTGAGCTCGGCCGATTCGCAACGCGCGTTCGCCGCACTTGGCATCCCCCAGGCGCAGGAGTGGACGCTGCCCCCCACGCCCGCGACTTGGGACGCCGCGTCGCTCGACAACGTTGCCTTTCCCTGCGTGCTCAAAATTTCTTCCGCCGACGTCCCGCACAAGACCGAGATGGGTGGCGTGCAACTCGATATCGCCAACGCGCACGAACTTCGATCGGCAGCCGAGGCCATGCTGCGGCGCGTCTGCGAGGCTGTACCGCGAGCCCGTATTGACGGCTTTCAGGTGCAGGAGATGGTCAAGGGACTGGCCGAAGTGCTGGTGGGCTATTCATACGATCCAGCGGTCGGACCTATCGTATCGGTCGGCCTGGGGGGGGTGCTGGCCGAGCTCTACCAGGATGTGAGTATTCGCCCCGCGCCGGTGTCGATCGATGTGGCGCGCCAGATGTTGAGTGAGGTCAAGGCGTTCGCGCAACTCTCTGGTTACCGCAACCTGCCGCTGGGCGACATCGACGCGCTGGCGCACGCCGTGGCGCGGGTTTCCGAACTCGCACGCTGCACGCAGCCACGCGTGGCCGAGGCCGAGATCAACCCTCTTGCGGTTCTGCCTGCAGGCCGTGGCGTGCGGGCGCTGGACGGCTTGGTGATGATCGGCGACTGCTAATATCCGGCGCCACCTTGGCGCCAGCCACACTCAAGAAAGCGTTCATACCGTGCGAGCCGTCGATCGAATCTTTTCGGTGCTAGACGCATTCACTCCGGACAGGCCCAAGCTTGCGCTGCAAGAGATCAGCGACCGCATCGAGTTGCCCAAAGCCACGGCCTTTCGTCTCGTCAACAGCCTGTGCGACGCTGGATACCTGGTGCGACTGGACGATCAGAAGTACTGCCTGTCGATGAAGCTGATCAAGCTGGCAGGCGTTGTCGCCAGTGGCTTGAACATTCGCGATGTCGCGCATCCCATCATGGTGGAGATCGGCAATGCAACAGGCGAGACGGTCAGTCTGAATACCGCGATTGGCATGGACCGCGTGTGCATTGACGTGATCGAGTCGAGTTCGAGGCTCGTGCATATCGTCAAGCTGGGTGAACACGCGCCGCTGTTCTATGGTGCTACAGGCAAGGTACTGCTGGCACACCTGTCGAAGGAAGAACAAACCGCGACCATCAAGCGGCTGCCGACAGATTTCCCCTCCAGCGCGAGCGAACTCAGGGCAGAGTTGGAAAAAATCCGGAGCCAGCGTTATGCCATCACGCGCAGCGAACGCGTGAAGGGTTCGTTGGCGATTTCGGTCGCCATCTTTGACATCAACGATCGCGGCCGCTACGCCGTCACGGTCACCGGTCCTGAGGATCGCATGCGCGGCGTTCTGGATCGCAACCTCACGCTCATGCTCGACGCGCAGAGTGACATTTCTTCGAAGATGGGCTCGGGGGTGTTTTCCGTAGTGAAATGAAGCGCGTCAAAGCAACTGCAATCGCAGCGAGCGCACGTCGCGCACCTGGTCGATATTCCAGAGTTGATCGAGCAGTTTCTTCGCACCGTCCGTAGAAATCACCGGCGACGCGAGCTCAAGAAACTTTTCACTCACCTGTTCGTCCGTGAGAGGCGCTTCTGGATCCCCGATCCGATGTGGCTGAAAGTGATTGAGCACTTGTCCACTCTTGAGCACCACTTGCACGTTTGCCGCGCGCATGCCGGGAAAGCGTCTCGTGAGTTCGGGGTCGGCCCGCAAATGGATGCGCGGCATCAGGTTCCGCACCGTGACGTCGAAGATGCGGTCGATATCAAAAGCCGCCATGCGCACCGAGCCGTGGTGTGCTGCGTGGGCCACCGCGTATGGGATGCTGAACTTGCATTCGAACGGCGACTTCGGCTC
The DNA here is from genome assembly GCF_049843535.1 of Hydrogenophaga sp. T2. Taxonomy (NCBI): domain Bacteria; kingdom Pseudomonadati; phylum Pseudomonadota; class Betaproteobacteria; order Burkholderiales; family Comamonadaceae; genus Hydrogenophaga; species Hydrogenophaga sp. T2. The sequence continues at coordinate 579,624 of NZ_JBBHZJ010000003.1, read as the reverse complement.
ACGAATTCCCGCCACCTCCACCGCCGCACCGTAGGTCGAGATCTCGATGGACTCTATGTCGTTGACGCCGAAGCCGTGCTGCGCGCGCAATGCCAGCAAGCCGTCGATGGAGGCGAAGGTGTGGCCGCAGCAGCCGTGGTTCTTCACCGTCACGCTCTCGATGTTGAAACGCGAGCCGAGCCCTTCGGTGGCTTTGGACCAGTCGGGGCCATCTGCCAACGCCGCCCCGAATCCTGCCGAGCCCTCAAGGATGTCGAGCACACCGGTAACACCGCTTTCAGCGCCAAATGCAGACGTGACACCCACCCAAGCTGCATGCCCCGCATGCAGTGCCTTGGTCATCGCGTCGGAGCGGAAGGCCTGCTGCAGGCCCGAGGCAAACGTGGCCGAACTGGCCAGCGCATGTGCGGTGACTTCGGCCTTGGGTGAGAGCAGCACCGCGGCCGCGGCCGCGCCGCCAAAGCACCCCACCGTGCCGGTGGTGTGGAAGAACTTGTAGTGCGATGGTTGCACGGCCACGCCGATGCGGGTGGAAATCTCGTAACCCACCGTGATCGCCTCCAGCAAACGCGAGCCGGATGCGCAGAGGTGCTCGGCCACAGCCAGTGCCGCTGCCACGGTGGGACATCCAGGGTGATAGATCGCGTCGCGAAAGATGTCGTCGAATTCCACGGCGTGTGAGACGCTGCCATTGATCCAGGCGGCCGTCGCGGGAAACGAGGTGGTCTTCAGCCCGGGCAAACTGGCATTGCCGACGCCCAGTTCATGTCGGTGCGCGGCCATGAGGTTGGCCGCAGGCGCGATGCGTGTCCCGGGAAAAAGCGCGGAGAACCAGTCCACCAGCGCACGCTTGGCCGCGTGGCTCACTGTCGGTGGCAAGCCGTCAGCCACTTGTCTTGCCGCGAATTGCGCGAGTTCATCAATCACCATGGCTGAACCTCAGAGCGCGCTGTGGCCGGTGATGTCGCGCCCGGCGATCAGCGTCAGTACCTCGTAGGTTCCATCAGGAATGGTGAGCATCTTGATGTCGCGGGTGTGCTGCTCGACGCCGGTCTCGGTGGCCAGACCCATGGCGCCACACAACCTCATCGCTATGCTGGCCGCGCGCTCCGCCACCGCTACGCCCTGGCGTTTGGCCATGGCCGACAAGGCCTGCGTTGAGGCGCCGCGGTCGGCGGCGTCGAGCGCGCTGTAACACAGCAGCCGAGCGCTCTGGATCGAGGCGTCGATATCGACCAGTGCCTCCTGGATGAGTTGCTTGCTCGCCAGCAAAGCACCAAATTGCTCGCGCCCTTTGACATGCTCTATCGCCACGTCGCGTGCTCGTTCAGCGGCCCGCAGGCCCAACAAGCCCAGCAGCGGTCGATTGACGAGCCAAGCTTGAGTAAGCGTCTTCATGGTGCTGTTTTCGCTGCCGATCGCGTTGCTTCGAGGTACTGCGACTTGGTCGAAGGTCAGCTCGCTCAGGTGACCTTGCTGCAGCCCTACGCAGGGGATTTCGCTGGCATGGAACGGGGAGACCTCACGCTCCACGATGTAGCGACGAAACTCGCCATCTTTCTCGGATTTCCCCGTTACGAAGGCCACATCGGCGATCGTCCCGTTGGTGATCCACTGCTTGGTTCCGGTCAGAAAATGCATCGCACCGTCGTCTGACTCGCGTGCGCGCAACCGGATACTTCGCGGGTCCGACCCCGTGGTCGGCTCGGTGGACGCGGTGCAGGCGATCTTGCGGCCCGCGAGCAAGTCGGCGATGAGTTGCGGAAAATCCTTGGTTGCACCGCTTGCACACAGGCGTGAGGTGGTGCCATCGTGTGCTATCAATGCGAGCGCTATGACCGGCGGCAACTGCTCGAAGGCGAGACCGTACTCCAGCGTGCTCAGGCCGCTGCCACCTTCTTCTTCTGGCACGCGCGCGCCAGTGAGGCCGAATTCGGCCAGCACCTCGAAGATCTGCAGCATGACTGCCTTTGACAGTGGCTGGTTTTTCGGGTATTTGGCCAGCCACGGATAGAGCTTCTGCTCCGACAACCGGATGGCGGCGTCCTGGAGTTGGCGTTGATCAGAAGTGAGATCGAAGTTCATACCCGTTACACCATCGTAAAGCCGCCATTGATGCTGACCACCTGGCCCGTCATCCAGGCCGCGCGGTCACTGAGGAGAAACGCCACCATGGGCGCGATGTCGCCGGGTTCTCCGATGCGCCGCAACGGGTACATCTTCTGGACCGTCTGCACGCGGCGTTGATACTTCTCTTCACCCATTTGTGCACGCATCGCTTCCTCGCGCTTCATGCGAAGTGGTGTGTTGGTGGCGCCGGGCGAGACGATGTTGGCCGTTATGCCACTGGGCCCCATCTCCTGTGCAATCGACTTGATCAATGCCGTCACGCCAGCTTTGGCGGCCGCGTAGTACGACAGGCGCGCCTGTCCGCCGCGGGCCGAGTCAGACGAGAAGCACACGATGCGGCCTGACTGCTGGGTTTTCATGATCGGGAGCAGGGCGTGCAGACAGTACATGGGACCGAGAAGGCAGACGTCGAGCATGCGTTTCCAATCTGCAGGAGACGATTCCTCGAAGGTCTTGTCATCCAAGATCGCCGCACAATTGACGAATCCGTCGATGCGACCGTAGGTCTTCATCGTTGCCTCCACCATCGCTTGCACCGACTGGGGTTGCGTAAGGTCGACTTCCACGAATGAAACCTGGGTGCGTGCGCCCAGCTCGGCAACGGCGGCCTGGCCCGCGCTGACATTGACGTCAGCCAGCATCAGGCGCGCACCGGCATGCGCCAGCTCACGTGCCACCTCTAGGCCTATGCCCTGCACTCCGCCGGTGATAAGCACCGCCTTGTCCTGCATTCCAAGATCCATCGATGTCTCCTATGAAACCCTTTACCCGACCTTCGGCGCGCGTTGCGGAAAGCTGCGTTCGAACACGCCCTCGGCAATGCGATTCTTGAGCATTTCGATCGAACCACCTGCGATCATCCAGCCGCGAATGCGGCGCACGCAGTACTCGACGATCGATTCTTGGCTGAAGCCCATGCCGCCCATCACTTGCAGTGCTTCGTTGGCCACGAACCATCCGGCCTCGTTGCACGCGAGCTTGGCCATGGCCGTGCTCTGTGCACTCGGCAGGTCATGTTCTCCTTCCATCGCTGCCTTGTACAAAAGCAGTTGCGCCTGCTCCAACCGCATGTGCATGTCGGCGAACTTCCACTGCAGTCCCTGGAATTCGCACAAGGGTCGTCCAAACTGTTTGCGGTTTAGTGCGTGCTCGCGTGCAATGTTGAATGAGTGGCGGCCCAGGGCCAACGAGCGCGATGCATTGCCCAGGCGCTCCACATTGAAACCAGCAATCTGCTTCTTGAATCCCCCTGGGCCCAACAGCAGGTTGCTGGCTGGTACCCGTGCGTTCTCGAAGTACAACTGGCTCCACTGCTCGCCGTTCATGAAACTCGCAGGTTTGCCGACGGTGAAGCCCGGCGTGCCCTTCTCGATCAACACGGAACCGATGTTCTCCAGTCCCGGGCCAAATCGCACGTAGACCAGAAAGAGCTCAGCCTCGGGGCTGTGGGTCGAGAAGATCTTGCTGCCATTGATGAGGTAGCCATCGCCATCGGCTGTGGCACTGGTACGCAACTCGGTCACCGCAGAACCCGCATCGGGCTCAGTCATGCCCAGCGAGATGAGTTTTCGCCCTCCCAGCAAGTCAGGAAGGAAGCGTTGTTTTTGTTCGTTGGTGGCGTACTCCACCATGGTGCGGATCGGACCGAAGTTGCCGGCCTGCACGATGTCGGCGCTCTTGGGGCATACCAGCGCCACCTCCTGAATTGCCAACACCGCCTGCATCAGGGTGCCACCTTGGCCTCCGTCTGCTTGAGAAAAGGCGATGCCGAACAGGCCTTGCTCCGACAGCATGCGCGCGACCTCCCATGGGTAGCTTGGGGAGTGGGCACGCTCCAGCGCACCGCCGGCCAGCTTGGCACGAGCGAAGCGGGCGACGGCGTCGGCAAATGCTTGGTCATCCGGGCTGAGTTCGAAGTTCATGTGTAGCACCTTCATGGTTTCGTACAATAAAACCGGTTTCAATGGATAGCATACACGACTTTTGATCATTGAGGTGGTCATCACGGTGGCATGGCTTCATGCTCAACGCGAAAGGGCCTTGGCGGCGCCTGGGTGCGCCCGAGTCGGTGGAGGCCATCCTGGCGCTGCAAGACGATCACCCGCACTTCGGTGAAGTGATCCAGTTCGTGGCGAACCATGTGGCGCTGCAGAAGATGCGCAGTGCGGCGCCAGGACATGAAAGCGCGAAGCGTGAAAACGGCGCCCAAGCCAGCGGAACGGGAAAGAAGGCCCGAGCAGGGAAGGGCAAGTCCAAGGCGGCAATCGCGGACACGGGCGTGCCCGGTGAAGAAGAAGGAACGCCGCCCGTTCGCCTGCCGCCCTTGCTGCTCTTCGGGCCGCCGGGGGTGGGCAAGACCCACTTCTGCGAATCCCTGGCCAAGGTGCTCGGCGTGCCGGTGCGTCGCCACCCGATGGATCAGGCCGAATGGGCTGCTGCCGGTCTCGTTGACACCGACCTAAGCTTCTTGAGCTTGCTCGAACTGTGCGGGACTGAGATACCCTGACTCGACCGTGAAGGACATGGCGACGCTTACATTGGTCACTGACCATCTCTTCTGGCCGGGGATCCCCCAGATGCTGGGTTGGGTCGAGGGCCTGAAGCAGAAAACACCCTCTAACTATGTTCCTAAACCATCCGAAGCCATGACAGCGGAGTTCCTCGATCGATAGACGCGGGTCATACAGAGACCTGGCCACGCCTCCTCGCGATCCCGCAGTGCGAACGACCTTGTCCCAGCGAGTCGGCGACAGCGCAAACTGCTTGGCTCGGATGCGTCGGAGACAGCCTTTCCAGGCACGGCTACGGTCGGGCAGAGATCAACACGGGGGCGCCTCCTCGTGTGCAACAGCTCAAGGGGTATTCACGGTTTGGCCACCGGCGTGCTGGCGCGTAAGTGGTCCACCAGCAGACGGCCCACGCGAGACAATGAGTCGTCTGATCGTATGCACAGTGAGAGTTGCCGGTGCGCCCAAGGCTCAGCAAGGCGGACAGCACGAATTGCCAGTGTGCCGTGGTAGAGGCTTGCACTTTTGCGCGGAAGAACGCCTATGCCCAGGCCTGCGTGGACCATGAGACACAGCGCGTCAAAGCTCGTGACCTGGATGCGCAACCTCAGCGGCAAGCCCACAGCGGAGGCCGCCGTAGTAAGCAGGTTGTTGATGGCACTGCCGGGATGCGCACCCACAAAGTCATAGGCCAGCGCGTCGGCCAGCCGCACGCTTTTGCGCCGCGCCAGTGGGTGGTCCTTGGGCACCGCCAGTATCAGTTCGTCCAGGTGGTAAGGCAGCAATTCGATTCTCTCGCCGTAGTGGCCTGCATTGAGAATGCCCACGTCGGCCGCGTTCTCAGCCACTGAGCGCGCGATCACGGTGCTTATCTGCTCTTGCAAACGCACGTCCACCTGCGGGTACAGCGCCATAAAGCGCTGCAGCTCGGCGGGTAGAAACTGTGTGATGGCCGAGATGTTGGCCACGATGCGTACGTGACCGCGCACACCGCTGCCGTACTCTTGCATTTGACTGGCAATGCCGTCCATGTCGTTGAGGACACCTCGAGCCAGATTGAGCAACGCAAACGCGGCGGCGGTGGGTTCAGTGCCCTTGTTGCTACGGGTGAAAAGGCTCACACACAGTGAGGCCTCCAACTCAGCCATCCGGCGGCTAACGGCCGACGCGGCCAAATGCTCGCGCGCGGCCGCAGCAGCTATGGTGCTTTCCTTCATCACGGCAACGAACAGGCGCAGGGAAACAGGGTCGAGCTTCATCGCGAGTCGATGATAGCGTGCCATGCCGTATTGCGATGGCAGCCTCACGCATCAGCGTTTTGCAGAGCCCAACGTTGCGCGCATCATTCCCTTCACATGAGACAACATCGAATCAATTCTTCAATGGGAGGGGGCCTCGCCGCCGGTGCCCTGCAGGGCTTGCGCGTGATTGAAATGGGCCAACTCATTGCCGGCCCCTTCTGCGGCAAGACGCTGGGCGAGTTCGGCGCTGATGTCATCAAGATCGAGGCGCCCGATGGCGGCGACCCGCTGCGCTCCTGGCGCCTCGTCAAGGAAGGTACATCCGTTTGGTGGCAGGTGCAGTCGCGCAACAAGCGATCGTTGGCGCTGGACCTGCGTCAACCGCAGGGCCAGGAAATCGCTCGCCTCCTCATCGCTGAGGCTGACGTGCTGATCGAGAACTTCCGGCCCGGCACCCTTGAAAGTTGGGGGATGTCGCCCGATGAAATCCACGCGCTCAACCCAGGGTTGGTGATCCTGCGCATTTCGGGCTATGGCCAGACAGGGCCCTATCGGGACCTGCCGGGCTTCGGCGCCATCGGAGAGGCGATGGGAGGCTTGCGTCACCTGACGGGTGAGCCCGGGCGCGCGCCAGTGCGAGTGGGCGTTTCTCTCGGTGACACCCTGGCCGCGCTGCACGGCACCATCGGCGTTCTGATGGCGCTATATCACCGGAATGTGCATGGCGGCCCGGGGCAGGTGATCGACGTAGCTTTGCACGAAGCGGTGTTCAACGTGATGGAGAGCCTGATCCCCGAATACAGCGCCTTCGGCGCGGTGCGCGAAGCCGCTGGCAGCGCGCTGCCAGGTATCGCGCCCAGCAACGCGTATCCCTGTCAGGACGGGTGGGTGCTGGTGGCGGGCAATGGCGACAGCATCTTCAAGCGGCTCATGGGCGCCATTGGCCGGCAAGACCTGGGCGATGCGCCCGACCTGGTCGGCAACGCCGGCCGGGTGGCTCGGGTGGACGAGATCGACACCGCCATCGCGGCCTGGACCGTCGTGCACACCGTGCAGCAGGTGATGGACATCCTGGCGGCCGCCCGTGTGCCGGCTGGGAAGGTCTACACCGCCAAGGACATCGCCGAGGACCCGCACTACCGAGCTCGCGACATGATGCTGCCCCAGGTCACCCGAGATGGCTATACGGTGGAAGTGCCCGGCATCGTGCCCAAGCTCTCCGCAACGCCCGGCAGCATCCGCAGCAGTGCGCCACACCTTGGTGACGACACCGACACCGTGCTCGCTGAGGCCGGCCTCACGACGGAGCAGATCGGGTTGCTGCGCACCAAGGGGGTGATCCGATGAACGCCAGTGTCTGGAACGGCTCGGGCCGGCGCATCCGCATACAGGAGGTAGGCCCACGCGACGGCCTGCAAATGGAAGCCCGGTTCGTGCCGACCAAAGAGAAGATTGCGCTGATCAATGCGCTCTCCTCCTGCGGGCTGGAGAAAATCGAGGTCACTTCCTTCACATCGCCTGCCGCTGTCCCGGCGCTGCGAGACGCTGAAGTTGTGATGCGTGAGATCGAACGGCGCCCAGGTGTCATGTACACCGCCCTGGTGCCGAACGTGCGCGGCACGGAACGGGCCATTGAGGCCCGAGCCGACGAGGTCAATCTCGTGATGTCGGTGAGCGAGACACACAACCGCTGCAATCTGCGCATGTCGCGCAGTCAATCGCTTTCGGCGCTGACAGAGGCAATCTCCCTGGCACGCTCATCCGATGTGCCAACGAATGTCTCGCTCTCCTGCGTTTTTGGATGCCCCATGGAAGGAGACGTTTCCAAGGAAGAAGTGTCTGACTGGATACAGCGGTTCGTCGACATGGGGGTGCAGGGCATCACGCTGTGCGACACCACCGGCATGGCTTTCCCGCTGCAGGTGGTCGAGTTGGCGACGCATGCCCGTTTGGCCCAGTACACGGGAGTGGACTTCACGCTGCACTTTCACAACACGCGCGGCATGGGTCTGGCGAACTTGCTGGCGGCCATAAGTACTGGCCTCGACCGGTTCGATGCAGCCTTGGGCGGGCTGGGAGGTTGCCCGTATGCGCCTGGCGCCTCAGGGAACGTTTGCACAGAAGAAATCGTGCACGCCCTCGATCTCATGGGCTACGACACCGGCATAGATTTATCCCAACTCGTAGAGGCGGCCGCCCGCTTGCCCAGTCTGGTCGGACACGATGTCCCAAGCCAGATCGTCAGAGCCGGGCTCCGCCTGGATTTGCACCCCATACCGAACGATGCGGGCATCAAGTCCAAACCTGGAATGGTTGCAGCAGGTGCCAAGCGCCAGACAGTGGACGCCCATGCTCCAAGCCCACTTCTACTGACTAAGCACAGATGATGTCTCAGCAAGTTCGACGCCAATGGGTACATATCCAGTACCCCGAGCCCGCCCAAGCAACGGAAACCTATGGGTTCTCTGGAAGCCAGGGAATGATCAATCTGGAAGGCCTACTGATCCGCCCCGCGCACGGAGAGGGCAGCACTGTGTTCCTCATGATGCACCCCAGTTCAACCCTGCAACTGATGCCGCTTCCCTCAGCGTTGGCATGTGCAGGCCATGCGGTCTTGTGCATGGGAAGTCGCTACGCAAGGAACGACACAGCGCTGGTCTACGAGAAGGTCCTCCTGGATCTTGGTGCTTGTGTCAGATACGCCAAGGAGCAATTGGGCTATCGCCAAGTCGTCCTGCTGGGATGGTCCGGTGGCGGCTCGCTGGCGCTGTACTACCAATCCCAAGCGGAGAATCCGACGGTCACAGCAACTCCGGCTGGCGACCCGATCAACCTGAAGGCTGCGGCTCTCTGGCCCGTTGACGGCATTGTCTTGGAGGCCGCGCATCGCTCTCGTGCCCGGTGTCTGTTGGACTGGATCGACCCCTCGGTGATCGACGAGAACGCACCTGATCGGCGCAATCCAGAATTGGATCTGTACAGTCCCTCACTGCCAGTGCGGCCGCCATATCCGCCCGACTGGTTGGCGGCGTATCGCGAGGCGCAACGTGCACGGCTTCAACGCATCACCGCGTACGTTCAGGAAACCCTCGCGATGCTGCGCCAATGCGGAGGGGCTGAAATGGAGCGCGGACTCCTCACCCATCGCACGATGGCCGATCCACGATTCCTGGACGGCAGCATCGAACCCAATGACCGCCTTATAGGGCGCTGCTACCTGGGGATTCCAGAAACGGTCAACAGCGGGCCCGTGGGATTGGGACGATTCTCCACGCTGCGCTCCTGGCTCTCCCAATGGTCTCTGGAGTTTTCCTTGGCCGATGGAGAGACATGCGCGCGCGGTGTAACGGCGCCCCTGCTTGCCATCGAACACAGTGCCGACGATGCCGTGCCCCAGCCCGATGTCCGTCGAATGCACGACGCGTGTGCGAGCCCAGACAAGCAGTTTCGCGTGATACCACGTGCCAATCACTATTTTCAAGGACAGCCGGAGCAACTGGCCCAGGGCGTCGAGCTCATCCGAACCTGGACGCTGCAGCACGACTGGTGACAGTCTTTCAACCACCCCACAGGAGTTTCTATGGATCGTCGAGTGTTCAATTTGTCTCGTCGCAACCTGATCGCAGCCGCAGCAGGAAGCTTCGTCATTCCCGTTGCCGCACAGGGATTTCCATCGCGCGCGATTCGAATCGTCGTTCCGTACCCGGCCGGAGGCACGACTGATATCTTGGCCCGCCTGATTGGCCCCAAACTGCAAGAAGCCCTCGGGCAGACCGTGATCGTGGAAAACAAGGCGGGGGCGGCCACCAATTTGGGTGCGGAGTTCGTCGCGCGAGCCCCGGCAGACGGACACACCATCCTGCTTGGCACCAATGTGACCTTTTCCGTCAATCCGCACCTCTATCGCGGTCTCAGCTTTAACGCCCAACGGGACTTCACACCGTTGGTTCCCATCGCCTTGACTCAGACGGTTCTGCTCGTTCATCCATCGGTGCGCGCCCACAGCGTTCGAGATCTGATCGCCTTGGCCAAGGAGCAGCCCGGAAAGCTGAGCTACGGTTCGTATGGAAGTGGCTCACTCGCACACCTGGCTGCGGCTCAATTCGCGACCATGGCGGGCATCGAAATGAATCATGTGCCTTACAAGGGCTCGGCACCAGCGATGACCGATCTGATTGGCGGCCACATACAACTCATGTTCGACAACATCGTTACGGCACTGCCCAATGCAAAGGCCGGCTCCGTCAGGGCGCTGGCCGTATCCGGTGCCCGCCGCTCCCTTGCAGCTCCCGAGCTACCGACAGTCGCAGAATCAGCGCTCAAAGGATACGAGGTCGCTGGGTGGTTCGGATTTGCAGCGCCCGCGGCCACGTCTTCCGTTGTTGCCGAGAGAATCAGCGAGGAGATCAACAAGATTCTCGCGCTAAAAGAGATTCGGGACCGCATCATCGCCTCTGGTGCAGAGCCGATGATCTACTCGCCGCAGGAATTCGTGCGCTTCATTCAGTCAGACTATCTGAGGGCCGGAGAGCTCGTGCGGGTTTCAGGTGCCAAAGCCGAGTAGCCGCTTCTCTTGAACCCGCGGCGAAGCGCGAACGGCACGGACTGAGGCCATTGCGCGCGGCAATGCGTACCAGGAAGCACTTGGACACTGGTCTCACGCTGCTTGTTCGCTTCCACGTCCGCTACAAGGCAGGTCCGCACTTCGAGCTTCGGCTTGCGCGTGATCCACATCTCTGCCGTCATATCCGACAAGGCCATTGCGCTGAAGTGAGTACACAACACACGCCAGCGCCGCTTGGCGCACTGGATGGCCTCAATGAACCCGACGTACTCGGCTCTCCTGCCTCGACTGCCGATCGTGGCACCGCAGCTTTACATCGCGGCCGGCATCTCGGGGGTCATCCAGCGCTTAGCGGGCATGAAGGACTCCAATGTGATCATGGCGATCAAAAAGGACCCGATGGCGCCGAACTTCTCGGTCGCCGACTACGGCCTGGGAGCCGATTTCTTCGAGACCCTGCCCAAGCTGGACAAAGCCCGCTGATGGAGCCACCCGCTGCCCCGCCGGGCGCTCACATATCCAGCACCAGGGAGTCGGAGCGGCAGCCCGACACGCAGATCATCATCGACTGATTGGCGGCGCGCTCTTCCTTGGTGAGGATGCTGTCCCGGTGGTCTACCTCGCCCGCCAGAACCTTGGTCTCGCAAGCCCCGCAGATGCCTTCCCTGCAGCTGTAGCTGGGGATGATGCCCGCCTCCATGATGGCGTCGAGCAGGGTGGTGCCAGGCGGTACCTGGAGGATCCGGGCGCTGCGGCGCAACTCCACGGTGCAGCCCTTGGCGTTGACAGGGACCTCCCCCTCCTGCTTCACGGCAGCGAAACGCTCCAGGTGCACGTGGCTGTAGCCCAGGTCATCGCAGGCCTGCTGATAGGCGTTCAGCATGGGGCCGGGGCCGCAGCCATAGAAGTGGGTCTCGCCCGGGTGGCCGGCCAGCAGCCTGCGCAGGTCGGGCGGCGCGGCGGCTTCGTCATCAAAATGCAAGCGCAGCCGGAACAGGTCCGAGGTCCTGGATTCCAGTTCCTGCACGAAGGCCGCTTCCCGGCGGGAGCGTGCGCAATAGAGCAGTTCCGCGGGGCGGCCCAGGGCGGCCAGCCGATCCAGCATGCACAACATGGGCGTGATGCCGATGCCTCCAGCCACCAGCACCGACTTCGGCGCGCTTTCTTCGAGCGGGAAATTGTTGCGCGGCGGCGAGATCTCCAGGACATCGCCCACGCGCAGCTTCTCGTGTACGTGCTTCGATCCCCCGCGGCTCTGGCGGTCCTTGAGCACACCCAGCACGTAACGCTGCCCGTCGGTGACCGGGTTCATCAGCGAGTAGCTTCGAATCAGCCCCTGGCCCAGGTGAAGGTCGATGTGGGCGCCGGCGGTGTGCGCGGGGAAGACCGTGTCTGGCGTGGCCGGTCGCAACTCGACGCTGACGATGCCAGGGGCTTCGTACCTCAGGTTGTAGACGAGGGCTGAGAGCAGGGCGGTGGACATGGGTTCGCAGCAGAGGCGGCACAAGCCGGGAGTTACATGATGTGCAGGCCGCCGTCCACCATCAGCGTGGTGCCGGTGATGAAGGAGGCCTCGCCCGAGGCCAGCCAGAGGATCGGCGCGGCGATTTCTTCGGGGCGGGCCCAGCGGCCGATGAGAGAGGTGTCCTTGCGCTCGGTGCTGAGTTGCTCCACGCTCTTGCCCGCCGCCGAGGCGCGGCCCACGTGGAAGTCGGTCAGCGTGGAGCCCGGACACACCGCGTTGGCGCGCACGCCGTGCGTCGATTCCTCGAACGCCAGCGTGCGCGTGAAGGCAAGTTGCGCGGCCTTGGTGGCGTCGTACAGCGCCATGCCCCGGCGGCCGGTGACGGCGTAGCACGAGGAGACGTTGACAATGGCGCCCGCGCCCGAGCGGCGCAGCGCCGGCAGCGCGGCCTGGCAGTAGTTGGACATGCCCGCCAGGTTCACCGCCACGATGGCCTGCCAGTCGGCGGGCGACACTTCTGCCGCCGGCAGGTAGTTGCGCATGGCGGCGTTGTTCACCAGCGCGTCGAGCCCGCCCCACTCGTTCACGCACCGCGCCACGGCGGCCTGCGCGCCGGCCGGGTCCGACACGTCGGCCGCGATGCCCATCACGCGCGCCTCGGGCTGCGCCTCAAGGATCGCCGCGCGCGTGCGCTCCAGCGCCTGCGGATCGGCGTCCACCATCGCCACCGCCGCGCCTTCGCGGCAGAACAGGGCGGTCGCGGCCGCGCCGATGCCGGCGCCCCCGCCCGTGATCAAGGCCACCTTGCCGGCCAATCGAAACGATGCCATGTCCGCTCTCAATCCAGCTTGATGCCGTTGTCCTTGATGACCTTGCCCCAGAGTTTGATCTCCGAGGCGATCCAGGCGCTGAACTGCTGCGGCGTGCTGGCGATCACCTCGAACTCCATCTCGTGCAGGCGGGCCTGGATGTCGGGCGACTTCAGGATCTTCACCATCTCGTCGTTGTAGCGCTTGATGATGTGCGGCGGCGTGCCCGCCGGCGCGAGGAAACCGATCCACGAGGTGGCCTCGAAGCCCTTCAGGCCCGACTCGTCCAGTGTGGGCACGTCGGGCGTGCTGGGGAATCGCTTGAGGCCGGTGCTGGCCAGCAGGCGCAGCTTGCCTTCCTTGACGAAGCCCTGCACGTTGCCCGGCACGAAGAATCCGGTCTGCACCATGCCGGCCACCAAGTCGGACACCGCGGGCGCGGCACCCCGGTAGGGGATGTGCGTGATGTTGAAGCCGGCCTCCGACTTCATCATCTCCATCGTCAGGTGCGAGGCGCTGCCCACCGAGACCGAGCCGTAGTTCAGCTTCTCGGGGTTCGACTTGGCGGTGGCGATGAAGTCCTTGACATTGGTGATGCCCGTAGCCGGGTTCACCACCAGGTACTGCGGCGCCTTCACCGCCAGCGTGATGGGCGCCAGGTCCTTCACCGGGTCGTAGGGCATCTTGCTGAGAAGGGTCACGTTGATGGCGAGTGGCCCGTTGTAGCCCACCAGCAGGTTGTGTCCGTCGGGCGCGGACTTCACGACGTCCAGTGACCCGATGGTGCCGCCCGCGCCGCCCTTGTTCTCCACCACGAAGGGCTGGCCGAACACCTCCTGCAGCTTGGGTGCCACAAGGCGCGCGAGCACGTCGTTGGTACTGCCCACGATGGGCACCATGATGCGCACCGGCTTGGTGGGCTTCCAGTCGGCCGCGCTCTGCGCCCACGAAGGGCTGGCGGTGGCCACGCCCAGCAGGGCGGCGGCGAGAAGGGATCGGCGTGGAAACATGCCTTGTCTCCTGTAGTTGGTGTGGTCGAACCAGCTCAGGCCTTCACAGGCTGAACACCGGCTTGTGAATGCTGTTGGCCAGGTGCTCCCTGGCCCACTCGACGGGGTTCTGCTCCTTGGGCAGCAGCACGCCGGCGGGCCGCACCCGCTGTTGGCTGGCGTCCAGCGCGGGCGGGGTGGTGCCCTGTTCGATGCCCATCGCGGCTTCCGACAACATGCGCCGCGCCATCACGATGGCCTTGTCGGTGGGCAGCAGTTGCTCGGCCTCGTGGTTCTGGATGGAGCCCATGCTTTCCTGCAGCGAGTAGTCCTGCGCAGAGAAACCGAAGATGCCGCTGTACGAACGCTTCTCGCGCTGCGCGACGCGGTCCATGCCGTAGTCGTTGTCGCGGTTGGCCTTGGGGACGAAGCTGCCCGGCGCCTCGTACTCCACGTGGATGCCCTGGCCGGCTTCCATCGCCGCACGCTCCTCGGCCGTCAGCGGGTGGAAGGGCTGCCAGTTGATGCTCCAGGCCCAGCAGTGGTGGTCATCGATGGGCACCCAGACGTGGCCACCCAGCGCGTGCTCGCCGAAGGGCGCGATCAGCGTGAACCAGGGGAACAGCCACTGCGTGACGCGCCAGTAGTACGAGTCGGGCTCGCCATTGCGGCGGCCGAACAGGCCCAGGCCGTAGGGCGTCTTCTCGATCTCGAATACCACGTTGCCGTCGGCCTTGATGTAGTCCAGCGCCTTCACGCCCTGGTGCATCGGGTCGGTGTCCACCTCGTAGCGGTGCACGTAGGACACGTGGGCTGTGTCGATACCGCCTTCCATGGCCTGCAGCCAGTTGCTGTACTGCAGCCGCTTGGACACGAACACGTGGCTGTCGGGAAGCGTGCACCACTCGATCTCGGGCGGCGCGGGCTGGTGTTCGGCCGGGCCCATGTAGGTCCAGACGATGCCGCCGCGCTCCACGCAGGGGTAGCCCTTGATGTGCATGCGCGCGCAGGACTGGGGCGAGGACGGCACGTCCACGCACTTGCCGTCGCCGTCGAACTTGACGCCGTGGTACGCGCAGCGGATGCCGTTTTCCTCATTGCGGCCGAAGTACAGCGAAACGCCGCGGTGCGAACAGAACTCGCTGATCAGGCAGGCCTTGCCGTCCGTGTTGCGAAAGGCCAGCAGCTTCTCGCCCAGCAGCTGCACGCGCACCTGCGGGCCGTCGGCCTCGGGGATTTCGCTCGACGCCAGCGCCGGCACCCAGTAGCGGCGCAGCAGCTCACCCATGCGGGTGCCGGGGCCTACGCGGGTCAGCGTTTCGGACATTTCCTTGTTCATCGGGGTATCTCCATTTGTCCACAAGATGATTCTTGAGTCCATTTTACGGACAAGTGATGCCTTGTCAAGTATTTGATTTATGTGTTCGCTCTGCGGACAATGCTGAGCTACCATCGTGGGAACACAACCGTCAGCAGACTATGAACAGCATCGAAGAAAGCGAAAAAAGCGAAAAAGCTGAAAAACTGGGGGACAGTGTCCGAGCCGTGGACAGGGCGCTGGAGATCCTGATGGCCTTCACGGCCACCGACCATCGCCTGACGGCGGGCGAACTGGTCAAGCGCGTGGACCTGAGCCGCCCCACGCTGTACCGCCTGCTGCGCACGCTGGAGCACAAGGGTTTCATCGTGTCCTCGGGCGAGCCGCAGCGCTTCGAGCTGGGCCCGTCGGTGGCAAACCTGGCGCACGTATGGAGCGCGGGCCTGGACATCGCCACTGTGGCGCAGCCCATGATGCGCCGCCTGTGGGAGGCCACGGGCGAGACCGTGTCGCTGCTGGTCCACCAGGGCGCCATGCGCACCTGCGTGGCCGAGCTGCCCAGCGCGCAGCCGCTGAGTTTCAAGCGCGGCGTGGGCTACAGCACCGACGTGACCCTGGGCGCCAGCGGCCGCGTGATCCTGGCGCACGTGGCCTCACCCGAGGCCTACCTTGGCGGCGAGGGCGCGCGCGACGCCGATCTCGTGGCCTACCTCGACCGCTTGCGGACCATCCGCGAGCAGGGCTACGAGATCAGCCGCGACGAACTCATCAAGGGCGCCGTGGCCATGGCCGTGCCCTACTTTGGCGGCGACGGCCAGGTGAAGGGGTCGCTGGCGGTGTTCGGCCCCGGCGTGCGCGTGGACGAGGAGCGCGTGCGCGCCATCGTGTTCGTGCTCAAGGAAGAGGCCCGCAAACTCTCGCAGGCCTTGGGGCAGCGTTAGCGCCTGGGCGCCGGCCGAGGCGGCGCCAGCTCTGGGGTCAGACCCCCAGGTGCTGCTCCAGCAGGCCTGGCTGCGCGAGCAGTTCCTTTGTGGCCCCCTCGAACACCACCTCACCCTTCACCAGAATCACGTTGCGATCGGTGATCTGCGTGACGTGCTTCCAGTTCTTGTCCACGATCACGCTGCTGATGCCGCTCTCGCGGATCAGGCCGCAGATGCGCCAGATCTCGCGCGCGATCAGCGGGGCCAGGCCTTCGGTGGCCTCGTCGAGGATCAACAGGTCGGGGTTGGTCATCAGCGCACGGCCGATGGTGAGCATCTGCTGCTCGCCGCCGCTCAACTGCTGGCCGCCGTGGCCCAGGCGTTCGGCCAGGCGCGGGAAGGTGTCGAGCACGCGCTCATAAGTCCATTCGCGCTGGCCTTGGGTGCCGGGCCGCGCGGCCATCACCAGGTTTTCCTTCACGCTCAGGTTGCCAAAGATGCCGCGGCCTTCGGGCACGTAGGCAATGCCCTGGCGCGCCACGTTGTAAGGCGAGGCGCCGGTCATGTTGCGGCCCTTCACCTGCACCGTGCCGCCGCTGGGTTTGACCAGGCCCATGAGCGACTTGAGCAGCGTGGTCTTGCCCATGCCGTTGCGGCCCATGAGGCCGATGGTCTGCGCCGGGCCGACAGTGAAATCGACACCGCGCAGGATGTGGCTCTGGCCGTAGTGCGTGTGCAGGCCGCTGGCTTCGATGATGGCGCTCATCAGTGTTCCTCGCCCAGGTAGGCGGCCTGCACGCCTTCGTCGTTTCGGATCTGTTGCGGCGTGCCGCTGGCGATCACCTGGCCGTTGACCATCACGGTCAGCACGTCGGCCAGCGCGAACACGGCGTCCATGTCGTGCTCCACCAGCATCACGGCGTGTTCGGCCTTCAGGCGCTGCAGCAATGCCACCATCGATTCGGCTTCCGCCGCGCCCATGCCGGCCAACGGCTCGTCGAGCAGCAGCACCGTGGGTTCGGTGGCCAGCGTCATGGCGATTTCGAGTTGGCGTTGTTCGCCGTGGCTGGTGGCGGCGGCCACGGTGTGGGCGCGTGCGGTGAGGCCCGCGAGTTCCAGCGCGCGTTCGCAGCGGCGGTTCACGTCGGCCAGCTTCGACGCCGCGCTGAACCAGTGCAGCGGGTTGAAGGGCGCGTGGCGCTCGCGCGATTGCGCGGCCAGGCGCACGTTGTCCCACACGGTGAAGGGCAGGAAGATGTTGGTCTTCTGGTAGCTGCGGCCCAGGCCCTGGCGCGAGATGCGCTCGGGCGATTTGCCGTGGATGCCCTGCCCGTTGAGCGCGATCTGCCCGCTGGTGGGCGGCAGGTCGCCCGAGAGCAGGTTGGTCAGCGTGGACTTGCCCGCACCGTTGGGGCCGATGACCGCGTGGATGCGGCCGCGGTGCAGATCGACCGACACATCGTTGACGGCGGCGAGGCCGCCGAAGCGCTTGACCAGGTTCTTCGCGGAAAGCTGCAGGTCGCTCATGCCTTGCCTCCGCGCTTGCTGTAGCGGTCGATCAATCCAAGCAGACCGCGCGGCGCAACGATGACCACCAGCACGATGAAGCCACCCATGAGCAGTTGCCAGTGCTTGGTCATGTCCTTGAACAGGTGCATGACGTACTCGAACGCGAACGCGCCGACGATGGCGCCGGCGAAGTTGCCCATGCCGCCGAGGATGACCATCATGATCGCGTGCGCGCTCATGTGGAAACCCATGAGCTCGGGGTTCACGAAGCCGGTCTGCGCGGCCCACAGGTAGCCGGCCACGCCCGCCAGTGCGCCCGCCAGCGTGAAGGCCGTGAGCTTGTAGCCGAAGGTGCCATAGCCCACGGCGCGCATGCGGTGCTCGTTCACGCGGATGCCCGCGAGCACACGGCCGAAGGGCGAGAACAGCAGGCGGCGCAGCGCGAAGTACAGGCCGATCAGCACCACGAGCGTGAAGTAATAGAAGACGGTCTTGCTCTCGAGGTCGATGCCGAGCGCCGTGGCGTCGGGGCGGAAGTTCACGTAGATGCCGTCGGAGCCGCCGAGCGCCTTGTTGTCGAAGAACAGGAAGAACACCATCTGCGCGAAGGCCATGGTGACCATGATGAAGTAGATGCCGTGCGTGCGGACGACGAAGAAGCCGATGATCAGCGCGGCCAGACCCGCGGCCAGCGCGGCCGCCGGAAGCGACCACCACAGTGCGATCGGTGCATCGGCCGGCGTCATGAAAGCCAGCGCGTAGCCCGCCAGGCCGAAGAAGGCCGCGTGCCCCAGCGACACGAGTCCGCTCACACCTTGCAGCAGATCGAGGCTCATCGCAAAGATGGCCAGGATCATCATCTGCGACAGCATGCCGAGGTAGAAGTCGCTGCCCGCAATGGGCAGCAGCGGAAAGGCCGCGAGCGCGATGGCGCCCAGCGCGAGCACGAACTGGATGCTGCGCGGCAGTTTTTCGAGTTGGGCTTTGGCGGTGCTCATTGTTTGAACAGGCCTTCGGGTTTGTAGAGCAGCACGAGCGCCATCAGCATGTAGACCGCCATGCCCGCAATCTGCGGCACGAGCACCTTGCCGAAGGTGTCCACCAGCCCCACCAGCAGGGCGGCCACGAGCGCACCGCGCACCGAGCCGATGCCGCCAATGACCACGACCACGAAGCACATGATGAGCACCGAGCTGCCCATGCCCGGGTACACGCTGGCGATGGGCGAGGCGATCACGCCAGCGATGGCGGCCAGGCCCACGCCGAGCGCGAACACCACGCCGTGGATCAGGCGGATGTTCACGCCGAGCGATTCGGTCATGTCGCGGTTGAAGGCGCCGGCGCGGATCTTCATGCCCAGGCGCGTCTTGCTGATGAGCAGGTACAGGCCGATGGCGAGCACGATGCACACGGCCGACATGACCAGCCGGTAGACCGGGTAGGACAGCGTGTCGGTGAGCGGGATCGACCAGTTCAGCAGCTCGGGCACTTGCACGGCGTGCACGTCGTCGCCCCAGAAGATGGAGCGCATCTCTTCGAAGATGTAGATCAGGCCGAAGGTGAGCAGCACCTGGTCGAGGTGGTCGCGGTGGTAGAAGTGGCGAAACAGCAACCACTCCAGCAACCAGCCGAAGGCCACCGCGAGCAGCGTACCGAGCACGATGGCCAGCGTGAGGCTGCCGAGCAGCGACGTGAAGTACCACGCGAGGTAGGCACCGATCATGTAGAAGCTGCCGTGCGCGAGGTTGACCACGCCCATGATCCCGAAGATCAGCGTGAGGCCGGCGGCCAGCATGAACAACAGCAGGCCGTACTGGACGCTGTTGAGCAGCTGGATGAGGAAATTGGCGAAGTCCATCGTTTCAGCAAGCCGACGTCAAGCCGGCGCCGCTAGGGCGCCGGCTTGCAGAAAGCATGGCGCAAGGATCAGGCCATGCGGCAACCGGTGGCCGGGTCGGCGATGGCCTTGCCGGCGATGCCGATCACCTTGTTCTCGCGGTTTTCCACGCGGCGCAGGTAGATGTCCTGGATCGGGTTGTGCGACGGGCTCATCTTCCACTTGCCGCGCGGGCTGTCGATCTCCGCACTGCGCAGGGCGGCGTACAGTGCCTGCTTGTTGTTGATGTCGCCCTTGACCGCGTTGGCGCCCTTGACCAGCAGCAGGCCGGCGTCGTAGCCCTGCACGGCGTACACGTCGGGCTGCAGCTTGAAGGCCTTGGCGTATTCCAGGCGGAACTGTTTGTTGCGCGGCGTGTCCAGGGAGTCGCTGTAGTGGAGCGTGGTGAGTACGCCATTGGCCGCGTCACCGGCGGCGTCGAGCACGCCTTCGGTGAGGAAGCCCGAACCATAGAGCGGGATGCTCTTGCTCAAGCCCGCGGCGTGGTAGTCGCGCAGGAATTTGGCGGCGCCGCCGCCGGCGAAGAAGCAGGCCACGGCGTCGGGCTTGATGGACGCGATCTCGGTGAGCAGGGCCTGGAATTCCACGTTGGGGAAGGGAAGGGCCAGCTTCTTGACGATCTCGCCGCCAGCGGCCTTGTAGCTCTGCTCGAAGCCTTCGAAGGCCTCGTCGCCCGCGGCATAGCTCCAGGTGATCCACACCGCCTTCTTGTGGCCCTTCTCCACCATGGCTTTGCCCAGGGCCAGGGTGGGTTGGGCGTTCGTGAAGGAGGTGCGGAACACGTTGGGCGCACATTGCGCGCGCGTGGCGATGTGCACGCCGGCGTTGGGGATCAGGTTGAGCACGCCCGATTCGCGCGCCACTTTGTGAATGCCCATCTGCACACCCGAGTGCACGGTGCCGACCAGCACGTCGACCTTGTCGCGCTGCACCAGGCGGGTGGCGTTCTCGACGCCCTTGGCGGGGTTGGACTCGTCGTCCACCTTGAAGAACTCGATCTCGCGACCACCGAGCTTGTCGCCGTTTTGCGCCAAGGCCAGTCGGAAGCCGTTTTCGATGGCGATGCCGGGTTGGGCAAAGGTGCCCGTGAACGGCAGCATCAGGCCCACCCTCAGCTTGCTGCCTTGTGCTTGCGCCCAAGAGGGCAGCACCAGACCCGTGGAAGCGGCGCCGATCAGGGCAGCACCTCGCGTCAGAACCAGCCGGCGTGTGTTCATCGGTTTGTCTCCTGTATCCGTGGTTTCTGGGGCCTCAGGCCGCGGCCTTTTCAGCGGCCAGCATCTGATCGATGATGCGGCGGGCTTGCACGCCGCCGCCATCGATGTTCAGACTCAAGAGCTTGCGTCCTTCGTTGCGCTCCAGGTTCTGCTGTTGCATCTCCAGCATCTGGAGGTCTTCGGAGAACACCTTGCTCAGGCTGGAGCGGATTTGCTCGCTCAGGGCCTGATCCTGCGCGTTGAAGTTCCTTGCCATGCCCCAGAAGTACCAGGTCGAGGACTCGGTTTCCGGCGTAATGAAGTCGATGACCGTGCTGGACGCCTTGATCTTGGGGTCCGCGTGGAAGCCACCGTGGCCCGCGTGCGCCACGCCCACATCGATCAGCACGTGGCTGGGCGGATAGAAGCGGCAGATCTGCCAACGGTCCACGGGCACGTCGTCAGCCAGGTGGTTGCCCCGCAGGCCGGCCTGCCAGAACGGCGGGGGCATGATGCCTTCCATGTAGCGTTCGGTGATGGCGCAGTTGCCGTCCAGCCGCGTCTTGGGCGGTGTCTCGTCAATTTCCTTCTGGCCGATGCTGGTCGGGTGCAGATAGGTCTCGTGCGTCAGGTCCATGAGGTTGTCGATCATGAGCCGGTAGTCGCATTTGACGTGGTACAGACCGCCGCAGTAGGACCAGGCCGGGTCATCGGCCCAGGCCAGGTGGTGGATCTTGGCCGGGTCGGCCTCCTTGGCATCGCCGGGCCAGACCCAGATGAAGCCGTAGCGCTCCACCACGGGGTAGGTCCGCACGGCAGGAAAGCCGCCGACCCGCTGGCAGGGCATCGCGACGGTCTTGCCGTCGCAGCCCATCTCTAGGCCGTGGTAGCCACAAACCAGTTTGCCGTTGTCGACCTTGCCCAGTGAGAGCGGCGCGCCGCGGTGCGGGCAGAAATCCTCAACGGCTGCCACCGTGTTGTCGGGTCCCCGGAAGAACACGATGGACTCGCCGCAGATTTTGCGGCCGAGAGGCTTGCCATCGATCTCGTTGGGCGTCGCGCCCACATACCAAGTGTTTTTCGGAAACATAAGTCGGTCTCTCCTATTGGTTTTCCAAGGTGGGGCGGTTTCGTGGGTTCAACCCTTGAGGGACTCAAGCACGCCCACGCTTTGGTAGATGTGCTTGATTTCTGTGAAGTCGATCAGCGCGTCGGCGCCGTGAAGTCGTCCCAGGCCGCTGCGGCGGTAGCCCCCGGTTTCGGCTTCGGCGAACAGCTTGTTGTGGTCGTTGATCCAGACCGTGCCGTTGCGCAGCGCGCGCGCGATCCGCCAGGCACGCGCGCCTTGTTCGGTCCAGACACTGGCAGACAGGCCGAAATCGCTGTGGTTGGCCCGGGCCACCGCTTCGGGCTCGGTCTCGAACTTTTCCAGCACGACCAGAGGGCCGAAGACCTCGTCCTGCACAAACGAAGCGCTGGTGTCGCGATGCGCCACTAGGGTCGGCGACACAAACCCTCCCTGCAGCAGCGGGCCGCCCAAGCGCTGGCCACGCAGGATCACTTCATCGGCGTCGTCCATGGCCTGCTCGATGCGGCGCTGTACCCGCTCGGCGGTGCCCGGGTCGATCAGAGGCCCCATCTGTGACCCCGGGGCGCTGCCCGGCCCCACCTGGATGCTGGCCAGGGCTGCTGCGAGCGCTTGCTTCATGGCCTCGTAGCGCGAGGCATGTACCAACACCCGGCGAGCGGCCGTGCATTGCTGGCCGGAGATGACCGTCGCCGCCGTGGCCAATTGCGGCGCGATGCGTTCGACATCGGCGTCTTCGAACACCAGGCAGCAGGACTTGCCGCCCAGTTCGAGCGACAGTTTCTTCATCGTGGGTGCGGCGGCGGCCATGATGCGCTGCCCCGTCAGGTTGGAGCCGGTGAAGCTGATCACGTCCACTTCCGGCGAGGTGGTGAGCCACTGCGCCACCTCATGGCCCGTCTCGCTCAACAGGTTCACGACACCGGGTGGCAAGCCGGCCACCTCGCTCAGCTCCCGGATCACCGCCGCCGTGATGAGCGCGGCCTGCGGCGCCGGCTTGACCACGCAGGTACAGCCCGCGGCCAGCGCGGGGGTGATGGAGCGGATCAGCAGGATCACCGGCGCGTTCCACGGGACGATGATGCCGGCGACGCCGGCGGGCTCCTTGAGCATCGTGGAGAACACCCCCGGCTCCACCTCGAGCACATGGCCCG
Source organism: Hydrogenophaga sp. T2 (assembly GCF_049843535.1). NCBI lineage: Bacteria > Pseudomonadati > Pseudomonadota > Betaproteobacteria > Burkholderiales > Comamonadaceae > Hydrogenophaga > Hydrogenophaga sp. T2. The sequence goes on along the minus strand of NZ_JBBHZJ010000003.1, from coordinate 556,835 downwards.
GAAGGTGCCGGGAGAGGCCCGCGTAGTAGCGAATCTCGGAGATGGCGCCCATCACTTCGCCGCGCGACTGGGCCACGACCTTGCCGTTCTCCCGCGTCAGCAGCTGGGCCAGTTCCTCGGCCTTGCGCGTGAGCCGATCTGCCCATTCGTTCATGACGTTCTGTCGCAGCCGCGGCGACTGGGCCCACGAGGGCTTCTCAAAGGCGGCGCGTGCGGCCGCGATGGCCGCCTCGGCGTCCGCTCGCGTCGCCGCGCTGAAGCGGCCGATGTCGCGGCCGTCGGCCGGGTCCAGGCTGGGCGCGCTGGCGCCTTGGCTGGCCGCCGTCCACCGGCCGTTGATCAAGAGTTCCGCGCTGAGGTTCATGGGCGCTCTCAGTGCGTGACCGATCCGCCATCGACGACGATCACCTGCCCGGTGACAAAGTCGCTGTCGGCGCTGGCGAGGTAGATCAAGGTGCCGGTGAGGTCGTCCGGCACCTGCTCGCGCTGGATGGAGCGCGAGGCGACGATGCCGGCGGCGATCGCGCCTTGCCAGTCGGGGTTGGCGCTGACATTGGCGCTCAGGGTAAGCCCCGGGGCGAGCGTGTTGACGCAGACGTTGTCCTTGCCCAACTCACGCGCCAGGCAGCGCGACATGGCGACCACGGCACCTTTGGATGTGACGTAGTGCAGGAAGAGCGGCGTGCCTTTGAAAACGGTGCCCGAGGCGATGTTGATGATCTTCCCGTAGCGTTGCCGCCGCATCACGTGGCTGACCGCCCGGGCGCATTCGAACGAGCCGCGCACGTTGACGGACATCACCTTGTCCCACTCGGCCGACTCGATCTGCTCGAAGGGTTTGAGGACCAGGTTGCCGAAGATTGCGGCGTTGTTGACCAGCACGTCGATGCGGCCGAAGGACTGCTGCGTGGCCTCAACCATCTTCTCGACCGACTCGCGGGACGACACGTCCGTGTGGACAAACATCGCCCGACCGCCCTGAGCCGTGATCTGGCCGACCACCCCGGAGGCGTCCAGGACGTCGGCGCAGACCACCGTGGCCCCCGCCTGCGCCAGGGCGCGCGCATAGGTCTCGCCAATGCCTTGCGCCGCGCCCGTCACGATCGCCACGCGGTTCGCCAGTCGGGGGGGGCTTGTTGTGGGGGCTTGGGTCATCGCGGATCTTTCATTGCTGGGGATCTGAAACTTCTAGTTGTCCATGACATGGACAGATGTGTCATTGTACGGCCATGATTTGGTTCGAGAACTAGGGTAAATACCGATGACCGTGCCGATGCGCATGCCGGCCCGGGCCGCGGATGGGCAGACGCGCAGCCAAGGCGCTCCACGATGAAATGGGGGTGGGGGCGAAGCTCCGTTGTGGGGGTTATGGGTTCTCGCGCCACGGGGTCCAGCCCCGCGCCGGCGCCGGGCCCCGCTAGAGCCACCGGCATCAGAACCGGTAAACGTCCAGCGCGCGCTCGCCCTGGCGTAGGCGCTGCAGCACGCGATGGACCGGGCCGAGACATTGCCAGCGCTGCTCGGCTCGGACATCACATGGGGCAACTCTCGCTACGGGCTGATCTTCGATCTGCTGGGCCTGGGCGAGTGCGCCAACCCGCTCGTGATCCTGGATGAGCTGGACAAGGCGCAGGTCATCAACAAGACCTCGGGCGGGATCTCTTCGCCTACCGGCGCATTGCCAAATGCGTTTGGTACTGTCGAGCGCGAAGGCAGATGATCTGCTCGCAGCGTGCCGGGTCAACTCAGATGGCTGGCGAGCGACGCCTGGGCGGTGATTTCCATTTCTTCCGTGTGCCCTTGAAGGCCACGTGCCGCTTGACGCGCTAGGCTGCTTCCAGCGGGTTGAAATCCCGGCCGTCGCTATTCGCACTCTCGAGAGATCGTTCCCATTCGGAGACTTCGAAATCGACACTTTGATCGAGATCGGGCAAAGGAAGCTGGTGATGGAACTGTTTGACGCCTTGCTTCTCAAGGTACCGCGGAACCTCATGGAGAGTCAGTTTTCCCAGAGACCCATCCGTCCAACTGTATGCCAGATGAACGCTTGCCTCGAGCAAAACGCCCGTTTCAAGGGACTCGCAAAGAATGCTTCCCGCTTCGAATCCACGTGCTTGATGATCGCGAACCAAGGTAACTGTCGACGATCTCTCCAGCCCTACCCATTTCGCTGAATGCGACTGATCGTGAGTCAAATTGACAACGGCTTTGCACGATCCCCGCTTGAGAAGGTCTTCAACCTTGAATTCGATCTTCACCTTTCTACTGTGAGGCATCCAGCGGGGGACTTCATCCAAAGGCATGGCCTCGCCATGTCGACTTGTGTACAGCATAAGGGTGCCTGATTGACGTGCCTTCAAGATATTGAGTCTGCGTCTCTTGAGTCGTGAATCAAGTGCAGGGTCCCTACTGCCCTTGAGCGCATCTTCGAAGTCCTCCCTCAAGGTCAAAGCAGCCTGCTTGATCCGCCGAACATCCTCGGAGAAGGCGTCTTTGTCAGTCCATCCGAACAGGGATGAAGACTGGAGGAATGCCCGGATCCATATCCTTCCCTCAGGGGAGTTTTCATAGTCGAACCGCAACTCGCTGGCCTGCAGGGCCTCAAGCGGGAACTGCGCTCGAAGGTCCTCCAGGAAATCCGATTTTCTGTCTTCCCAATCGGTTTCACTGACGGTGAGACCGTTGCCTGCCATCAATCGTTGAGCGAACAAGTAGTGTTCTGTCATATCAAGCGTCTTCAAGTTCGTCGAGAAGGAGGCGAGCCTTGATGGCAAGAAGCCACGCACGCAGAGTTGCAGTTGCGTCAGCGGATGAAGCGGCGCGATCCTTGGCTGGATGCGGATTGATCCGCAGGTACATCTTCGGTCTATCGCCGCGATGGGCGACTGTCTCGATCCACGGATTGAAGTTCGCTTCTTGACGAAAGACGTCGATCACGCTGCCTATGGTCTTGTCCTTCCTCAACCCTTCAGGAAGCGATCCGTCGGTTGAAGTGGTTGATGGAAAAGGCGCAGAGTGGTCATGCTTTGGCACTTGAGCCACGACGCGGAGATGGCCCCTTGCGAGACCACCGGAGACAAGAAGAGCAATGAGGGGGCGCGGGTTCGCAGGCGGAGATAGAGCAAGGTACACGCCGCGAGCCGCGTTCTCCCAGTACGTGATGATGGCCTGCATGCTTGCACGATTCACTGACCCCTCCAAATGTCGTGAGAGCGGCGACCACAAGTCAGCGGACGCGCCTGCAGCTTTGATGTGCATGGACTCAAGGCATTGCAAGAGATCGATGGGCGTTCGAGCGTGCGCCGTCTTGCGTGGGAACTGGCGGCAGTAGAGTGTGTACGCCCAGGAATGTAGGCGATCGGTCAGTACAGACATGCGATCGATTGGCAATCCGATCACCCGAGCAATGGCCTCGAGGTTCTCCCCTCGCTGCATGCGCGCCAGCGCATCGGCCAGCAGGTGGACCGGTGTCTGAGGCTTGGCGCGTTGCGACGCGCTCAATGCAGCCGGCGGCGCCCACTCAAAAGGATCTTGTGCCGTCTCGATCGGCAAGGCGTGCGTTGCTGCCTCCATGTGCATTCGCCATAGGGAGGGCAAGCCGATATCCCGCCGTTTCGCGGCCTGAACGAGTGAGTTCCCTTTAAGTGATCGGCCCTGCATGGTGATCGTGGCGAGCGCATTCGCCATTTCCTGACTGCTGGCGTTGACAACCGACTCAAGCGCGATATCAAGGTTCATGCGAAGCGCCTGTTCGTAGAGGTGCGAGTAGCTTCTTATCGTCGTAAGGGGGGATGCATGGCCGGCCTCGCTTGCGATGATTTCCAACGGGTTTGCGTCAACCCATGCGCTGGACATCAGGGCTTGCGAAACTTGCGTGCTAACGACTGTGTGGCGCAGGTCGTACATGCGAGAACGGCGGTACCCCGTCGCCAGTTTGACTACGCGATTGAGGAAGGCTTGTGTGGCAGCAGAGCGGTATCGACTCTTGTCATTGTTGGACTCGCCGAATAGGTAGGCCTTGCTGTTCTGTGTTTCAAGGCGGCGAAAATCGACCCACTCCCGTATGGTTTTGAGAGATCGTGAGTCACGAACGGTCAGGCGGCGCTGGGACAACTCTGTCTTGAGTCGACCCCGTGCGGCATGTCGCACGACTTCAATGCTGCAGTACGCGCCCCGTGAGTCGGCCAGGAAACTCACGTTGGCCAATACCAAGCGTGAGAGGTCCTGGTTTCGAACTGCGCATTCGCGGGCAATGGCGATCATGACGGCGGCGATGCGCCCGAGTCGCGGGTCGGAAGCCTGCTTGCAACGCTCGACGCAGCAGTCGACTTCGTGATCCCAGATCACGTTTGCCATCACCCGCGCCGGTATTCGCCCATCGGCAGAATCGACCTTCGAGACTGGATTGATACTGGGCTTTTCCGCTAGCGAAGCGTCTGAGCCACCCACGAGATCCGAGCGAACCGAGTCGATCAAGCCAGGTAGTGGTTCGATGTCGAACGCCTCCATCAGGTACTCGTGCATGCTGTGAAGCGCAGCGAGGGCTTGTGGGCGCCTGCCCTTTGTTGTCTCGCGGTAGACGCAGCGATAGACCTCCAGCAACTGATCGGCTTGCCAGTCCTCCGGAGCTTCGTCTCGCCCCGCCATTGCTTTGCCCAGCGCAAGCAATACTGCAGAAACATACTGGCGCAGCGTGCTGACGGCAGGATTGGCTTTGGTCACTGTGCCCAATTCACACATGTGGCAAATCCAGCCAGCCAGTGCCACTGTGACAGGGTTCACCCCCATCCGGGCGAGCGGCATTCGCTGAAGGCCCTCAATCCAGACCCGCTTCGTGAGCCCATCAATGCCCGAAGGGTGGTCCTCTTTGAGAATTTCCAGCATCGACCTTAGTTCGGCAAGGTCGTACCCGATTCCTTGCGTCGCATCGATTTGCTCGAGCAACTGGAAGGTGCGCTCACCAGGCTCATTGGTCGTGGTATCAAGGATCCCATCGTCGACCGCTTCAAACTCCTCGGGACGATGGACCAGCGCGTGCTTCGCCAGTAGGCGCCCCCAGGCACTTCTCTCGAGGGCGGTGAATGAGAGGGTGAGCGTGCAATGAGCAAAGAGTGGTCCCGGCAGGTGCACACTCCACCAGGCAATCTGGTCGGCTGACAACTGCTCCAGGATTGATTGAGATCTGCTGGTTTTGTACAGCCCTACCTTGGACAGCCAAGATGCCAGAGCGAGAAGCAGATCGCCGAGTGGAAGTAGACGTATGACATCGTGACGCTTGGAGTCATCCTGCGGGTCTTGGGATGGGGGTGTCGAGGACGATGTGGTTCGATTCCCGACCACCACCGATAGACGCGGCCATAGTGCCAGCGTCATCGGGTGAAGGAAGCGGCGCTCCAGGCGCTTCACTGGGCCCTCGGGCCACTCCAGCGCGGTGGCATCGCCGCAGCGATAGGGAGTGCATCTGAACTCCTGTAGTAGTGGCAACGTTTCAGGTCGCAGGCCATCAAGGCAGACCAACCGCGCGGCCAGCAGCCCGAGATCGGATCCCGTGGATGTGGCTTCGTTGCGCCGAAAAAGCACTTCATTGATAAGTCCCGAGAAGCGTGCGATGGCTTGCTCGGCATGCGGCAGGAATTCCCAAGTCACAGTGCCAGGCAGCTGCCTGAGGCGAACGGGCGCCCCGGGGGGCCAGTGCGCGCTAAACGCAGACATGCTCATCGGCAGCCCAATTCAAGTGCTTCGACTCTCAAGAAACCCTTGCTCAGACCTACAACCGGGGACCTAAATATCGAGACGGCAACCTTTTGCTGAACGATGCTTATGCGTCGAACGATGGTGCTCATCACGGAGGGATCGAATGGACTTGCTGGCTGCTGACCTTGCGTAAAGTGGCGAAGATGTGCGTCGACGTCACTCGATCGAGCCCCGTGATTCCTGAGTTCGTGCTCCATGATTTTTCTCCCGCAATCCGGGGCGAGCACGTAGCCCGGCCACTGCGGACCCGTAAAGTCACTTGAGCGAAGTACATGCACTTGTTGGTCATCGAGAACCAGTGACAAAAGGCGAACGTTCTGTCCTCCTGCTACTGAGCGGCACCACCTTGTGAAAGGCGTTCCTGTGGGGATCGTTTTTTCGATGCGCTTTGCTATCGCATCACAATGCAACTTGTAGAGGCGAACGCACATCGCCGCGAAGCCGGATAGCGCGACAGGCTGATGTCCGCGGTCGCTCCTCACGGATTTATCGTGTATTGCTACCCAGCTAGAAGTGACATCGCCGATGCTTGCGTCCAGGTCGATCGATCGCTGTTCGCGCAGTGCAAGCAGGACGGCAAGACGCCATCCGGTGAGCTTGGTAAAAGCGTTGTGAAACGCTAGCAAAGCCGTCACTGTGGTGTTTTTGGCCGGACGAGCTCGGGTGACGGCTTCAACCAGCAGTGCGTCATGTAGGCGGACGTTCTCGATTCGAGGTACCACCGCACAACCGATGCCTAGTTCCGTTGCTAGCTGATGAGCTACCGGCTCGTCAAAGCCCAGTTTTTCATGTAGCCACTGCTGCAAAACATGCCACTCCTGTGCCGAAACGGCTGCGTAGTGCAGCTTGGACCTCGGGATGATCGCGAAGTCGCCGCTCAGAAACGCAGCATGCAGCTTGTTGATTCCCTGGTTGCGAAGCATCCACCCCAAGGAGTAGCGCAAACGCGCCCACGACGGCTCCAGTTCGTCTCTGCTGGGATAGATGCGTGCGCGGCTCTCGGGAACCCGTGACTCGGGGTAAAGCTCGGCCAGGTTCTGTGCGTTGGAATGAACCTGCAGTCGGGCTTTCAGATGGCTCTGCAAGGTGATGGGTAAATGAACCCTCAAGCGGTGGCCGGCGGGAATCGATCCGACCAACGGCTTGCTCGCCTCGTTGGCGATGACGTTGAGGTCTACTACTGCAACACCTTGATCGACGTCGATGAAGGAGCGACCATCGGCAACTGGCTCTCGACGAAGTGGCAGCGCGCCTGCCACGTCGATCGATAAGCCGGTCCGCATCACCAGAAATCCCAGGGCACCTTCCAAATTGTCGACAGCAAGTTCGGCAACGATCCTCGATAGAGCCTTGTTGAACTGATCGGGACCTAACAGGCGATGGTGTGCTGCCCCGCCCATATGGCGGGAAGTCGCGTTCAAAGCCGCACTCAAGATCTGCCCACGCACGCGCTCGTCGGTGGTCTGCGGAGGTGGCGGCTCAGTGCTCCCGAACACCTTGATGACCTTGGCCCAAATGCGCCGCAGCGCAGCGACGTCTTCATGAAACTCACCGTTCTCTGAATGTCCTGGCCCCGAATTTGTGGAAAGGACTAGCCGTAACTGGCGCCGGTCCAAGTACTCGAGGCGATGAAGACTCGCGGCATATTGGGCAAGGCTTTTTGAAACAGGCTCTCCGGTGGAAATCGCCAGAGCTGACGCGCAGCCGATGTACAAGCGCTTGGCATAGTTTCCGTTGCGAACGAATCCTTCATCGGCGAGGGCACACCAAACGGGGTGCTTGCTTCGCAGTCCCTTAAGGCTGGCCAGCGACGACGTGTATTCCTGTCCCAACTTGTCTTGAATCGAGTCGGCCAATGTTTGAAGTGCCGCAATCAGTTCATCGACGGCGTGAGATCGCACGATTAGGAACTCCTGGATTTCGCGCAGCCCAGAAAGTAGTGCCTCGCAAACTTCAAGCGAACAGGGCTGAGCCTTCGGTGCACGCAAGAGCTTGGTGATCTGGCCAAGGACGTCCTGGCTCTTGCCTTTGGCGTCGCGAATCAATCCGCTGGTGGGGTTGATGAGGACGTGCGACGTGTCGTGCTCGGTGGACGTGTACCGGACCAGGTCTGGCGAATCATTCGTAGGCATCGGTACTAGGTCGGTGTGTGGCGGTCCCCGTTGAAGAACTGCTGCCGTGACCGTACTTGGCAACGCAAGGTCGCTTCGCGTCGGGTCCTGTGAATCGAGTGGTGCGCTGGTTCTCATGTCTTTCTCGCATGAGGGCCACTGCCTGGCGCGACCACGTCAGCTGCCAAGCGCTGACCTATCCACATGTCACACGCGCTGGCGTCTGCACGCGGTTGGTGGCTCCCCGGGGCGCAAGGCGGGATCACGATGTCTGCTGGTGCGGACGTGTGCTTCGCCGGGCGAGCGAGGCACAGGTGGAGGGAGTGGGGCGTGGGCTGCATCGCTGAGGGATTGATGTCACTCCTCAGGCTATCGGCGCCCACGTCGGCAACTTGAGTAAGAAAGAACTGCTATACGCAGAATACGATGAAAGTATGAGAACCTTGTGAATCAGATATCTGATTCACACGAACCCAAGGGAGTTACATGAAGTCAGCCGGTTTCGGGCTGAATTCAGTCCGCACCTGACTTGAAGCAAGGTTGCCCGCTGAGGCGATCCCGAGGGAACCGCAGCCGGCGTTGGCGTCAGAATCGCGTGATGGATGTCACCAGCATCGACGTGGGCGAGTTGCGCAGCCGCCTTCGGCTGGCCAATGACGTGGTCTTGGCGCATCGCATCGCCAAGGGCCTCAGCCTCGAACGCGAGCGTTTGACCTGGGCTCGCGAAATCATCGAGGAGCGGGTGCTTCTGGCCCTAGAGGCCGTGGACATCGAATGCATGCCGCGTGATTGGTCTTGGCAGCAGGCTGCAGAAACAATCTCCGTGCAGATCGCGCTTGCGATCGTGCAGGAGCAAAAGAATGAGCCACGGGAAGGCGACGTTTAGGTAATGCAGCGCTCGCCTTGCAAGACTGTTCCTGATGGTCTCTCTAGAAAAGAGCGCAGTGCGCTCAGCAGCAAGTCAGCCGACTTCAAGGGGCTCAAGGCATCTGGCACCTCCTGAGAGAACCATGCAGGAGCACCACGGTAGGCCTCAGGCGTCAATAGCACGAAAGCGCGCACCACAGGGCCCGCGTCCATCTGTGCCAACAAGACGGCATGCGTCATCGGCCGCCTTCTCTTGAAGACATGCCAACAGGAGGCCCCGCGCAGCGTTCTCGGCCAGATTGGCTGAAGCCGAACCCGAAGATCTTCCCCAACGATGAGTACACGGCTACGAGGGTGGATCCGGCACGCAATGCCAGCGTCGAGCAGCAACGACTTGATGTCGCACTCCAGCCGATCACCGATCTGCCTACCGGTGACCTTGCTCTGCTCATGCTGCGCTCGAACAAGTTTGGCATCTCGCCCTGCAAGCTCCAGTGCGCGCGAGACCGAGCCGAAAGCATTTGTGTAGGCCTTCTTTGAGTGCAGACCAAGGCCCTCGAGATCCAGAGCATTGAGTGTCGGGTTCTCGGCAAGCCGCTCGCGAAGCACCTGCAGCAGTTGCTCCTTGTCGCGCCGCAGTCGTCGACGTTCCCACAGCCTGCCCTGCGCGCGCTCCCACAGGTCCTGAGGCACAACTCGTTCGATCACGTTCGAAGCCCTGGTCTCCGGTCTGCGCTTGGACCTTGTCCCGGCAACGTATCGCTCTCGACCCCAGACAAAATTGCCCGCGTATGCCTCACATCGCAGCATCGTGTCGACCATGGATGCGGTGAATGGGCGCCCGTCTGGCGTCGTCCTGCCCTCAAAACGCAGTTGCCTCGCGGTTCCCTTGATGGTTCCGCCCTCACCGGTGTAGATGTCGAAGACCCGACGCACGAGATCCACCTCCGGAATCGGACCGGGCACCCAGGCGATACGCTCGCTTTGCATGGACTTGCGCTGGCCCCTGCTCAGAGGGCGCTGCACGCCGTCCTTGTCGATGGCCACCCGGGTCAAGCCCATACACGGCAAATGCCCCATCTGAAACCCCAGCTGAATGGCTCTGTCTTGTCCAGCTCGGCTCTTTACACCCAGCTCCCTTGAGTATTCAGCCGCCATCGCACGCTTGAGTGTCTTGAGCAGCGCGGTCATGGGTTCGTGATCGCTGCCGAACGCTTCTTGCACATAGACGACCCGAGCACCATGCAAGCGGCAGGTGTACTCGTAGTAGGCGGCAGCATCGATGTCCTGAAAACGCCCCCAGCGACTGACGTCGTAGACCAGGACAATGTCAAACGGGCGTGGATCGTCCATCACATCCCTGAGCAGGGATTTCATGCCGTCACGCTTGGAGATGCCAAGCCCGCTCTTGGCAGCGTCTTCGTAGGTTTTCACGACGCTGATCGCGTTCGCTTGTGCGTACGCCTGAATGGCGGCGAGCTGTGTCCCGATCGAGAGCTCTTGCTGATCTGTGGACATGCGGACGTATGCAGCAGCGCGCATGGAAACCTCCACGGGTGCGACTTGCCTCAGGTGGCGGCCGTTGCCACAAAAGCTCCCCAGCGCGACACCCGAAACGGCCTCCCACAGGAGCGCCATTTGTTGCCGTTGAAAGGCATTCTCAAGGCGCGGTTATTCAGGCAACGCAATTCACGCGTCAGCGGATAGCCAAGCTGTGGAGGCCATTGATGAAAGAGCGATGGTGTAGCGCTTGCGGTGAGCTTTTTCAAGTGAGACCGCAGAGTCCGAGTCAGGCGTTTTGCGCCAAGCAGGACTGTCAGAGGGAGAGAAAGCTACTTTGGCAGAGGACGAAGCGCAAGAGTGATCCGGACTACGCAGCCAATCAGGCAAAAGCGAGCGCTGCCTGGGCGAAGCGCAACCCGGACTACTGGCGAAGTTATCGCGCGCGTCGCGTGGAAGGCAATCTCAGTGAAAGCGATATCGCTGGCCTGTTCCGGCAAATGGCAGCGATTGCCCGTGAGGACGCGTCCTCACAACGGTCTGCTGAGGCCACCACATCACGAACTCGACACGCCTCCTTCGCGGTTGAAATTCCTCTCGGTGACTTCGCCGCCATCTCGCTGTTCGTTCGGCTGGAACTGGGCGATGGTCAGACGTCTTCATAGAGCGAGCGCAAATAGACGACTTCATAGGCCGTGTTGTGTGCAACTGCTACCGTCCAAGGCGCTTGCCACCTCTGGAGCAAGGTGGATTTGCGGTGTATGGAGCTCCCATATCGACTTTCGGAAGAGCCGCCATGCAGCACGACGATCCGCCACCTCCGCAGAAATGGACACCGGCAGCCGCCTATGTACGGATGTCCACGGAGCATCAGCAGTACTCCACTCATAACCAGCACGACAAGATCCTGGCGTATGCACATCACCGTGGTCTGCGAGTGGTGCGCACGTTTGCAGATGAGGGAAAGAGCGGACTTCGGATCGATGGACGGGATGCGCTCAAAGCCTTGATCAACACGGTCGAGTCGGGAACGGCCGATTTCAAGGTCATCCTGGTCTATGACGTGAGTCGATGGGGGCGCTTCCAGGATGCGGATGAAAGTGCCTACTACGAGTACATCTGCAAGCGCGCCGGGATTCAGGTCGTCTATTGCGCCGAACAGTTCGAAAACGACGGCTCTCCTGTCTCCACCATCGTCAAAGGCGTGAAGCGGGCGATGGCAGGCGAATACAGCCGAGAACTCTCATCAAAAGTCTTTGCGGGCCAGTGCCGATTGATCGAGCTGGGGTATCGCCAGGGCGGCACAGCAGGCTATGGGTTGCGGCGCGTGCTTCTGGATCAATCCGGCAAGGCAAAAGGTGAGCTCTCCCGGGGTGAGCACAAGAGCCTGCAAACCGATCGGGTCGTTCTCAGGCCGGGGCCGCAGACCGAGGTGGATGTGGTCAAGCGCATCTACACCTGGTTCATCGAGCATGGGCTGACCGAGCGGGAGATCGCAAATCGACTGAATAGCGCGGGTGTCGCTGCGGAAGGCGGGGGATCCTGGAGCAGAGGGCAAGTACATGGTGTCCTGACCAACGAAAAGTACATCGGCAACAACTTGTTCAATCGAACCTCGTTCAAGCTCAAGAAGCTGCATGTGGTCAACGCGCCTGAGATGTGGATCCGCAAGGAGGGAGCGTTTGAATCTCTGGTGGACAAGGAGACGTTCTATACGGCCCAGGGAATCATCCGTGGGCGCTATCGGCGCTATTCCGACGAAGAGCTGCTTGAACGGCTTCGCGCGCTGTTTCAGCAGAAGGGCTATCTCTCGGGATTCGTGATCAACGAGACCGATGGAATGCCTCCCGCGTCTGCGTACTCGTCGCGGTTTGGCAGCCTTGTACGCGCGTACAGCTTGGTCGGATTTCAACCGCTCAGGGACTACCGCTACCTTGAGATCAACAAGGTGCTGAGGCGACTGCATCCGCAAGTTGTGGAGCAAACGACTCAGATGATCGAGAGCTTGCATGGCCGTGTCGTTCGAGATTCGTGCACGGACTTGCTCGCGATCAACGGGGAGTTCACCTTGTCCATGGTGCTCTCGCGCTGCGAGAGCACGCAAAACGGCAAGCACTCATGGATGGTCCGTCTGGATACCGGGCTTGATCCAGATATCACGGTCGCAGTCCGCCTGAACTCGACCAATGAGCAACCGCTGGACTACTACTTGCTGCCACGCCTGGACTTCTCCGGGCACAAGCTTCGGTTCGCGGATCAGAACCGCTTCGAACTGGAGGGCTATCGCTTCGACAACCTCGACTATCTGTGGCAAATGGGGGCACAGATACATCTGCGCAAACTCGCATGAGCCGACCAGTCGCCGGCAAGGAAGTTCGGGTGATACCCATCGCCAGAATTGCCGTGCTCAACCCGCGCGAGCGAAATTCCGAGGTGTTCGCGGAGATCGTTCAAAGCATTCGAGACGTTGGCTTGAAGAAGCCCATCACCGTGACGTCTGCGCTGGACTCCGATGGAGTGGAGTGCTTCAAGTTGGTCTGCGGCGAAGGGCGGCTGAAAGCAGTTGCCCATCTCGGAGAGACACAGATCGCGGCAATCGTGATCGAGGTCAGCGAAGAGGATGCCTTCATCATGAGCCTGGCCGAGAACCTTGCTCGGCGCAGGTATCGCCCCATCGAGTTGCTGACGGGCATTCGGGTCCTGCATTCGAAAGGGTACGCGATAGCGGAGATCTCCAGAAAGACGGGGTTGTCTCGCGAGTACGTGAAGGATCTGGTGCTTCTGATCAGCCAGGGGGAAGACCGAATCCTCGCCGCGGTTGAATGCGGGACGCTGCCGATGCGTGCGGCGATAGATATCGTGGACGCCGGCGATGACGACGCCGCGCTGCAGACGACACTGCACGAGGCATACAACTCCGGTGTTTTGCGCGGCAGGCAGTTGCTTGAGGTGCGCAAGGTGATCAAGCAACGCGCATTGTTTGGAAAGACCTACACGAGGCGAGGCTCAAGTGGTCACCCACCGGTGACGACCCATAGCTTGGTCAGAACGTACCAACAGGAAGTTGATCGACAGCGCATCGTTGTGCGCAAAGGCACGCAAGTCCAGGAGCGCCTGCTTATTGTTACCAGCGCCATGAGAAAACTGCTGGCGGATGAGAATTTCGTGACCCTGTTGCGTGCGGAGGGGCTTGAGACGCTTCCCAAGTACCTGGCTGAGAAGATCCATGCCGCCCACGCGGGAGGTCGAAAATGAAGGCGGTGAGCCTCGGGTTTCTGCCCAAGATCGTGGAGGTCAAGCTGGACAACCTGCTCCCGCTGAAGGTATTCGCCGATACCGTTGTCCAATCGCCAAAGTTTCGCAAAGTGGTTGCCTCGATCCGGGAGGTCGGGCTGATCGAGCCTCTGGTGGTGGCAGCACTTGACCGGCAATCCGGCAAGCACCCGTTGCTCGATGGGCACCTTCGCCTTGCCGCATTGAGGGAGTTGGGGCACGAGACGGTTGCCTGTTTGATTTCGACCGACGACGAGTCCTACACCTACAACAAGCGCGTCAACCGGCTCTCCACGATCCAGGAGCACTGGATGATTCGGCGGGCCGTGGATCGAGGCGTCTCACCTGAAAGGCTGGCGCGCGCTCTGTCCGTGGACTTGAGTGCCATAGCAACCAAGCTGCACCTGCTGGAGGGGGTGTGCGCGGAGGCATTGCACGTGCTGCGCGACCGGGAGTTTTCCCCGGGGGTGACAAAGGCGCTGCGGCAAATGAAGCCAACCCGGCAAATCGAGTGTGCGGAGATGATGGTGGCAGCGAACTGCTCGACCGTGCACTACGCCAAGGCATTGTTGGCAGCAACTCAGGACGAAATGCTTGTTTCCCCCCGACGCTCGCCGCGAATGGCAACCGAGGCTCAACTTGGACAGATTGAGCGGGAGACGGCCAACTTGCGGGCCCGGTATCGAATGATCGAGCAGACCTACGCTGACGATGTCCTGAATCTTGTTGTCGCCAAGGGATATGTCAGCAAGCTGATCGGGAATCCCGCTGTCGAGGGTTATCTCCGGAAATGGCACGCCGAGCTTTTTCCGGAGCTGGTTGCCCTGGTTTCACTCTCGTCCTTGGACGACTGAACTCTTGCCTGGCCTCGCCGAGCCTGGGCCGGCATGGTGTCGAAAGCGCTAAGGAGATTGCCGCGGTGGTGTGCCCAACGGTCATGCCTGGAGAGGCATGTCGACGTGCTTTCCTGGGCTACTTTGTTGAAGAAGGATGACAACTGTCGCGGAGCGGCCTGCGTCGGGCGCACATGTTGTCATCGGAGGGTGACAGGGTTGGCCGAAAAGATGTATGATTTTCAAAGAGAAATTTGTGGTGTCACTCCGCTCAGGGCACCACCTACACGAGACACCAGTTAATCTCGATGGGTATACGCATCAAGATCTACTGGCTCATAACCCAGGTCGCAAGTTCAAATCTTGCCTCCGCAACCAAACAAACCCAGTGCCAGCTGGTCATCGAATGTTGATTCCAGCTAGCTTTGTCGCAAAACGACAAGGTATGGTTGACAGAATCGCAAGCTGACACAGCGCTAAGTGCTTGATGCCAAACAGAACGGGGTGGGCCGAAGGGCTCACCCCGTTTCTTTTTGGTGGCATATTTCTCTTGAACTTTTCAGCTGGGCAGCTCGAATCTTGCTGGGTCCGAGAGCACGTCGTGCATTGCTCGATAGCGCGGCCCATGCCTGCCGAGGCTCGCCTTCAGGCCTGAATGAAGCTGCAGGCTTTTCTGATTCACAGCCTTGCCTCTGCTGAGCAAGGCACTACGTGCTTGCATGTACACGCTTAACGCATGGGAATATGCATCTCCACTGCGGATTTCGCGTTGAACCCGGTGCTTGGCTGCAAGTGCCTTCGCTAGCACGGGAGCGGCCGCACGTAAGGCCTCTGTTGAGACGCCCAGTGCAGATGCTGCGCGCTTGAATGACGGTGCCTCATCGCATTCCAGTGCATTGGAGAGGTGTTGCCTCATCTCATCCGCGGTAGCTGAGCTACGCAAGTAGGTCCGTCCAAGTCGGTTCTTGAGTTCAACCGCGGTCGCATGTACGTCAGCCGAAACGAAGCGGCCCACAAGCATTGCAGACAAATCTGCCCCGCCGGCGATGCTGAGCTGTACAAGAGGCGCAAGTCCGACAGATGTGTGCTTCTTGAGCCAAGTACAGATGCTTCCCCTCCCTATTCCTGCAGCTCGCGCCGCCGCAATCGTGTTTCCCTCGAAGCGACAGTCCACCACAGCTTTGATTCCCTCGCGAACAGCCGGACCGGTGACAAGTTCGCACTCCTCTTCGCTGAGTGCAAGAACCTTTGAAATGCTGTGGGCGATGGCCAAGTCGACAGAGCCTGCCTTGATGAGAATGGGTGTCTCGCATCGACGCCCTACGCTACCGCAATCAGGGCACACGCCGATAGCGCGCGGCCTGCTCTGAAGAGCGATGCGCTTACCACCCACGCCACCGCAGCCAGTGGATGAATGCAGCTGAACCCCGTGGAGCGGGCAGCAGCTGACGCCTCGGAGTTCCCAAAGAAGCCGACCGTAGGGAATCTCCTGCTCCAGAAGGTCGTTCTCTAGGCAGATGGGGCAATACCGCACCTTCCCCGACTTCTTGAGGTGGATAACGTTGGAAAGTGAAAGGGGGCCACCGAATCTGGCCAACGTCGTCGTAGCCAAGGCCTGGCCGGTCGCCACTTGCAGTCTGTGAATCAATACACGCCCCAGCTCGCTATCTGTGTGGACGCACCATGTACGGGTAATCTCGGACGGTGCGCTAGCACTCATTCCATCGGAGGACGAGCGGAAGAGGTAACTCAGGAGTTGACGCGTCGTGCGGTGATGCGCCAAAGAAATGCGCTCAACTAGGCTACGCAGACTTTCGACCTGGGCGGTTCCCAAGCCGCCTACGGCCATTGGAAAGAGCAGCGTGCGAGGTGACATGCTCGTCATTGCCTCAACCCTCCATCTTGAGCGTCATCTTGGCGAATGCCGCCTCAGTCCAGGCCCCGCTACCGTAGGCTGATGTTGCCAACTTTGCTTCGCCCGCCTCAATCTCCTCGCGGATGGATTCACGCAGCGCAGCGGCCTTCGCTGCGTTCTGCAACATGTAAGGACTGAAAACACCGCCCGCCTCCAGTTGTTGTGAAAGAACGTTTGTCATCAAGTTCTTGAGCAGCCCGACGGCACCGAAGGTGACTTCTTGGAGTTCGTCACTCACTGCATCAAAGGCGGGGACCGCCTCACAAGGCCAGGCTTGCATCAGCCTCTGGATGACAAACTTGAATGCAGCTCGGTCGTCTGCCGTGTCTTTGTAGCGCTGCAGTGCGAAGATGTTGGTCCTCCGGCAGACTTGTCCGCTCTGGACAATGATGTCAAGAAGGTCGAAGCTTCCAATGAGCACGACCTTGCAGCCGACGGTGTTGGCCAGGCTCTTGAGTGTGTCCATCACCGCAGTTGACCTTGCCATGGAAAGCAAGTGCGACGCCTCGTCGATGACCAGAGCCTTGGTCTGGCGATGGCGCAATGCACTCTCGAGCACATTGCGCATGCCCTCAGTCGTTCGACGGCCATGAACGTTGAGCCAAAGGTGCCCCTCCTTGCGGACAACCGCTACTCCGCTGTCTGGGTCGTGCTCGTGCAGTTTGGTCAACGCCAGCCTATACAGCCCCTTGAAGCCCTGCTTCATGTCGCCGCTTTGCCCAGCCTCGACGGTCACAACCGGAATGATTCCCGGGTTTCCCTCGATGTCAGAACGAAACTCGTTGAGAAGCGCTACCTGGAGCGCCTCACTGGCAGCGGTCTTTCCAGCTCCAGTGACGCCGGTAAGGACAAGAATGCTTTCCCCATCAGGTGAGTGGATGTGGCGTAGGAGGTCATTCAGGAGTGTTTGAAGTGCAGGGTGACGAACGCGCGCCTGCTTGAAGCGCTCAAGCGCCTCTACGGCTTCGTGCGAGTCAGAACTCTTGGTATGCGTGGAGCTCCGTGTGGGCACTACAGGGGTTGGGGCAGCGTCAGGGCTAGGAATGATTGCAAGTGGCATATTGATGTCTCAGAAGTTCATTTCACGTCGAAGGGATTGATGTCTCAGAAGTAGGTGTCTCCATCGAGGTCTCTAATGAAGTCGTCGAGACGTTGCTTTGGAGGTAGATGGGCTTTCGGTACTGCGCTGTCCTTCTTCGTTCTGGAGTTCCCTGCAGGGCGTATCACTCGACCCTTCGCGACCGAACCATCGCTCGCCTCCGAGCGCTTGTCCGCGCTCTGCATGGGGACCGAGGCCGCGTTGCTTTCAGAGGGTGCCGAACTGGTTGAATCGGCACCGCTGAACTCGGCAGTCGGCCCTGGTGCATCTATTGCCTCGCTGGCGTTCTCATGCGCACTGCTAGTCGGTCCATCTGCAATAGAACTGTCTTCAACGTAAGCGTCTTCTGGAACCTCTTCCCACCCCAGCAGCGGGGGAGGGAGATAGTTGACGTCAGCTTCATGATTGATGGCTTCTGAGTGCGCTTCAACCATGCCCAATCGAGCGTAAAGTGCGTGCTCAATCATTAGCGCATCTCTGGTCGCCTCATCCCACAGTTCGTGGTCCCACAACTTGACCCGTTTGCTGGAAGTGGCAGGACTGAACTTGTCTTGCTGAGCCAGCCTTCTTCCCTCAGCGCGTTCCTCTCTCGCTTGAACTGCGAGTTCGGGTCGAAATCGACCTTTGAGTCCTGAGCTTTCGCGAGACCTCGCCACCAGCCACTTGTCCCGGTAGCAGGCGTAAACCACCTCAGCGTTCCAAAGCTCAACGCGAACCTCGACGTGTGCAGCGCGAACCCAGCGAGCATCCTTGAAGGCATCGTGCCAGTAGTAGACGCCCTCGACGAAGATGCCGCGTTGGGGGTCGATTTTTCGCGTTGCCACACGCGGGTGTGGAGAAGTGAGCAACTTGAAGAGTTCGTCATAGCGCACCATCCGATGCGCTCGCCGGCCGAGTTCGAACTCTGTCTGTTCATCGAGCTGTGCGGGTGAAACACCCAGTCTGGGGTGAACCCGGTGACGATGAATATCAAAGAGCAGGTAATCAATCTGGCCGTGCAGTGAAGCCAGTGTTGACCTCGCATGCTTCTCTGGGTAGTGCGACGAAGACACCGCCCTGGGGTCCTTCATATGGATGGAGTTGCCTGCGAGTTGCTGAAGCAGTTCGGTCTCTACCGTGCCGAAGAATCGCTCGACTATTCCAGAGTCGCGAGGCTTTGCGCTGCGGCGCCAACGAACGGTGATTCCAAACAGCTTGCAGAACTGAGTCAGGTCATGGCTGTGAAACTCCTTGCCGTTGTCAAGAACGAGAATGCGTGGCAAAACACCCCATCGGCGTACGTAGTCGCGAAGACACATGAAAACGGAGTGAACGCCGGCAGCGCGAAAGCTGATGAAGAAGGCGCGCGCACCGCTGTTGGAACCGTCGACCATGACGGTGAGGACCGGCCTGCTCTGAATGGGAATCCGTCTCCCGCGTACTCTGATGTTTAGCGGAGTGTGGTCGCAGTACGCAACTTCGTGCGGCAGCACACCGTGCACTGGACTGCCGTAGTTGAAAGTCAATGGAATGGGCGCGGTTGCGTAGTCACGACGCTTGCCTTCACGCTGCCGAGTGTTCGTTCGCGGACGTGCCCACTCGAAGAAGCGAGTCCTGGACATGAACTGCACGTTTGCAGCGTTGCAGTCGTTCACGTAGTGGCTGTAGGCAGAACTCAGTGTCTGTTTTATTGGGGTGTTGAAGCGCTCCTTGAGGGTTCTCTCTGCTATCTCGTACGTCTCGGCCGGCAGACGCGGAGTTGCGTTGCCTGCTGTCTTTGGTACGAGCGCAAGCAGTCGCTCATGAGGCGACTCTTTCCCTCGCAGTGCGCTTTGGATGCGTTGCCATGTCCGCTCTGACATGCCACTGTCCGACTTGCCGCGTTCGAATGCGGCAAGGCGCTTGGCTGCTTGAATGAGCTTTTTGTTGGACAGCACCATCTCAAAGGCCGCCGGAACCTCTTCGACTGTCAAGCCTAGAGGTTTGAGCAACTGGTTTTTGTGCAGATGCCGAACAACGGAGAGTTCAAGTTCGATAATTTCACCGGTGGCCCCGTTGACCAAGCTCACTTTCTCTTTCCCAACCAGCAGCACCTTGAACTTCACACCGTCGTAGTCGACCTCGGTGCCTTGCTCAATTTCAAGAATGCTGTCTGGGGAGGTGGGCCGTGCAGACCTTGCTGCCAATCGCTCAGCCAGTACGACGTATTCATCGCGATAGACAAGGAGTTCGTCGGTGTCGATGAGCCGTTCGGTGTAGAGGTCCACGTAGACAGACCCAGACAACACGCTTTGGAGTACATGCTCTGGCTTGAAGCCGTGCTCTTCCAGGAGTTCGAGGTATGGACAGCGCAGCCTCTCTGAGAGCAGAGTTTGGAGTCGGATTGCTTCGTTCTCGGGGACCGGGGGAGTTGAGGCAAGGCTGAAGTCCGCCAGGATGTCGAGGTTGGCGAGGAAGATTCGTGGGTGTTCATCGGCCGACCGAAGTCGGTACGTGATTCCCATGTTCTTGAGGTGTGGCTCTACATATCGGTCCCGCCACGCTCCCTGCTCATCCTTGAAGTAGCGGTGTGGCCTCTCTGACGCCAGGCGCTCCAAGCGCGCCTCTTCACGCCATTCCTCAACGAGGAAGCCCTCATCCGTAATGAGAAGAAGGTCTGGCAGGTGCGAGACGATGGTCTTGCCCTTACCGGCTTCCACCGGGATTGAGAGCTGAAACGGCTGGGGCCACATTTCCAGTGTGCTCTGGTCGTGTTCCCTGATGTACAGGCCCGGCAACTCGCAGGTGCGGCTCTCAGCCATCAGGCCGCGTCCCATCTTCTTGCTCTGAAAGAGGGTTCGTACAGCACCGTTGAGATGCTGCTGCTGCCGAACAGGCGCCAACGCTGTCCCGCGAGCGCTGCGAATCAACGTTCGCCCTGCTGCGGGAGTACGCCACTGAGCAAACAGCTGTTCGACTTCGTGGTCTGAGAGTGGTGGCATGACGGCGCGGAAAACTGAGGTGATGAGCTGCGTCTAGAAACCGGGAGCAGCGTTTTCCTCCATCCACACCGAGTTTGGTGCAACAAAGTGGCACCAAATATATCCATTTGGATTGATGTTAGTCTAAATCGGATTGTTTAGCGCAGAATAAAAAGACACAACGCGTTTTAGACCGCATGCCGAAGCAGCCAAGAGCGCAAGAGCTCGACCCGAATATCCAAAACCGCGAGAACGCCCGCCGCAAGACCTTCTGGGAGGACGAGGCCAGAGCCATCGTGCGTGCCGAGATGGAGCGCACTGGCAAGTCCTACAAACACCTGGAGGCGCTGCTGGCTGGTGTGGGGGTGCGAAACAGCGCCGCGGCCATCATGAATCGCGTCAACCGTGGCAACTTCACCTTCGCGTTCTTCTTGCAGCTGATGGTGGCGATGAACTGCGAGGAACTCGACCTAGTGCGAGTGGCGAGAAGGTTTCGGGAAGTCGAGCGCGATGCTTGACACCCTCGAGCCGGCCGCATGGTGTGCCGCGCCCTGCGACCGCCTACATATGCAGCGCAGCAGCGCAACGCTTGAGTTTGGCGGAGAACTCTTCTAGAACAGGTGCGCTCGAGAGCCCCGTGCTCCCGTCGCATGCGATGAGATTCTCTTGCGCCCAGGGGGGCCACCCCTCAACGTCATCATCAAGCGCCAGCCACTGGCGAGGCCTTCGCCGCTGTACGTCAGCCCAGACCTGCATGCCACGCGGAATGTTCTGGAACGACGCTTGCAGCCAGGTGTCGGCCCCATGAACTCTCCTGTGAAACGTGCCGCCAATAAAGCGTCGGCGTAAGGTTTCAGGGAGGCGCTTGAGAGTCCTCCCGTAACCCGGTCTGATGCACCAGGAGCTGCTCAGAACAATTCGCACCTCAGGGAACGGTTCAAGCGCGGTGACAAGCAACGGGACCCACTCAAAGAGCGTGTGACCAGGTGCAAGGACTGAACTCACGTGAATGCCGCGGCGTGGATGCCATACCACTGCTTCATGTTGGACGACGCCGTCGAGGTCTAAGTACAGCAGGAAGTCGGCCCTTCGCGGCACGTGGACGGAACTTGGTGTCGACGTAGGACTCATCCTTCCAATTTATCGCGATGGCTGCTCGTTTGGCCAACACTCTAGAAGACCAAATCGAAGGCCGAGTACCGGTCGGGACCGAGGTGGATGCATCGCCGGGAAAAACGCCCATGCTTGGTGGACGTCGCTGCTTCAACTAAATGCAGAGGGTGGCACGGTGCGCCAGAGCGTATGAGGTGCGAGTGTCGAATCACGGACATCGATTGCTTTAGGGCCGCGCGTGAAAACCTCGCCAAGCAATGGCGGACGATGGCGTCTCTCTGGGCTCAAGCGCAAACGATAGACGGTTTGAGAATCGAACCGAAAAACGTCCACGGAACCGGGTCCACTTCAACTCCAACTCCAAGGTGCGTTCTGCTACAGGCCTGGGACTCAGCTTTGCGAGACTTCTGGGTCGGGCTTTGAAGGCCCAAGCACCTTCGCCTCAGTCAAGACGCGCCGGTAGAGCGCAAGGAACTGGCTTACCGCTCCCCATGACTTGGTCAGTGGCTTGTTTGTCAGTAGCGCTGCCAAGCACCAAAGCAGCCGCTTGAGGTCACGCTCTACGATGTGTCGGACGTCTGCAAGCGACTCACCCATCGAGTAAGACCGTCCGTCCTCGGCATAGAGCAGTTTGTTGCGGTAGTCGGCCCGCTCCGTCACAAATCGCTTGACCCGGTTGCCCTCCGTGTCGGGTAGCCGCTCCAAGAATGCTTGATACAGGTCGTTGACCACGGTGTCATCGCTCACGTCGTTCTTGGTAATCGCCACGTCGAGTGGATTCACCTCAATGAGTGGCTTCTCCCCGTCTGCGAATATTTGCAATACGACCCGACCACTCTTGACCGCTGGTACCACACGCCAGGATGTCAAGCCCTCCAGCCCAGCTGGCGTGATTCCGTTGAATAGAAAGTCCTCGAACACCAGGGCCATCTGCCCTAGTACTGGAGTGACGGCGAGTTTCACCAAGTGATTCTTCTGCTTGGCCACGAAGTCTCGGTGCTCAGGGAAATGCTCCGAGTTCAGCTTGAGCCACTCGAAAATGGCAACTACCAACTCCTCCTCGGCCGCAATCAACCGTAGGGCGCCCATTTCGTCGTCTACACCCTCCAGGCGCAAGGCTCTCTGCAGGTGGTAGGCCGCCTTTGCAACGCGGGTCTGAACCTTCAAGGGGGCTGCCTTAAGAATTGCAACGACTACAGGCTCGCCTACAAGCCGCTCCAGGTCGCCTGTGTCGATGGCGATGAAGTCGACGCTTGAGTTGGCTGCGTTGTCAGGGGCGTTGCCGTCCATGGCGGCGTTCTAGTCTATGGCGTTGGACTCGTGGCGGTGCGTGCAGGCTGCGAGCCTCGCTCGCTACGGTTACACGACTATTGTGTTGTGCAGTTGCAAGACTATTGTGCTTTGCCATCACAAGACTATTGCGTTGTATTCGCGAGTGGCTTCAAGGCTCTGCTGCCTCATCGCCCAGGGCATACTTCATTGACAACAAAGGTCGGGTGGCATCAGCTTGTTTTGCGCTTAAGCCAGTCCTCCCAGGCCGCTGCCGCCTCAGGGTTCTTTCGTTTCCAGTCGTCGAGTTCTGGACCCTTTAGCCAAGCCGGCTCGCGGCTCCAGTGCATCGACGGACTACCGTCCATTGGTCTTCGGCCGACTTCTTGGGGTTGTGAGGGTGCCGGGCCGGGACGCCTGCTTGTCGCCTCGCCAGGCAGGGGGCGAGCCAGTAGCTCCCGCATCTCGGGGAAGAGAACGCCCAGGAGCGGGTCGAAACGTCGGCTTCGCCTGTACACCGACTCAACACCTCGCTGACCGCAGTCTTCAAGGTCTTGCCAAACCTTCTCCCGCCACTGGGTGACACGCGCACGGTGCTGGGGCTCCAAGTTCGGCTTGTACGCCTTGAGCGCCGTGAGGTAGAGGGTGTGCCAACAAAGCTTGTCCTGCGCCTTCTCGACAAGGGCTGTGTTCAGTACTTGCCAAAGCGTCTCTACGCGGTACCCCCAGGCCGCGTTATCCTGAATCGAGAGCAGACGGTCGAGGACGCTTCCCTGCCACGCGTAGAGAACTGGGTCATCTCCGTGTGCCAACCCGTACGACGCAAGCTCTTTCCCAAGCTCGGCGATGAGCTCACGGGTCGACTCCTGGAGTTGCCTGGCTTCATGGGTTTGGGCATCCTCTGCACGAAGAGCAGCGAGACTCTTCACAGCCGCCAGGTACTCGCTCCGCAGCCGCGCCAATTCCTGCTCATCAGCCTGAAGTTCTAGCTCCAGCTGCGCTGCTCTGGTCGCCGCCTTTTCGTCGAGCCAAGGATGGGCAAGCCACCGCTTCGCGGCCAGTTCATGCACCACCAAAGCTGTGAACTCGGCTCGGGACAGCGTTCCCCCGAGACTCCCGACATTGATTTCGAGAGCCGCGAAGCCTTCCGCGCGGATTCGGTCAAGCCGCTCGGCCGTGATTGCGTTAGTGACCGTGACCTCTATGAGCAAGGTCCCCCGCGCGCCGTCTACGGGGTCAACAAACTGTGCGATGAGGTCGGGACGAATCTGGCCGACCTTTTCTTCTAGCCGAACGTTCGAGAGCTCAAGCAGGCTCTCGTCGCGCCGAGCAACTTCATGGTGCAGCTTTGAGCCGGCGCCGCCGAGATGCTCTCGGAGAACAAGTTCCGGTATCCGCAGGCGCTCCTCTCGCCTGAGGACGTCCTTCGCTAGCCAATGCAACAACGACTCCCTGCCGGCTGTTGGGCCAAGGTCCTGCAACGCTTCGTCAGGAAGCCAGTCCAGAGCGGCAACCGCCTTTGCGGTGGCGAGCGCATGCGCTTGCTCTGCCAGGGATGCGTCCGACCAGTGCTGCCCATGCCAACTCCCGGCCTCCACCAAGAGGTGCAGTCGCCCCTTGAGCTCGTTGGGGTCTAGCGCGGCCAGGGCGGGGTCGTCCATCACGACCTGGACGACAGGATGTAAGGCGCCGTCAAGTTCTTCAGATAGGGAACCCGTGAGCTGAACGACGACAGTCCTGCCGTCCTCGAGCGTCAACAGGGCGCGTACTTGGTCAAGTGGCTTGAAGCTCCGTATGTTCACCGCTTCCGCCGGCTGAGAAATCCATGCGGAGTAAGCGGCACCGCTCAACCCGACAACCTGGGCAGATACGCGCCGAGCAGGGAGCACTACGCGGTCTTGTTTCTCGAGCAGTTCAAGAGCCGCGGCTCGGGCAGTGAGTACGAGGCAGGAGTGCCGGTCAGTGCCATCGGGGTGCCTGAAGTGCGGCCGCCTTCTCCACTCGGTCTTGGCGGCATTCACGGCCGTCAAGGGCTCGCCGCAGCAGTAGCAAACACAGTTGCATTTCGAGCCGCGATGCTTTTCTTCGAGCTCGAAGATGTACCGTGCCTCTCCGGTGTGAATGTCCTTCCCCCACGCCAGGACGAGGTCGCTCAACTGCTGCCTGGGACTGGGACTTCCCGGCTGAATGCTCCAGAACGCAGCTCGGTCACTGCTCATAGGCTGGTCAAATCAGAGGTAGGTTGTCTCAGGGGCGATTGCTGGGTGCTGAGTCCGCAGGAACTCAAAGAGCAGCATGCTCAGCGGGGCGTAAAGTAAATGGCGTCCAGGAGCGCTGCGCGCCCCAACCAGATTTGGACGTCAGCCGCATTGCTGGGCTGGGGATGCCTCCACCAAGCATCGCCTTGCATCGGCTCGATGATGCGTTGCCAGTAATTTCCTAGGTTTGTTGTGCTCGGGCTGACACCAAAGTTCTCGCACAAGTCCTTTCTGTTGGCTGAGTCGATGCACACGAACGTGTCGGGACGCTTCATCGCCAAGAGCCTGGTTGCGGTCGGTAGCCCGCCCACCCTGCCGTCCTGGTCGAAGGCTGCGACAAACGCCTCGCAGTAGCGGTCGTAGTCACTTTGCGTGACCAGTCCCATCAACGGGATGAAGTCGAGGGCGGCGGAGAGGCCTTGAGGCGCTTCGATGACCAGGTTCGCAAACGTCCCACTCGCGCCCATGCTTCCGAAGAGGCCGTAGTCCACTCCCGGCTGTTGGGATTTCTTGCGTCCCAGAGTACCTGCGACCAGCTTGCGGTCGTCTTCGACCCATTCGGCGTAGGAAACGCCGGTAGCGAATAGGGCGCGTGCGTTCGTCAAGACGCCCAGGCGCTCATTGAGAAGGTGCGCCGACGGGTGCGATGAGCTCCGGACCTGCACAAGGTAGTCCGCCCAGCTCATGTCATGTGGCGCACGCTTGGTGTTCCGGTTGAGGGGTAGTCGAACGTCAGCAAACTTAGTCAGTTCCTCTCGCACAACCTCCTTTGCGTCGTACTGATGACGGTACCGATAGAGGAACTCAGGCGAGAGGTCATCGGCGCCGCTCCAAGCTTCCGCAACAAAGCGACTTAGGTCCGCCAGTGCAGCATCCTCGGACGAGCCGTCCAGCAGCACGCTTGCCTCGACGTTTCGACGCATCGCGGCCTTCGTAAGGTTGGGACTCCCGACCACGCAGCGGATGCGTTGCCCGTTGCGAAACAGGTATACCTTCGGGTGAAACAAGTCACCGGTAGGCGGAACGACGGCTGCGGCCGAAAGGGCTGCAGCTCGCTCAAGAACCTCGGGCTGCGTTTGGAACATGTGAGTGCCCACGACGAAGTGCTCGAACTTCTCGCTGTGCTTCATCGCCGCTTCGAAGACTGCGTTCTCGGTAGCCCAGGCGACCGCCCACTGCATGGAATCGCAGCTCTCCACAAGTGCAACGAGAGTCGTCTGTGTCTTTACGCGCGACAAGAACTTCACTTCCATAGTCGTCACTTCTGTTTCTGTTGAACTCTGCCTACTTCGTCTACGGGACCGTCAAGCCAAGCGAACGGCTCGTGCAGCCACCGGCAGGTAGAGCCACCGCTGGCTCACGGGCTTGCCGGTCGCGGCTAGGAGGGCGTGGCCGTAGGACTCGAGCTGAGGACCATGCTCAGCCACCAAGTCCTCGTCTCGGGCAGCCCCACCGGGGTTCGACTTGTGGTCCAGGAGGACCCACCCGTCGTGCGCTTCGACCAGCAAGTCGATGCGGCCACGGATGCGGGTTCCGTTTGGGCCATCAGCCTCCACGGGAACTTCGACATGGACCGGGCAACCGGGCCAGCGAGCGCTAATCCACGCCTGGAATGCAGCGACCTGGGCGCAAACGGCATCCTTGTCCACGCAGTGAGCAACGGCCCAGGTCTTCAAGACGCGTTCGACTTCCGGGGCTGAAACGCCACCAAGCACTCCGGCGCGCGCGATGCACAGGTGGAGCGCCGTGCCCAGCGACGCCATGTCGGGCTTGCCCGCCAGGCTTAGCCGCACACCGACGGTGTCTGTCTCAGCGACCTTGAAGGCCCCGCCCGAGGCGGCGCTTGGACGATGCCATAGGGGTTCGCCTTGCATCCGTGGCCGCGGGGTGAACCAGTGGCACGTCTCGGGCGCTTTGGCCGGCGGCTCGACAGCGCAGTCGTCCTTGCTCCATGACTTTGTCAGGCGGGAGAGCTGCCGGCCGCAAGGTAGCGCCACGGCGCCCGAGTCGCCGAACAACAGCTCGGTTGCGCCTTGAATCTCGCCAACCCAGGCACGCCCAGGTCCTCGCGAACGAACGAAGGACACGGCCACGTTCATGTCGCGCGCGCGGGTCAGGCCGACGTAGAGCAGGCGCCTGTTCTCCGCCAGGGCTTCGGCCTGCATGGCTTTGCCAATGTCGCTACCTTCCGCATTCAGGGCCGCTTGGGGCTGGGACCGCTTGCCCCAGGTCTTCAGCCAGCAGTGGACGAAGCGGTTGGCCAGCGGCTGCTGTGGGTCGAAGGCGCCGACTGTCCTGGCGCGGACGCCCCAGAGTGAGCTGCGCGCCGTCGCATCGAGGCTTGTCAGCACGACGACGGGCCACTCCAAGCCCTTGGCACCGTGGTAGGTCAGGACCGTGACCGAGTTGTCTGCCGAGGTCGCCCGGTTGTCGTCTTCTGCGCTGGCGAGTTCGTCCAGCCAGCGCAGCATGCCGCTGACGGTTGCCGGCCGCTTCGCGGCAACGCACTCGTCCTCGAAAGTCTTGCCGAACTCGACCAGCGCTTCGACGTTGGCCAGGCGGTTGCGGCTCTCGTGGGGAGAGGCCGACCATTGGCCGACCAGGCGCGCGACCTGGGACTCAGCAGCGGCAAGTCGCAGCGCCTCCTGTGGTGTTAAGGCGTTGAGTGTTGGGCGCAGCTCTTCCAATCGGGCCAGCAGCGGATGGGCGTTGTCGCCAGTTGTCTTCCACTCATGGGATTTGGCTCCATCGTTGGCAAGGTGCTGCAGCCGGTCTTGAAGCCATGTTTCGACCGGCATGCCTTCGGCCAGGGTGAGTACCAGCGCCGTCGCGACCGTGTCGGTCGGGTCGTTCAGGCGCCGCAGGCATGCCATCACGTAGATGGCCTCGGCAGTCCCCAGCAGGCCGGAACGTGGGCTGGCTGAAGGGATGCCCCAGCGGGTGAGCGATGTGACGGCAAACCCGACCTGCTCGTTGTAGCGGCACAGCACCCCGACATCGCCAGCCTGAATTGGTCGCAGCTGCTCGGTGTCCTTGTCCTCGACCTTGACGCCTGAAGCCAGCAGTTCGCGGACGGCTTGTCCAAGACCCAGGTAGTCCGAGTCGTTTCTGCTGCTCTCGAAGCTCCAGTTCAGTAGTGCTGGCTGGTCCGGGATGTCCTTTCGCAGCGGTTGCAGCTGAACCTGCGCTGGAGTCAGGTCGGGCTCGAACGCAGACCCGAACACGCCGTTGGTTAGCGCTACGAGTCCCTCGATGGAACGCCTGGAGGTGTCGAGGGCCTTCCCAATGGTTCCGCCCCAATCCTTGATGGCGCCCAGGACGCCAGCGATGAGGCTCGCGTCCGTGCCGCGGAACCCGTAGATGGCCTGCTTGGAGTCGCCGACCCACACTGACCGCTTGGCTAGCTTGGCCAACTCCACGAAGAGCGCCAACTGAAGGGGGCTGGTGTCCTGGAACTCGTCGACCATGATGAGGTCCAGCTCGGCCGCCAGGGCTTCGCGGACGCTGGGCTTTGTCCTCAACGCCCGCAGCAGCAGAACCTCCTGGTCACTGAAGTCGACGGCGCCCAGTGCTTTCTTGGCCTGCTCGTAGGCGTCGAGAACGTCGGCGGCTAGGTTGAACACCAGCTCCAGGTACTGGCGGACCTCGGCATGAAAGGCGGGGTGAGACTCATGGGCCTGAGCGGCGGCCTTGACTGGCTCCACGAGGTCTTTGACCTTGGCGCCAGCGTTCAACCCGGCAGCCCCTATCCAGTCTGGCCAACTCCAACGGTTGCTCTGGAAGCGGCGGTCCAGCTTTTGGATGTCCTCGAGCCCATCAGTGAGGTTCTTTGCGACCTTTGCGCCGGCAGCCAGCTGCTGTTCGACGTAGGCGGCCACCTCCTGGTGCGCCTTGGCCAGAGCAGCCACCAGCGCGTCGGTCGGGTCTGGTCCTGCCGTCGGAGCAGGCCAGTTCGCGAGCATCGCGTCTGCGTTCTGGGTACCCATCGCGCGGAGCGCCGCTGGCGCGATGTCGTTGTTGAGCGCGGCCTTGACGACGTCCTCGACGGTCTTGGACCAGTCTGCTTGCTCGATTCCAAGCCGCTCGGTAAGCCACACCAATTGCGCTTGCGCGGCAGCGTCCATGGACTCGGCCAGGGTGGCTTTGAGCAGTCGCTTGGATTGGCCTTCACCCAGGACGGTCTGGTCGGGCGACAGGCCCAGCTCAAAGCTGAATCGCTTGAGCATCTGGCCGCAAACGCTGTTGACCGTGCCCAGGCGGGCTTGACCGATGGCGGTGGCCAGGTCGATGCTTCCCGTCTCAAGAAGCCAGGAACGGGCGCGTTCGCGCAGCTCGGTGGCGGCCTTCACCGTAAAGGTTGTGGCCAAGATGGCGTGAGGGCGTGCCGCACCAGACTCGAGCGCCTGGGCGAGGGTCTCGGTCAGCTTGTAGGTCTTGCCGCTGCCAGCGCCTGCGCTGATGAACTCGATGTTGTTCATTGTTCCCAGCCTCCGAGCAAGACGAGGTGGTCTCCGTCGAAGCGGCTGTTGGGGCCTTTTACTGGAAGTGTTCCGTCGGGCCCCTTGAAGTCTTCTGGCGGGTCTACCGGAACTACATCGATGACCCCGTCGTCCAGCTGTTGCTTGCGCCAGTTCCAAGTCGCGCGTGCCTGGTCCAGCAGGGTGGCGACGGTTACCCCTTCTGGCGGCCGCCGGACCTGCGCCTTCGGGAAGAGGTCTGCTGCTGTGATGTAGAGCGCACCGCTCTCCAAGATGAAATAGCCGAGCGCGGCGGGTGCGGCCCCGTTCTTTTGCTCGACGAGACTGGAGTAGAGCGCGAGTTGCAGGTGCTCGCCCGAGCGAAGCAGCCCAGCGTAGTAGTTGTCGCTCCGCCACTTCATGTCGAGGGCGACGGTTCGCTTGTCATCGAGCGTGACCAGCAGGTCAATCTTGCCGACCAGCGGTACTGCACCCAGGGTTCCAGAGAACGCGACCTCGGTCTGAACTTGAGTAGCCCCGGCCGACCGCAGATGGTCGAGCAGGCTGCATATGGCGCCTTCGCAGACCTTTCGGAAGTGCTGCTGGCTGACGCCCGCGCCCTGCATCAGCAGGACGGCGCCTTCTGTCTGCAGGAGCGTGTCGGCCTCGGCGCGGAACCAGGCGACAGCATCGGGGTTCGACCAAGTCAGTGCGGCGGCGTGCTCGAAGAGTTTCTCGAACACACGGTGCGCAAGGATGCCGAGCAGGCGGTTGTCCTCCTCCACGGTCAGGACCGAGGTGGGCTCCAGGCCCGCCACTCGCTTGAGCACGAAAAGGGCAGGGTCGTTGAAGAGTTCGTTGAGCGTGGTGAACGACTGCGCGGAGTCACTGAGCTGTACGGGCTGCGGGAGTTGAACGAGTCGAGGTGGCGTCGGCAAAGGCTGCGGCGCCAGCGCTGCGGCGGTGGAGGCGATGAACGTGGAACCTATCGCTGAATCAAGGTCGATGGCGGTGCTCTCGATTGCGGGCAGCAGCTTCTTGAGCAGCAGACGAATCGGATGCACCTCGGCGCCAGGGGGCGGGCAGACGAGGACAAAGCGCTTGCGCGCTGCAAGCAGCGGGCGAAGCCACTGCGCGGCCAGCGATACCAGCTCGCGTGCCGGGTCTCGCAGCTGGACACCAAGCTGGGTCAGAGATTCCACTTCGGATTGCGACCAAGGAAGCGGCGACGGCAGGGCGGGGGTGGACGGCATCCACCAGACCACTTCGTCGGCAGCCTCGATACAGGCGGCCGGGGTGCTGGCAGAGCGCATGCAGCCGACATGCGAAACCGCGGCAGGGTTGGTTGCCCCGGCAGGCGTGGCGTGGGCGACTAGCTGCTCGATTTGCCGAGGCAGCACCGTCGCCAGGCCCTGGCTGGCGAGCTCGGTCAGCGCGTCGTGGACGGCTGCGCACTGGCGATGCGCAGCCAGGAAATTCGCCACATCAGCGGACTCACCCGTGAGGCGCCGCCGCATCGCTTCTTTCAGTCGGTCAACCCGGGCGATGAGTGCGTCGACGGGCACTCCGTTGTTGCGCGTCCAGCGCTCGGATTCCAGCCAGAAGGCAATTTCGTCGGCGACTTCCTGGGCGTCCTCTCCCGTCGCGAGCTTGGCCTTGGCCGAGGTCCAGGCCTCCCCGCCAATCCCGGGCTGTTGAGACACAGCGCGGGCGAGGGTGCTCCTCGCGCGGCGGCTGAACGGGCCGACCGGGTGGGTGAGGAAGTCCAGCAGCCGGTTGATGTCGAGGGGCGTCCAGCACAGCTCGAGGGCAAGAGGCAGTGCCTGAAGGGCAGGACGGAGCTGGCTCGGGTGTTCGAACCCACAGTTGACCCCGCCAGTTGCGGACAGGGATACGTCGAGCCCATCGCCGGCGTCCTCGGCGAGGACCAGCCGGTCGCCCGGCTCGTACGAGTTATGGGCGCTCAGCCAGTGCGCGGCAGTTGTTGCCGCGAGGGCGTGCACCAACAGGACGCTACCGTCGGGCAGCGCGCCCAACTTGCCAGCCGGGTGGCCGGCCAGAACGGCCAGCGCCTGCTCCTGCACCGCGCGGAGATGCCCTGTGCCCTGTGGTTCGGGGAGACGGACCTCAACGGCAGGCAGGAGGTCGAGTACTTGCCGCCAAAGGAGGGGGAAGTCTTCGGGTGGGTCAACGAGGTGAACCGACTTGATGGGGCCGGGCCCCGAATCGCGCAGGGCTTGCACTACCAGCTGCAAACGCTCGGCCTCCCCGGGCGGGAGCTTGCCGGCGGCGGCCGTCTCGATGGCGGAAAGTTCCTTAACTCGCGCTGGGTGCGTTGACTTCGCACTTCCGTCCCAGCCGCCGAGGCGCCACTCGTCTCGCCAGGCCAGGAGGCTTGCGGCGGTACCGATGCTGTCTGCCTGCAGGGACTCGCTGTAGAAGTAGGCGCCGTTGTCGTGAGCTCTAAGGAGGCCGGAGTAGACCGCTACTCGCTTCGTAAACGAGGCCTCAGGTGCCGACAAGCCAAGGTAGGTCTCTAGCAGGGAGAGGAAGCCCACACGGCCGACAAGAGGGCTGTTGAAAAAATCCGTCGGTGACGGGCCCTGGCGGGCGTCCAGGAACAAACCAAAGGTGACGTGCATGCTGTAGTTGACTCCCTGAAGACAATCGCGTGCAGGCGTTCTATTGCGTCTTGTTGAGCGGCAT
Organism: Hydrogenophaga sp. T2; assembly: GCF_049843535.1. NCBI lineage: Bacteria > Pseudomonadati > Pseudomonadota > Betaproteobacteria > Burkholderiales > Comamonadaceae > Hydrogenophaga > Hydrogenophaga sp. T2. The sequence goes on along the minus strand of NZ_JBBHZJ010000003.1, from coordinate 524,741 downwards.
CGAGCTGATAACAAAACTCCTTTAAAATTAAAGTTTTGTGTCGAACGAGAGCGGTCGCGGCAGAGAAAGTGGGCGCGACTTCGGCAAGCGCATCAAACCCTGGTGCCACTACCGCCCTATCAGCTTGAGAAGCGCGCGCCCGTTCTGAGCGAGCACACTAGCAGCCTCTTCGGTCGATAGACGCCACAGAGGCGCCAACCCCTCGGCCGTCTGACTTTCGCTCCAAGGCATCACCGGCTTGCCTTCAATCTTCGCAAAGGGGCCGTCGCTCTCAGGCACGACTCGGTCGCGGGGCATCGCGGCGGCCAGAGCTTTGCCGCTTGCAGAATCGAACATCGCCGGCCCGATGCTGAACCAACAACCGAGAGCCGCAGCCGCCCTTAGCTCAGCAGGGGTCCCCGAGAACCAGTGCAACACCGCTGTCCCGAAGTTCGGGTTCCGCCCCAACTCTGCCAGCACATCCCTGACAGCGCGGCGGGAGTGAATACTGAGCGCGCGACCGCCCACCTCGGCGCAGCGCGCGATGACCGCGCTGAAGATGCGGCGCTGAACCTCGTAGTGAGCCCGAAACCGAGGGGACCCGTCCAGGCCCACTTCACCAACTGCCTTCGCCCCGGCAATCTGCTCCAACAGCAAGTCCAGCTCTGCTGCGCGCTCATGTGCAATCTCCGGATGCAGCCCCGGTGTCATGAGCACTGTCGGCGAAGGCTCTAGCGCACGCGACGTGGCTGCGAACGCTTTTGGGCTTGTGGTCACCAACCAAGTGAACTCATTGCGCTTGGCCGCTTCGCGGTAGACCTCCCGTGCCCCAGGGTAGAGGTCCAAGTGGCAGTGGAAGTCCATCACAGCAGCCCATCTGCCTGTAGCAGCGCCTCAAGCTCGTTGAACCCCGATTGAAGCACCTGCCGATACCCGGCTCGCTCGGCGGGCGACGCAAAGGCAAGGGTGGCGCCCAAGAAGCGGTCCAGCCCCTTTTCCCGGACCGAGAGCACGGCCAGCGCCGCGGCCATAGGGTCGTCCGGGCCGCTGGACTTGTCGGAGCCAACCACGGATGGGTACTCGTACCTTGTCGTGTCGCGCCCGGGTCCCCATGCCAAGAACGCTGCCCTGCGAATCAGGCAAGGCACGCAACGGCCGCAGTGGGTGCGGTTGTAGGTCCGGAACCGACCACAGCTCGTTGAGTCGGAGGCAACCGACGCGAGCAGGGTCTGGTCCGCGCACTCGCGAAGCATCTCGCCCTTCGTCTTGAATCGATAGGGCAACTCAAGCCGTACTGCGATGCCCAGGCCTTCGAGGAGCTCTTGCAACTCAGCAATGAACAACGGGTGTGTCGTCCGTGTGCTGAGGCTGGCTACCCGGCCGGGAACCAGTGGAGGGTTGATGCAGATGAATCCGTTCTCGGGGATGAAGACCTGCACTGGGGCGCTAGCAATCCTTGAGGCGGCCATAACCGCAAACCCATAGAACGCCAACGACCGGCCCCGCGTCGAGGGCTCACGGCTGCCCGAGAAGCTGATGCCGTGGCTCCACTGCATGTGGGTAGCGCCGCCCCCGAGCAGAGCCGCGTATCGCCGCTGGCGGTCTGAGTCCTCGTGCGCCAGCTGCGACACGAAGACCGGCCGACGCCCCTCTGTCACCAGATTAATGCCGCCGATGAGGCTGTCCAGGCCGCCCGATAGCAGGCATACGCAGTCCTGCGCCAGAGGTTGAGGCTTGCCATTGGGCGGGGTGACTCCCCCGTCAATGAAATTCAGTGTCCAGTAGTCACCGGTCAGAACCTTTAGCAGTCGCTCGGCATGCGCCTTCCAAGGTGCCCAACGCAACGGCTCATTCAGCGCGACCGTGAGCTCAATCGTTCGCGTCCAACCGTCCGCGCTCGTGTTCCGCGGGCAGCAGAGGTCGGCCGCGCAAACCGCCAGGCAGAACTGCACGAAGTCCCAGGCCTGCACGGTCGGTGCGAACCCCTTTCGCTTTAAGGACCCGCGCCAACCTTGGGCAACGGTGCCGATGCCAGCGCGCTTGGCGCTCTTAAAAAGCGTGAAGGCCCGTTCTCCCTCTGCGAGCGTGGCTGGCAAATGGTCAACGGACGTACATAGCACCTTCATCATGATGCAAAAACCTCCATCGCCAACTGCAGCACGTCTCGAGCGAGACGCTTGGGGTCGAGCCCCGTTGTGCCGAGTCGTTCCATCACGACCCGAACTTCCGATTGAACGTACTCCTTCACGTCCTTCCGATACACCTGAATCTGTTGCGCGTCGTACTTCAGCTTCTCGTATGCCTGACCGAGCTGCAGGTCCATGCGATTGCAAACATCATTGGCAATCGTAATGGCCATGACGTCGTGAATCTGCGCATCGCTGAGATTGAAGATGTCGATATTAGGGTTGAGCTCATATAGCAGGCCCAGCGCTTCAGCAGCGGCATTGCGCAACGACTCGTCGTCCACGCTGCCGATTTCGGGCATGACCTCCTTGACCAGTTCCAGGATGAGGTCGTCGGCAGCGAGGTTCGCCTGGCGAGTTCGGTCAACCCAGTCGGCAACGCGAGGGTCGGAACGGTCACGGGCAGACGCCAAGAACTTGCCGAGGGCGCCTGCGCCTTGGGCAGTGCCTCGCATGGTCGAGGCGGCGCGGCGAGAACCGCCCATACCCTTTGTGACCATGCTTCTGGTCGCAGAGCGGAGCGACTCGCTCCCGCCACCACCTAGGAAGGTCGACATCTTGGTGCGGGCATCAGCAAACCGGCGGCTGGGCGCGAATGCCCCGTCGACGGCCACGGTCTCACCCTGCGAGGTGTCGGCGTAGCCGGCATCGGTCGCCTGGCCGGATTCGTCGTCCCCATCTTGGCCAGGCCATGTAGGACCTTCGCCACCTGCTGCTCCCCCGCCTGAAGTGTCAGGTGGCAGCCACTCTGGGTCGAATGGCGAGCCCGCTTTGCCGCCCGAGCTTGAAGTAGACGTGCCCACTATCGGGCTCCCTTCTTTGCCTGCGCGATGGCAGCCTTCGTGGGCCGCTCAGCCGACGAGTCCGCTTCCCACTTGTCAACGATGGGCCGCGCCCATGCCTGTGCATATAGCAGAGGGATGATTCCAGGGCCAACCTTGGCGGCCGGCGCTTCGGCGAGAAGCGCTGAAGCTTGGGCGGCCAGCTCCGGGTACACCTTGCAGGGCTCTATAAGCGGGACGACGTCCTCCCCCATGCGCCAGGTGCGCTTGGCCGCCTTGAGCTGCCATGCCTTGGCCATCGCCATGCCAGTCTGGATTGCACCAGCAGCGCGGATGGCTTCGGTCAGCGGCGCGTTCGACGCCGTCGCACTGACCAGCGCATCGCGCAAGGCGCGCCCTTCAGCGGTCATGTTGTCCGCACCAAAGTCCCGAGTCGCCGTGTCCCTGCTCAAGTGCAGGAGAGGGCGAAGGTCCGCTTCGCCTAGCGGTGGGTGCAACTGCAGCCATTCGCGGGTGAAGCGGTCGTCCTTGAATGGCTCAGGAAGCACAGCGCCGCTCGCCGCAGCCGCTTCTGCCTCATGCAAGACCGGAACTCGCCCATCGGCGGCGGAGGTTACCCTTGCCGCCAACGCGTTGGCCAGCGTTTCGTCACACCGCTCCACGAGGTGCCACTTTGCAAGGGACGGGATGTCTAGGTCGATGCCCTGAGGGGCAGCCAAGGCGGACCGAAGGTAGACCGTGTTCAGGAACCGCTTCATGAGCCGAGGGTTCGCGTTGACAGCGCTTGACTGGGTGAGCAGCGGCGCCAAGCCTTCGGCCAACTGCATTAACGTGAGCATTCGGGTGTTGCTCACGCCGACGAGGCTCTGCAGGAACTCCGAGGTGACCGCATCGCCCTTCCAACTCGTCTGCAAGCGCTTCGGAATGGCGCCCCTTGCGGTCTCGAAGCCGGTCTTGTCGAAGTCGCCGTCTGCATGGGCCCGCTCCATGAGAAGCAAGGCTAGGTACGCCTTGGCCTCGTTGATACCCAGTCGCGGAACGTGCAACGGTACCTGGATGAGCTTGTCGAAGTAGTTCGTCGCAACTTCAGCCGAAATGCCCGTGCCCTCGAAGTGCACGCGCACCGCTCCACGAATGAATTCGTTATCGGCCGCGACAACGAAGGCGCTCCGCTTCAGAAAGAGGAGGAGGCGAATCGACTCGAGCGTGGAAATGGCAGTCTTGGGGAGGCAGCGGTCCAGGTCGTCTACGAACACGACCAGCGTAACCTTGAGCTCCTCGAGCAGCTCTTCGAGCGCGTTGCGGAACGCTTGAATCTCGCTGGGCAGCGAGACGGGCTCGGCCGGCTTGAGCAGACCGTCAGCAGCCCTCTTATCGTCCTTGCCCTTCTCGTCCTCGCCGTCGCCGGGCTCACCGTCGCCTTCGCCGAGGCCGAAGAACCCTCCAACCTTCATGACGGCGGCGCCGATGCTGCCTACGGGGACGCCCGTATACAGCGTCGCTGCCGCTTCTCCACCCAGCTGGGCCAGCCGAAGGAGGTTGATTCTCTTAAGAAGCCTCTTGGCCTTCTTCAGCACAGCCTCATTCTTCGCGGCGAGCCGCAAGACCTCATCGCCGATGAGCTGCAGCAGCGCGCTGCGGGCGCCCTCGAAGTCCTGATAGAGCCACGGGTTGAAGGTTACGACGACGTAGGTGTTCTTCCCTGGGGCATCGGCCTGTTTGAGTCGGTCTTCAATCATCCGAACCAGTGAGGTCTTGCCGACCCCCCAGCCGCCGGACACGCCTACAGAGAGAGGAACCCCCTGGGCCTGCTGCAGGAGCTTGGCGCACGCGTCTGCAACGACTCCGAAGTTCAGGTAGTCAATAGTCGTTTCGTTGTCGGCCCACATCGCCAGCTAGCCTCCCTCTATGTTGTGCTTGACCCGACTGTAGGGCACTCACATCAGTCCAACAGAGGTCCGCTCCCGGCCTGCGGTGGTGAGCAACACAAGCGGAGCGCTCAAACGAAATCACGGCGCTATCCTCTTAAGTCGGCGCTGAGCCCACTGGGCACCATCACCTCTTCGATAAGTAAGCCATGGCGAAAGTCGACACGGAACTGAAGTCTTCGCTCCAAGGCCTCCGATTCGACGAGTCCGAGCATCCGCCCAAATACGCAACCCGAACTGCGGCCGTCGCGAAGCGACTCGGCGTAAGCAAGCTCGGTTAGCGCTGACGACGGCGAAGATATAGAAGAATCAGCATCCTGCAGTTCATCATCAATTTTGTGGATGGAATGCCCGAGGTCGTCGTTTGAACACTATCGACCAACCAGCGGAAGCGACTTTACAGTCAGTGAATCGAGAAAGAGATGAATCAGGTAGGCGGGAATTGCCACCTGGCCAAGCGCCTTCAGGAAGTCGCCGCCTGCGGATTCGGGCTGCCACTTGCCGAGCTCCTTGAATGCAAGGCAGAGGAGGCCGGCGAACGCGACGCTGTGGAAGAACTGGCGGTGGTTTGGCGATGTTGCCGGCTCCAGGATGTCCGGCAACTTGGTCAGGAAGGCGGCAGCTGTGCCTGCCAGTAGTGGCTGGGCCGTTTGGAGGCCAGCCTGGCGCTCTTGCTCGGCAATGAACACGCCGGTGGCGAAGCCGGCAACAAGCTGGTGGGCCGGCCCGTTCACTTTTTGTGCTCCTTGCGCACGCCTTTGAACGGCTCACCGTCCTTCTTCTGGTCCATGAACTGGCCGTTGCCGGCGTCGCGCTTGGTCCAGGTCTGGGTGGTCGGGTTGAAGGCTTGGGAGCGGTCGCGGACGGCACCGCGGCGGGCGTTGTCACCGATGGGGGCGTTCTTGGCCATGTTCAGTTTCCTTTCGCTTCAGGCGTCGATGGTGTGAGTCCAGCCGGGGAGGCCGTTTCGGGAGAGGTAGTCCACCAGCGGAGGACTGCCGAAGAACTGCATGCGTCCGCCGGAGGAGAACGCCAGGGCGGACTGCTCGACCCGCAGATTCGAGGCACGTGCCTGGGCGGTCAGCTGGGCAAGCAGGCGGGCGTTGTCGCTTTGCGAGCCGGACGACGAGCGGGCGTCGAAGACCGCAAAGTTGACCCAGCCGCCGCTCGCGGCGCGCTCGCGCAGGTGGGCAAGATTGATTCGCATCGTGCACTCCTTACTTGGACCTATCCCAAGCATGGAAGGCATTCTTGCGAGGGCACTAGCTCAAAGAGTGACCTACTGAATTGCGGCCGGGCGGTTTTTTGTTGCTGCGGTGCACAAGGCGGTGTGCAGCCGCTCCCGAAGCTCGGGCGGGCTGAGAACTTCGACCTCGGGGCTGTGGCGCAGCAGGTCCATGACCAACTCTTGGTCGTTGGAGTAGGGCACTTCCAAGATGTAGCTGCCGTCGTCGAGTCGCTCGCTGGACTGGTCGTGGTGCCAGGTCTCCTTGTCGACCCACTGCGCACGTTCTGGCGTGAACTTCAGGCGTGCACGATGCTTAGCGGCGCCGGCGAAGATGCCGTAGCCGCTGCGGAAGTGCTCGTGCATCTCCTGCTGACTGACTTCGAGCGCTGGCTCCACCAGAACCCGTACAGACTGGATTGATTCCAGCGCGAAGGAGCGCAACGCATTCTTCTCATGGCACCAGGCATCGAGAATCCAGTTCTCGCGGTAGTGGACGAGCTGCTGGGGAGAAATTTCCCGGTCCGACGACTCTTTGCGGTCGCGGTTCCAGTACTGCAGGCGAAGGCGCTTTCCTGACAAAAGCGCTCCAGCAATCGTCTGAAAGTGCTTGGGCTCGACTTTTCGCGGCGCGAAGTGAATCAGTCGGAGCTTGCGCTCGATGGGTCTTGCGGACTTGGTACCTTCCGCGAGCATGCTGCGAAGACGCGTCTTCAGGGGGCCAACGTGCTCTTCGAGGAGGCCGGGCTGGACGCCCTCAACCAAGTGGAGCATGGTGAGTAGTGCGAACACTTCTGATGAGTCGAACCAAACGCCAGGCAGCTCGAACCGGCCGCCCTCGGCAAGGTCGTCCCGGATGACCCAGCCGCGCTTCTTGCGGTCCCATTCCAGGGGGCATCCCAAGCGGTCACGGAGGAAATCCAGGTCGCGCTTTACCGATGCCTGAGAGACCTCCAGTTCATTCATCAGGAAGGCCATCGGCGCAGCCCGACGCTTTCGGATGATGCGCACGATTTTGGTGATGCGCTCGATGCTGACCTTGGACATTTGTGGCTCCTTGAACACAAAGAATGATGTGTCCACGGAACCGGGTCAACTCCAGGTAGTTCATTACGCGCAGGCCGGAGCCTGCAAGGACCCTGCTGGAGGGATGGCGGGGCCGTGGCCGGGAGTTGAACAGCCGGTTGCTATACGAATCGAGGACAAGAAAATGGCCGAGCTGTAACTCGGCCATCAAGGTCGCACTTGGCTACGCGCCGTGCGGGTTTGGGATTGTTGTCACGGGTGTCAGTACTTCCCTGCTGTCACTTGGGCAGTTTGCTCTTTCACAGTCGCCTCTGGACACCGGGGTGTCGCTCGTGAGGCTGGTGGTAGCAACCGGAATCACGAGGAGGCGAGTGAGATTGAGCAGACTGCGAGAAACGTTGGAGATGGTGCTTGCCATCGATGCCTTTCCGTCACTAGACGATTCTTTGGAGACCAGCCGTAGCGCTGGTCTCTTTTTTCGTCGGCGCATACGCCGTTCGCTACGAACCTACAGAGCGAACGATTTCGATTGGCGTTGCCGGGACGGAGGCCCTCGGTTTCATTCAGGTTATCGGTTGATAGACGTGTTGACTTTAGAGACGTCGTAGCGCGGGAGCTTGAGCTCGAAGCGGGCTCTTTTCGTGCGACGCGAACTCGCAGAAGTCACGCCGCGCCGTTCGCCCGTGCGTGTCGAGTGCAGAGAGGGTTGGCATTGCCAAGGGCGTGTCGACTATTTCACGCCGGGATGCGTGGGTCTCGCTCCCGCGACAAGGGCAGAGGAAATGCATGCCAAGTCCAGCCGCTACTTGCTATCCTGTTGCGAGCACACAGGGGCTTCGATGAACAGACTGATTGCAATGAGCGGTATGGCGGTTTTGGCACTTGGAGCACTGCCAGTCGTCGGCTTCGCGTCCAACGTTAGCCCGCCTCAGGTGTCGGCAACCACCGGAGAGCCGGTGTCTTTGAGGCCAAAGTCGGGGTACGAGGCCCGGTGCTTCAGGGAAACCACGACCCGCGAACGCGGCAACTGGTCCAAACCGACGAAGACCCGCAGTGAGCACCGTGCGCGCCTTGAGGTTCGAAACGGAGTCGAGTACCTCAGCGTTGCCACCAACGTCGACAGGGACGAACTGAAGATTCTGCTGGAGATGACTCCCGAGGGGCAGCCGAGAAAGGTGCCGCCCTTGATTGAAACCACCATTCCTGGCTTTGAGAAGGAGTACGGTCCCGCGCTTTCGCAAGTCGTCAACCAAATGATGGCGGGCCTGACGGGAAAGCCTATGGGGCAGCCGCTAGAAATCGGAAAGGACTACGGTCCTACGATGGACGTCTGCGCGATGCTCGGCACCCAATCCAGCGGAGCTTCCAAGGGGACAACAGTTGTCGAGGGGACGCTGACCTACTCCGGGCGCGCTGCTTTTCTCCTCACCCAGACTTACGAGCAGACCTGTGCAGGGGAAGGCGTCCGCTTTTCCGTCGAAGGCTCAGCGTGGGCTGTGCACGACCGGGCGTCCGGTCTGGCCATGAGCAATGCAGGCCAGTTCAGCCTGTTCTCGCAAGGCACGCGATTCAGTCAAGTTGATGAGTCAATGGAGTGCGGCGTTGCCGAGAGGAAGTGACGGAGGATTGCACAGCATGATGCCGTTCAATACCGTTCGCCGACGTCTGTGCCTTTGCGCCATAACGGTGCTTCTTCTTGGCGCCGCCCCGGCTTTTGCGGCACCCCCTGCCAAGGGGCCTGTCACTCTGGCAGGGGTGAAGGCTACCGTGTGGGGCGACTATGCGATTCGGCCGATGCTCTTCCCCGCAGAGGAGTGGCGCTTCTACTTGGTCGTGGTGCCGAAGGAAGTGCGCCAGGGCACTCTTATCAAGATGGCGCAGGACTTCTACGCGAAGCACCCGAACACACGGGCCCGATTCTTCAGCGACACCACGCACTTGAAGCAGTACGTCGACCGCGACCGCTACATGAACGACAAGACGGGCAAGGTGAAGGAGGTCGACTTCCCCAAGTCCGAATGGGTGCAGGACCACCTGTTGGGCAACATCAACAACCGGTCCAAGGAGAATGGCCGGCGGTGGATGCTCGAGGACCGGTACGGGAACCGCATCGCGCCTCTGCCTTGAGGGACCCCTTTGCAAGGGGCTCTGCATCCGAGATGCTGTTGCGCCTCGAGGGATAGTCGAAAAATAGAACAACCACAACATGCCTGAGTTCCCCAACGAGCAAGCCGGCAGGTCTGAACAGGACGCAAACAGCATCACCTTCGCAGCGGTTCCCGGCCAGCACGGTAGCGTTCCACCGGCGCACGAGGAAAGCGCGCTAGCTGATGCCACACTTGCAGCCGCTTCAGCGAGGTTTTCTCCAGCCTGCCAAGCAGGGCCAGGCATGTTCAACTCCTCTTTGCTTGGGCTCCTTCAAGGCTGGGTTGATGGCTCTTACCCGTCGCTTGGCCACCAAGAGGAGGTTTCTTGGTTTCTCAGCAAGCGCGCGCACGCGCTCATCTCCGAGTGGTTGATGAATAAGAAGCTTGCGGCTCTTGAACTCGTTTCCCCCGCGGGCACTGGCTGCGTTGTGATTTCTCGCAGCCGCGTGGAGCACGTTCGAGATAGCCGAACAAGCAAGGACAGCGTCGCCGATGCCGGCGTTGTGGAATTGCTGGGTCAGCTGTTCGTGTATGGCCACCCCAAGTACGCGCCCAATCCCGGCTACCCGAACCAGTTGCTGATGTTTGATGCAACCTACAAAGCGGGGGACCCTGCGGCTAAGGGTGAATCACCAGTGGCGGCTCTGCGATTCGAGGGGGCACCGATGGCCCACTTTCGACTTGAGACGGCGTACTGGATGAAGCCAGCAAAAGCACAATTGCTCGTGAACCGAGCGCTGGCCAAGAAAAAGTGAAAGGACCTCGTACCCGAGGAGGAGCGGCTGAGTGCCCAGCTTCCGACACCTTGGTCGGTTACCTTGTCCAGGTTTCCCTGCAAGGGCGCACATTTTCCTCATCAGTATTGAACCCTGTGCACGAGTTCAATCACCGGGACGCCTTTCCGGGTTTCTCCGATACGAGGCAAACCAAGTATAGCACTGGGCCTTCGCGAGCGCTGAGAGGCTGTCAAGCGTGTAAACGGGCACTCTGACGGTCGAAACTGGCTTCCACTACCAACCTCGCAAGCTAGCCCTGGCAACGGCTGCAAGCTAACGCCGCCGACGGACTCTCAGGCCGCCCAGACGCTGGGCCCCTTGGCCTCAGACTAGGAAGCAGTCCTTCAGCTCTGCCCGGTCTTCCCCTGAGAGTCCCAGCAGCTGCGCCTTGTTTTGCCAGGTGCCAATGACCTGGCTCAGCCGGGCCAGGTCCTCTTGCGCCTGCTTCGGCGTGACGCGATAGAGCGCCGCCGTGGCCATGACTGTGTCCAGGTCGGGCTCGGTGCTGGCATCGTCCAGCGCCAGCACGTGACCGTCTTTCTTGGTCGACGGGTTCATGTCGTAGGCGGGCGCCAGGCGCCAACCGGTGGCCTCGCGCATGAAGCCGTGGTTGCGCAGGTGGTCATCCCGGTTCGAGACGGCCACGTTGAACAACACCCGCCGAAACAGCTCGCGCAGGTCCGCTTCGATGCGGCCCTCCACGCCTTGCTTGGACGCGATGAACTCCGCCAGGTCCAGGTACGACGTTTCTTCGCTGTCGCTGCGGCCCAGCACCGCCATCGCGGAGGTGAAGAACCGTCGCCGGCCACCGTGGCGGTCGAAGCGTCGGGTGACGAAGGTGTGGAAGCCGTGCCCGATGCGCTCCAGCCGTGCCGGTGCAACGCTGAGCCCGTACTCTGCGGCCAGCTGGTGCACCAACATCTCGCGCAGAGCCCAATCGTGTTCATCGTCGGCACCGGGAAACTTGGCAATCCACAGCTGCCCGAGGCCGTCTTGCAGATTCGCCTTGGGTCGTGCGCCGCCTAGGGACGCGCCGGGCGCCACCAACACTTTCAGCCACTGCTGCAGCAAGTCGAGGTCGTCGACCTTTTTGCGCGTGAGCTCGAGCGCCACCGCTTGTAGCTCGCCCATGTGAGTCAGCGCTGGCGCTGCGAGCGCCTGACTGGCCAGGGCCTGGCCTTCGAGCAATTCCGGAGCAGGGCCTTGCTTGAGCTGCTTGTCGCTTTGCAGTGCGGAGAAACGCAGGGCGCCCATGCGGGTCACGTCCTGCACGCCCAGGAAGAAGTCCCACGGGCGCATCTCGCGGCGGGTGCGCGCTTGCTGCTTGGCCTCAACCAGTTCTCGACGCTTCATCAGCGTCTGGCCCCAGCGGTCGGGGCAGCTGTCCATGAAGATGCCGAAGTTCGAGTCCTTCGGATAGAAGTTGCCACTGGCCAGCGACAGCTCCGGGTCGAGCGCGAAAGCGGCCCCGTTCTTCAGCCACAGGGGCGAATACTCGAAGCGGACCGATTCCAGGCCCGAGCGGTGCAGCCGGCCCAGGTGAGTTAGCGGGCCGAACGTCGGGTCATCGAGCCAGACTTCGAGGCCCTCAGGGGTTGCGGGGGCAGCCTCGGGCGCAGGCCTCGCGCGAGCGCCGGACTTCTTGACGGCGGGGCTCATTGCGCTTCGTCTTCGGAAGGGGAGTCCGACGGGCTGTCGAGTTTCTTGCGCTTGGGCGCGCGCCGAGGCACGTTCAGCTCAGCGTCTTGCAGCCGACGACCCACTGGGTCGTGCGCCGCTACCTGGTCCAGGTCATGTTCCAGCCCGAGCACAGCCAGCACGCGCAAGTAGGTGCCCAGCGTCACGGCGGGGTCGCCTTGCTCGACTTTGTTGAGTGTGGGCCGAGACACCGAGGCGCGCTCGGCCACCTGCGTGACCGTGAACCGCCTACGCAGGCGAGCTTCGCGCAGGCGCTGCCCCAGCGCGACCGTCATTCGCGACTGCGAGGGGTAAAGGGTTGGCGCTTTGGCGGGCATAACAGTAATCATTATAGCAATAGTCGTCCGCATTGTCAATAATGATTTCGGTTATGGGGGCAAACAGTGTCAGTGTCCTGTGCAATTTAAGAGCAACCATTGTTCGCAATATGTTGCAAGAGTGTCAAATACGCTTGCTCTTGAAAGGAGAAGCCCACTAGGCGCGCGACCACGCTCTGCGGCCCCACGCGTCGGGTCAGTTCTGCGCATCTGTGACAGAGGGGGTCAGCCCGGATGGTCGCCGGCCTGCTGCAGCGCGTAGGCTGCGAAGCGGGCTCGTCTCAAAAAAATCCTTTTTGAAACCAAGAACGTGCGCGCTTGAAACGACGTTGCACTTTTTGGCTTGCAGACTGATATCTGGTTGCGTTGCAGGCCCGTAGGCGACGTCGAGGGTGCGGCTACGTTATTGATTTACCTACTGAGACGTTGGCGAGGGGAGCTGGTCCCGACACTGAAGCAGGGGCCTCAGCGCGCGGTAGCCTCTCGAACCCACGCAAGGCCTTCATCCAGGTCGAGGTTCAGACTCGCGTACGCCTTTCGAAGCAGACCATCCGGCAGCGCCCAGTCCCATTTCTCCCGCTGAAGGTTGCTGACGTCTTGGAGCAGCATGTCCAGCGACGGGGGTTCGTCGACAGCCGCGTCGCTCAGCGCATCCAAGACATCCTGCGCGGAGCGGCCATCTAGGCGTACTTCAACTCCTGGGCCAGCCGGGCTGGCCACAAACCCCCGTCGAATCAGCAGTGCGGCAATCGCTTCATTGGCTGAGTCCCCCAGCCAGGTCAGAAGCATGAGTTCTCGCCCCTGATTCAGCACGAACTCCGTGGAAAGCGCTCGGTCAGCGTACTGCTGGCGACCCTCAGAGAGAAAGCGCTGAGCCACCTCATCGAGGAAAGGCAGCGACTCGTTGGACTCCAACAGCCGGCGCATCTCCTGCCTTACGCGCGTGTGAACCCGGCCAGCCCCGCCGTTGAACAGCGGGGGAACGCCGCCGCCAGCACGGACCACAAAAATCGTCTTCTGGGGCTCATCAACGCTCTCCACGAGCCAGGTCTTTCCGGCAAATAGGATGCGCTGCCCGGTGGTGAGCATCTGAGAGACCGGCAGCGTGCCCAACATGCGCCCCGCGCTGACGATGCGGAACTCCTCGTCCGCAGCGAACGCGGCATAGAAGGAGTAGTGGTTCACGAACTTCTCGCCCAGCCTGCCATGCAGAAGCAGTCCAGACGAGTCCTGGGTCAGCAGCTCCTTGGCACCTAGCTGCCGCACCAGCTGCGCGAATTCCTCCTTGGAGAGCCCCTGAAAGGGTGTGCCGGGTGCGCACAGGAGCGCGTAAAGCTGACCGATGGTCGCGCCTCCTCGCTGGGCAACCACCGAAAGGACCTGTTGCACCAGCGTTGACAAGTGGGCACCGTGAGCGCGCGGCGGCTCGAACCACTTCTGCAGGAGAAGCGACACCATGGCCGCCATCTGGACGGTGCCCAGGCGAAGCAGACTGTCAAGAGATGACCTGGGGTCCAAGGCGTCCTCGATGCAGTAGCCGCGCAAGATGGCGGGCTCACCCTTTCGGCGCCCAGAGCGCCCAAGCCGTTGGCGCAAGCTGGCCACCTGCGGAGGCGGTCCAATTTGCACGACGCTTTTGACTGCGCCGATGTCGATGCCGAGCTCCAGCGTGTTGGTGCAAATGGCCGACGCCGGCTGCTCCTTCTGCTTTAGCGCCGCTTCGGTCTCGGTGCGAATCTCCTTGGACAGGCTGCCGTGGTGCGGCCAGAACTCGTTGGGCACCTGCTCCTTCAGGCACATCTCGTTGAGCAGGTGCGTGTAGCGCTCTACCTCGCGCCGAGAGTTCGGGAACACGAGATTGTTTGAGCCGCGCAGCACCTTGAACAGGTGGGCTGCGATGAGGCCAGGTGTTGTGGGCTCAGAGTCTTCGCTCTCTACCTCGTCATCACCTTCTCTCAGGACCACCGCGGGCTCCTCATAGCCCTTCACCAGGACCTTGAGCTCGGCAACTGAAGCCTTGGACTCAACTATCTGAACCCGCTCCCCCGCACTGGGCCGCAGAAAGTCGGCCGCGAGGCGCATGTCCCCAAGTGTGGCTGACAGCCCGACGCGTGGCACCGTGCGCTCTATGGCTACCTGGACTCTGTGCATGAGCGACTGCAGCTGCTTGCCTCTCTCGCTGCCGATGAACGCGTGCAGCTCATCGACGACAAAGAATGCCGCCTCGCCGAAGACGGCGCTCAAAGCGGTACCGCGGTTGCAGAGTAGCGCTTCCAGCGACTCTGGCGTGATGAGCAGGACGCCCTGGCGCTTGGTCAAGAACCGCGTCTTGCTGGAAGACGAGATGTCTCCGTGCCACGGCCAAACCGGAACCTCGAGCTGCTCACAGAGGCGGTCCAATCGCCCGAACTGGTCGTTGATGAGCGCCTTCAAGGGGCTGATGTAGACGATGAGCCCAGGCTTCTCCCGCTGCAACAGGTGGGTCAGTGCCGGTAGGAAGGCGGCCTCGGTCTTTCCTGCGGCGGTGGCCGCAGCCACGATGACGTCCTTGTCGCCGGGCACGATGAGGGGAATGGCAGCCTCTTGCGCGTCTCGCAGGGACTCCCAGCCCTCGGCCCAGATGAAGCGCTGGATGCGCTCATCGAGGAGGTGGAATGCAGATGACTGGGTCTCAGCCATCTACATCACATCTTGAACGAGGCGAACTCATCGTCTCCTTCGGCCTCGACGACCTGGTCCCCGGTGGCGCCGTTGTCAGGAAGCACCTCCAGCCCCCCGAGCAGCTCCTGCCAGGTAGTCCCGGCGTTTTGCTCCAGCACAGCCAACAGGTTGATGAAGGCCGTAATGGTCGTCCTGGGTGTACGGAAGTAGGTGTCACCGATGCGTTTGGAGCAGTGCTCCATGAAACTGTAGATGCCTTGGTCGGGCAGCAGGTACTTGACCGGGTCGCCACTGGCGTTCACATGGCGAATCTTCTGCAGGAGCACGTAGAAGTCCTCTGGGGTCAGGCTGGACAAGCGAACGACTGGCCCGCTGAAGTCGACCAGTCCCCCGGAGGCGAAGGTGTTCTGTGCCAGGCGGCTTTGCAGAGCGGGGTAGCTGTAGAGCCCCCTTCGCGTGTCCAGCAGGAACTCGGGCGTGCCACCCAGCACGAAGCCAAGGCCCACAGCGGTGCCCTGGAGGGAGTCGTTGAGGATGCGCAGAATCTGCTCGTAGTTCGCGTTGCGTGCCTGGGTGTTGGCCAGCTTGTAGAGGTTCACCAACTCATCCAGGCTCACCAGCAGCCCGGAGAACCCGGCCAGCCGGACAAAGCGCGCCATCAGCTTCAGCTGGTCGTAGACAGCGGCATCGTCAACGATGGTCCGCACACCGAGCGCCTGCTTCGCGTCGGTCTTGGTCGAGAACTCACCACGCAGCCAGCGGACCGCATCCGACTTGAGCTGCTCATTGCCTTCTTCGAAGCCACGGCAGTACGCGGCGATGACGTCGGCAAAGTCGTAGCCGTTCACCAATTCGGTCAGGTGGTCGAGCTTCTGACGCAAGACGGCCTCGGTGGTCTGACCAGATGCCTTGGCTTCGGTCTTCGCCGTTGCGATGAACTTCTCGACGATGCCGCTCAGGGCGCCGCCCTCCGGCTTGGTGCGGGTCGAGAGGTTACGCATCAGCTCGGCGTAGAGCGAGCGCGCCTGGCCGCCACTGGCGTGCAGGCGCCGGTCCGGGTTCAGGTCCGCGCTGGCCACGACCAGCTTCTTCTCCATGCCCACCGCGCGCACCAGGTTCAGGAAGAAGGTCTTGCCGGCGCCGTACTCGCCCACGACCACCCGAAAGGCCGAGCCACCGTCCGCAATGCGCTCGATGTCGGTGAGCAGGGTCTCGATTTCCCGTGTTCGACCGACCTGCACCAGGTGCTGGCCCGTGCGAGGCACCACCCCGGCGCGCAGCGACTGAATGACCGCGTCGCGGTCCCTGGGGCGAATCGTTGTCGTCATGCTTTCACCTTGTCCAGAATCTCAGTGTTCACCGTCACAGGGTCTTCGCCCTCGAACAGCGCCATGTCATGCGCCTCAAACGCCGCCTCGTTGATGTGCTCCAGAGCGCCGTCCAGCATGAGGTCAAGGTCGGCGGCCACGTCCAGCAGCTCGGCACGGCTCCACTCGGGGCGCGAGAGCATCATCCGGGCAAGTGAGGTGTGGGCTTCGTCCAGGCCCAGCAGACCCGCAGAGGCTTCGCTTGGCTCGGCCTCGGTTTCCGCCTCGACGGGCTCGGCCACTGCCACAGCAGGTTCGTCGGTGTCGGTGAAGATGTTCGCGAGGAGCGCAGAGACCTTCTCGGTGTCCTTCTGGAGCGCGGCGATACGGGCCGGGTCGAGCTTGAAGCTGGACTCCTCGACCTTGGCGACGGCCGCCGCGGTCGGCTTCGTGCCCGCAGCGACAGCGTGGACGTCGGAGAACACCTTCTTTGAGTCGACGCCCAGGGCCTTGTAGACCTTCTCGAGCATCTTTACTTCTCCAGGAGACACCTCACCGTCTGACTGGGCAACCGTTGCCATGAACGCGGCAATGGTCTCCTTGACGTTGAGTTCGAGCGGTTCGAACTTTTTCTTCAAGGCCGTCAGGGACGCCGGCGCCTGCATCAGCAAGCGCAGGTGCGCCAGCAGACGACGCTTCTGGCCTGGAGTGAGGTGCGTCCAGGAGAGCACGGTCTCACGAAGGTGACCCATCTCCTTGATGCCGAACTCCCCGTCGGAGGTCGCAACCGCCGAGGCGAGCTGCAGCGTCAGCGCCGCCGCCAGGTACGGCCCGTTAGTGCGTGACAGCTGCTCGGACGGCGGCAGCGCGAAGAGAACCACCTTCTCCTCGGGCTTGGGCGTCTTCGCCCCGGCCAGGACGTCCGGCTCGAAGCCCACGTTGGCAGACTCCAACGTGCGAGCCAGCGAGAGCGTCTTGTCCTTGGTGAACGCCGTCGTGGCACCCAGGGCGTTCAGCAGGTCCTGGAACGGCATTGCGACCATGCCTTCACCTATCCGGGCTTTGAGCTGCTGCAATGCCTTCTGCGCCTGTTCTGGCCACAACGTGGGCGGTAGCTGCAGCAGCCCTTCGAGCGAGTTCTTTCCGGTGACACTCTTGCCAACGAAGCGGCTGTAGGACTCGAGCTCCTTCGAAGTGGCATCGACCAGGTCCTGCAGCTTCTTCACCGGTCCCGTGAGTACCGACACGTCGGGCACCTCCCCGAAGGTGAGCCTTAGGTCGTTGTAACCACGGAAGCCCGCTGATGCCGGGCGATATACCAGCTTGAGCTTGGTGCGATTACGTGGCAATACCATGCCCGCGCCGAACTGCTGCTCGTACTTCTGCACGAACAGGGCATCGAACTGTTCGGGACACCGAATGGCTGGGGTGCGCAGCACGACACTTGGCTCAAGACGCGCCCAGGCAAGCGCAAGTCCTGCTGGAACCGGCACACCGTCCACGGCTGCAATACCTAGTGCATGACGGACGTACAGCGGTAGCTCGAGGGAGCGGGGAAAGCTCGGAACCGCCTTCTCGTACAAGCGCTCAGGGTGCTCGACGGTAGAGACCCAGTTGAGCAGTTCAACTGCGTAGCGCCGGAACGAACCTGACTTTTGCCCGTAGATGTCAAGTAGGCGTCGCAGTTCTTCCGCGATGACCGGCCATTCGGCCCGAGCCGCAGCATCTGAAGAGGCATCAAGAATGGCGCGTCGCTCCAGCCCGTAGAAGAACAGGAACACATAGCCGATGTCGGCGGAGGGGTCCTGTCGGCCGCCCGCGAGCCACTTCAGGTAAGCGCCGCGCGCGCTGCTCGAGATGGCGCCGTAGCTGGGCCAGTAGCCCATTTGCCGCTCGGTATAGTCACCGCTCTTGGACACACTCAGTGAGGGGTCGATGAGGCACGGGTCGTTGTCGCCAGAAGGCGTCTTCAGGCGTGTGCCCACGTAAATCAGGCCGCCCGGTATGGAGAAGCCTGCAACATTCACCGGCTGGCCAGCACCAAGCCACGTCGCGTTGCCGAACCCCTTCGGGGCTGCAGGAAGGCGGTACTCGCTGGTGGCAGTGCTTGGCGATGCAGCAGCTGTGCTGGTGACCGATACCGGCTCGTCCATGTCAGAAGACTTCAGCGCGCGGGCACGGGGTCGTGGCGTGGCTTTCGATTGAGGCATTGGCTGCGTCTCGGGTGGCTCGCTACTGGGCTTTGCCTTGAAGTAGCGGTAGGCAAAGAAGGCAAGGACCACCCCACCGACAAAGAGCCACACCTCGACGGGTACCGACGCCACCAGTGCTACCAGGCCAACCAAGACCACCCCGAGGACGCTTACCGAGTCCCCCTTGCGCTTGCGTGCCATCCGCAACACCCCCGGGCCTGCTGGCCAAATTGGAAGAACCTAGCCAAGCCGGCGAACCGTTCGGCCTCCCTTACAAAACCATACAGCACTTCGGTCGAATCTCTAGCACTTGCCTCCTGACCTCGCGCAAGGTGACGAGGTCAGTGCGCAGTTCATCACCAAGCGAGTTGGCCAAGCCGCCATCGACAGAGTCAATCCTGACAGTAGCCAAGGGCCCAAACGGGCACAAGCGGTGGTGCCTTTTCAAGTTTTGTCATCGGTTTTGATAATTTTCATTTCCGATGACAAAACATGAGAAGACGAGCCCCGAGCTGCTGTCTGCAGGCTCCCACGGCGGTAGCAGCCCCACGCAAGCACGCCCTCCGACATCGCGATTTCTAGCCCCGTGGCGCGCGTAAGCCTTTGAAATTCTTGGATTCACCTATCGAAATGCGTTTTTTGCTTTTTGTAGGTGAATTGCTCGCAGCCACCGGCTATGTCCGCGAGGTCATCGTGAGTTGCGACTCGCCGTGCTCCGGGTGTGGCCAGCCTTCGAGCGCTTCGTCCCGGGACCCCGCCGATACTCAGACACCACCAGTGCTGCATAGATGCACTAGTTAATAAAACTAAATATCTCACATGAGGAGGGGTATTTGGCGATGCTTGCTCGCTAATACTGGATGTCCATGCAGTTCTTTCATCGAATGAACATTCGGAGAGCGAAATGCAGGACGAGCAGTACTTGGCGAGGCTTCGGACCCACTGGAAAACGCCTCGTCGCTTCTAAAGCGACGTTTGTGGTCCCCTCGATTTCCTGAGCCAGTCAGAAGTAGAGGTTGGGGAACAGTTTGACACGGTACTAGACCGGAGGGATTCGGCCGAGAGCTTCATGGGGTCGGTGGTGGTTGTAGCGGTGCAGCCAGTCGGCCGTCATGTCGCGCACTTCCTGCAAGCTGTTGAACACGTAGCAGTCGAGCACCTCGGTGCGGTAGGTCTTGTTGAATCGTTCGACATAGGCGTTTTGCGTGGGCTTTCCGGGTTGGATGTGCTGCAAGGCGATGCCCTTGTTCTGAGCCCACTGGGCCAGGGCGTGCGCGATGAACTCGGGGCCGTTGTCCAGGCGAATCGACAGCGGCGCACCGTGCACCTCCACCAGTTCATTCAAGGCCCGGATGACGCGCGCAGCCGGCAGGCTGGTGTCGACCTCGATGCGCAGGCCTTCACGGTTGAACTCGTCGATGACGTTGAAGGTCCTGAAGCGCCGCCCCGACCACAGCGCGTCTGCCATGAAGTCGCAGCTCCAGCCCTGGTTGGGCTGGCCGGCGGCGTGCAGGGGCTGTTTGATGCGCGCAGGCAGCCGCTTCTTGCCGCGCCGGGGCAGGTTCAGCCGCAGTTCGCAGTACACGCGCCAGAGCACCGTCTTGCCCCAGGGCTTGCCCTGATGGCGGGCGCTGTCGTACAGCAGCCCGAAGCCGTGGCGCGGGTTCAATGTCATGTAGGCCTGGATGAAGGTGATGACCCCGGAGTCGTCGCGTGCGACGGGCCGGTAACGCAGCGTGGAGCGGGCAATGCCGCTGGCCTGGCAGGCCCGTCGCTCGCTCATGCCATGCTCGGCCACGAGGGCCTGCACGACCATCTCGCGACGCTCCGGGGTCAGAGCTTTCGGTCAACGACATCCTTGAGTGCGTGGTGCATGAGCGCCAGGTCTGCGTACATGCGTTTGAGCTTGGCGTTCTCGTCCTGCAGCTGGCGCAGCTGCGACAGGTGCGAAACCGTCATGCCCGAGAACTGGCTCTTCCACTTGTAGTACGTCGGCTCGCTCACGCCGTGCTTCCTGCACGTCTCGCCGACCTTCGCACCCATCTCGACCTCCTTGAGGATGCCGACTATCTGCGCTTCACTGAATCTGGACTTCGTCATGTAGAGACTCCGCTTGGGGGGATTCTCTACCTCCGGGTGGTTCAGGTTTTCGAGGGGACCACATGGTCATTTCCGAACTAGCGTTATCGCTGCCTCAGTAACTCTAAACAGTGCGCATGGACAGCACTTAGAGAAGCACAGTCCTTCATCCAGCAGAAATGAGGCAGCGGACCCGGAAGCCCGCCGCCTATGGTCAACTTAGTTGCGGTTCGGAGAAGGAGCCCAAAGAGCTTTTTGGGTTGGCCAAACGCTCCTCCTCCTCTTCGCGCCGATATGCCAACCGATAGAGGATTGGCAGCACTAGGAGTGTTAATGCTGTCGACGACAGGATGCCACCAATCACCACAGTCGCAAGCGGTCGCTGCACCTCGGCACCCGTCCCGGTCGCAATCGCCATAGGAACAAAGCCGAGAGAGGCCACGAGCGCGGTCATGAGTACTGGGCGGAGCCGCGTGAGAGCGCCTTCGAAGATGGCTTGGTCCAGTGTCGCGCCCCCTTCGCGAAGATTGCGTATGAAAGAAATCATCACCAAGCCGTTGAGGACGGCGACACCCGACAACGCAATAAAGCCAACAGCCGCAGAGATGGACAAGGGTATGCCGCGCATCCAAAGCGCCAGAATGCCTCCAGTCAAGGCAAAGGGGATTCCGGTGAACACAATGAGCCCGTCGCGCACGTTGCCAAACATGGCGAACAACAACGTGAACACCAGAAGAAGCGCCACAGGCACGACGATTTGGAGTCGCTGCGTCGCGGACTGCAAATTCTCAAACTGACCACCCCAGGTCGTCCAATAGCCCGGGGGGATGCGCACCTTCTCCTGCAAGGCAGTTCCGGCCTCTTCCACAAAAGAGCCCATGTCGCGACCGCGCACGTTTGCGCTGACAACGATGCGACGCTTGCCGTCTTCACGACTGACCTGGTTGGGCCCGGGTGCGACTTCGAGAGAGGCTAGCTCCGACAACGGGATAAATGACACGCGCGAGCTTCCGTCTGCCTGAGTTGCCGCGGGCAACGTCACCGGCAGGCGGCGGATAGAGTCCAAATCGGAGCGCATTCGCTCTGGCAACCGAACCATGATATCGAAGCGTCGGTCACCCTCGAAGAGGGTCCCGGCGCTGCGCCCGCCAATGGCCGTTGCGATGGTGTCCTGGATGTCGCCCACGTTAACGCCGTAGCGAGCCGCTTTGTCGCGGTCGATATTGATAGACAACACGGGCAGGCCCGTCGTCTGCTCAACGTTGACCTCACTTGCTCCCGAGATAGAGCCCAGTACGGCCGCAATCTCCTGAGCGGTCTTGTTGAGAACATCCATGTCGTCGCCGAAGACCTTCACGGCAACGTCAGCACGGACCCCCGAAATCAGCTCGTTGAAGCGCAGTTGAATCGGTTGCGAGAACTCGTAGTTGTTGCCAGGCAGCTCTGCCACCCGTTGCTGCACTGCCTCCACCAACTGCTGACGTGTGCGCTTCGGGCTCGGCCATTGGCTCTCAGGCTTGAGCATGACATACGCGTCAGAGATGTTCGGGGGCATCGGGTCAGATGCAATCTCTGCCGTTCCTGTGCGAGCGAACACTCGCTCAATTTCCGGAAACTCCGCCTTCAGGGTTCGCTCCAGTTGTTGCTGCATCTGCACAGACTGGGAGAGGCTGGTCCCGGGAATGCGAAGCGCCTGAATGGCAAAGTCACCTTCGTTCAAGTTCGGGATGAACTCGCTCCCCAGGCGCGTTGCCAGCAAACCAGACAGAACGACCGCGACCCCGGCCACAGTAAGCACGACGGCCTTGGCGTTCATGGCGCGTGTGAGCAACGGGTGATAGGCCCGTCGCGCCCAACCCATGACCCGGTTTTCCTTCTCGCCCACTTTGTTGCCGATGAACAAGGCGACGGCGGCAGGGATAAAGGTGATGGACAGAATCATGGCACCGAGCAACGCAATCACCACGGTGAGCGCCATCGGATGGAACATCTTGCCTTCAACGCCCGTAAGCGCAAAGATGGGCAGGTAGACCACCATGATGATGAGCTGCCCGTAGAGCAACGGTCGACGCGCCTCTTGGGAGGCGGAAAACACTTCGTGAAAGCGTTCTGTACGGGTAAGTGGTCGGCCGAGTCGTTCCTGTGCGTGGGAGAGGCGGCGAACGCAGTTCTCTACGATGACCACCGCCCCATCAACAATGATGCCGAAGTCAAGCGCCCCCAAACTCATCAGGTTCGCGCTGACCTTCTGACTCACCATGCCGGTGAAGGTGAATAGCATGGACAGGGGAATGACCATCGCTGTCAGCAAGGCGGCTCGAATGTTGCCTAAGAAGAGGAACAACACCACGATGACCAGCACCGCGCCTTCAAAGAGGTTCTTCTTGACGGTTGCAATCGCCTTATCAACGAGCACTGTGCGGTCGTAGACAGTGATGGCGTGCACACCGTCCGGAAGATTTCCGTTGATTTCCTCCATCTTCTTGGCGACAGCCTGAGCAACAGTCCGACTGTTTTCGCCAATCAACATGAACACAGTGCCCAGCACGACCTCACGACCGTTGTCCGTGGCCGCGCCTGTTCTCAGGTCTTGACCAATCTCGACTTCGGCCACATCGCGAATGCGAACGGGGGTACCCCCGCTGTTGGCAAGCACCACGTTGCGAAGGTCGTCGAGGCTTCCTGCTTGGCCAGGTGCGCGAATGAGGTACTGCTCGCCTCTGCGCTCGATGTACCCGGCGCCGACGTTGGCATTGTTGCGCTCGAGGGCCTGCACCACATCGTTGAGCGTTAGGCCGTAGGCCAACAGTCGCTCGGGAAGCGGCGCAACTTGAAACTGACGTTCATGGCCACCGATTGAGTTGATTTCCGTGACGCCAGGAACGTTGCGCAGCTGCGGTTTGATAATCCAGTCTTGGATGACCCTTAGGTCAGTCGCCGTGTATGGGGTACCGTCGGGCTTCTTGGCACCATCTTCAGCCTCGACAGTCCACAGGAAGATTTCACCCAGTCCTGTCGATATGGGGCCCACATTGGGCCGGATACCGTCCGGCAGTGCACCCACCGCTCCCTGCAGGCGCTCGTTGACCAACTGGCGGGCAAAATAGATATCCGTTCCGTCCTTGAAGATGACCGTGACCTGGGATAGACCGTAGCGCGAAAGGGAGCGGGTTTGCTGCAGGCCAGGCAGCCCGGCCATGACCGTTTCAATCGGGAAAGTCACGCGCTGCTCGGTCTCCAGGGGGGAGTAGCCCGGAGCGGCCGTGTTGATTTGTACTTGGACGTTCGTGATGTCCGGTACTGCGTCAATGGAGAGACGCTGAAAGTTGTAGACACCCAGGCCGACCATGCCGAGCACGGCGAGCATGACCAGCCACCGTTGCTCGATGGCAAAGCGAATGATTCGTTCAAACATGAATGGGCTGCTTTCAGTGGGCGTGCGTTGCAGAGCCCTTGCCCTGTTCAGATTTCACGACAAAACTGCCATTCGCCGCGTAGGCCTCACCGGCCTTTAGGCCGTCCAGAATCTCGACTCGCTGTCCATCGGAGCGACCGACACGCACGGGTCGAGCTTGAAATCCACCATCTACGCGCACGAAAACGGAAAGCTTGTCTTCTACGGTTTGAAGCGCCGACGAATCGACCGTTACGGCAGATGCCGTATCGTTGTCGTTCGTGAGAACTTCCACCGTGACAAAGAGGCCGGGGCGCCACGCTCCTTTGGGGTTGCTCAGCTCTACGCGAGCGGGAGCGGTGCGGGTCTGCGCTCCGATGAGAGAGCCCACGAAAGCAATCTTCCCTTCGGCGACCACATCCGCAGCGTCTGCCTTGACTCGAACGCGCTCCCCGACCAGTACCTTGGATAGGTCACCGGCGCCAACACTCATCTCCGCCCACACAGTGGACAGGTCCGACAACGTGAACACGTTGGTGTCTTCGCCGACTGCCTCCCCAATTGCGATGTGCTTCTCGACGACCACCGCGTCAAACGGTGCGCGTAGCTCGACTGTTCCCAAGGCGCTGGCGTTCGCCGACGCGCCGAGGGTCTTCAGCTTCTGAGATGCGTTCGCCTGCGCAATTTCCGCTTCGCGCAGGGCTTGCCGCGCCTGCAGAACGTCTTGCTCGGGAGAAATCTTCTGCTCCCACAACGTACGCTCGCGCTCGTAAGTAGCCTGGGCGAGTTCGCGCCTGCGTTGAGCGGCCTGGAGCTCTGAGCGAACTTCAGAGACCGCGCTACTGGAGATGACCGCAAGAACCTGCCCCTTGGAGACCCTCTGACCAAGGTTGGCGCTGACGCGCTCGACGACCCCAGCAGCCCGCGGAACAATGTGCGCGGTTCGGTCTTCGTTGAAGCGGATTTCTCCCGGAAGCTGCAATGACGTTCTGATGACCGCAGAAGAGCTGTCCTTCACTTCGATGTTCGCAGCTGCGATTTGCGCATCCGTCAGCGCCACCTTCTCATCATCGTGCCCGCCGCCCTCCGCACCCTCTTTGGATGCAGAGTCTGATTCTGGCTTCGCATCTCCCTTGGGCGTTTCTTCATGACCATGTCCATCGCCTTCGGCTTCCACAGCCTTCGAGCTTTCTTGCCCGTGACCATGACCATCGCCTTCTGCGTGGCTACCACCCCCTCGAAGGATGAACGCCGCGCCTACAGCCCCAAGGAGCAGAACCACAACAATGATGACTAGGTGCTTTCGGCTCAGTTTCGAGCCGGAGGATTCAGGCGTGTCCATGGCAGATTCAAGGTTGAGAAGTGTTGGTTCCGAGCAGGCGTGCGACATCTGCCACCGCTCGATGTGATTCGCCCATTGAACGCAGGTACTGAGCTCTGGCTTGGAGCAGCGTGCGCTGCGCATCGAGCACATCCAAGAACTCGAACTTTCCAAGCTCGAAGCCTTGAGTAGCGGAGCTGAATGCCAACTCGGCCGCTGGAAGGATTTCTGACCGAACGGCCATCACTTCCTCTGAGGCGATGGAGAGTCGTTGTCGAGCAATGGCAAGGTCAGCGCGGAGCCGAAGCTCGAGCGCACGAGCCTCGTCTTCCGACTTGTCTCGGCGACGAAGCGCCTCGACAAGGTTGCCGCGGTTCGAGTCGAACACAGGAAGTGGGATGGAAACACCTACGATGGCCAGCGAGCGCCCGTCTTGCTGGGCGCGTTGCATGCCTAGGCTCACGGAGATGTCTGGCGTTCGTTTCGCTTGCTCCAGGTCGGCCAAAGCTCGCAGGCGTGCTGTCTCCAATCTGGCCAACCGCATCGTTGGCGAACTCTCCACTCGCGCCTGCAACTCCTCGATGGGGGGTAGCGACGGCAACTGCAGCGCGTTGCCGTCAAGCGCCTGAAAGCTCGGTCCGCCGGCAAGGAGCGCGCGCAGTTCTTGCAACTGGGCGGATAGCTCGCCCTGCGCCTGCGCTAGTTCCAGACGAACATTGGCCTCCGCTACCTTAGACCGCGTCTCTTCCAAAGGGGATACCTTCCCCGCTTGAACCCGCTTCGAAGCCGCCGCGCTGCCTGTCTGCGCAATACCCAGCGACTCTTGCGCCAGACGCACCCGCTCCTGAGACAAGAGAGTTGCCAAGTATGCGGCTGTCACCTCCGACTGCAGTTGTGCGGCCTTCATATCTCGCTGCACACGCGCTGCGTCAAGCGCTCGTTCGGCCGCGGCGATGCGCGCTGCTCGCTTGCCACCCAGTTCAATGGGTTGGCTCAGGGTGACAGTGGTGGTTCGATTCCCAGAACGCAGGTCCTCAACCTCAACATCCAGGGAGGGGTTTTGAAACACTCCCGCCTGCGTCAAAGCGCCCTGAGCAGCTTCCACTTCGCGCATCGCAGCCGAGATGGCCGGATTGTTGTTCTGTGCCAGGCTCCAAGCAGCGCCTAGCGTGAGAGGAAGCGAGTCCGCCGAACGCGTAACCAGTCGATTGTCGGGTCCACCTGCAAGGCCGCTTAACTCCCTAGATGGGGGAATGAAGGTACTTGCCTCCGCCGTCTGCGCTTGCGCAGATGAAATCACCCCCGCCGCCAGCACAAGGGCTAGAGGCACCAACTTACCGGGCATTTAAATCTCCCATTGACCTGGCGAACCAGTGGCTCGACTTGCTTGATGCGTCGAGCGGCCAAAAGCCGGACCTCCTTGAAGGAGCGTCCGGCCAACTCATTCAGTCAGTGAGGAGCCGAATCAACGGCGATAGAGGGGGTTCTTACTCACGTAAACCCGATACCCCTCGCCGGCCAGGCTTGCAGGGGCGAACTTTGCGAGTTCCCAGGAGCGGGCATCCAGTCCGTTGAAGGTCCAGGCGAACTTCTGTCCTCCCGCGCCTTGGAAGACAACGGTTTCGCCGTAGGTGATGTTGGCGTACTTGGTGTTGGTGACATCCACCACGCGGGCCTGGGCTGCTTCGCCGCCAGGTTGGCCGTAAATGGACTGACCGTTGCGGAAGGTCTCGGCAGAGGCAACGCCTGCGAGCGAGCTGGCGAGCGCGACGGAGACGGCGGCAAAACGAAGGGTATGGAGCTTGTTCAAGGTAAACCTCTCAAGTGGGTCAGATGGCCTCAAGACCGAGGCCGTGGTCGCCTCTCGGCACTGACACGCACTTTAGAAAAGTGACCTCAACAGACTGAAGACCGGAGAATGACAAATCAGTCATGTTGGTCTTCTCTCAAAGCATGAGACGGTTCTCACGCCTGCCCGGCGGCTAGGTCAGGACTCCGATGTCTTGGAGCTCCCGAGAACCAATCCCACTTTCGTCACACCTTCTGAGGAGGACGCTATCGGCCGACCACCGTGCATTCGGGCGATGGCCGCCACAATCGCAAGACCGAGCCCGTGGTTGCGATTTGCGTTGCTCCTCGCCATGTCCGCACGAAAAAAGCGGTCAAAGAGGCGGGGAAGCGCTGCTGGTTCGATGGTGCTGCCACGGTTCTCAACTTGGATGGAGACCTCATTCGGCGAGGACGAGTTGATGAGAACGCGGACTTCGGAGCCGGAGCTGGCGTACCTGGACGCGTTGCCAATCAGGTTGGAGAGCGCCCTCTGCAGCAATGAGACATCGAATTCGCCGACTGCATCGCCGACCACGACAAGGCTGAGCCCCGCGTCTTCTAGGGCGGCCTCGTGGTAGTCAGCCACCTGCTTGACCACAGCCGCCAAACTGGGTGTATGAACCCGTCGCGCAACCGCGCCTCGGTCCGCCTGGGAAAGGAACAACATGTCCTGCACGATGCCGGTTATGCGCTGCAGGTCCTCCAGACTCGAGCCGAGGGTATCGCGCAGCTCCTCCACGCTCTTTGCTGAGGAAAGAGCCAGCTCGGCACCGCTTGTCAACGTCGCGAGCGGCGTCATCAGTTCGTGGGCGACGTCAGCATTAAATCCTTCGAGGTGCTCGTAAGAGGCGTCAAGACGGGCAAGAAGGTCATTGAACTGCGCGACAAGAGGCGCCAGCTCACCCGGCTGGTTTGAGCCGTCCAGGCGACGATGCAACGAGTCCGCAGCCAAGCCTTGAACCTGCGTCGACAGCTCTCGCAGGGGCCGAAGTCCCAACCAGACAAGCAGGTAGCCACCACAAGAGACCAGCAATGTGCCACCCAGAGCGGCGAACACCAGAGCCGCGGCGATGCGCTCTAGGAGAGATTGGTCTTTTCGAATGTCCTGCGACAACGTGACCTGAAAAGGTCTGTGGCCGGCGACTGGGGAAGCTAGTTCGAACTCGATGAGTCTGCGCTGAGAGGTGGCGCTCGGAACAACGTCTTCGAAGAACACGGTTCCCTCGGCACGAAGAACCCTGAGACCGAACTCAGAATGTCCGACCTTGAAGTCCCTCAACTTGTGCCCCAACATCTTCTCGTCGCCGGTGCTCAGCGCCTCTGACGCGAAGTGTTCAAGGAGGCCCTTCTTATGAGCCAGTTCTTCCAGCTGGTGGCTCCTGAACGCATAGAAGGTGGCCGCGTAGATGGCAATGCAAACCGCAAGCAATCCGAAAAAGCTCTGCAGGGCTAGCCAAAGAGAGAGCCTGCTACCGAGAGTCTTTGGAACGCGGGAGTTCATTCATCCCGCGCCTCGAGCACGTAGCCCATACCGCGCACCGTGTGTATCAGAGGACGATGAAAGGGCTCGTCGACCTTGGACCTCAAGCGCCGAACCGCAGCGTCTATTACGTTCGTGTTGCTGTCGAAATTCATGTCCCAGACCTGGGCCGCAATCTCGGTGCGCGACAAAACTTGACCTTCATGGCGCATTAGCAGGGACAAAAGCCCGAACTCCTGGACGGTGAGCTGCAGTTTTTGACCGCAACGAGTCGCCTTTCGGCCAATCAGGTCGAGCTCTAGGTCGTGGACCTGGAGAAGACGGACTGGCTCAGGTTCGCTGGGGCCTTTTGTTCGTCGAAGAAGCGCCTGGATACGAGCGGCAAGCTCTGAGAAAGCAAACGGCTTGACGAGGTAGTCATCCGCGCCACTCTGAAGACCTCGAACCCGGTCTTCGACTTTGACTCGAGCAGTCAACATGACGACCGGGGTTCGCTTGCTCTGGCGTAGTGCAGCCAGTAGTCCTAGCCCGTCGATGCCTGGAAGCATTCCGTCCAGGACTATTAAGTCGTAGTCCGACTCCATCGCCAGGTGCAACCCGTCGATTCCGTTGTGAGCAAGGTCTACCACGTAGCCTTCCTCCTGCAAGCCCCTGCGGATGTACTCCGCAAGCTTCACTTCATCCTCGATAACCAGCAGTTTCATGAGCGCCTGTTCTGTCGCCGGCCCACGGTATACCACGGGCCCCAAAAAGAGACTCCAGCAGGCCAAAAAACGTTCACGCGGGCTGCTCGAAGGCAACCCGCGTGAACAAGACCAGCGGCAAGAGCTAGTCAGGGTCCCCGCTCATGGGGCCCATGCAACTTAGAAGATGTGGCGCAGGCCAACCTGGTAACCCGACGAGTTCTCGCCACCCAGCATGCCCGCCGGCGCGGAGCCCAGAACGGAGCTACGCGCCGCGCCCTTGTTGGTGATGCGGCTGAGCGTCGTGTAGACCGCGGTCCGCTTGGACAGGTCGTGCACGTAGCCAATTGCCAGGCGGGTGCTGTCGTCTCCATCCGCATAGCCAGAACCCAGGGGGCCACCCGAGCGGTTGGCACGCGTGTAGCCGGCGCGAATCGTGCCAGTGGCCACAGGGATGCTCGCGCCAATCGAGATGTCTTGCGTCTTGCGCGCACCCCAGGTCTTCACGTCGTACAGGGTATGCAACGTAGCAAAGCCGAAGTTGTAGTTGAACTTGACGTTGTAGTGCTTGAAGTCAGAGGGCGTACCGACGTCGGTAATGCCGTAGGCAATGCCCGCATCCAAGGCTTGGTTCTTGTAGCCAAGCAAGCCACCCGTGTAGCGGTTGCCCACCACGCCTTCACCGGCCGAAATCTGCACCTGGCCGTAGACACCACCCATCGTCGGCAGGAAGTAGCTCACCGCATTGTCGGCACGCACCAGCGTGGTGGCAGCGCTGCCGAGGTTGGAGCCGCCGCCATACAGGAAGATGCCACGCGAGCCAATGCCCACGATGCCAAATTCGTCACCCAGACCGTTGGTGAAGGTGGGCGTGTAGTCGCGACCAAGCCGGACTTCGCCGAAGCCACCGCTCAGGCTCACTGTCGAGCGACGGCCAAAGTACTTGGCAGCGTCAGCCGTGCCGCTGTCCACGTTGAGCTGCGACTCGAGGTGGAAGCTCGCACGCAGACCACCGCCGAGGTCTTCGACGCCTCGCATACCCCAACGGCTGGTCGTGTTGTCGCCAGATGCCATTTGGGTTTCAGAACCGGCCGAACCGTTCTTCACCGAGCGGACCGACGCGTCTACGACGCCGAAAAGCGTCACGGACGACTGGGCGCTGGCCAGGGTGGAAATAGACGCCAGCGCCGCGAGCGCCAGTAAAGTCCTTTTCATATTGCTTGCTCCAAGGTTGGGTTATTGAGCACCTCACAGGTGTCCTCCCGCTTTCTAGGGACCGGAAGAACAGGGTGCGACCGCAAGACTATGGGCGTGCAAGAGAAATGACTGAGTCAAGCGGGCAGGCAAGCGCAATCGCTAGCGAATCCACCAACATCAGACTCACATCGTCACTCTGTGACCACTCGGTGTTGGTTCGGTATCAATGCATCACCGAAATAACTGCCAGATGACTTCTCTGTAACGGACGCGCAAGCATCTCGAAACCGCACTCTCGATAGATTTGGAAGACCTCGAATACGCGCCGCATCGACCCGACGCGCAAACCATCTATTGAGTCGGAGAACATGCGACGACAGGACGTTCAGCTCTTAGCGCTAGCAAGACAAGGTGACCACGACGCGCTTTGCGAAGTTGGTCTGCGCTACCTTAAAGGGGCAAAGGGATTCCCCAAGTACACGGAGTTGGGCCTTGAGTACCTTTCCCATCAAGGCCTGTCGAAGTCGGACCGCGCGCCTCGCATCATTGCCGAGAGCCTTCCACTAGGCGAACTGGTACAGCGCTCGCAGTTGATAGCACTTACCTCGGCCGCACATCTTGGTTCACGCTCCGCCTGCCTCAAGCTCGGCGTCTGGAGAGCTCTAACCAGGAGTGACCCTGACTCCGCCCGGCGCATGTGGTCGCAGGCGAGTCAGATGGGATGTGAGAACGCCTCTCGGGCCTTGGATGCGTATCACGAAAGCCCGAACCCACTGCTGTCTGCTCTCACCGTTTTGGTTGAACTTCCCGAAGTCGATGTGAGCGCATCGGTGTCTTGGGCTCTAGCGCAAGCCGTGTCCGCCTCCGAAGTACCTCTTCTGTTACGAAACCTAGAGTTCGCAGTCGCACTTCCAGTGGGGAACAACCCGGCGCTTTGCGACGCCGTGTGCGACGCGATGATGAGCCTACAAAGGCTTCGCACGTCAATGCCGGCCTTGGACAGCAGCCGCCTACAGTCGATTCTCGAAGACTGCGTTCGGCGCGGCAACTCCGCTGCAGCGCTCATCCTCGGTCGAGCAATGTGCGGCATCGACACAGCATTTGCTGACTCAACCAACCTGGCACCAAAGCGCAACTTGCGCGGAGGAACGGCACTTCTTCTCCGTGCCGCTGATGCGGGGATGAGCGATGCATGGCTTCTACTCCACCACGTCCATGCGGACGGCCAGGGGTCTGTCGCCAATCCGCAGGCTGCACGCTTCTTCCTGGAGAAAGCCGCCGGCACCGGGAACGTCAATGCACAGCGGCAACTGGGAGCGCTGATTCTCAAATCAGCAATCGACGCCAGCGAGTTCGAGTTGGGCATGCATTGGATGTCTCAGGCCTCCTCCCAGGGAGATGCCATCGCCAAAAGCCTTCTGCGCAGCTTTGTCCTGCCCGTCCATGGCAGTGACCTTGAGGCGGAACGGGCAATCAATGAGGTGATGCGCATCGACCCGTGGGTCGCTCATAAGCTCAGGGCATCGAGGAATTTCGGCTTGACCAAAACGGAGGCCATGAGTGTCGACTTGGTCTCAGGCATCCGGTCCTGGGGATTGGTGGTGTCAAACGACGCTGCCGACCAGAGAATCCGGACCCGCTTCAGCAGGACCATTCCCGCGCTTGAGACAAGGTACATGGAGCAACTGCGTGAGTCCGTCGACTTCATTCGCATGTCTAGCGAGAACGGCGCCATCGTCAATGGAGAACGTCGACAACGGCCTCACACCCTCCGATACGTTCTTGAGCGAATCAGCGTTGACGAATCTGTCTTCTTCGCTCAGGTACCAACGTCGAAGATATCGTCCTTTCGCCAAGGCGCGAGTTGGGCGCACGGAGTTCGCAGCACCCTCCGCTCCGCGCTGGTCAGCACCTAGCCTCCTGACAGGAACGTAATCTCTCCGCGCGACTTTGGTCACCACCTGATTGATACCTTACAGCTGTACTCGCGTACCCGGGCAAGAAGTCTGAGTCCGGAACTCCACAAGGAATCAATCAAATGAAAATTAAGCTCTCCATCGCTGCCCTCTGCATGACCGCCTCGTCCGCGTTTGCTGGTCACGCAGCGCAAGAGGCCGCCAAGAGCATCGTTCCTCTCAAGGACGGTGGCGCTCTTTACGTCTTCAACGATGGCAAGATGGCGAAGGAAGACCGCTATGGCCGCGCGCAGTCGCTCAAGATGAATCAGGTGTTGGAGACTTCGGACGGGAAGTCCATCACTGTGACGAGCAACGAGGTTGCCCTGCTCAACTCGTTGCTGATGGAAGGTCACAGCGGCAACTGACTGCCGCCTCCCCCTATCTGCTTCAGCTCCTAATGGCCAAACTCCAGCACAAACGTGTTGGAGCTCGGCCTTGTCAGCACCTTCACTCCTCCGCGGTGCGCTCTCATGATGGCTTTGGTGATGGCCAACCCAAGGCCCAAGCCTTCACCCGGGTCCCTTGCGTCATTCGGTAGGCGAACAAATCGGTCGAAGAGGGCAGCTTGAGCGTCAGCAGGTATCGGCAGGCCGCGATTGGTGACTGCCAAGCTCACCTGCTCGTACTCAGCCGCTATCTCGATAGTCACCACCGAGTCGGCATCTGCATGTCGAATGGCGTTCGACAGTAGGTTGCTCACGGCGCGTCGAATCATCAGGCGGTCACCCCTTACCCACGCATCCCCCCGCACGTCAAACCTCAGACTCTTGTCGTTTGCCACCTCTTCGTAGAAGTCGACTAGCGAGCGGGACTCACTGGCCAGATTCACTTGCGACACAGATGGCAACGCGTGGAGGTTCTCCGTCTTCGCCAGGAACAGCATGTCTGCAATCGTCCTGGCGAGGTCCTGCAGCTCTTCAGATATTGTTCCCAAGGTGTTCCGGTACTCCGCACTCGACCTGGGTTGAGCCAAGGTGACCTGGGCCGCAGTCAACAAGTTGCTCACAGGCGTCCTCATCTCGTGCGCTAGGTTGGAGGAGAACGAACTCAATCGGTCAAAGTCACTTTGTAAGCGCTCTAACATTCCATTCAATGAACGCGACAGGTCTGACATCTCTGATGGCCATCGACGTGACGGCATCCTCTCCGAGAGGCGGTTCGCGTTGAGCTTCTCTGCTCGGTTCATCATCGCGGTCAGCGGGCTGAGCCCACCGCGGCTTGCAATCCAACCTAGAAGCGTTCCTACCAGGACAGAGAAGACGACATACACAATGGTCTTTGCGGCAAGACTGTCAAGGAAGAGGCTGTGCTGTCGAGTGTCGACCGCTGCTATCACCGACACTCCTTCCTGAGGTTGCCCAGGTAGAGATACATCGAATCTTTGCGCGTAGAGGCTATGTGCCTCATGACGCAACTTCACCAATTTATTGCTCGATGTGAGCGCGTCCAGCATGCTAGACGGAATCTGCATGTCTCCCTGTTCAAATCGACGCCCCTGTCGGTCGGTGATTCCAATGTACAGACCGACATGTCCGCGGGACGAGTACTCCAGCCTGCTTCGCAGCTCCTCCTTTGACGAGCTCAGCTTGGCCATATCTCTGACCAGCTGGACCTTCCCCTGCAGAAGCGACCTGTCTAGCTCATGAAAGCGGTTGCTCGTCTCTCGAAAGACAAGCCACGAGAAGCCAGCCAGAACTAGGACCAGAACTCCGGCAAACAGTGCGGTCAGACGAAAGGTGAGCGACATGGCCTTATCGCGTCATCAGGACTCTGGCTCATCGAGAACATATCCCATTCCACGAATGGTTCTGAGCAGCTTGCAGCTGAAGCCGTCGTCGATTTTTCCTCTCAGACGGCCTACTGCCACGACGATGACATTGCTCTCGCTGTCAAAGTTGATGTCCCACATGAGTGAGGCTATCAATGTCCTCGGAAGCACCTCCCCCTGCCGACGCATGAACAACTCGAGGAGGCCAAACTCTTTGGCGGTCAAGTCAAGACGCTTCCCCGCACGGGTTACCCGACGGCGCACGAGGTCCAGTTGTAGGTCGGCCACCTGAAGCACAGTGTCCTCTTGCATCTGACTTCCTCGGCGAGTTATGGACTTAATCCTCGCGAGGAGCTCGGAGAAGGAGAACGGTTTGACCAGATAGTCGTCTGCACCGAGCTCCAAGCCCTTCACGCGGTCTTCCACGCTGTCTCTCGCTGTCAGGTACAGGACGGGGATTTGCTTCTTCTTACGTCGAAGCGAGCTCAGGACCGACCACCCATCAATGCCTGGCAGGTTGACATCAAGGATGACCAGGTCGTAGTCGCCTTCAGTTGCTTCGTGCAGTCCGTCGACCCCGTTGCGCATCAGCTCAGTGAAGTAGCCCGCTTCTCTAAGACCTTGTCTCAGGTACTCGCCTGTGTGGAGCTCGTCTTCGACTATCAATATCTTCATGCCAACGCCTTCTGTTCGCGGCAGTTTGGCATGTCGTTTTCGCCATTCTTGAAGATGACGAACATGTAATTCATCAGTCAGGGCTGCGTTTTCCTAGCGATAGAAATGCCTCACGTTCGATGTCATCAGAGACCTCTGTTGATGGCTACGAGGCCTAAGGGAGCCGTCTCGACGAGGGTTTTTGCTGGACCAGCGAGCGCTCCAAGTCCTTGTCACGCCGCGTCATCAAGCCCTTGTTCGCGGCAGCCGCTCCCAGGCATCCCACGCTTCGCATGTTCTCCAAGCCGCTCCCTCAGGCACCATCAAGGGTTACCCCATGCGGGCAGTCACTTAGAGATACCGCTGAGTTCCTTTGGACGTTGCGTTCTCCATACACGTCGCCCGTGTTGCGACCAACCCGACTCGCGCTTTCCGCTCGAACTCGGTTCTCTTCAGACGGGACACACCTCCTTCAACAAGATGTGTATGCGGCTTACGAGACGGAACTGGACGATGGTTCACAACTGCAACTCCAGGCCGCTCAACTCAACCCACATTGAAGGTCACCAATGAAGCTCAATCTCTCCCAGGTCGTTGCTGCCACCTGCCTGGCTTCTCTGCCCGTCATCGCCAGCGCCGAACTCAGCGCCAACATCAGTTTGGCAAGCAACTACAAGACCCGCGGTCAGGACCAGGACCTCCGCAAGGGCCAGCTGCGCCCAGCTCTCCAGGGTGGCTTTGACTACAGCCACTCGAGCGGCTTCTATGCCGGCAACTGGAATTCCACGGTCAACTTCTCTACGGGTGCGGATGGTCCGACGGCGAATCTCGAAAGCGATTTCTATGCCGGCTACAAGCTGTCCAGCGGCTACCTATCCTGGGACTTCGGCGCTATCCGCTACCAGTACACGGGTGCGAGTGCGGCCAACACCAATGAACTCTACGTTGGCTTGGGCATCGGCCCTGTGGTTGCCAAGTACTACCACACGGTGTCTACCGATTACTTCAACGCGGCCGGAGCTGCCGGCGGCTCCGGTCTGAAGGGCAAAGGGACGGGGTACCTGAACGTGTCATACGCCCAAGAAATCATGCCCGCGCTGACATTGAAGGCATCAGTGGGCTACACCTCCTACAGCAGTGACATCTCCGCTCCCAACTATGTCGACTACAGCATCGGCGCGGCTTACGACCTTGGCGACGGGTTCTCTGTTTCGGGCGCGCTGGTGGGCGCTACTCGGAAGAACGACTACCTCGGCAAGGCCGACGGCAAGTCGGTCAATGCGAACACCGTGGTTGTGATGTTTACCAAGGCGATGTAAGACTGGCTATCTACGTCGAACAGACCAACAAAAAGGGCCCTGCGTCGCTAGACGCAGGGCCTTAACCCACTGGGAAGCACAAAATGGAGCAAGCGTGGCGCAACGCCGAAGCGAAGCGCCCTTGAAAATCAGAACGTGTGACGCACGCCGACCGAGTAGCCAGTTGCGCTGTCGCCGGCAGCAATCAGCGGGGCGGTCAAGGACGAAGAGGAGACCGCGAAGCCGCGCGATGCATTGTTGTCGTTGCTCACGCGGGCAAGCATGCCGTACACCACGGTGCGCTTGGACAACTTGTGAAAGTAGCCCAGAGCCAGCTTGGAGGAATCCGCGTCGTCAACATTCTGGGTGTTGAAGCGCGTGTAACCGACACGGAATTCACCGGCCTGACCGAGGGGAGCCGAGGCACCTAGGGTGTATGCGTTCACGCCTCGACCCGCGCCGCGCTCCGTCGCAATCAGGACCATGGGTTTGACCACTCCGAAGTCGTAGGAGGCGCCGATGTTGGTGGCCTTGTAAGTCACCGCAGTAGCGGCAGTTCCCGCGTCGAGCTGAGCATAGCCGAGCGCCACCTCAAGAGGGCTCGCCTGGTACGAAACGCGGGCCGAGACGATATTGCCACGGTCGTTGTTCGGCTGATTGCTCGGACGCTCACCAAACGAGTACTGCAGCTGCCCTTGGAGTCCGCCAATGTTAGGGCTGATGTAGGCGATGATGTTGCTCGAGCGCTTGGGGTGGCTTCCTTCCGCAGTACCTTCAGCTGCCGCGGCGCCACCCAACATGTTGTTCAGGCCATTGCCACCAACGCCGATGTCGCCAAAGGGGTCGAAGGACTCGACGTTGAGGTACGAGGCGAGCTTGTCGCGACCCAGACGAACTTCACCGAAGCCACCAAGAAGGCTGATGGTGGAGCGGCGGTCAAAGCGGTAGGAGGTGCCACCGTTATCCACAGCAAGCGAGCCTTCAAGCCAGAAGCCTGCTTTTAGGCCACCGCCAAGGTCCTCGATGCCTCGGAAGCCCAACCGGCTGCTGGACTGCTCGCCGCTTGCCAGGCCCGTGACATTGGCGCTGTCGCTCGAGAGGCGGGTGACCGATGCGTCGACGACGCCAAACATGGTGACGCTGCTTTGCGCGGAGGCGGCTGCACAGGTTGCCAGGACCGATAGGACGATGAGGGTGTGTTTCATGTCGTTCGTTGCTTCACTATTGGATTGAGCTGCGCTCCAGAGCGGGACAATTCGTATCCAGACTCTGAAACCAACATCTCTTTGTGAGATGCCACGAACGAGTAGACCCAGCGTATATGACAGTACGGGGTCAAAGAAGAGCTTGGCGCCCTCGGCACCACAACTTTTTTTAGTATCTAACTTGAATGTGACGCGAAAGTGACTTTGACGATACGTTCGAGCGACCGCACGCCCCGTACTGAAGAATCCGCTGTGTAGCTCCAATAGGTGGGCTCCAAGAAATGAGGCAGGCTCTATGTCCCAACAGTCCCGGAACAGCACCGAAACTCACGACCAACACGACCACCCTCCCGGTGACTCGAGCGCTCATAGAGGTCACTCACACGGGGGGGTCTTCGGGCCCAACACTGAAGCGGTGTTCGCTGTCTTGTGCGGCACGATGCTCGCTGCAGGTGTTCTTGTTGAGAAGTTCGCGCCCGGCGCGCCCTCTTGGGCAGCGCTAGCCTGCTACCTGAGCGCCTACTTCTTTGGTGGCTTCTACACAGTCCAAGAGGCCATCGAGAATCTGCGAAAAAGGCGATTCGAGATTGACACGTTGATGCTGGTCGCAGCGGCGGGCGCGGCCGCCTTAGGCTCCTGGGCTGAGGGCTCCCTTCTGCTGTTTCTCTTCAGCCTAGGCCACGCTCTGGAGAACTACGCGATGGGTCGGGCGAAGCGCGCAATCGAAGCCCTGGCTGAGCTCGCGCCGGAAACGGCAACTGTGCGTCGTGGAGACGGAGTCGAAGAAGTTTCAGTCGCGGACTTGGCGGTAGGCGACATCGTCTTGGTGCGCCCCAACGAGCGTCTCGCCGCGGACGGCTTCATCGTTGTCGGCTCAACCAGCATCGACCAGGCCCCCGTGACCGGTGAAAGTATTCCTGTAGACAAGCGCCCCGTGACCGACCCCGTCTCAGCGCGCGCCCGTCCCGAAAGCATTGACGCTGCATCGCGCGTGTTCTCAGGAACAATCAATGGAGCGAACGGCATCGAAGTGGAAGTGACTCGCCGCTCGACAGACTCCACACTTGCAAGGGTCGTCAAGATGGTGAGCGAGGCGGAGACACGAAAGTCCGCCACGCAGCGCTTTACCGATAAGTTCGAACGCGTGTTCGTCCCTGCAGTTTTGGTGTTGGCCGTACTGTTGCTGTTTGCATGGGTGGTGGTCGACGAGCCGTTTCGCGACAGCTTCTATCGAGCGATGGCAGTGCTGGTCGCAGCAAGCCCGTGTGCCTTGGCAATTGCGACACCGAGCGCGGTGCTCTCAGGTATTGCAAGAGCTGCCCGTGGTGGAGTTCTTATCAAAGGTGGCGCGCCGCTAGAAGAGCTTGGCTCGCTGAACGCGATGGCTTTCGACAAGACGGGTACGCTGACCGAGGGCAGGCCGCGCATCACAGACGTCATACCAGCAGCCGGAGTCAGCGAGGCTGAGCTCCTTACCGTTGCCGTGGCGGTGGAGTCACTCAGCGACCATCCATTGGCGGCAGCCATTGCGCGAGATGGGAGGCAACGTCTTGCAAACGTCAACTCAAACATCCCTGAGGCCAGTGACTTGGAGAACCTGATTGGTCGGGGTGTCAAGGCTCGCTTCCAAGGGGAGCCGGTCTGGATTGGCAAGGCCGAACTGTTCGGTACCGACGGCGTGGCTCCTCTAGGCGCTGCAGCGGCGAATGCTATTTCCACGCTGCGCGACCATGGACGCACCAGCATGGTGATTCGACTAGGAGAGCGGGACTTGGGAGCCATTGGTTTGATGGACACGCCTCGCGCCGGTGCCACCGAGACGCTGCAAAGGTTGCGCTCCCTCGGCATCGGCCGAATGGTCATGGTTTCCGGCGACCATCAGAAGGTCGCAAGCGCCGTCGCAGCGCAGGTGGGCCTAGATGAGGCATGGGGTGACCTAATGCCTGAAGGCAAGGTCCATGCAATCCGAAAGCTCCGTGCAGAAGCCAAGGTCGCAATGGTGGGCGACGGAGTCAACGACGCGCCCGCGATGGCCAACGCAACAGTAGGCATTGCCATGGGAGCTGCCGGCTCAGATGTGGCGCTTGAGACCGCAGATGTCGCCCTTATGGCGGATAAGCTGGAAGTGCTCCCGTTCGCAGTGGGCCTCAGCCGTCAAACCCACTCCATCATCCGTCAAAACGTCTTTGTGAGCTTGGGCATCGTTGCCTTCCTGGTGCCAGCCACCATCATGGGTCTCGGCATCGGTCCTGCGGTCGCCGTGCACGAGGGCTCCACCTTGTTAGTGGTATTCAACGCCTTGCGCCTACTTGCATATCGCAAGTCATAGTTGGGGGGGAACCTCCACGTGAAGAGCGCGCAGTCTTGCAGTTGCGAGCCATTCATTACCCAGGAGAACCATGCTGCCGCGCGTGAAACCTCATGCAGCCGCCTCCAGCATCTTGACGACTTCTCTCTTTCCCACCCCGCGTAGCGCAAGTACCTTGGCCTTTTGCTTCTCGCGCGGCTCCACTTGGCCAGACTCCCACTTGTAGACCGACAGGCTGGAGACACCAAGTAACGTCGCCATTTGCGCTTGTGTAAGGCCGAGCTTGGCTCTCATCGCGGCGAATGCCTCAGCGTTGTAGACGACTTTCCGCCCAGGCTTGGCACGTGGCTCGTCATTTGTTGAACGCATCACTGCGCCGGCACCGGTTCCCACCGCTTTTAGCCTGCGAGCTAGGTCCTTGTTCTCGGACTGAAGGCTCTTCAAGTCTCGCTTAAGAGCCGCAATTTCGCTGCGATGCCCTGCAGTCGTTTTGCGCAGCAAGGTCAGCTCGCTCTTCAGCTCTTTACGAGCTACCCGTGCGATTTCTCGCTTCAGTGAGTCGGCGAATGTAGTCATTGGATTTTTCAGTAAAGTTGGTCAGGGTAGCAGACGGCAAGACATGTTTAGGTTGAACTACGTCTAACCCCTCGATACTCACGGTCGGTTTCCTTAGAAGGGCGCAGGCGAAAGGAGCACCATGGTGGGACCAGGTCCGCGGTAAACCT
Source organism: Hydrogenophaga sp. T2 (assembly GCF_049843535.1). Classification (NCBI taxonomy): domain Bacteria; kingdom Pseudomonadati; phylum Pseudomonadota; class Betaproteobacteria; order Burkholderiales; family Comamonadaceae; genus Hydrogenophaga; species Hydrogenophaga sp. T2. The sequence continues at coordinate 484,617 of NZ_JBBHZJ010000003.1, read as the reverse complement.
GTCGACCAGTCGCCGCGACCCGAACCGCCTAGAAATCTGGAGATGCCTTTCCGACGCGGTAGGCGTCAGGCGTCAGGCGCCAGCTCCAGCGCGCGCTGCTCCATGAACGACGGGGGTGGTCCAGGAACGAGTAGTAATGTTGAACGCTTCACAGCGGCATTCTGTCGCTCTTCCGAGGGGCTCACAATGTGCAATCTTTACGGGACGCCGAGATGGACCGTTCAAGCTTTTCGCGGGACAGAACCGCAAAGTCTTCCCGGTGCTGCCCTACTGGGCTGCTGCCGCTTGTGGTCCCCTCGATTTCCTGAGCCAGTCAGAAGTAGAGGTTGGGGAACAGTTTGACACGGTACTCAACCGGTGGGATTCGGCCGAGAGCTTCATGGGGTCGGTGGTGGTTGTAGCGGTGCAGCCAGTCGGCCGTCATGTCGCGCACTTCCTGCAAGCTGTTGAACACGTAGCAGTCGAGCACCTCGGTGCGGTAGGTCTTGTTGAATCGTTCGACATAGGCGTTTTGCGTGGGCTTTCCGGGTTGGATGTGCTGCAAGGCGATGCCCTTGTTCTGAGCCCACTGGGCCAGGGCGTGCGCGATGAACTCGGGGCCGTTGTCCAGGCGAATCGACAGCGGCGCACCGTGCACCTCCACCAGTTCATTCAAGGCCCGGATGACGCGCGCAGCCGGCAGGCTGGTGTCGACCTCGATGCGCAGGCCTTCACGGTTGAACTCGTCGATGACGTTGAAGGTCCTGAAGCGCCGCCCCGACCACAGCGCGTCTGCCATGAAGTCGCAGCTCCAGCCCTGGTTGGGCTGGCCGGCGGCGTGCAGGGGCTGTTTGATGCGCGCAGGCAGCCGCTTCTTGCCGCGCCGGGGCAGGTTCAGCCGCAGTTCGCAGTACACGCGCCAGAGCACCGTCTTGCCCCAGGGCTTGCCCTGATGGCGGGCGCTGTCGTACAGCAGCCCGAAGCCGTGGCGCGGGTTCAATGTCATGTAGGCCTGGATGAAGGTGATGACCCCGGAGTCGTCGCGTGCGACGGGCCGGTAACGCAGCGTGGAGCGGGCAATGCCGCTGGCCTGGCAGGCCCGTCGCTCGCTCATGCCATGCTCGGCCACGAGGGCCTGCACGACCATCTCGCGACGCTCCGGGGTCAGAGCTTTCGGTCAACGACATCCTTGAGTGCGTGGTGCATGAGCGCCAGGTCTGCGTACATGCGTTTGAGCTTGGCGTTCTCGTCCTGCAGCTGGCGCAGCTGCGACAGGTGCGAAACCGTCATGCCCGAGAACTGGCTCTTCCACTTGTAGTACGTCGGCTCGCTCACGCCGTGCTTCCTGCACGTCTCGCCGACCTTCGCACCCATCTCGACCTCCTTGAGGATGCCGACTATCTGCGCTTCACTGAATCTGGACTTCGTCATGTAGAGACTCCGCTTGGGGGGATTCTCTACCTCCGGGTGGTTCAGGTTTTCGAGGGGACCACAAGCCGGGGACGACCAGACGCGGGGCGGCTCATCAAGCTTTCTCACCGGTTTTGAGATTTCTCATATCCATTGAGAAAACGTGAGAAGCCCGTGCGCTCCGGAACCATCGCAAAGCTCGCGGTGTGGTCCAAGTCGCACGGAAACCCCTGCCCGCAGCCCCCGGCTTGGGCCCTGACATAGCGCGCAACGCATTGAAAACATTGGATTCACCTATCGGAATGCGTTTTCCACTTTTGGTAGGTGAATTGGTCAATGTCACCGGCAAGGGCTGCCCCTTGCAGGTGGGTATTGCCAAGGCGATGGCCTCAAAGGGGTAGGTAAGCCCTGGAGCGCCGAAGCAACTCAGCGTCAAACAGACGAATCCATTCACGGTTGGTGAAGCCGGAGCATCCTAGCCTGAGCATCGGGCCATACGGTCCTGTGCCTGTCAGCAGGTGGCACCGCGCATTCAGGATGTGCGAGGTGCTCATCGACCCCAAACGCACGGCTGTTCCGTCGGCGCACTCCCACTCGGGTGTCAACATGTCGTTCTCCTACTCCACGACGCAGCGGGCGGTATTGCGTCTGGCTCTTCAGGCATCGAGTCCCGGTACCCGCCGCGCGCTAAGCACCCGCGAAAGCCTTGCGCACGTTGCAACGAGCTCTACCAATTCGCCCCGCTTGAGCGAACTCCAGTCACCCTCGAAAGAATCCCGCCGAACAACGAGCTGTTGCCCGTCTGCATCCTCGGCCAGGAGGTAGTCGGGGTCGACGTCCAGCCCAAGCACTGTTGCCACTACTCGCCTAGTGGGTTGGTCTTGCATGGTCGTCGTCCACTACTGGAAAAACGCAGCCGGTTGAGGATTCCAACGAGGACAAGTCGCTCAGGTGAACTTGTTTTGAGGAGGGTCCCGCCACATCAATACGCGACGATGCACGTGCGCGTTGGTTCAGCGTAGCAAAGCTGCCTTCTCCGCGGCGCCAACTTGACGAACGGATGGAGATTGATAGTGGAAGTTCGCCACGTGTTGGTGGACGCAACGCGAACTCCGCCAACCTTTGATGGACTGCCTCGTCAGATGCAGTCGTATCTGGACCTTTTGGCCGCCAAAGCGAGTGGACAAGCGCAGCCAGTCCTTGGCTGAATCCACATCGAAGCCCTCGGAAACGAGGGCTTTTTTGTTGCGCGCGCTGAAGCCATCATGGCGCACCCTTCACTGCCTCTGCGTGCACCATGAGCCCCTCTGACGACGCCTCCCTGGTCCTGGTCGAACGCCCGCAGCCGGGCTGCGCCCTGGTCATCCTCAACCGTCCGCGCGTGCGCAACGCGCTGTCCATGGCATTGCGGCGCCAACTGGTTCAGGCCTTTGCTCACCTGCGCGAAGACACCGAGCTGCGCGCGGTGGTGCTCACGGGCGCGGGCGATGCCTTTTGCGCGGGTCTGGACCTCAAGGAACTCGGCGGCGCGCGCGACCCCGGCAGCACCATCCAGTCGGGCCCGCAGGAAGACCCCACCCACGCCATCATGGGCTTCCCCTGGCCGGTGATCGCCGCGGTCAATGGTCCGGCCATCACGGGCGGTTTCGAGCTTGCGCTGGCCTGCGACTTCCTGGTCGCGTCGACCCGGGCGCGCTTTGCGGATACGCATGCGCGCGTGGGCGTGATGCCGGGCTGGGGCCTGTCGCAGAAGCTTCAGCGCCTGATCGGTGTGGCGCGTGCCAAGGAAATGGCCTTCACGGGCAATTTCATCGACGCGCAGCAGGCCTTGGCCTGGGGCCTGGTGAACCGCGTGGTGCCGCCCGAAGCGCTGCTGCCGCAGAGCCTGCAGCTCGCGGCCGACATGGCGGGTGTGCTGCCGCAGGCCTTGCGCACCTACAAGGCGCTGATCGACGAGGGCGGCGCGCTGCCGCTGGGCGAGGCCTTGCAACTCGAGCGCGAGCGTTGCAAGCAATGGGCGCAGCGCATGGACGCTGGCGCGGTCGAGGCGCAGCGCCAGGCCGTGATCGAGCGCGGCCGCGGGCAGACCTGAAGACGCGGGCCGGGCGCTTTGTGCCCACGGGCCCGGGCCCGCTCAGGGGATGGCGGGGAGTGCGTCCAGCACGGCCGTGGCGTTCAGGTGATCGGTGAGGGCGCGCGGGCCAGTATCGTGCAGCGGTGGCACCAGGCCGAGGCAGGGTGCGGCGATGTGGGCACGCAGGGCCGAGAGGTTTTCTCGCGCCCACGGCATTTCGGGCGGCAGGGTGTTGCCCACCCAGCCCGCCAGCGGCAGGCGGCGCGCGCGGATCGCGTCGGCGCTGAGCAAGGCATGGTTGAGGCAGCCCAGGCGCAGCCCCACCACCAGCACCACGGGCAGGCCGAGCGCGGCCGCGAGGTCGGCGCTGTCCCAGGTGTCGGTGAGCGGCACGCGCCAGCCGCCCACCCCTTCCACCACCACGCAGTCGGCGCGTGCCGCGGCGCGGCGCACCGCGGCAAGCAGCGCGTGCGGCGCGATCGCCACGCCTTCGAGCGCGGCCGCGATGTGGGGCGCACACGCGGCGCGCAGCTGCAGCGGGCCGATGTCGGCGTCGTCCAGCGGCAGCGCACAGGCTTCGCGCAGCCGCAGCACATCGACATTGATCCAGCGGCCGTCGATGTGCGCCAGTCCAGCGGCCACGGGCTTGACCGGCGCCACGCGCCAGCCGTGCTGCTGCAGCAGCCAGACCAGGCCCGCGCTCACCACCGTCTTGCCCACGCCGGTGTCGGTGCCGGTGACGAAGAAGCCCCTCATCGCCCCGCCGGCCTCGCGGGCGGAGACCAGCCGTGCGCGCAGGCCTGCAGCGCGTGCAGCAGCCGGTCGACGTCATCGCGGGTGTGCCCGGCGCACAGCGTGATGCGCAGGCGGGCCGTGCCCGCCGGCACCGAAGGCGGCCGGATGCCGGCCACGCGGATGCCGGCGCGCGCCAGGCGTTCGCTCAGGTCCATGGCCGCGGCGTTGTCGCCCACGATCAGCGGTTGCACCGGCGTGTGGGTGCCGGGCGCGTGCCAACCCAGCGCCGGGTGTTGCGCGCACAGCCGGGCCAGGCCCGCATGCAGGCGCGATTGCAGCAGCGCCAGCCGCTCGCGCCGAACGCTGCCTTCGGGGCCTTCGATGAGGTCGAGGCTCGTGAGCTGCGCCTGGACCAGCGCGGGCGGCGCGGCGGTGCTGAAGAGATGGGCGCGCGCGGCCTGCAGCAGGTACTCGCCCACCGTGGGCTCGGCCACCACGAAGGCGCCGGCCAGGCCCGCGGCCTTGCCCAGCGTGCCCATGAGGATCAGGCGCGGGCTCGACAAGTCGAGCCGCTCGAGCGTGCCGCGGCCGCGTGCACCCAGCACGCCGAAGCCGTGCGCGTCGTCCACCACCACCCACGCGTCGAAGCGCTCGGCCAGCATCAGGATTTCGGCCAGCGGCGCGATGTCGCCATCCATGCTGAACACCGCGTCGGTGGCGATGAGCTTGATGCGGGCCTGGCTTTGCATGAGTTGCGCACGCAGCGTGCACAAGTCGGCGTGCGGATAGGGCGTGACCCGCGCGCGCGACAGGCGTGCGCCGTCGATGAGCGAGGCGTGGTTCAGGCGCTCCGAAAAGATCTCGGTGTCGGCATCGCACAGCGTGGACAGCACCGCGATGTTGGCCATGTAACCGCACGAGAAGCCCAGCACGCGCGCGCCCGGGATGTGCGGTGCGTACCAGGCCGCAAGCCGCTCTTCGAGCCGATGGTGCAGTTCGCTGTGGCCGCTCACCAGCGGCGAGGCGCCCGCGCCCGCGCCGTGGTGTTGGGCGCCGTCGGCCAGGGCCTGCACCAGCGCGGGGTGCGAGGCCAGGCCCAGGTAGTCGTTGGCGCAGAACATCAGCAGCTCACGCTTGCCACCGTCGGGGCGGCGCACGGTCTGGCGTGGGGCCGTGGGTGTCTGCGCGCGGTGGCGTTCGCGCCGTTCGCCGCGCGCCTCGATCGCGGCCAGCCGCGCCTTCAGGTGCTCAATCAACATGGTTCAGGGTGTCGCGCACGGCGGTCGACAGAAAGGCCGCGGCGGGCCGGTCGATGAGGTAGGGCGGCATCAGGTACACGGTGGACCCGATGGGCCGGATCAGCAGCTCGCGCTCGCGCGCTGCCCGGTGGAAGCGCTCGGCGAAACCGGGCGCGGCATCGGCCACGTCGAAGGCCAGGATGGTGCCCTGCTGGCGCAGGTGGCGCACGCGCGGGTGCTGTGCAAAGTCCGCGAAGGCCTCGGCCAGCAGCGCGGCCTGGGCGGCGTTGCGCTCCAGCACGCCGTCGTGGGCGAAACGGTCGAGCACCGCGTTGGCGGCGGCGCAGGCCAGCGGGTTGCCGGTGTAGGAATGCGAGTGCAGGAAGCCGCGCGCGGTGTCTTCGCTCCAGAAGCTGCGGTAGACCTCATCGGTGGTGAGCACCACGGACAAGGGCAGGGCGCCGCCGCTCAGCCCCTTGGCCAACAGGATGAAGTCGGGCCAGTCGGTGCGCGCCTGCTCGAACGCGAAGAAGCTGCCGGTGCGGCCGCAGCCCACGGCGATCTCGTCGGCGATCAGGTGCACGCCGTGCGCGCTGCACAGCGCGCGCACGCCGCGCAGGTACGAAGGGCGGTGCATCACCATGCCCGCGGCGCACTGCACCAGCGGCTCGACGATGAGGGCTGCGATCTGCTCGTGGCGGCGCTGCAGCAGCCGTTCCAGCTCGCGCAAGGCCGCGGCCTCCTGCGCCGGGCCCGCGCGGCTGTCGGGCGAGGCCACCACGTGGGCGCGCAGCAGCAGCGGGTCGTAGGCGTCGCGAAACAGCGCCACGTCGGTCACCGCGAGCGCGCCCAGGGTCTCGCCGTGGTAGCCGTTGCGCAGGCAGACGAAGCCGCGCTTGGCGCTGAGACCGCGGTTGCGCCAGCTGTGAAAGCTCATCTTGAGCGCGATCTCCACGGCCGAGGCGCCGTCGCTGGCGAAAAAGCAGTGGCCCAGCGCACCGCCCGTGAGCGCCGACAGCTTCTCGCCCAGCAGCACCGCGGGCGGGTGCGTGCAGCCCGCGAGCATGGCGTGCGGCAGCTGGTCGAGCTGATTGCGGATCGCCAGGTTGAGGCCGGCGTCGCTGTGGCCGAAGAGGTTGACCCACCACGAGCTGTTGGCGTCGTAGTAGCGCCGGCCCGCGGCGTCGAACAGCCAGGGCCCTTCGCCGCGCAGCAGGGGCAGCGGCGGCGTGCGCGCGGCGCGCGCCATCTGCGTGCAGGGGTGCCACAGCGCGGCGAGGCTGCGCCGCTGCCAGGGCTCGTTGGCCTGCGGCGACGGGGGGACTGGCCGGGTGTCGGGGGGCGCTGCGCTCATGGGGGCCCGGTTGTAGCCGAGCCCACCGCGTTCCCGCGCGGCCGTTCATGATGATTCGATCGCGGATCGGCCCGTCCGCGCGCGGGCGCTTCAGCCGCCTTCGTCGCGCGCCTGCGCGTAGCGCGCGAGGCCGCCGAGCACCACCGCCATGCCGGCCTGGCCGATCTCGGCCGCCATCTCGGCCTGCGCGGCGGCCACGGCCTGGCCGAACGCGTCGAGCCAGGCCAGGCCGGCCACGGTGAAGCAGACCACGCGCGCGCGCTTGTCGGCGGGGTCGGGTTGGCGCTCGACCAGGCCCAGCGCCTCGCACTGGTCGATGAGTTCGGTCATGGCGGCGTTGGTCATGGCCGCGCGGCGTGCGAGCTCGGTGATGCGTGTGCCGTGCAGGTCGAGGTGGCGCGTGAGGTTCACGTGCGAGCGCCGGGTCTGCGTCTGGCCGGCCTCGCGCAACAGCTCGAGCACGCGCTCTTCGAAGCGGCGCAGCGCGTTGTCGAGCACGCGGCCCGGGTTGTGCTGGCGCCAGCGGAAGTCGTCGTCGGGGGCGGAGGGCGGGCTCATGCTGGGGCTAACCCGGATGCGGGCGGCATTATGCTTAGGTAACCTAAATAAATCGGAACTCAAGCTGAAAGATAACGGATGGCGGACGATCTGTTCGATGTGCTGATCGCGGGCGGCGGCCCTTGCGGTCTGATGCTGGCCAACGAGCTGGGCCGCCGCGGCGTGCGTTGCCTGCTGGTCGACAGCAAGCCCGGCACGGCCTTCAACCCGCAGGCCAACGCCACGCAGGCGCGCACCATGGAGCACTTCCGCCGCCTGGGCTTTGCCGACGAGGTGCGTGCCCAGGGCCTGCCGGCCGATCACCCGACCGACATCGCCTACTTCACGCGCTACGCGCGCCACGAGCTCGCGCGCATCCGCCTGCCCACCGCGGCGCAGGCGCGCGAGCAGGTGAAGACGCTCACGGGCTCATGGAGCGCCGCCGAGCTGCCGCACCGCGTGTCGCAGAAGTTCGTCGAGCAGACGCTGCTGCGCCACGCCCGGGCCTGGCCCGCCAACACGCTGCGCTACGGCTGCGCGCTCGACGCCTTTCACGACGACGGCGAGCTCGTGCACGCCACGCTGCGCCCGGCCGATGGCGGCCCACCCGAAACGGTGCGCGCGCGTTTTCTCGTCGGCGCGGATGGCGCGCGCAGCGGCGTGCGGCGCCAGCTCGGCATCGAGTGGGGGGGCGTCACCGGCATCCAGCGCGACTTCATGGGCGGGCGCATGCTCGCGGTCTACCTGCGCTCGCCGCAGCTCGCGCAGGTGCTGCCGCGCGAGCGCGCGTGGATGTACGTCTCGGTGAACCACGAGCGCCGTGCCTTCATGGCCTGCGTCGACGGCGTGGCCGAGTACGCCTTCCACGCCGCGCTGCGGCCCGACGAAGACGCCGATGCCTGGAGCGAGGCCGACGCGCAGCGCGTGTTCGCCGAGGTGGTGGGCGAGGCCGTGCCCATCGAGGTGCTGTCCATGGGCACCTGGCTCGCGGGCCACGCGCTGGTGGCGCAGCGCTTGCGGCGCGGGCGCGTGTTCATTGCGGGCGATGCCGCCCACCTGTTCACGCCCACGGGCGGCCTGGGCTACAACACCGCGGTCGAAGATGCGGTGAACCTGGCCTGGAAGCTCGCGGGTGTGCTACGCGGCCAGGCGCCCGATGCGCTGCTCGACAGCTACGAGGCCGAGCGCCGGCCGCTGGCCGAGCGCAACACCGCCTACGCGCGCCGCTTCGCCGATTCGGTGGGCCTGTTCACCGCGCGGCCCGAGCTCGAGGAAGACTCACCGCGCGGCGAGGCCGAGCGCGCCGCCGCGGGCCGCCACCTCGACCAGCACGCGCGGCTTGAATTCAACATCCCGGGCGTGACCTTCGGCGGCCGCTACGACGCCTCGCCCGTGATCGTGCGCGACGGCGCGCCGTTGCCGCCCGACGAGCCCAACGTCTACCAGCCCACCGCGAGCCCGGGCGGTCGCCCGCCACACGCCTGGCTCGACGACGGCCGTTCGCTGTTCGATCTGTTCCACGCCGAATGGACCCTGCTCGCGCTCGGGCCCGACGCGCCCGACACCGCGGCCTTCGAGGCCGTGGCCCGCGAGTGGGGCCTGGACCTGCGCGTGCTGCGCCTGCCGCAGCCGGCGCTGCGCGCGCTCTATGAGGCGCCGCTCGCGCTGATCCGCCCCGACCAGATCGTGGCCTGGCGCGGCGACAGCGACGCCGCGGCACGGGCGGTGCTCGCGCAGGTCACGGCCCGCGCGCCGGCGCCCTAGCGCGGCGGCGGCGCCGGCCCTTTGCTCGCGTCCAGCGCCTGCGCCAGGAAGTCGATCAGCAGCCGCACCTTGGGCGCCACGTGGCGGCGCGTCGGGTACACCGCGTACACGCCGAGTTCGACCGCGTGCCAGCCCGGCATGAGCGCCACCAGCGCGCCGCTGCGCAGGTGCGGGTCCACCAGGAACGAGGGCTGCAGGATCAGGCCCTGGCCCTGCAGCGCGGCCTGCACGCAGGTGTCGCCGTTGTTGCTGCGCAGCCGGCCCTGCACCTTCACGGCCGCGGGCCCGTCCGGGCCTTCGAAGTGCCAGAGGTCGCCGCTGGAAAACAAGGTGTAGGCGATGCAGTCGTGCCGCGCGATGTCGGCCGGGTGTTGCGGCGCGCCGTGTGCGGCCACGTAGCCGGGCGAAGCGCACAGCAGCAGCCGCGTGCCCGCGAGCCGGCGGCTGATCAGCGTGGAGGCGGGCAGTTGCGCGATGCGCACCGCGAGGTCGAAGCCTTCGTCCACCAGGTCCACCACGCGGTCCGACAAGGTCACCTCGAGCGTGAGCGCCGGGTGGCGCGCCATGAAGCGCGGCCACAACGGCGCCAGGCGCTGCTGGCCGTAGCTGAACGGCACGTTCACGCGCAGCGTGCCCCGTGCCTCGCCCGCACCCGCGGTGATCTCGGCCTCGGCTTCGTCCACCTCGGCCAGCACGGCCTTGCAACGCGCGTGGAAGGTCTCGCCCTCGGCCGTGAGCGAGAGCCGGCGCGTGGTGCGGTGGAGCAGGCGCACGCCCAGGCGGCGCTCGAGTTCGGCCACGTGGCGCGACACCGCGGCCTTGGACATCCCCAGCGCGTCCGACGCGGCCACGAAGCTGCCCGCGTCGACCACGGCCGCGAACACGTGCATCTCCTGGAAGCGGTCCATGGGCGCTCCTTTATTCCTTTAATCGGAACAGTATGTCACTTGAACTCCGGTTTATCTGCTGAGACGCAATATCTACAGTGGAGGCTTCGGTGCCGGCCCCGACCGCACCCGCTCACCGGAGCCCCGCATGAACCGCCTGCCCACCGTTTTCATCTCCCACGGCGCGCCCACCTTTGCGCTCGAACCGGGCCGCGCCGGCCCCGCGCTCGCGGCCCTCGGCCGCGCGCTGCCGCGCCCGCGCGCCGTGCTGGTCGTCTCGCCACACTGGATGAGCACCGTGCCCCTGGTGGGCACCGCCAGCCGGCCCGAGACCGTGCACGACTTCGGCGGTTTTCCGGCCGCGCTCTACCGCCTGCAATACCCGGTGGACGGCGCGCCCGCCGAGGCCCAGCGGGCGTTCGATCTGCTTGCCGCGGCCGGCTGGTCGCCCCGCAGCGACGCGCAGCGCGGCCTCGACCACGGTGCCTGGGTGCCGTTGATGCATCTGTACCCCGAGGCCGATGTGCCGGTGTTCCAGGTCTCGCTGCCCGCGCGGCTGGACAGCGCCGGCGCCTGGGCCCTGGGCCAGGCGCTCGCGCCGCTGGCCGACGAAGGTGTGCTCATCGTGGGCAGCGGCAGCCTCACGCACAACCTCTACGAATTCCGCGCCGGCGACCCGCGCGAGGCCGCCTATGCGCGCGAGTTCAGCGACTGGGTGCGCGAAGCCGTGCTGCAGCGCGACGACGAGCGCCTGCTGCACACGCTCTCGCGCGCGCCGCATGCGCAGCGCGCCCACCCCACCACCGAGCACTTTCTGCCCTTGCTCGTGGCCGCGGGCGCGGCCGCGCCGCAGCGCGCGGTGAGCGTGATCGAAGGCGGCATCGAACACGGTGTGCTCGCCATGGACGGCTACGTGTTCGGCGCCGTGGAGAGCGCCTGAGGGCGCGCCCGCCATGGGCACGCCGCTGCGTCTCGAACCCCGGGCCACCCGCGTGGGCGACGCGCCCGCGCTGACGCCGGGCTACGCGGTGCTCGCGGCGCACAACTTTCCGGGCGGGCGCGTCACGGCGCTCGGGATCGAGCGCGCGATCGAGCACGTCGAAGAGGCGATCATGGCCGCGGGCCCCCTGCCCGGGGCCGGCGGCCCGCTCGCGCTGCAGGACATGGCCGTGGCCAGCCTGTTCGACGCCATCGCGCCCGGCCAGGCCACGCTCGACCTCGACACCGTGGAGCGCGCGTTCTCGGCGCTCGCCGACCACGCCCAGGGCAGCGCGGTGGCCGGCCGCCAGGTGCCCACCGACATCGCCTCGGCCGCGCGCCTGGTGTGGCTGCGCGAGCTGCTGCACCACGGGCGCTACAGCGGCCTCAGCCTGGGCTGAGCAAGGGCCGCAGCGCCGCGGGCGGGGCGCGTTCGTCGAGCCGGCCGAGCTGCGCCACCTGGGCCAGAAAACCCTCGCGGTCGGCGCGCACCGGCCCGAGGTAGCGCAGCACTCCCGCGGGCCGCAAGACCGCCACGCTCGGGAAGGCGGTGATGCCGAGTTCGTCGGCATCGAGCCCCGCGTCCTCGATGTCCACCCAGCGCAGCCGCGGGCTGGCCAGCGCGTCGGCCATGGCGGCAAAGGCGCGGCACTGCGTGCACCAGTCGGCGCACAGCACGAGCACGTGCACATCGGGGGGGAGGGTGGGGGCGTCCATGCCTGGCAGAGAGTGGCGCCGGGGCGGGCGGGTTCCACCGGGCCGTGGCCGTCCCGGGTTTAAGCTGGCCCCTACTTTGAACCGGAATGGGTCGAAGTTTGATCTGTTCGGGTCGAAATCGACCTTCTAGCATCCCCCGCAATGCCCGGCCGCAGAGCCCGGCAGAGGAGACAAGCGTGACCCTGAAAGGCCTCAAAACCGGCGAGAAGACGCTGCTGGACCACGTGTTCTGGGCCAGCGGCATTTCGCGCGACGCGCTCGCCGCGGCCTCGTCGTTTTCCAAGACCCGCGCCAATGCCGCCGTGGCCGAGCTGCTCGAACAGGGCCTGCTCGAGCAGACCGGCGAGCAGATGAGCACCGGCGGCCGCCGCGCCGAAACCCTGCGCCTGAGCCGCAGCCTGGGCGTGCTGATCGGCGTCGCCGTCGGCGCCACCGGGCTGGAGGTCGGCGTCCTGAGCCCCGACCTGACGCTGCTGGCCCACCACAGCGAGCCCGCCGACGTGCGCGATGGCCCCGTGCCCATGCTCGCGCGCATCCGCACCCTCATGCGCGAGCTGCTGGCCCGCTGCGGCGTGCCGCCGCGCCAGGTGATCGCCATCGGCATCGGTCTGCCGGGCCCGGTGGACTTCGACAGCGGCCAGCTCGTGAACCCGCCGCTCATGCCCGCCTGGGACGCCTATTCCATCCGCGACGACATCGCCACCGACTTCAGCGCGCCGGTGTTCGTGGACAACGACGTCAACGTGATGGCGCTGGGCGAGCTCTGGCGCATGCAGCGCGGCCTGCAGAACTTCCTTGTGGTCAAGGTGGGCACGGGCATCGGCTGCGGCGTGGTCTGCCATGGGCAGGTCTACCGCGGCGCCAACGGCTCGGCCGGCGATGTGGGCCACATCTGCGTGGTGCCCGAGGGCCCGCGCTGCCACTGCGGCAACCTGGGCTGCGTCGAGGCCATGGCCGCGGGCCCGGCCATCGCGCGCATGGCCACCGAAGCCGCCGAGGCCGGGCAGAGCCCGCGTCTGGCGCGGCTCATCGCCGAGCGCGGCGCGCTGCGCCTGCAGGACGTGGCCGAGGCCTGCCGCGCGGGTGACATGGCGGCCACCCAGGCGGTGCAGCGCGCGGGCGCGCACGTGGGGCAGATGCTCGCCTCGGTGGTGAACTTCTTCAACCCCTCGCACGTGTTCATCGGCGGCGGCATCACGCGCGTGGGGCCGCTGTTTCTCGCGGCGGTGCGCCAGAGCGTGTACCAGCGCTCGCTCGCGCTATCCACCCGCCACCTCGAGATCCAGTACACGCCGCTGGGCGAACGCGCCGGCCTGATCGGGGCGGCCGTGCTCGCCATGCAGGAAAGCCTGCGCCGCCTGGAGGTCGCGTGAGCGCCAGCGCGCCGGCGACCGGGCGCGTGCAGGTGTCGCTGCGCGGCATCGTCAAGCGCTTCGGCCCGGTGCAGGTGCTGCATGGGGTCGATCTGACGTTCGAGCCCGGCCATGTCTACGGCCTGCTGGGCGAGAACGGCGCGGGCAAGTCCACGCTCATGAAGATCCTTGCGGGCTACGAGGCGCCGAGCGAGGGCAGCCTGGCGGTGAATGGGCGCACCGTGGCCTTCGACGGCCCGCGTGCCGCCGAGGCCGAAGGCATCGTGCTGATTCACCAGGAATTCAACCTCGCCGAAGACCTCACGGTGGCGCAGAACATCTTCCTGGGCCACGAGCCGCGCCGCGGCCTCTGGCTCGACGACGCCGCCATGCGCGCCACCGCGCGCCGCGTGCTCGACGAGGTCGGCCTGCCCCAGGTGGACCCCGACACCCGCGTGCGCGAACTCATCGTGGCCGAGCGCCAGCTGGTGGAGATCGCGAAGGCGCTGTCGCGCCAGGCGCGCGTGCTCGTGATGGACGAGCCCACGGCCACGCTCACGCCCGCCGAGACCGGCCGGCTGTTCGCGCTGGTGGCGCGGCTCAAGGCCGAGGGCGTGTGCATCGTCTTCATCTCGCACAAGCTCGACGAGGTCGAGCGCACCACCGAGACCGTGGTGGTGATGCGCGACGGCCGCGTGGTGGCGCAGCAGCCCACGGCCTCGCTCACGCGCGCGCAGATGGCGAACCTGATGGTGGGCCGCGAGCTCGCCGACCTGTACCCGCCACGCCCCCCCGTGCCCGAGGGCGCGCCGGTGCTGCTGTCGGTGCGCGGCCTGAGCGTGCCCGGCTGGGCCGAGGGCGTGGACTTCGAGGTGCGCGCGGGCGAGGTGTTCGGCTTCGCGGGCCTGGTGGGCGCGGGCCGCACCGAGCTGTTCGAGGGCCTGCTGGGCCTGCGCCCGCGCCGCGCCGACGCGGTGCAGATCGCCGGCCGCGCGCTGCTGCCACACTCGCCGCGCGAAGCGGCCGAGGCTGGCCTCACCTACCTCAGCGAAGACCGCAAGGGCCGCGGCCTGCATGTGCGCCTGGGCCTGCGCGAGAACCTCACGCTCATGGCGCTGCACCGCCACGCGCGGCCCTGGCTGCGGCCCGCGAGCGAACAGGGTGCGCTGCTGCAGGCGGTGCGCGATTTCGGCATCCGCTGCGGATCGCTCGAGGTGCCCGCGGGCTCGCTGTCGGGCGGCAACCAGCAAAAGCTCGCGCTCGCGCGCGTGCTGCACCCCGAACCGCGCGTGGTGGTGCTCGACGAGCCCACGCGCGGCGTGGACATCGGCGCCAAGCGCGAGATCTACGCGCTGATCCGCCGCCTGGCCGACGAAGGCCGCGCGGTGGTGGTGGTGTCGTCCGAACTCATGGAACTCATCGGCCTGTGCCACCGCGTCGCGGTGATGCGCGCGGGCCGGCTGCAGGCCACGCTGTCGGCCGCGCAACTCAACGAACAGGAGCTGATCGCCCATGCCACCGGAACGCACTGACGCGCCCGCCCCGGCCGCCGCCCGCCGCTGGCGCCTGCCCCCGCTGGGGCCGTTGCTGGGCCTGCTGTTGCTGTGCATCGCGGGCACGCTGCTCAACCGCGAATTCGCCACCACCGACAACGCGCTCAACGTGCTCACGCGCACCGCCTTCATCGGCATCATCGCCGTGGGCATGTGCTTCGTGATCATCTCGGGCGGCATCGACCTCTCGGTGGGTTCCATGGCCGCGCTGATCGCCGGCGTGACCATCCTGCTGATGAACAAGCTCGCGCCGCTGGGCTGGCCGCCCGCGGCGGTGGTGGTGGCGGGCATGGCCACCGCGGTGCTGCTGGGCGCGCTGTTCGGCCTGGCGCACGGCCTGCTCATCACGCGCGGACGCATCGAACCCTTCATCGTCACGCTTGGCACGCTGGGCATCTTCCGCGCCTACCTCACCTACTTCGCCGACGGCGGCGCGCTCGCGCTCGACAACACCCTGGCCGATGCCTACGGCCCGGTCTATTACGGCAGCCTGCTTGGCGTGCCGATCCCGGTGTGGGTGTTCGCGCTCGTGGCCATCGCCGGGGCACTGCTGCTCAAGCGCACGGCCTACGGGCGCTATGTGCAGGCCATCGGCTCGAACGAGCAGGTGGCGCGCTACGCCGCGGTCGACGTCGACCGCACCAAGGTGCTCACCTACACCCTGCTCGGCGTGTGCGTGGGCATCGCCACGCTGCTCTACGTGCCGCGCCTGGGCTCGGCCTCGCCCACCACCGGCCTGCTCTGGGAGCTCGAGGCCATCGCCGCGGTGATCGTGGGCGGCACCGCGCTGCGCGGCGGCGCCGGCAGCATCGGCGGCACCGTGGTCGGCGCCATCCTGCTCTCGGTCATCAGCAACATCCTCAACCTCACCAGCATCATCAGCGTGTACCTCAACGCGGCGGTGCAGGGGTTCGTGATCATCGCCGTCGCATTCATGCAGCGGCGGCGTCCCTAGGCTCGACGCAGGAGCCTCGTTTTCCGTCCGCACCACCACCCCTCAAGGAGACAAGCATGAAGCACCGCATCCGACTGCACGCGCTGGCCGCCGTGGCCGCCATCGGCCTGGCCAGCCCCCTGCTGGCACAGGCCCAGAACAAGGTGAACCTGGGCGTGGCCATCCCGGCCGCCACCCACAGCTTCGCCGCCGGCCTGGTGTACTGGGCCAACGAGGCCAAGAAAGAGCTCGAGAAGGACCCGAACATCAAGGTCACCATCAAGACCGCCAGCGGCGCGCCCGAGCAGGCCAACCAGCTGCAGGACCTGGTCACCGCGACCAAGATCGATTCGCTGGTGATCCTGCCCTTCGAGTCGGCCGCGCTCACGCGCCCGGTGCAACAGGTCAAGGCCAAGGGTGTGTACGTCACCGTGGTCGACCGCGGCCTCACCGACACCAGCGCGCAGGACGCCTATGTGTCGGGCGACAACACCGCCTTCGGCAAGGTGCCGGCCGAGTACCTGGCCAAGGCCCTCAACGGCAAGGGCAACATCGTGGCGCTGCGCGGCATCCCCACCACCATCGACAACGAGCGCATGGACGCGTTCATGTCGGTGATGAAGAACCACCCGGGCATCAAGGTGCTCGACGCCAAGCACGGCAACTGGAACCGCGACGACGCCTTCAAGGTGATGCAGGACTTCCTCACGCGCTTCAAGGAGATCGACGCCGTGTGGGCGGCCGACGACGACATGGCCTTCGGCGTGCTGCGCGCGATCGAGCAGGCCAAGCGCAAGGACATCAAGATCGTCTTCGGCGGTGCCGGCGCCAAGGCCATGGTGAAGACGCTCATGGACGGCAGCAACCCGCTGGTCCAGGCCAACGTGTCGTACTCGCCCAAGTTCCTCTACGAGGCGATCAAGATGACCGCGCTGGCGCGCCAGAAGGGCCAGAAGCTGCCGGCCTCGACCATCGTGCCCTCGGTGCTCATCACCAAAGAGAACGCCAAGGACTTCTACTTCCCCGATTCGCCGTTCTGAACGCCAGCGCCAGGAGGACCCGCATGAAAACGATCCAGGGACCCGGGATCTTCCTGGCCCAGTTCATCGGCGACGCCGCGCCCTTCGACACGCTCGACGGGCTGGCGCGCTGGGCCGCTTCGCTGGGCTACAAGGGGCTGCAGATGCCCACCAGCGATGCGCGCATCTTCGACCTCGAACGCGCTGCCACCAGCGACGCGTACTGCGACGAAGTGAAGGGCCTGCTTGCCGATCACGGCCTGCAGCTCACCGAGCTGTCCACCCACCTGCAGGGCCAGCTGCTGTGCGTGCACCCCGCGTACGACCTGCAGTTCGACGCCTTCGCCGCGCCCCACGTGCGCGGCAACCCGGCCGCGCGCACCGCCTGGGCGCACGCGCAGCTGCTGCTCGCGGCCCGGGCCTCGCAGCGGCTGGGCCTGAAGGCGCACGCCTCGTTTTCGGGCGCGCTGGCCTGGCCCTACCTCTACCCCTGGCCGCAGCGCCCGCCCGGTCTGGTCGACGCGGCCTTCGCCGAGCTCGCGCGGCGCTGGCGCCCGGTGCTCGACGCCTTCGACGACGCGGGCGTGGACGTTTGCTACGAGCTGCACCCCGGCGAAGACCTGCACGACGGCCTCACGTTCGAGCGCTTTCTCGACGCGCTCGACCAACACCCGCGCGCCAACATCCTCTACGACCCCAGCCACTTCGTGCTGCAGCAGCTCGATTACCTGGCCTTCATCGACCACTACCACGAGCGCATCCGCGCCTTCCACGTGAAAGACGCCGAGTTCCGCCCCAACGGCAAGCAGGGTGTCTACGGCGGCTACGCGAACTGGGTCGACCGCGCGGGCCGCTTCCGTTCGCTCGGCGACGGCCAGGTCGATTTCAAGGCCATCTTCTCCAGGCTCACGCAGCACGGCTACGCGGGCTGGGCCGTGCTCGAATGGGAGTGCTGCCTCAAGCACCCGGAGGACGGCGCGCGCGAAGGCGCGGCCTTCATCCGCGAGCACATCATCCGCGTGGCCGACCGCGCCTTCGACGACTTCGCCGCGAGCGCGGGCGATGCGGCCACGCTGGCCGCGCTGCTGGGCCTGTCGCGATGAGCGAGGACCGCAGCACCCGGCGCATCCGCCTGGGCATGGTGGGCGGGGGCGAGGGCAGCTTCATCGGCGCCGCGCACCGCGCCGCGGCCCGGCTCGACGACCAGTTCGAGCTCGTGGCGGGCGCGCTGTCGTCCACGCCCGGGCGCGCGCACGCGAGCGCGGCCGGGCTGCACATTGCGCACGATCGCAGCTATGCCGACTACGCCGAGATGGCACGCGCCGAGGCGCGGCGTTCCGACGGCATCGACGCCGTGGCCATCGTCACGCCCAACCACCTGCACGTCCCGGTGGCGCTGGCCTTCGCCGAGCAGGGCATCCACGTCATTTGCGACAAACCGATCGCCACCTCGCTGGCCGAGGCCGAGGCGCTCGCACAGCGCGTGCGCGAACGCGGCCTGCTGTTCCTGCTCACGCACACCTACAGCGGCTACCCCATGGTGCGCCAGGCGCGCGAGCTGGTGGCGCAGGGCGCGATCGGCGAGGTGCGCATCGTGCAGGTCGAGTACGTGCAGGACTGGCTGGGCGAGCCGATCGAGCAACAGGGCCACAAGCAGGCCGCCTGGCGCAACGACCCGCGGCAGGCCGGCCCCGCGGGCGCGCTGGGCGACATCGGCACCCACGCCTACCACCTGGCGGGCTACGTGACGGGCCTGAAGCTGCACGAGCTTGCGGCCGAGCTCAGCACCTTCGTGCCCGGCCGCACGCTCGACGACCACGTGCAGGTGATGCTGCGCTACGAAGGCGGCGCGCGTGGCCTGTTGTGGGCCAGCCAGGTCGCCAGCGGCAGCCGCAACGGCCTGCGCCTGCGCGTCTACGGCAGCACCGGCTCGCTGCAGTTCGACCAGGAGCGGCCCGAGGAACTGTGGCTCACGCGGCCCGGCCAGCCTTCGCAGTGCCTGTACCGCGGCGTGCCGCCCGCGCCCGGCGGCCTCGCGCAGGCGCACCGCATCCCGGCCGGCCACCCCGAGGGCTACCTCGAGGCCTTCGCCCAGCTCTATCGCGACTTCGCGCGCGCCTGGCGCGGCGAGGCCGGCGTGCCACTGCCCGGCCTGGACGACGGCCTGGACGGCATGGCCTTCGTGGAGGCCGTGCTGCGCAGCCACCGCGAGGGCATGCGCTGGGTGCGGCCGGCGCGCTGAGCCCGGGCGGCAATGCCAGAATCGCCGCTCCGCAACACAGGAGCGCGCCATGGCCGCTGAAGCCAGTTCCGAGCTGATCCCGGTCGTCACGCTGCTCGGGGCGGCCGTGGTCGCCGTGCCGCTGTTCAAGCGCCTGGGCCTGGGCTCGGTGCTCGGCTACCTGGCCGCGGGCCTGGCCATCGGGCCCTTCGGGCTCGGCCTGTTCAGCAACCCGCAGACCATCCTGCACACGGCCGAACTCGGCGTGGTGATGTTCCTGTTCGTCATCGGCCTGGAGATGCAGCCCTCGCACCTGTGGGCCTTGCGGCGCGCGATCTTCGGGCTGGGCAGCCTGCAGGTGGCCGTGTGCGGTGCGGCGCTCACGCTGGTGGGCATGGCCTTCGGCTTTTCTTGGCAGGTGGCGTTCATCGGTGCCATGGGCTTCGTGCTCACGTCCACCGCGATCGTGATGCAGCTGCTCGGCGAGCGCGGCGAGATCGCCACCGTGCGCGGGCAGAAGATCGTGTCGGTGCTGCTGTTCGAAGACCTGCTGATCGTGCCGCTGCTCGCGATCGTGGCGCTGATGTCGCCCGAGGCCGCCGCCGCCGGGGCCGAAGGCGCGTCGCGCTGGGTGGCCATCGGCATCGGTGCGGGCGCGCTGGCCTTGCTCGTGGCCGTGGGCCTGTGGCTGCTCAACCCGCTGTTCGAGGTGCTGGCCAAGGCGCACGCGCGCGAGGTCATGACCGCGGCCGCGCTGCTGGTGGTGCTGGGCGCGGCGCTCCTCATGCAGGTGGGCGGCCTGTCCATGGCCATGGGCGCCTTCCTCGCGGGCGTGCTGCTGTCCGAATCGACCTTCCGCCACCAGCTCGAGGCCGACATCGAGCCCTTCCGCGGCCTGCTGCTGGGCCTGTTCTTCCTGGGCGTGGGCATGTCGCTCGACCTCGGCGCCGTGGCGCGCCACTGGCCGCTGATCGTGGCCGGCGTGCTCGCGCTCATGCTGGTGAAGGCGCTGGGCATTTACGCGGTGGCGCGGCTCACCCGCAGCACGCACGCCGACGCGCTGGACCGCGCGGTGCTGATGGCGCAGGGCGGCGAGTTCGCGTTCGTGCTGTTCGCCGCCGCGCTTGCGGGCCGCGTGATCGACCCGGTGACCAATGCCAACCTGACCGCCATCGTGGTGCTGTCCATGGCGCTTACGCCGCTGGCGGTGCTGGCGCACCAGCGCTTCGCGCCGCGCGCGGCGGCGTCCACCGACGGGGCGCCCATGGCCGAACACGAAGAAGGGCAGGTGCTGATCATCGGCTTCGGCCGCGTGGGCCAGATCGCGAGCCAGAACCTGCTGCTGCTGGGGGCGACCATCACCATCATCGATGCCGATCCCCAGTTCGCGCGCGAAGCCGAGCGCTTCGGCTTCAAGGTGTACTACGGCGACGGCACGCGGCCCGACATCCTGCACGCCGCAGGGGCCGAGCGCGCCCAGGTGGTGCTGGTGTGCGTGGACGACGCCAGTGCCGCGACGCAAATCGTGGAGGCGTGCCGCCACACCTTCCCGCACGTGCGCGTGATCGCGCGCGCCTTCGACCGCGAGCACGCGGCCGCCCTTGTGAAGGCGGGTGTGCACCTGCAGGTGCGCGAGACCTTCGAGTCGGCCATGCTCATGGGCCGCGAGGCCATGCTGGCCCTGGGCACCTCGCCCGCCGAGGCCGACGCCGTGGTGGCGCGCATCCGCCAGCGCGACGCCGAGCGCTTCGAGATGGAGTTGAACGGTGGCGGCCTGGTGGCCGGGCGGCCCATGATCCTGGGCAACCTGCGCCCGCCGCAGGGCGAGCCCGAACAGGCCTGCCCGGGCTTTGCCGAACCGGTGGCCGCGACCGACGCCGGGCCGGCGCGCTGAGCGCGGGCGCGTTCCCGGCGCGCCTCAGCGCGCCCAGTGCGCCTGCAGGTCGCCCAGCACCTCGTCGATGCCCTTGAGCGAGCCCGCGAGCTCGCGGCACAGGGCCAGCCACTCATTGCGTTGCGCAGCGGTGTCGGGGTCGGCGTCGTTGGCGATGAGCTGCACCGCGGCCTCGAGGTCCCCGCCGGTCCGCTGGCGCAGGCCCAGCGCGTGGATGAACAGGCCGCGTGCGGTCTCGCGCGTATCGCCCATGGCGGCGCGCGTGTGCTCGCTGCTCGTCATCGCGTCGGCCATCAGCAGGTTGCGGATGGTCTCCAGCGTGCCCGTGAGGTGGCGCATGCGCTCACAGGCGGCGACGAGCTTGTCGAAGGCGTTGTCCATGATGAAAGGATGACCATAGCGCAGAAGCCTTGCCCCTGGCTGTGACGCGGTTCACGCGCCGGGCGGCTCTTCAGTCTTCGCGCGCCTCGTCCTCGCGCGGCACGAACACCACGGTGCGACCGTCGGCCAGCAACTGGCTGATGCGCTGCGGCGCACCGTGTTCGTCGAGTTCGAGCAGGCCCACGCCGCAGCCGTTGAGCAGGCGCCGCCCGGGGGGCGTGCCTTCGGGCTTGCGCGGCGTGACGGTCATGTGGCGGCGGCGTGTGAAGCGGTTGAGCGGCGAGCGCGGGGAGAACAGCCAGCGGTTGAGGTGGTCGAGCCGCGCGAGCAGGCCGTCGGGGAAGGTGTTGCGCAGGCCGCTGCTGCAGACCTGCCAGATGTGCGGCCCGGGCGTCTGCAGCAGGCGCCGCCCGCGCGGGCGCAGCTCCACGTCGTACACGAAGGAGTAGTGCACGTCGCCCGAGAGCACCACGAAGGTCTGCGGCGTGCGCGGGTGGCGGAAGATGTTGAGCATGGCGCTGGCCGCGCCGGGGTGCGACATCCAGTTCTCGGCGTCGACCATGAGCGGGTGGCCGAAGAAGCTGAACACGCGCTGGATGGTTTCGATGAGCTTGACGCCGAAGATCGGCGCCGAGGCCACGAGCAGCACCGCGGGGTGGTCGCGCAGCGCCTGCTGCAGGTCGGTGAGCGCCTCCCAGTCCATCAGGCCCGAGGGCCGGCGCGGCGAGACCTCGGAGCGCCAGCGGTGGGTGCGGCTGTCGAGCACCATGAGCGGCGGCGAGGTGGGCCACACGTAGTGCCAGTCGCGCCAGCGCAGCAGCCGCTCGATCAGCGCGTCGTGCGCCGCGCCGCCGGGCTCGTCGAGCGCGGCCTGCACCTGTTCGAGCAGCCCCTCGCGCGCGAAGGCCTCGGGCCGGTTGCCCCAGGCCTGCTGCAGCAGGTAGGCGATGAGCGCGTTGCCGATCACGCGGCGCGAGAACGCATGCCCGTAGGCCACGTCTTCCCACTCGCGGCTGAGGTTCCAGTCGTCGGTGATGTCGTGGTCGTCGAACACCATGGCCACCGGCAGGTGCGCGAGCACGCGGCGCACCGCGGGCAGGCCCTCACGGAACGCGGCGATGGCCTCGCTCTCGCGCGCATAGCGCTCGGCGCAGGCGGGGTCGAGCCCGGGCGGTGGCGACAGGTCCAGCCCCTGCCAGGGCAGCGGCGACCACACCAGCAGGTACATGGCGATCACCTCGCCCAGGGTGATCAGGTGGTTGTGCGCGTTGTCGGTGGTGAAGACGGGCTTCTTCACGCCCTCGAACACCAGATCGATCAGGCGTTCGCTGCGCGGCGTGCGTGGCAGCAGTTGTTCGCGGTGGTAGTAGGTGGCGGGGTGCGCGAGCAGGTCGGCGGTGTCGTGCACGCCGCTGCCGTCGGCGCCCGCGATGCGCTCCTCGCGCAGGCCCAGGCGCTGCATCAGGCCGTGGATGGCGCGCAGCATCGGACCGGCCACGTCGTCGCAGTACACCTGGTCGCCGCTGAGCACCAGGGCCGATGGCCAGGGCGGCGCCTCGGGCCCGGGCGCCGTCAGCAGCTTTTCGAGGTGGGCGTCGGCGCGCGCCAGGCCGTCGCCGCCGCCCGCGTGGTGCGGCTTGCGGCACGAGCCGTGCAGCAGCGCGCGCACCCGCGGCGCGAACACGAAGCCCGGGCCGTCGTGGCCGGGGTAGGCCAGCGCAGGGTCGTGGTGCGGCGTCCAGCCGCCCTCGCCATCGCCCCCGCCCTCGGCGAATTCGAAGCGGTAGCCGGTGCGGGCGTCACGGGCCAGGTCTTCATCGAGCGCGAGCTCGATCAGCGCGATCACCAGCCGCTCGCCCACGCGCAGCGTGTGCACCGTGGGTTCGTGGGTGGCCGTGCGGCCGTCGGGGTGCTGCAGCCGCACACGCAGCACAACGGGCCGGGTGCAGGCCATCCACCAGGCGATGCGCCGCGCCTGCACGCGCCGCAGCACCGGCCCGGCGAGCACCAGCGGCAGGTCTTGGGCAACGGCGGCGGGCGTGGGCAGCATGTGGGCGCGGATTGTGGCGCGCGAGTGTGTCGCCTTGCTGCGCCGCGGTAAATACCCGTTTCAGGCCGCCTGGCGCAGGGTCTGCACCAGCAGGCGGTGAAAGCCGTCGACCGCGGCCGAGCCGCGCGAGGCCCGGCTGCGGTAGGCCGCCACGGCCATGGGCGCCATGGGGCCCAGGCCGTGTTCGGCCCCGAGCACCTGCAGCTGCGGCGGCGCGCTGCACTGCGTGAGCACGGCCACGGCGAGCCCGCTCTCCACCGCGGCGATCTGGCCCGCCAGGCTGGAGCTGTGGTACACGACGCGGTGCCGCCGCCCCTGCAGCGACAGCGTGGTGAGCGCGTGCCGCCGCGCGAGGCTGCCGTCTTCGTACACCGCGATCGGCAGCGGGTCGCGCCGCCACACGTCGAACGGTGGCGAGCCCACCCACACCAGGGGCTCGTGGAACAGCAGCGTGCCGCGCTGCGCGTGGTCGCGCGAGACCAGCGCGAGGTCGAGCTCGCCGCGCTGCACGCGCGGGATCAGCGCGGTCGATTGTTCGCAGGCGAGGTCGATCTGCACCGCCGTGTGGCGCGCCGCGAAGCGCTTGAGCACGGGCGTGAGGTAGCGCGCGGCGTAGTCGTCGGGCACGCCCAGGCGCACACGGCCCTCGAGCGTGTCGGGCCGCATCGCGGCCTGGGCCTCGCTGTGCAGGTCGAGCAGGCGGCGCGCGTAGCCGAGCAGGGCCTGGCCGTCGGGCGTGAGTTCGAGCCGGCGCGGACCGCGCAGCAGCAGGGGCTTGCCCACCGCGCGCTCGAGCTTTTGCAGCTGCATGCTCACCGCCGATTGCGAGCGGTTCACCTCGGGCGCGGCGGCCGAGAGCGAGCCGGCGTCGATCACGGCCACGAAGCACTTGAGCCAGTCGATCTGCAGGTCCTGCACGCGCATCGGGGCAATGGTCATTCGAAGAGCGGATGGATGGATTGCGAATTATCCGCTTCTCGAAACCACCGGCCAGCCCCACAGTGCGCGCCATGCAAGCCTCTTCCTCACCCGCCGCGGCCGAAACGCGGGCCGCCTGGCGCATGGCCGCAGGCGGCGCCCTGCTGGGCACGCTGGGCGTGTTCCTGCTCGAATCGGGCAGCGACGCGGCCTCGGCCGCCTGGTTCCGCTGCGCCTTCGGCGTGCTCGCGCTCACGCTGTGGGCCCAGGCCACGCGGCGCACGCCGCTCTGGCGTCTGCCCGCGGGCACGGCGCTGCGCGTGGGCGTGGCCGCGGCGCTGGTGGTGCTGAGCTGGGTGGTGTTCTTCGTGGCCATCCAGCACCTGTCGGTCGGCCTGGCCACCGTGGTGTTCCACGTGCAGCCGCTGTGCATCATGGTGGCCGGGGCCTGGTGGCTGGGCGAGCCGCTGCCGCGCGCGCGCATGGCGGCGGTGCTGCTGGCGCTGCTGGGCCTGTCGCTGGCCACCGGCCTGCTGGGCAGCGGGGCCGCGGTGTCGTGGCTGGGGGTGGCGCTGTGTGGCGTGGCCGTGGTGGCGCAGACCGCCGTGGGCCTGCTGCTGCGCGCGCGCACCCCGGTGCCGCCGCTGGCCCTGGCCTGGTGGCAGTGCGCGGTGGGCGCGCTGGTGCTGTGGCCCTGGCTGTGGCTCAACGGTTGGCCCGCCTGGGGTCCGGCCTGGGGCTGGCTGGCCGCGCTCGGCGTGCTGCACACGGGGCTGGCCTACGTGCTGATCTATGGCGGCATGGCGCGGCTGGCCACCGCGCGCACCGCGCTGCTGCAGTTCGTCTACCCCGCGGTCACGCTGCTGTGCGACGCGCTGGTCTACCAGCGGCTGCTCGCGCCCGGGCAATGGCTGGGCGTGGGCCTGATGGCGCTGGCGCTGTGGTGGGGCGCGCGGCCGGTCAGCGCGGCGGCGCCGCAGGCGGCGCTGACGCGGCGGGGCTGAGGGCCAGCGGCAGCCACAGGCGCGCGCGCAGGCCACCGAGCGGGCCGTCTTCAAGCGCGAAGCGGCCCCCGTACACCTCGACCAGGTCGGCCACGATGGCCAGGCCCAGGCCGCTGCCTCGGTGCGATTCATCGAGCCGCGCACCGCGCTGCAGGGCCAGCGTGCGCGCCTCGGGCGCGATGCCCGGGCCGTCGTCGTCCACGCACAGCGCGAGGCCGCCATCCGCGGCCTGCAGCGAGAGCTGCACGCGTCGACGCGCGTGGCGCGCGGCGTTGTCGAGCAGGTTGCCCAGCACCTCGTGCAGGTCGTGCGGCGTGATGCGCGGTGCGGGCAGGGCCTGCGCCTCGTCGGCCGCGATGTCGATGTCGGGGTGCAGCCGCGACAGCGTGCGCAGCAGCGGGGGCAGCACGTCGGCCAGCGGCGCGCGCGCGCCGCCGCTGTGCACCGAGGCCGCGGCGCGCGAGCGCGTGAGCTGGCGGTGGATCTGCCGCTCCATGGCGTCGAGCTGCTCGCGCAGCAGGGCCCGCGCCTCGGGCCCGAGGCCGCTGTCGCGCCCATCGGCCTGCGCGAGCTGGCCCAGCACGGCCAGCGGCGTCTTGAGCGCGTGCGCGAGGTTGCCGGCCTGGGCCTCGGCCTCGTCCACCAGGGACTGGCGCTGACCGAGCAGGCGGTTGATCTCGTCCACCAGCGGCTGCACCTCGGCCGGGTGGTGGCCGTCCAGGCGCGGGCTGTGGCGCTCGCGCAGCGCCGCCAGCGCGCCCTGCAGCCGGCGCAGCGGCTGCAGGCCCAGCCGCACCTGGGCGTGCGAGGCCAGCACGAGCAGCAGCGCCAGCAGCGCGAGCGACGCGCCCAGGCCGCGCGCGAACGAGCGGCTCGCGGCCTCGAGCGCGCTGGCGTCGCTGGCCACGGCGAGCACCACGGCGCCGTCCCAGCCCGCGGGCTGCACGCGGCGCAGCCACACGCGCAGCGGCTCGCCGCGCGGGCCGTCGGCGGTCTGCACCCAGGGCGCGGCGCCCGGGGCGTCCGCGGGCGGGGTGGGGGTGAAGGCGGGCGCGCTGTCCCACCACGAGCGCGAGCGCAGCGGCTCGCCAGACGCGGGCAGCGCGAGCCAGTACAGGCCGCTCGCGGGCTGGCGGAACAGCGGGTCGGCGGGCTCGCGGCGCAGGCCCAGCGCGGCGCGCCCCTCGGCGTCGGTCTGCACCTGCAGCGCGGCGGTCACGTCGTCGAGCTGGCGCTGCAGGCGCGCGTCGAACTCGCGCTCGGCGTGCGCGCGGAACAGCCGGTACAGGCCCAGCGCCGCGAGCAGCAGCGCCAGCACCACCAGCACCGAGGCGGCCCATTGCAGGCGGCGCTGCAGCGAGACGGGCGCGCGGCTCATGCGCCAGGCGCCTGGAGCTTGAAGCCCTGGCCGCGCACGGTGGCGATGCTGCCCTCGGGCAGCTTGCGGCGCAGCCGCGCGATGAAGACGTCGAGCGTGTTGCTGTCGCGCTCGCTGGCGTCGTCGTAGAGCTTTTCCACCAGTTCGGCGCGCGAGAGCACGCGCCCCGGGTGGTGCAGGAAGGTGTTGAGCAGGCGGTACTCGAAGGCCGTGAGATCGACCGCGCGGCCGTCCACCTGCAGCGCGCGCGTGCGCGTGTCCAGCCGCAGCGGGCCGTGCCGCAGCACCGGGTGGGCCAGGCCGCTCGCGCGCCGCAGCAGCGCGCGCAGGCGCGCGAGCAGCTCTTCGAGCTCGAAGGGCTTGGCGAGGTAGTCGTCGGCGCCGGCGTCCATGCCGTGCACCTTGTCCTGCCACGAGCCGCGCGCGGTGAGCACCAGCACGGGCACGGTGCTGCCGGCCTCGCGCCAGTGGCGCAGCACGCTCAGGCCGTCGCGCCCGGGCAGGCCCAGGTCGAGCACCACCGCGTCGGGCGGCCGCGTGAGACCCAGGTGCGCGGCGTCCACGCCGTTGTCGGCCAGGTCCACCGCGTAGCCCGCGGCCTGCAGCGCGTTGTCGAGCTGCACCAGCAGGCGGGGATCGTCCTCGGCGACCAGGATGCGCATGGGCTGTGTCAGCGGCGCTCGGGGCGCGGCGGGGCGAACAGGGTTTCGAGCCGCTGGCCCTTGATTTCGGTGAGGCTGCCGGTGCGGCCTTCGTAGGTGAGCTCGATCACGCGGCCGTCATCGAGCAGCAGTTCGAGCTCGTACTCGATGCGCCGGCCCTTGCCATCGATCTCGACCTCGATCACGCGGCCGCCGAAGGTGCGCAGCGCGTGTGCCGTGACCTGCGCCAGCGGCACGGCCTCGCCGCGGCGCACCGCCTCCTGCGCGCGGTCCTGGTCACGGGCCGCAGCGGGCAGGGCCAGCCCGGCAGCGAGCAGCAGCGCGGGCAGGCGGGGCAGGGTGGGGAACAGGCCGGTCACGCGCAGAGCGTGCCATGCGCGGCATGAACGGCGCATGAACGGCGGGTTCATGGGGCGTTCAAGCACCGCCGGGCACAGTGCCGGCCATGGCGCCACCCGGTGCCATGCCCATCCCCCTTGATCCCGAAAGGAAACACCATGAAGAAGACCTTTGTGCTCATGCCCCTGATCCTGTCGGCCGCACTGGCCCAGGCCCAGGCCCCTGCCGCGCCCGCCGGCCCGGCCGCCATGGGCTTCGGCCAGGTGACCGACGCCCTGCAGCGCCAGGGCTTTCGCGACATCCACGAGGTGGAGCGCGAAAGCGAGCGGCTCTACGAAGTGAAGGCCTACACGGCCCAGGGCGAGCGCGTGGAGCTCACGGTGGACGCGCGCTCGGGCGAGGTGCTCAAGACCGAACACAAGGGCGCGCGCAAGGGCGATCGCCGTTGAACGCGCGCCGCCCGCGCGTCACTCCTCGAGCAGCGAGCGCAGCATCCAGGCCGTCTGCTCGTGCACCGTGAGGCGCTGCACCAGCACGTCGGCCGTGGGTTCGTCGTTGGCCTTGTCGACCAGCTCGAACATGGCGCGTGCGGTGCGCGCCGCGCCTTCGTGGCCTTTGGCCAGGATGGCCACCATCTCCATTGCCTTGGGCGGGGTGGCGGGCGCGTCGGGCAGCGAGCTCAGTTTGGCGAACTCGGCGTAGCTGCCCGGGGCCACGTGGCCCAGCGAGCGGATGCGCTCGGCGATCGGGTCGACCGCGTTCCACAGTTCGGTGTACTGCGCCATGAACATGGCGTGCAGGCTGTTGAACATCGGGCCGGTGACGTTCCAGTGGAAGTTGTGCGTGGTGAGGTACAGCGTGTAGGTGTCGGCCAGCAGGTGGCTCAGGCCCTTGGCGATGGCGGCGCGGTCTTTCTCGCTGATGCCGATGTTCACGGCCATGACGGGCTTGGCGGTCTTTTTGCTCATGGGATCTCCTGGTGAAAAAAAGCGCAGGGCCCGAGCTTATCGCCGGCCGGTGGCCGCCGTGTTGCGCCCGGTCAATGCGCGTGCCGGGCCCAGCCGTGGTCCAGCGGCCCGGGGCCCTGGCCCAGCCGCCAGCCCGCTGCGCCCTGCAGCGCGCCGCGCACGAAGTCGCGCCCCTGCGCCACGGCCTCGCGCAGCGCGAGCCCGCGCGCCAGGCCGCAGGCGATGGCGCTCGAGAGCGTGCAGCCCGTGCCGTGGGTGTTGCGCGTGGCAATGCGCTGGCTCTGCCACAGCGTGGAGCCCTCGGGGTCGATCAGCAGGTCGCTGAGCACATCGCCCACCAGGTGGCCGCCCTTGATGAGCACCGCCTGCGCGCCCAGCGCGCGCAGTTCGGGCACCGCGGCCTGCATCGCGTCCACCGTGGCGATGGGCCGGCCCAGCAGGGCCGCGGCCTCGTCGAGGTTGGGCGTGACCAGCATGACCAGCGGGAACAGTTCGCTGCGCATCGCGGCCACGGTCTCGTCGGTGACGAGCCGGTCGCCGCTGCTGGCGACCATCACGGGATCGAGCACCACGCGGCGCAGGCCGTGGCGCCGCAGCGCGCCGGCCACCGCGCGCACGACCTCGGGCCCGTGCAGCATGCCGATCTTCACCGCGTCGACGCCGATGTCTTCGGCCACGGCATCGATCTGCTGCGCCACCAGGGCCGCGGGCAGGGCGTGCACCGCGCGCACGCCCTGCGTGTTCTGCGCGGTGATCGCGGTGATGGCCGTGGTGCCGAAGCAGTCGAGGGCGCTGCAGGTGTTGAGGTCGGCCTGAATGCCGGCACCGCCGCCGGAGTCGCTGCCGGCGATGCTGAGGACGCGGGGAGGGGTGGGGCTCATGCGGGGCGTGCCGTGCCGGGCGGGCGGTGCCGCCCCAGGGGCAAAGCGAACGATTATGGGACGCCCCCGCTGGCGCAGGTGTTCCATTGCGTCACACAACAGCCGGGTGGTGCGATGGGGTATTGGCCCGCGGCGCGGGTGGCGCGAGGCTTGCAACCCACAATGCCGCTGCCCCGCAGAGGGCCGAGCATCCGAGGAGACACATGAACATGAATCGCGCCGATCGCGCCTTCGCCCCCCCGCATCCGCTGGCCTGGGGCGCCGCCCTGCTGGCCGCGGCCAGCGCCCACGCCCAGACCGCCAATCCGCCGCCCGTGGCCGACGGCGGCGCCCTGGCCCCCGTGGTCATCACCGGCAGCGGCGAGGCCGAGGCGCGCTGGCGCGGCAGCGCCTCGGTCGACGTGGTCGACGGCCGCGAGCTGCGCGACGGCCGCCTGCAGATCAACCTCTCCGAAGGCCTGGGCCGCGTGCCGGGCCTGGTGATCCGCAACCGCGAGAACTACGCGCAGGACCTGCAGGTCTCGGTGCGCGGCGCGGGCTCGCGCGCCACCTTCGGCGTGCGCGGCGTGCGCCTGTTCGTGGACGGCATTCCCGCGAGCGCGCCCGACGGCTCGGGCCAGGCCGCGAACTTCCCGCTCGGCAGCGCCGACCGCATCGAGGTGGTGCGCGGCCCGTTCGCGTCGCTCTACGGCGCATCGAGCGGCGGCGCGATCCTGCTCTACACCGAAGACGGCCGCCAGCCCACCGAGTGGCGCAGCGGCCTGGCGCTGGCGGGCAATGGCCTGTGGCGCTTGTCCACGCAGCTCACGGGCCAGACCGGCGACGCGCGGTCGCCGGGCTGGTCGTACACGCTCGACACCGGCCGCTTCGAAACCGACGGCCTGCGCCCGCAGTCGGCCGCCAACCGCAGCACCACCAACGCCAAGCTCTCGCGCGCGCACGAGGGTGGCCGCACGGTGCTGGTGTTCAACCGCCAGACCGCGTTCGCGCTCGACCCGCAGGGCCTGGACCGCGCCCAGCTCAACGCCAACCCCGAGCAGACCACGCCGCAGGCGATCGCCTTCAACACGCGCAAGTCGGTGGCGCAGACGCAGTTCGGTATCGCCTGGGACCAGGCCCTGGGCGGCGGCCACAAGATCGAGCTCATGGGCTACGCGGGTCAGCGCCGCGTGGTGCAGTTCCAGTCCATTCCGCCCACGGCGCAGAACCCGGCCACGAGCCCGGGCGCGGTGATCGACCTCGACCGCGACTACTGGGGCTTCAACGCGCGCTGGCGCCTGCAGCGCGAATGGCAGGGCGGCCAGCTCGACCTGAGCGCGGGCCTGGCCGCCGACCGCCAGGACGACCTGCGCCGCGGCTACAACAACTACACCGGGCCCGCGGGCGCGCCCACGGCCATCGGCGTGCAGGGCAACCTGCGGCGCGACGAGACCAACCGCGCCGACACGCTCGACCCCTACCTGCGCGCGGCCTGGGTGCGCGAGGCGCTCACGCTCGAAGGCGGGCTGCGGCACGTGAACGCCGAGTACCGCTCGAGCGACCGCTTCCTGTCGAACGGCAACGACAGCGGCGAGGTCTCGTATTCGCGCACGCTGCCGGTGGTGGGCGCGCGCTGGCAGCTCGCGCCGCAGCTGCAGCTGTTCGGCAGCGTGGGCCAGGGCTTCGAGACGCCCACGCTCAACGAGGCCTCGTACCGCGCCGGTGGTGCGAGCGGCCTGAACACCGCGCTCAACGCGGCGCGCAGCCGCAGCGCCGAACTCGGCCTGCGCGGGCGGCACACGGGGGGCCTGTGGAACGCCACGCTGTTCGACATCCAGACCCGCGACGAGATCGTGGTCGAGAGCAGCTCGGGCGGGCGCACCGTGTTCACCAACGCGGGCCGCACGGCGCGCCGCGGGCTGGAGCTCTCGGCCGAGCAGGCCTTGGGCAGCGAGTGGCTGCTGAGCGGCGCCTACACCTACCTGCGCGCGCGCTACGAGGCCTCGGCCGACGCGCGCTTTCCCGCCGGCAATGCGCTGCCCGGCGTGCCAGCGCAGCAGCTCTACGCGCAGCTCGCGTGGTCGCCGGCCTGGGCGCAGGCGGTGGGCGGTGTGTTCACGCTGGAGGCGCGGCACACGGGCCGCGTCTACGTGAACGACCTCAACACCGACGCCGCCGCCAGCCACACGCTGTTCGCGCTGGGCGCGCGCTTCGAGCAGGTGGTGGGGCCCTGGACCTGGCGCCAGTTCGTGCGCGTGGACAACCTCACCGACCGCCGCCACGTGGGCTCGGTGATCGTCAACGACGGCAACAACCGCTTCTTCGAGCCGGGCGCGGGCCGCACCCTGGCGGCGGGGGTGGAGTTCGTGCGGCGGTTTTGAGTTTTCTTGGGCTTGTTTCTCGGAGGTGCCTCTTCAGGGCCCATGGCGCGGGTGCCCGTGCTCCGGCGTGCTCGCGGGCGACTGCCCGTGGGCGCAGACAGCCCTTCGTCAACGCCGTGATCTGAGCGCACCCTCTGTGGCAACCGCGAATGGCGCCTGCGCACGGGCACCCGCGCCATCGGCCCCATCGAAGGGCAGGCACACCAGCGCTGGCGCGCCCAGGTTGCTTCGGGGCGGGTGATGGGGTTCGCGGGCGCAGGCGCCATTCGCGGTTGCCACAGAGGGCGCGCACCAGCCAAGGTGTTGACGCCGCGGCGCTGGTGTGCCCGGGCCGCCGCCCGCGAGCACGCCGGAGCCCGCGAACCCCATCTCCCGCCCAGCGAGGTCCCCGAGCGAAACCCCCGGACAAGCCAAGGACAAAGAATCGATCAACGGCCGAATGCAGCGCCCGAACGCGCCGCCGCCGCCCCGGTCGCTCGGTAGCATGCAGCGGACTTGATACCCGGGGGAGGAACCCGGGCCTGTACCAGCCCCTGCCAGGAGCGCCCCGATGCCCCGTCTGCCCTTGCGACCCGCTGCCACGGGTCTGTCCCGCCGTGCCTTCACCGCCGCCGGCGCCGCCCTGATCGCCGCGCCCGCGCTGCACGCCCAGAGCAACCGCATCGTGCTCGGCCAGTCGGCCGCCTTCAGCGGCCCGGCCGCCCAGCTCGGCATCCAGTTCAACGCCGGCGCCCAGCTCTACTTCGACCTGCTCAACCAGCAGGGCGGCGTCAACGGCCAGCGCATCGAAATCGTCAAGCTCGACGACGGCTACGAGCCCGACCGCTGCGCCGAGAACACGCGCCAGCTGCTCTCGCGCGGCTGCACCGCGCTGTTCGGCTACATCGGCACGCCCACCAGCCTGGCCGCGCTGCCGCTGGCCACGCAGGCCGGCACGCCCTTCATCGCGCCCTTCACCGGCGCCATGGGCCTGCGCACCCCGTTCAACCGGCTGGCCTTTCACCTGCGTGCTTCGTACAACGACGAGACCGCGCTGATCGTGCGCCAGCTCACCAGCCTGGGCCTCAACGACATCGCGGTGTTCCACCAGAACGACGCCTACGGCAAGGCCGGCCTCGACGGCGTGACGCTGGCCCTGAACCAGCGCAACCTCAAGCCCAAGGCCACCGCCACGGTCGAGCGCAACTCGGTCGACGTGGCACAGGCCGTGGCCACGCTGGTCGCGGCGCAGCCCAAGGCCATCGTGCAGGTGAGCGCCTACGCCTCGTGCGCGGCCTTCATCCGCGAGGCGCGCAAGGCCGGCTATGGCGGCACCTTCTACAACGTGTCTTTCGTGGGCACGCAGGCCCTGGCCGACGCGCTGGGCAAGGACGGCGCGGGCGTGGTGATCTCGCAGGTGGTGCCCAACCCTTTCACCACCACGCGCCCCATCACGCGCGACTTCCTCGACGCCATCGAGCGCGGCGGCAGCAAGGTGCAGCCCAACTTCTCGAGCTTCGAGGGCTACCTGGCCGCGCGCCTGCTCGCCGAGGGCGCGCGCCGCGGCGGCGGCAAGCTCTCGTCGGACGGCCTGGTGAGCGGGCTCGAGGCCATCGGCGACACCAGCTTCGGCGGCTTCCAGATTTCGCTCGGCCCCAACAACCACGTGGCCTCGCGCTTTGCCGAGCTGTCCATGCTCACGGGCGACGGCAAGGTGCGCACCTGAAGCGCTGGCGCGGCGCGCGCGATGCGGGCATGATGCGCGCTGCACACCGCGCGCCCTGTGCCGTTCCATGACGTCTGCAGACCTGCCCGCTTCGCTGAACACCCCCTCGGCCGTCACCACCTGGCCCCCCGTGCCCGGCGAGCGCTCGCCGCTGGCGCTGATCCTGGTCACCGCCGACCGGCACGTTTGCGCGGCCAATGAAACCGCCACGCGCTGGTTCAACCCGCCGCGGCTCATGCTGCCGCTGGCGCGTTTCCTGGGCATTCCCGAGCACGACCCGCGCGGAGAGGCGCTGCAGGCCTTTCTCGACGAGCTCAAGGCCGATCCGCGGCCCGGCGAGCTGCGCCTGAACCTGTTCCGCGCCAACGGCGAGGTGTTCTCGGCCCTGCTCATGGCCACGCCGCTGCGCGACGCCGAAGACAGCCACCTGGGTTTCGACGCCGTGCTGCTCGACCTCTCGCGCTGGCGCGACCGCGAGGCCCTGGTGCCGCGCACCGAGGTCGAGGTGCTGCAGCGCCGCCTGCAGGCGGCCGAGCGCTCGCTGGGCCTGTTGCGCCGCGAGATGGAGGGCTTCTCGCAGATCCTCGGCCACGACCTGCGCGCGCCGCTGCGCCACGTGCTGGCCTACCTGCGCCTGCTGCGCGAGCGCACCGAAGGGCTGGGCGACGCGGCCATCGACGAATACGCCGCGGGCATCCAGCAGGCCTCGAGCCGCCTGGGCGAGATGGTCGAGGCCATGCACGACTACGTGCACCTGTGCCGGGCCCAGCTCGACGTGCAGGACGTGCCGCTCGGGCCGGTGGTGGCCAGCGTGCTGGGCCACCTGCCGGCGCTGCGCGAGCGCGGCGCGGCGCGCGCGCCCATCGACTGGCGCATCGCCCCCGACCTGCCCACCGTGCGCGGCGACCCCATGCTGCTGGCCCAGCTCTGGCGCCACCTGCTCGACAACGCGGTCAAGTTCACGCGCGACGTGGCGCAGCCGGTGGTGCACGTGGGCTGGATGCGCGGCAACGACGGCAGCCTGGTGTTTCACGTCGAGGACAACGGCGTGGGCTTCGACCGCCAGCGCGCCGAGAAGCTGTTCCTGCTGTTCCAGCGCCAGCACCACTCCACCGCGTTCGAGGGCCTGGGCGTGGGCCTGGCCATGAGCCACCGCATCGTGGCGCGCCACGGCGGCTGCCTGAGCTGCGACGCCACGCCCGACGGCGGCTGCCGCGTGCGCTTCACGCTGCCCACCGACGCGGTGGACGGGCCGGGCTTCGACCTTGGTTGAACGCGTGCTGCGCGTGGGGGCGGGTCAGGCCTCCCGCCGGGCCGCCCCAAGGGAGGCCTGCGCCCCCTCGGGGGGCAGCGACGACACGCAGTGCGGAGCGTGGGGGCGAACGCTCAGTCAGGCAGTACGGCCGTGACCTCGATCTCCACCTTGGCGCGCGCCTCGACCAGGCGGCGCACCTCGACGCAGGTCATGGCCGGAAAGTGGCGGCCCATCACCGCGCGGTAGGCCTCGCCGAGCTCGCGCAGGCGCGCGTTGTACTCGTCGCGGTCGAGGATGTACCAGGTCATGCGCACCATGTGCTCGGGGCCGGCGCCCGCGCAGCGCAGCACGTCGTGCACGTTCTGCAGCGCCTGGCGCGTCTGGGCGATGAAGTCGTCGCTCTCGAATTGCTGCTGGCCGTTCCAGCCGATCTGGCCGCCGACGAAGATCTGCGTGCCGCGCGCAGCGATGCCGTTGGCGTAGCCTTTGGCCGCTGCCCAGCCTTCGGGGTGGAGGTGTTGGTTGCTCATGGTGTTTGCTGGCGAAGGGCGAAGCGCTGCAGCTTGCCGGTCTCGGTGCGCGGCAGGCGCTCCACGAACAGCACCTCGCGCGGGTATTTGTAGGGGGCCATGCTGGCCTTGGCGTGGTCCTGCAGCGCCTTCACGAGCGCGGCATCGCCGTTGTGGCCGGGCTTGAGCACCACGTAGGCCACGATCACCTGGCCGCGTTCCTCGTCGGGCCGGCCGACCACGCCGCACTCGGCCACGGCCGGGTGGGCGAGCAGGGCGGATTCGACCTCGGGCCCGGCCACGTTGTAGCCGGCCGTGATGATCATGTCGTCGGTGCGCGCCTGGTAGACGAAGTAGCCGTCGGCGTCGCGCACGAAGGCGTCGCCGGGGTAGTTCCAGCCGTTCTGCACGTACTGCGCCTGGCGCGGCTCGTCGAGGTAGCGGCAGCCCGTGGGGCCGATCACCGCGAGGCGGCCGATCTGGCCGTCGGGCACGGGCTCGCCCTGCTCGTTCACCACGCGCGCGGTGTAGCCCGGCACCACGGTGCCGATGGCGCCGCGCCTGACGGCCTCGGGCGCGGCCGAGATGAAGATGTGGAACATCTCGGTGGCGCCGATGCCGTCGAGCATCTCGATGCCGCTGGCCTGCTTCCAGAGCTGGCGCGTGGCGTCGGGCAGGCCTTCGCCCGCGCTCACGCAGATGCGCAGGCCGCCGATGCCGTGCTGCTGCGCGAACGGCGCCATCTGCCGGTAGAAGGTGGGCGCGGTGTAGCAGATGGTGGCGCCCTTCTCGATGATGAGCCTGACCATGGCTTCGGGCGTGTACGGGATCGAGGGGAAATACACCGAGCAGCCGGCCCACATGGGGAAGATCAGCAGGCCGCCGAGGCCGAAGGTGAAGGCCAGCGGCGGCGAGCCCATCACCACGTCGTCGGGCGTGGCGCGCAGCACGTGGCGCGGCCAGCATTCGCAGGCGGCGAGCACGTCGCGGTGGGTGTGCACGGCGGCCTTGGGCACGCCGGTGGTGCCCGAGGTGAAGGCCAGCAGCGCGATGTCCTCGCCCGCGGTGGGGCAGGGCGCGGCCTGCGCGGGCTGGCCCGCAGCGAGCGCCTCCAGGCCGTCGGCCGCGTCGGTGTTGAAGCGCAGCATCGGCAGGCCGCACTGCGTGGCCTCGAGCTCGGCGGTGAGCGCGGCGTCGCACAGCAGCAGCGCGGGCTGGGCCTTGTCGATGATGGCCTTGAGCTCCTTGGCGCGCAGCAGCGGCATGGTCGCCACCACCACCAGCCCGGCCTGCACCACCGCGAGCCAGGCCAGGGCCATGGCCACGGAATTGCCGCCGCGCAGCAGCACGCGGTTGCCGGGCACCAGGCCGCGCTCGCGCACCAGCAGGTTGGCGATGCGGTTGACCGCCTCGCGCGCCTGGGCGTAGCTGAGGCTGCGCGCGTCGCTGCGCAGGAAGGGGCGTTCGGCGTGGCCGTTGGCGAAGGCGCGGTCGAACAGCGCCTGCACCAGGTTCACCTGCGCGGGAATGGCCTGCAGCTCGGGCGTGTCGAAGCGCAGCTCGGGCCAGGCCTCGCGCGGGGGCAGGCGGTCGTGCACGAAGCGGTCGGTCTGGGCGGAGGTCATGGCTTCAGGGCGGCTTTGCCGAGGATGAGCAACTGCACTTCGCTGGCGCCTTCGTAGATGCGCAGCGAGCGGATGTCGCGGTAGAGGTGTTCGACCACCTCGCCCACGCGCACGCCGCGCCCGCCGAACATCTGCACCGCCATGTCGATCACGCGCTGCGCGTTCTCGGTGGCGGTGAGCTTGGCGGCCGCAGCGGCCGCGGTGTAGGCCGGCGTGCCCGCGCCCTGGGTGGGGCTTTCATCGCGCATCCAGGCGGCGCGGTAGGTGAGCACGGCGGCGGCATCGATCAGCGCGCTCATTTCGCCCAGGCGGGCCTGGGTGAGCTGGAAGTCGGCCAGGTGCTGACCGAACATGCGGCGCTGCTTCGCGTGCGCCACGGCCTCGGCGAAGGCGCGCCGCGCCATGCCCAGCGCGGCCGCGGCCACCGAGGCGCGGAAGATGTCCAGCGTCTGCATGGCGAGCTTGAAGCCGCCGTCGAGCGTGCCCAGCAGCGCGTCGGCGCCCACGCGGCAGCCGTCGAAGCGCAGCGTGGCCAGCGGGTGCGGGGCCATCACGTCGATGTGCGCCGAGCTGTCCAGGCCCGGCGCATCGGCCGGCACCACGAAGGCGCTGATGCCGCGCGCGCCGGCGTCGGCCGTGGTCTTGGCGAAGACCACGTAGAAGTCGGCCAGGCCGCCGTTGCTGATCCAGGTCTTGCTGCCGTCGATGACCCAGCCGCCGTCGACCGCGCGCGCCGAGGTCTGCATGCCGGCCACGTCGGAGCCGGCCTCGGGTTCGCTGAGTGCGAAGGCCGCGATCTGCGCGCCGCTGGCGACCGCGCGCAGGCGCTGCTCGCGCTGCGCCTCGCTGCCCGCGAGCGTGATGCTGCCGCTGCCCAGGCCCTGCATGGCGAACGCGAAGTCGGCCAATGGCGAGTGGAAGGCCAGGGTTTCGCGCAGGACCACGAGCGCGCGCGAGTCGAGTTTGTCGAGCGCGCCGCCGTGCGCCGCGGGCACGCAGTAGCGCAGCCAGCCGGCCGCGCCCAGGCGCGCCACCCAGTCGCGGCAGGCGCGGCGGTCGTCGCGCTCGTCGACCTGCTGCGCCCCGGCCCAGTCAGCCAGGCCCAGCGCGAGCGTGCGGTGGTGTTCGCCGAAGAACGGCAGTTCCCACTGCGACTGCGGCGGGCTCGGGGGGTGGGGGCGATCGAAGGCGACCATGGTGCGTGCTGTTCAGTCGCCTTCGAACACCGGGCGCTGCTTCGCCGCAAAGGCCTCGTAGGCGCGGCGGAAGTCCTGCGTCTGCATGCAGATGGCCTGGGCCTGGGCCTCGGCCTCGATGGCCTGGTCCAGGGTCATGGCCCACTCCTGGTGCAGCATGGTCTTGGTCATGCCGTGCGCGAAGGTCGGGCCCTCGGCCAGCGCCTTCGCGAGCTTGAGCGCGGCGCCGTGCAGCTGCTCGGGCTCGTGCAGCGCGTTGAAGAAGCCCCAGGCGTGGCCCTCGGCGGCGCTCATCGAGCGGCCGGTGAACAGCAGCTCGCTCGCGCGGCCCTGGCCGATCATGCGCGGCAGCAGCGCGCAGGCGCCCATGTCGGCGCCGGCCAGGCCCACACGCGTGAACAGGAAGGCGGTGCTCGCGCGCGGCGTGCCCAGGCGCAGGTCCGCGGCCAGGGCCATCATGGCGCCCGCGCCCGCGCACACGCCGTCGATGGCGGCCACGATGGGCTGCGGGCAGGCGCGCATGGCGCTCACCAGCGCGCCGGTCATGCGCGTGAAGGCCAGCAGCTCGGGCATGCTCATCTTCGTGAGCGGGCCGATGATCTCGTGCACGTCGCCGCCCGAGCAGAAGTTGTCGCCCGCGCCGCTCACGATCACGGCCTTCACGTCGGTGGCGCGCTGCAGGCCGGTGAACCAGTCGCGCAGCTCGGCATAGGAATCGAAGGTGAGCGGGTTCTTGCGCTCGGGCCGGTTGAGCGTGACCGTGGCCACGCCGTCGGCGATGGACAGCGCGAAGTGTTTCGGGGCGGCCGCGGCCGGGCCGTACTGGCCGCGCATGGGGTTGTGGTCGGGGATGGGGTGTTTCATTCGGCGGCGTCGTTGAGGCGGTGGTTGAGGTCGAGCTGGTGCTGCTTGACCTTGCCGAGCAGCTTGTGCAGCTGCTCGAGGTCGCGCGGCGACAGGCCTTCGAAGGCCTCGACGATCCAGTGCTCGTGCTGTTCGGCCATCTGGGCGAAGGCGCGGCGGCCGCGCTCGGTGAGGCGCACGCGGAACACGCGGCGGTCGCCTTCGACGCCGGTGCGCTCGACCAGACCTTCGGCCACGAGCTGATCGGTGATGCCGGTGACGTTGCCGCCCGTGACCATGAGCCGGTGCGACAGCTCCTTCATCTTCAGGCCCTCGGGGTGGCGTTCGAGCTGGGCCATGAGATCGAAGCGCGGCAGCGTGGTGTCGAAGTGCTCGCGCAGGCCGGCGCGCACGCGCTTTTCGATCAGCTGCGAGCAGGTCAGCAGGCGCAGCCACAGGCGCAGCGCGTGCGCGTGCTCGCTGTGGGCGCGCGCTTCGAGGTCGAGGTTTTCAATGTCGTTCACTTGGTGGCCTCTTCCTCCTCGCGCACCGCCTGCTGGCGCGCGATCTCGCGGTAGAGCTGGTCGCGCCCGCTCAGGTAGGGCGCGGGCCAGGTCACGGCGCGGGTTTGCAGCTTGGCGGCTTCGTGCAGCGTCCAGGCCGGGTTGGCCAGGTGCGGGCGCGCCACGGCGCACAGGTCGGCGCGGCCGGCGGCCACGATGCTGTTGGCGTGGTCGGCCTCGCTGATCGCGCCCACCGCCATGGTGAGGATGTCGACCTCGTTGCGGATGCGGTCGGCGAAGGGCGTCTGGTACATGCGGCCGTAGACCGGCTTGGCCGCGCGCGTGGTCTGGCCCGAAGAAACGTCGATCACATCGCAGCCCGCGGCTTTGAACAGGCGCGCGATGGCCACGGCGTCGTCGGGCGTGTTGCCGCCCGGGGCCCAGTCGTGCGCCGAAATGCGCACGCTGAAGGGCTTGTCGGCGGGCCACACGGCGCGCATGGCCGCGAACACCTCGAGCGGGTAGCGGCAGCGGTTCTCGAGCGAGCCGCCGTAGTCGTCGGTGCGCTGGTTGGTGAGCGGGCAGATGAAGGCCGAGAGCAGGTAGCCGTGCGCGCAGTGCAGCTCGAGCCAGTCGAAGCCCGCGGCCGCGGCGCGCCGCGTGGCGGCCACGAAGGCGGCGGTGGTGGCGTCCATGTCGGCGCGGGTCATGGCGCGCGGCACCTGGTTCTGCGGGCCATAGGGCACGGCGCTGGCCGACAGCAGCGGCCAGTTGCCGGCCGGCAGCGGCTCGTCGATCGCGTCCCAGCCGAGCTGGGTCGAGCCCTTGGGGCCGCTGTGGCCGAGCTGGATGCCGATCTTCGCGCCGTCGCCGTGGGCGTGCGCGAAGTCGACGATGCGGCGGAACGCGGCCTCTTGTGCGTCGTTCCACAGGCCGGGGCAGCCCGGGGTGATGCGGCCCTCGGGCGTGGGGCTGGTCATCTCGACCATGACCAGCGCCGCGCCGCCCGCGGCGCGCGCGCCCAGGTGCATCAGGTGCCAGTCGCCCACCACGCCGTCGGCCGCCTTGTACTGCGCCATGGGCGAGACCACGATGCGGTTCTTGAGCGCCACGCCGCGCACCTGCAGCGGCAGCAGCATGGGCGGGGTGGGACGCCGGCGCGGGCGATCCGGCGCCGGGCCGCCCCAAGCCGGATCAGCGCCCTCGGGGGGCAGCGACCCGCGCAGCGGCGGAGCGTGGGGGCCACAGTTCTCGAGCCAGTTCTCGTAGCCTTCCAGCCACTTGGCATCGCGCAGGCGCAGGTTCTCGTGGCTGATGCGCTGGCTGCGCGTGAGCAGCGAATAGGCGAACTGCTCGATCTCCATGCCGGTGTAGCGGTCCACATGCTCGAACCACTCGGTGGAATTGCGCGCGGCGTTCTGGATCTTGAGCACCTCGACGCTGCGGCGCGCCTCGTAGGCCTGCAGCACCGTGGCCACGTCGGCCTCGGGGTGGCGTTCGAACTCGTCCGCGAGATCGATCGCGTCTTCGAGCGCGAGCTTGGTGCCGCTGCCGATGGAGAAGTGCGCGGTGTGCGCCGCGTCGCCCATGAGCACGATGGGCGTGCGCCGGCCCGCGACGTCCTGGTGGTGGACCCAGGTCTTGCAGATCACGCGCGGGAAGCGGATCCAGATCGCCGAGCCGCGCAGGTGGGCGGCGTTGCTGATGAGGCGGTGGCCGTCGAGGTAGGGCGCGAACAGCTTTTCGCAGAAGGCGATGCCGTCTTCCTGGCTCATCTGGTCGAGGCCGTGCGCCTGCCACACGTGCTCGGGCGTTTCCACGATGAAGGTGGAGGTGTCGGCGTCGAACTTGTAGGCGTGGGCCTGAAACCAGCCGTGCTCGGTGGGCACGAAGGCGAAGGTGAAGGCGTCGAAGGTCTTCTTGGTGCCCAGCCACACGAAGCGGCACTGGCGGGTGTCGATGTCGGGCTCGAAGGTGCTGGCGTAGCGCGTGCGGATGCGGCTGTTGAGGCCGTCGCTGGCGATCACGAGATCGGCCTGGTACTGCGCGGCCAGGGCCTGGTC
The DNA here is from genome assembly GCF_049843535.1 of Hydrogenophaga sp. T2. NCBI lineage: Bacteria > Pseudomonadati > Pseudomonadota > Betaproteobacteria > Burkholderiales > Comamonadaceae > Hydrogenophaga > Hydrogenophaga sp. T2. The sequence continues at coordinate 443,331 of NZ_JBBHZJ010000003.1, read as the reverse complement.
GTCGGTGACGTCGGTCTCGAACACCAGGTTCACGCCCAGCGCCTGGCAGCGCGCCTGCAGGATGTTGAGCAGCCGCTTGCGGCCGATGCCGCAGAAGCCGTGGCCGCCGCTGCGCACGCTGCGGCCCTTGTAGAACACCTCGATGTCGTCCCAGTGGTTGAAGGCGTCACCGATCTCCTGCGCGGTCACCGGGTCGGCCCGGCGCAGGTTGCCCAGGGTCTGGTCCGAGAGCACCACGCCCCAGCCGAAGGTGTCGAAGGGGCGGTTGCGCTCGACCACCGTGACCTCCAGCGACGGCTGGCGCTGCTTCATCAGCGCCGCGAAGTACAGGCCCGCCGGGCCACCACCGATGCACAGGATGCGCTGCAGAGAGGTTTTCATACCTAATTAGTTTAGATTTGAAATATCTCGCCACAACGGGGTAAACCCGTAGCCCGGGGCGCCGCGGTGGCGCCATTCGGCGGAAGGGCGTATCTTTTTGCGACCGCGCCCGTTTCGGCCGCTGGCCTTGGGAGAATCCGTCCATGACCGTGTACCGATTCAAGTCCCGCGAAACGGGCGACCTCGTGATGCTGCGCCCCCACGGCCAGCGGCTGCTCGAAATCATTGGCAAAGACCCGCACAGCCCGGGCGTGCTGCAACCCGAAGAGATCCCGCGCGCGATCGAGCGGCTGCGCGCCGCGGTGGCGGCCGAAGAGGCCGAACAGAAACCTGCGGCCGATGAGGCCGATGGCGACGACGACAAGGCCGCCGAGCGCGCGGCCGTGAGCCTGCGCATGCGCAGCGCCCCCTTCATCGAGATGCTGGAGCGCTGCCTGAAGGCCGGCGTCGAGGTGGTCTGGGGGGTCTAGTCGACCTTCGCGCCCGAGGCCTTGACCACGGCCTCCCACTTCCTGATCTCGGCGTCGATCAGGGCCGCGAACTCGGCCGGCGTGTTGCCGCTGGGGATGGCGCCCTGCGAGAGCAGGCGCTCCTTCACCACCGGCGCGTTGAGCGCCTTGGCGGTTTCCTGCTGCACGCGGTTCACCACCTCGGCCGGCGTGCCCGCGGGCGCGAGCAGGCCGAACCACGAGCTGGCCTCGAAGCCGGGCAGCTTGCCCGCTTCGGCCACGGTGGGCACGTCGGGCAGGGCGGCCGAGCGCACCGCGCTCGTGACCGCGAAGGCCTTGAGGTTGCCGGCCTGGATGTGCGGCATGGCCGAGGGCAGGTTGTCGAACATCACGTCCACCGCGCCCGCGAGCAGGTCGGCCAGCGCCGGACCCGAGCCGCGGTAGGGGATGTGCGTCATGAAGATGCCGTTGCGGGCCTTGAACAGCTCGCCCGCGAGGTGGATGGATGTGCCGTTGCCGCTCGAGGCCATGTTGAGCCGGCCCGGCCGCGCCTTGGCGAAGGCCACGAACTCGGCCACCGAGCCGATGCCGAGCTCTTGCGCGCGCTTGGTGCTCATGACCATCACGTTGGGCACGCCAGCCACCAGCGTGATGGGTGCGAAGTCTTTCTGCGGCTCGTAGGGCAGCTTGCTGTAAAGCGATTTGTTGATGCCGTGCGTGCCCACCGTGCCCATGAGCAGGGTGTAGCCGTCGGCCGGCGACTTGGCCACGAGCTCGGCGCCGATGTTGCCGCCCGCGCCCGCGCGGTTTTCCACCACCACGCTCTGGCCGAGCGCGCGGGTGAGCTCGGGCGCGAGCGTGCGCGCAAGGATGTCGGTGGTGCCGCCGGGCGCGAAGGGCACCACGATGCGAATGGGCCGGCCGGGCCAGGCGCCCTGGGCGAAGGCGGTGGGCAGGGCGCCGGCGGCGGCGAGCGCGAGCAGGTGGCGGCGGTTCAGGCGGTTCTGGCGGTTCGTGTGGGGGCTCATGCGTGTCTCCTTCGCAGTTGTTCGATCTGCCCACGCAGCGCCACACCGGTTTCGATGCCCAGTTCGCGGGCGGCTGCGTTGGCGTGGCTGACCACGCCGTCGGCCAATGTACTGTCGGCCTGGCCGATGCGGGCGCTCGTGTGCGACACCGCGCACGCGGCCAGACCGGCGGCCTGCAGTTCGGCCAGGCCCGCGATGCCGGCCGCGTCCTTGCCCACGCCGGCGTCGTTGAACACCGAGAGCAGCGGCCGTGCCGCGATCGCGTAGCGTGAGGAGCTCAGGCCGCCGTGCGAACCGCTCAAAGCAATGCAGCCCGCGTCGGCGGGCTGCAGCTGGGTGATGGAGTCGATGACCCTCAAAGCAATCACATGCGTCTCCATCGGGGGACACCGAGGAACCGGCTGCGCCGGGCCTCTGGTGTCGTCCCCTGCAAGGGGAAGGCGCAGAGCGCCGCAGGGGTGTGCCTGACTCAGTCGGCGTACTGGCCGGCCGCGTCGATCACCGTCTTGAGCTTGGTGATCTGGTCGGCCACGTACTTCTTGTGGCCTTCCGGCGTCATGCGGCCGTCGGTCACCACGATGGCGCCCAGCTCGTCCTGCTTCTTGATGAAGTCGGCGTCCTTGAGCGACTTCACGAGCGCGTCGTTGAGCGTCTTGAGCACCGGGGCGGGCGTGCCTTTCGGCGCGTACATGCCGTGCCAGATGGTCAGCTCGAAGCCCTTGAGGCCCATCTCCTGCAGCGAGGGGTAGTCCTTGAGCACGGGGTGCTTGCTCAGGGGCTTGGCGGTGGTGACGGCAAAGGCCTTCACACGGCCGCCTTCGATCTGCGAGGTGGTGTTGGTGGTCTGGTCGCACATCACGTCGACCTGGCCGCCGATGAGGTCGTTCATGGCCGGGCCGGTGCCGCGGTAGGCGATGGTGGTCATGGACTTGTCGAGCTTGACCGCGTGCTGCCACATCAGGCCGCACAGGTGCGAGGCCGAGCCCAGGCCGGCGTGCGCGAGGTTGAGCTTGCCGCCGTTGGTGCGGATGTAGGCCTCGAAGTCGCGGTAGGTGTTGGCGTTGAGCTTGTTCGAGCCCAGCAGCGTCATGGGCACGTCGTTGATCATGCCCACGTACTCGAAGTCTTCGAGCGGCTTGTAGGGCAGCTTGCGGTACAGGCCGGCGGTGGCGGCCATGCCGATGTGCCAGACCAGCAGGGTGTGGCCGTCGGGGGCCGCGCGGGCCACCTTGGCCGCGCCGATGGTGCCGCCCGCGCCCGCGGCGTTTTCCACCACGATGTTGGCGTTGGGGATGTACTTGCGCATGGTCTCCGCGAGCTGGCGGGCCACGAGATCGGTCGGGCCGCCGGCGGCGAAGGGCACCACGAAGGTGATCGGCTTGGTCGGGAATGCCTGGGCAAACGCACCGAGCGCAAAGGTGGCGCTCAGGGCAAGCGTGGCGAGCTTCTTCATGAGGAGTCTCCAATGGGAATGCGGGATGGCCGCGGATGGTGCCGGCGAATCCTAGTCCCCGTGTCCCACCGGGAAATCGCGGAAAGTACGTAGCCCGACCCCTGGGGAAACCCCCGAAGGCCGGCCGCTGCCGCGCCTCACTGGTAGCTGCGCGCGTCTTCGATCACCTTGCCGTCATTGGGCAGGCTGCCCGGGGCCAGCAGCTCCACGTCGCTGCGCAGCTTGGTCACGTCGCGCACGGCGTGGGCGATGGCCTCGCGCAGGGCCTCGCCCTGCTCGGTGCTTTCCACGCGCAGGCACATGCGGTCGTTGGCCATCTCGCCGCTGACCACCAGCCGGGCCTTGCGCACCTGCGGGAAGCGGCGCGCCACGTCGGCCACCTGGCCCGGGTGCACGAACATGCCGCGCACCTTGGTGGTCTGGTCGGCCCGGCCCATCCAGCCCTTGATGCGCGGCGCCGTGCGGCCCGTGGGGCAGGCGCCGGGCAGCACGGCCGACAGGTCGCCGGTGCCGAAGCGGATCAGCGGGTAGCCGGGGTTGAGCGTGGTGACCACGAGCTCGCCCACCTCGCCGTCGGGCACGGGCTCGCCGGTGCCGGGGCGCACGATCTCCACGATCACGCCCTCGTCGAGCACCAGGCCTTCGCGGGCCGCGGTTTCGTAGGCCACCAGGCCCAGGTCGGCGGTGGCGTAGGTCTGGTACACGGTGACGCCGCGCTCGGCGAACCAGGCCGTGAGGCTGGGCGGGCAGGCCTCGCCGCCCACACTGGCCTTGCGCAGGCTGCCGATGTCGGCGCCCGTCTCGGCGGCCTTCTCGATCAGGATGCGCAGAAAGCTCGGCGTGCCGGTGTAGGCATCGGGCCGCAGCTCGGCCACGGCCTGCAACTGCTGCTCGGTCTGGCCCGTGCCCGCGGGGAACACGGTGCAGCCCACGGCGTGCGCGCCGGCCTCGAGGATGAAGGCGCCCGGGGTCATGTGGTAGCTGAAGGCGTTGTGCACCAGCTCGCCGGCGCGAAAGCCGGCAGCGAACAGCGCGCGCCCGGTGCGCCAGTAGTCGCGCACCGCGCCCTCGGGTTCGTAGATCGGGCCGGGCGAGGCAAAGATGCGCGACATCTGCGGCCCGCGCACCAGCGCCGAGAAGCCGCCGAAGGCGTCGCGCGCCACCTGGGCGCGCTGGCGTTCGAGCAGCGCGCTCTTGCGCGTGACGGGCAGCTGCGCGAGCGCGGCGCGGCTGTTGACGGCGGCCGCGTCCACACCGTGCAGGATCTCGGCGAAGGCCGGGCTGCTGGCCTGGGCGTGCGCGACCTGCCGCGCCAGCGCGGCCATGTGTTCGGCCTCGCGTTGTGCGGGCGGGCGCGTTTCGAGCGCGTCGAAGTGTTCGTTCATCAGGCCAACCAGCGCTTTCTGCGTTTGTAGCTTTTCACGTCCTTGAAGCTCTTGCGCTCGCCGCCGCCCATGCCGAGGTAGAACTCCTTGACGTCCTCGTTGTTGCGCAGGTCGGCCGCGGCGCCGTCCATCACGATGCGGCCGCTTTCCATGATGTAGCCGTAGTCGGCGTAGCGCAGCGCCATGTTGGTGTTCTGCTCGGCGAGCAGGAAGGTGACCTTCTCTTTCTGGTTGAGGTCCTTCACGATCTCGAACACCTCTTCCACGATCTGCGGCGCGAGACCCATGGAGGGCTCGTCGAGCAGCACCACGTTGGGGTTGGCCATGATCGCGCGGCCGATCGCGCACATCTGCTGCTCGCCGCCGCTGGTGTAGGCGGCCTGGCTGGTGCGGCGCGTCTTCAGGCGCGGGAAGTAGGTGTAGACCTTCTCGAGGTTGCGCGCGACCTCGGCCTTGTCCTTGCGGGTGTACGAACCCGTCATGAGGTTCTCTTCGATGGTCAGGTGCGCGAAGCAGTGGCGGCCTTCCATCACCTGCACCACGCCGCGCTGCACGAGGTCGGCCGGCGAGAGGTTCTCGATGCGCTCGCCGCGCAGCTCGATGCTGCCCTTGGTGACCTCGCCGCGTTCGCCCTTGAGCAGGTTGGAGATGGCGCGCAGCGTGGTGGTCTTGCCCGCGCCGTTGCCGCCCAGGATGGCCGCGATCTGGCCTTCCTGGACCGTGAGCGAGACGCCCTTGAGCACCAGGATCACGTGGTTGTAGATGACCTCGATGCCGTTGACGTTGAGGACGGGGATGGGTTTGCTCATGAACTGTTCCTTGGGGACCATTTGCAAGGGCAGCGCGCCGCCCTTGCAGATGACGCCGCGAACGCCAGCCACCTCAATCGAGGGACACCGCGGAACCGGCTTTGCCGGGCCGCAGGTGTCACCCCCTCGAGGGGGTCGCGCAAAGCGCGGCGGGGGTGTTCCCTGTCAGCTGCTGCAGTCGGACGCTTCGCGGCGGCTCATCTTCTTGTCGGCCAGGTACTTGTCGGCGCCGGCCTTCACCATGGGCTTGATGATCTGTTCATCGGCCTGCATGAAGTCGGAGCTGAAGTTCCACTTGGCGCCGTCCCAGGTGTGCACGCGCGCCCAGGTCGAACCCATGTGGTCGTTGCACGAGGTGGACAGCGGGCGCATCACGCCGGCAAAGCCCAGCGCGTCGAGCTTCTTCTGGTCGAGCGCCAGGTTCTCCAGGCCCCAGCGCACCTGCTCGCCGGTCATGACCTTGCCCTTGCCGAAACGCTCCTGGGCACGGCGCACGGCCTCGACGCTGAGCATCTGGATGATCACGCCGCGGGTGTACAGCACCGAGCCCACCTCATCCTTCGGGCCCGTGCCCTGACCCTTGTCATGCACGTGCTTGAGGATGTCCTGGATCACCTTGGGCTGCGTGCCCGAGGTGTTGAGCGCGAGCGCGTTGTAGCCCTTGGCGCCCTGGCCCACGTCCTTCACGTCGGGTTCGGCACCGGCCCACCACACGCCGTACATCTTCTCGCGCGGGTAGCCCGTGGCCTGGGCTTCCTTGAGGGCGGTGGAGTTCATCACGCCCCAGCCCCACAGCAGCACGTAGTCGGGGCGGCTCTGGCGCACCTGCAGCCAGGCGGCCTTCTGCTCCACGCCGGGCGCGGTCACGGGAATGAGTTGCAGGTCGAAGCCGTGCATGCGCTGGCGTTCCTGCAGCAGGGGGATGGGCTCCTTGCCGAACGGCGAGTCGTGGTAGACCAGCGCGATCTTCTTGCCCTTGAGCTTGTCGAGGCCGCCTTCTTTCTGGCCGATGTGCTGGATCAGGATGTCGGCGCCGGTCCAGTAGCTGCCCATGAGCGGGAAGTTCCACTTGAAGGCGTTGCCGTCCTGCGCCACCGACAGGCCATAGCCCAGGGTGATCAGCGGGATCTTGTCGGTGGGCACCTTCTCGGTCAGCGCGAAGGTGATGCCGGTGGCCTGCGGGTCGAACAGGGCCACGCCCGGGCGGCTCTTGAGGCGCTCGTAGCATTCCACGCCGCGGTCGGTGGCGTAGCCGGTTTCGCATTCTTCGAACGTGAGCTTCACGCCGTTGATGCCGCCGTCGCGTGCGTTGATGAGCTTGATGTAGTCCTGCTTGCCGTTGGCCCAGGGCGTGCCGTTGGGGGCGTAAGGCCCGGTGCGGTACGACAGCAGCGGGAAGAACTGCTCCTTGGCCTGCGCTTGCGCTTGGGCGCTGGTGGTGACCAGCGCGGACATCCCGGTCGCCACGGCGGCGACAGCGAGGATCAGTTGACGAAGCTTCATGGTTTGTCTCCTGGTTGGAAGGAAGGACGCGGACGGAAAAACGGGAGCGGGCTTGCTCAGTGCGGGAAGGGCCACAGGCGCAGCTTCTGCTTGCCGATGGACCACAGACGAGCCAGCCCGTGCGGCTCGACGATCAGGAACCAGACGATCAGGCCGCCGAACACCATGAGTTCGACGTGCGAGACCGCGGCAGTGGACATGGTCATGCCGAACAGGCCGGCGATCTCGGGCAGCACCTGGTTGAGCACGATGGGCAGCACCACGATGAAGCCGGCGCCGAAGAAGGCGCCCATGATCGAGCCCAGGCCGCCGATGATCACCATGAACAGCAGGCGGAAGGACACGTCGACACCGAAGGCGGCCGGTTCCCAGGCGCCCAGGTAGACGAAGGCCCAGAGGCCGCCGGCCACGCCGATGATGAAGCTGCTCACCGCGAAGGCCGTGAGCTTGGCGTACATGGGGCGGATGCCGATCACCGCCGCGGCCACGTCCATGTCGCGGATGGCCATCCACTCGCGGCCGATGGCCGAGCGCACCAGGTTCTTCGCGAGCAGCGCGAGCACCACCAGCACCGCGAGGCAGAACAGGTACTTGCTCACCGCGCTCTCGATCGGCAGGCCGAAGACCTGCAGGTTGTTCACCGACACCGAGCCCGAGGGCGAGTCGTTCACGAACCACTTCACGCGCAGGAACATCCAGTCGGCGAAGAACTGCGCGGCCAGTGTGGCCACCGCGAGGTACAGGCCCTTCACGCGCAGGCTGGGCAGGCCGAACAGCACGCCGAACACGGTGGCGCACAGGCCACCGAGCAGCAGCGCCGGGATCAGCGGCATGCCGGGAATGCGCACGAAGAAGTTGTAGGCCATGTAGGCGCCCACCGCCATGAAGGCCCCCGAGCCCAGCGTGATCTGGCCGCAATAGCCCACGAGGATGTTCACCCCGAGCGCGGCGAGCGACATGATCAGGAAGGGGATCAGGATCGCGCGCATCAGGTAGTCGCTCGCGAGCATGGGCACCGCGAGGAAGGCGAAGGCGATGAGCGCGAGGATGAGCCAGCGGTCCTGTGCGATCGGGAAGATCTGCTGGTCGGCGCGGTAGGAGGTCTTGAACTGACCGTTTTCCCTGTAGAACATGTGTCAGTACCTCAGACGCGGTCGATGATCTTCTCGCCGAACAGACCTTGCGGGCGGAAGAGGAGGAAGACGAGGGCCAGCACGTAGGCGAACCAGATCTCGATGCCACCGCCCACGAAGGGGCCGATGTAGACCTCGGAGAGCTTCTCGCCCACGCCGATGATCAGGCCGCCGATGATGGCGCCGGGCACCGAGGTGAGGCCGCCCAGGATCACCACGGGCAGGGCGCGCAGCGCCAGCGTGGTGAGCGAGAACTGCACGCCGAGCTTGGAGCCCCAGATGATGCCGGCCACCAGCGCGGTGATGCCGGCCACGAACCACACGATCACCCAGATGCGGTTGAGCGGGATGCCGATGGACTGCGCCGCCTGGTGGTCGTCGGCCACGGCGCGCAGGGCGCGGCCGGTGCTGGTCTTCTGGAAGAACAGCGAGAGCGTGGCCACCAGCAGCGCGGCGATGCAGGCCGCGTACACGTCTTCGAGGTTCACGAGCACGCCGCCCTGGAAGGTGCTCTCGAACAGGAACACCGGGTCCTTGGGCATGCCCACGTTGATGGCGTAGATGTTGGAGCCGAACAGGGTCTGGCCCAGGCCGTCGAGGAAGTAGGTGATGCCCAGCGTGGCCATGAGCAGCGTCACGCCCTCCTGGTTCACCAGGTGGCGCAGCACCAGGCGTTCGATCAGCCAGGCCACGACCCACATCAGCGCACCCGCGAGCACGAAGGCGATGACGTTGGCGAGCACGCGGTTGTCGATGCCGATCCACTGCGGCACCCACTCGGCGAAGCGCGCCATCGCGAGCGCCGCGAACAGCACCATCGCGCCCTGCGCGAAGTTGAAGACGCCCGAGGCCTTGAAGATGAGCACGAAGCCCAGCGCCACGAGCGAATAGAGCATGCCGGCCATGAGGCCGCCGAAAAGTGCTTCGAGGAAGAAAGCCATGGTCTGTTGCCTCAGTGGGAGGTGCCGAGGTAGGCGCTGATGACCTCCTCGTTGCTGCGCACCTCCTGCGGGGTGCCGTCGCCGATCTTCTTGCCGTAGTCGAGCACCACCACGCGGTCGGAGATGTCCATGACCACGCCCATGTCGTGCTCGATCAGCACGATGGTGGTGCCGAACTCGTCGTTGACGTCGAGGATGAAGCGGCTCATGTCCTGCTTCTCCTCGAGGTTCATGCCGGCCATGGGCTCGTCGAGCAGCAGCATGCGCGGCTCCATGGCGAGCGCGCGGCCCAGGTCGACGCGCTTTTGCAGGCCGTAGGGCAGGGTGCCCACGGGCGTCTTGCGGTAGGCCTGGATCTCGAGGAAGTCGATGATGTGCTCGACGAACTCGCGGTGCTGTTCTTCTTCCTTCTGCGCGCCGCCCAGGCCGAAGGGGTTGCGGAACGCCTGCGACAACAGACCGCTTTTGATGCGCAGGTTGCGCCCGGTCATGATGTTGTCGATCACGCTCATGCCCTTGAACAGCGCCAGGTTCTGGAAGGTGCGCGCGATGCCCATCTCGGCCACCTGGCGGCTGTTCATGTGCTTGAAGGTCTGGCCGCGGAAGCTGATCGAGCCCTCTTGCGGCTGGTACACGCCGTTGATGCAGTTGAGCATGGAGCTCTTGCCGGCGCCGTTGGGGCCGATGATGGCGCGCACCTCGTGCTCGCGCACGTTGAAGCTGATGTCGGTCAGGGCCTTGACGCCGCCGAAGCGCAGGCTGATGTTCTTCACGTCGAGGATGACCTCGCCGATCTTCTTGCTATCGCTCATGCAGCGGCCTTCACGGGGGCAAAGGTCTTGGCGTCGCGGATCTGCAGCGTGGCGCTGACCGAGCCGGTGCGGCCGTCCTCGAACTTGACCTGGGTTTCGATGTACTGCTCGCTCTGGCCGCCGTAGAGCGCGTCGACCAGCACCTGGTACTTGTCGCCGATGAAGCCGCGGCGGACCTTGTTGGTGCGCGTGAGTTCGCCGTCGTCGGCGTCGAGCTCCTTGTGCAGCACCAGGAAGCGGCTGATCTGGCTGCCCGCGAGCAGCGTGTCGCGCGCCAGGTCGGCGTTGACCTGCTCCACGCATTCCTGGATCAGCGCGTACACCTCGGGCTTGCTCGCGAGGTCGGTGTAGCCGGTGTAGGGCAGGTTGCGGCGCTCGGCCCAGTTGCCCACGGCCTCGAAGTCGATGTTGATCATCACGCAGACCTTCTCGCGCTGGTCGCCGAAGGCCACGGCTTCCTTGATGTGCGAGAAGAACTTGAGCTTGTTCTCGACGTACTTGGGCGCGAACATGGCGCCGTCGTGCGCGCCGCCCTTGAGGCGACCCACGTCCTTCACGCGGTCGATGATCTTCAGGTGGCCGCTGGCGTCGATGAAGCCGGCGTCGCTGGTGTGGTACCAGCCGTCGGCGGTGAGCACCTCGGCCGTGGCCTGCGGGTTCTTGTAGTAGCCCTTGAGCAGACCAGGCGACTTCACCAGGATCTCGCCGCTCTCGCTGAGCTTGATCTCCACGCCCTCGCAGGGCACGCCCACGGTGTCGGCGCGGGCCTCGTTGTCGGGCTGCAGGCAGACGAACACCGCGGTCTCGGTGGAGCCGTAGAGCTGCTTGAGGTTGATGCCGATGGAGCGGTAGAAGCTGAACAGGTCGGGGCCGATGGCCTCGCCCGCGGTGTAGGCCACGCGCACGCGGCTCAGGCCCAGGTTGTTGCGCAGCGGGCCGTAGACCAGCCAGTCGCCCAGGCGGTACTTGAGGCGGTCGAGCAGGCCCACGGGCTTGCGGTCCATCAGGTCGGGGCCCACGCGGCGCGCGAGCGCCATGCAGGTGTGGAACAGCTTGCGCTTGAGCGCGCCCGCGTCTTCCATGCGGATCATCACGCTGGTGAGCAGGCCCTCGAACACGCGCGGCGGCGCGAAGTAGTAGGTGGGGCCGATCTCTTTGAGGTCGATGGTGACGGTGCCGCTGCTCTCGGGGCAGTTCACCACGTAGCCCGTGACCAGCCACTGCGCGTACGAGAAGATGTTCTGGCCGACCCAGGCCGGCGGCAGGTAAGCCAGCACCTCGTCCTGTGGGCCGAGCTTGTCGAAGCGCGAGCCCGCGGCCGCGCGGTCGAGCAGCGAGCGGTGGGTGTGCACCACGCCCTTGGGGTTGCCCGTGGTGCCGCTGGTGAAGAACATGGCGGCCACGTCGTCGGGCTGGCCCTGGGCCACCTGCTGCGCGAACAGGCCGGGGTGGGCCTGGGCGTGCGTGCGGCCGGCCTCGATCAGCGCGTCCAGGCTGTGCAGGCCGGGCTGGTCGTAGTTGCGCAGGCCGCGCGGGTCGTCGTAGTACACGTGGGTCAGCGCCGGGCACTGCTCGCGCACCTCGAGCATCTTGTCGACCTGTTCCTGGTCTTCGACGATGGCGAAGCGCACCTCGGCGTTGGTGAGCGGGAACACGCACTCGGCGGCCACCGCGTCCTGGTAGAGCGGCACGGGGATGGCGCCCAGCGACTGCGCGGCCAGCATGGCGGCGTACAGGCGCGGGCGGTTGGCCCCGATGACCACCAGGTGCTCGCCGCGCTGCAGCCCGGCCTGGTGCAGGCCGCAGGCGACCGCCTCGACGAGTTGCGCCATCTGCGACCAGCTCGTGGTCTGCCAGATGCCGTACTCCTTCTCGCGCATGGCCGGCGCGTCGGGCCGTTGCCGGGCGTGCTCCAGCAGGCGCTGGGGGAACGTGGACTGCATGCCGTGTGTCTCCTGTGCGGGATCCGTTGCTGCGCATGGTAGGCGCCGCTTTGACGTCGTGTTGTCGGTTCGACGACAATCCAGGGTCTACCCTGCTAGGACTTTCCCCATGTTCCCTGCCCGGCGCGGCTCCATCCGCGAACGCGCGCGTCGGCCCACGGTGGCCGAGCTCGACAGCATCCCCTGGTTGCCGCAACTCTCGGGCGAGGCGCGCGATCGCGCGATCGATGCGCTCGAGGTGGGCATGGCCGAGGCGGGCGACACCATCTGCCGCTTCGGCCGGCCCGTGACGCTGTGGTTCGGCCTGATCGACGGCCTGCTCAAGATGAGCAACGACGACTCGCAGGGCCCGGCCATCACCTTCACGGGCGTGGCCCCGGGCGGCTGGTTCGGCGAGGGCACGGTGCTCAAGCACGAGCATTACCGCTACAACATCCAGGCCTTGCGGCCGAGCCTGATCGCGGGCCTGCCGGTGGAGACCTTCGACTGGCTGCTCGACCACTCGATCGGCTTCAACCGCTTCGTGATGCACCAGCTCAACGAGCGCCTGGGCCAGTTCATCGCGGCGCGCGAGATCGACCGCCTCAACAACCCCGACCTGCGCGTGGCGCGCAACCTGGCCGCGCTGTTCCATCCGCTGCTCTCACCCAACGTTGGCGGGGTGCTGCGCATCACGCAGCAGGAGCTGGCCTACCTCGTGGGCCTGTCGCGCCAGCGCGTGAACGAGGCGCTGCGCACGCTGCAGGCCAAGGGCTGGATCCGCATCGAGTACGGCGGGCTGCGCGTGCTCGATCTGCAGGCGCTGCGCTCGGGCGATCTGGGGTAGGTGCAGAGCGCGCCGGCACGGTGGGCTTCTCCTACACGGCGCGCCGCGTTTGTCCGACGGCGCGGCCCCCACCCGCTGCCGAAGATGGGGCCTCAGCAACCACCGGAGGCCCACATGACCACCAAGACCCTCACCGCCCTCGCCCTGTGTGCCGCTTCGGCCATCGCCGCCGCGCAGACCGCACCGGCCTCGGCGGCCATGACCAAGGCCGAATACAACGCGGCCAAAGAGCGCATCGAGATGAACCACAAGAACGCCAAGAAGGCCTGCGACACCTTGAAGGACAACGCCAAGGACGTTTGCCAGGAAGAGGCCAAGGGCAAGGAGCGCGTGGAAAAGGCCGAGCTCGAGAACCAGTACAAGCCCTCGCCGGGCCATGCGCGCAAGCTCGAAGAGGTGAAGGCCGACACGGCCTACGCGATCGCCAAGGAGAAGTGCGAAGACCAGGCCGGCGACGCCGAGAAGGTGTGCAAGGCCGACGCCAAGGCCGCGCACGAACGCGCCATCAAGGCCACCAAGGGCTGAGTGACGGGCTGAACCGGGGGCGGTGAGCGGACAATCCCGCCATGGCCTCCGATTCCCCCAAGCGCACCCTGTCCCTCAAACCCGCGGCGCCCCAGCCGCCCGCCGACCCCCGTGCCCCGCGCCGCCCGCCGGTGCGGCCGCGGGGGCCGGCGCGCGCCCGGCCCATGAGCGCGGCCCAGCCGCCCGCGCCCCCGGCCGCGCCCCGCTCGACCCCCGCGGCCCCGCCCGCCGCGGCCCCGAAACGCAAGACCACACCCCAGGCCACGCCGGCCGCTCCGATCGATCCCGCCGAGGCGCGGGCCCGGGCGCTGGCCGTGCTGGCCCGCTCCGCCGCCCCGCCGCCGCCCGCGGCGGCGCGCGAGCCCCTGCCGCCGCGCGAAGGCACGCGCCTGAACAAGCGCATGGCCGAACTGGGCCTGTGCTCGCGCCGCGAAGCCGACGACTGGATCGGCCAGGGTTGGGTGCTGGTGGACGGACAGGTGGCCCAGATGGGCCAGCCGGTGCGCGACGACGCCCGCATCGAGATCCTGCCCGAGGCGCGGGAATCGCAGGGCGAGCGCGTGACCATCCTGCTGCACAAGACCATGGGCTACGTGAGCGGCCAGCCCGAAGACGGCCACCCCGCCGCGGTCTCGCTGGTGCAGTCGCGCAGCCGCTGGAAAGAAGACCGCGGCCCGCGCCGCTTCTCGCCCGCGCAGCTCAAGGGCCTGGCGCCTGCGGGCCGGCTCGACATCGATTCCACCGGTCTGCTGGTGCTGACCCAGGACGGCCGCGTGGCGCGCGCCCTGATCGGCGAAGACAGTGGTGTGGAAAAGGAGTACCTGGTGCGCGTGGTGTGGGCCCCCAACGGCCCGCGCGCGCCCGGCGTGGTGGAGCAGGACGTGCAGTCGGTGTTCCCGCCCGAGCGCCTGGCCCTGCTGCGCCACGGCCTGTCGCTCGACGACCAGCCGCTCAAACCGGCCCAGGTCGACTGGCTCAACCCCGAGCAGCTGCGCTTCGTGCTCACCGAGGGCAAGAAGCGCCAGATCCGCCGCATGTGCGAGGCCGTGGGCCTGCACGTGGTGGGCTTGAAGCGCGTGCGCATCGGCCGCGTGCTGCTGGGCAAGCTGCCGCCGGGTCAGTGGCGCTACCTGCAGCCCGACGAGCACTTCTGACACCGCCGGTCTGACGGGCTCAGGGCCGCGGGAGGCGCGTGGCCACAATGGGCCATGGCCCGCCCACCCTCACCCCCCCCACCCGGCCGGCCGCGGCACCTGCGTGCGGGCGACCTGCGCGCGCTGGCCCAGCTGGCCACCCAGGCCACGCTGGGCGTCATCGGCATCACCGAGGGCGTGCACCAGGCCGTGCGGCACCGCGTCGGCCTGCCCGCGGGCGCGGCCGAGGGGCGCACCGGCGGCCTGACCGGGCGCGTGTACGGCGCCGTGCGTGGCGTCGCGCATGGCCTGGGCAGCGGCATCGACGGCGCGCTGCGTGCGCTGCTGCCCTTGCTCGACCGGCCCGCCGAGGCCGACGCCGACTCGCCCGCGCGCGAGGCCGTGCTGGCAGCGCTCAATGGCGTGCTCGGCGACCGCCTGGTGGCGCTGGGCAACGGCCTGGCCCAGCCCATGGAGCTGCGCGAGGGCGGGCGCGTGCTGCCGCTGCGCGTCGACGGCCCGGCCGACCCCGCCGCGTTGCGGTTGCAGCGCCCCACGCCCCACCTGCTGCTGATGCTGCACGGCCTGTGCATGAACGATCTGCAGTGGCGCCGCGGCGGCCACGACCACACCGAGGTGCTGGCCCAGGCGCTGCAGGCCACGCCCGTGCACCTGCGCTACAACAGCGGCCTGCCGATCGCGGCCAACGGCCGCGCGCTGGCCGAGCGGTTGGAGTGCCTGCTGTCGGTTTGGCCGGCAGCGCTGCAGGGCATCACGCTGGTCGGCCACAGCATGGGTGGCCTGCTGGCGCGCAGTGCCATGCACGCGGGGCAGCGCGCCGGACACCGCTGGCCGCACCGGGTGCGCCACCTGGTGTTCCTGGGCACGCCGCACCACGGCGCACCGCTGGAGCGCGCGGGCCATGGCGCCGATCTGCTGCTCGCCTCGTCGCCGTTCTCGGCCCCGCTGGCGCGCCTGGGCCGGCTGCGCAGCGCGGGCATCACCGACCTGCGCCACGGCCAGGTGCGCGCTGCCGACGAGGCCGCGCCCGAGGCGCCCCTGCCGCTGCCCGAGGGCGTGGTCTGCCTGGCCATCGCGGCCTGCCTGGCTTCGCGCCGCGACCTGCTGGCCGACCGGCTGGTGGGCGACGGCCTGGTGCCGCTGCGCAGCGCGCTGGGCGAGCACGACGACCCCGCGCGCCGGCTCGTCTTCGCGCGCGGCAACCAGCGCGTGGTCTACCGCACCGGCCATCTCGACCTCCTGTCCAGCCCCGCCGTGGCCGATCAGTTGCGGCGCTGGCTGGCGCCACCCGACGCGTCGGCCGGGTGAGCCGCGCGGGCGGCGTACCCGGCTCTTGAAAAACCTGGGCCGCATCCCCAGATGCGCCGCGG
This sequence comes from Hydrogenophaga sp. T2, assembly GCF_049843535.1. Classification (NCBI taxonomy): domain Bacteria; kingdom Pseudomonadati; phylum Pseudomonadota; class Betaproteobacteria; order Burkholderiales; family Comamonadaceae; genus Hydrogenophaga; species Hydrogenophaga sp. T2. The sequence goes on along the minus strand of NZ_JBBHZJ010000003.1, from coordinate 427,619 downwards.
CTTGTGCCCAGGCGGGCGTTTTCCCTCTCCCTCACCATTCCAGCCATGAGCAAACAGACCCATTCCTTCCAGGCCGAGGTGGCCCAGCTGCTGCACCTCGTGACGCATTCGCTGTACTCCAACCCCGACATCTTCCTGCGCGAGCTGGTCTCCAACGCCTCGGACGCCTGCGACAAGCTGCGCTTCGAGGCCCTGAACAACGCCGCGCTCTACGAGGACGCGCCCGAGCTCCAGGTGCGCGTGGCCTTCGACAAGGCCGCCCGCACCATCACCATCACCGACAACGGCATCGGCATGAGCGCGCAGGAGGCGATCGACCACCTGGGCACCATCGCCAAGAGCGGTACGCGCGATTTCGTGAGCAAGTTGAGCGGCGACCAGAAGTCCGACGCCCAGCTCATCGGCCAGTTCGGCGTGGGCTTTTATTCGGGCTTCATCGTGGCCGACCGCATCGTGGTGGAGAGCCGCCGCGCGGGCCTGCCCGCGGCCGAGGGCGTGCGCTGGAGCAGCGGCGGCAGCGGCGACTTCGAGGTCGAGGCGATCGAGCGCGCCGAGCGCGGCACCAGCGTCATCCTGCACCTGCGCGAGGACAAGACCGAGTACCTCAACCACTGGAAGCTCAAGACCATCATCGAGCGCTACAGCGACCACATCAGCCTGCCCATCCGCATGCAGGCCGAGACCTGGGACGCCGAGAAGAGCGAGTACGTGACCAAGCCCGAGTGGGAGACCATCAACTCGGCCAACGCGCTCTGGTCGCGCCCCAAGAAGGACGTGAGCGACGAGCAGTACACCGAGTTCTACAAGACCCTGAGCCACGACAGCGAGGCGCCCCTGGCCTGGAGCCACAACCGCGTGGAAGGCAGCACCGAGTACACGCAGCTGCTCTACATCCCCGCGCACGCGCCGCACGACCTGTGGAACCGCGACCGCAAGGCCGGCATCAAGCTCTACGTCAAACGCGTGTTCATCATGGACGAGGCCGAGAGCCTCATGCCGGCCTACCTGCGCTGGGTCAAGGGCGTGGTGGACTCGGCCGACCTGCCGCTCAACGTGAGCCGCGAGCTGCTGCAGGAAAGCCGCGACGTGCGCGCCATCCGCGAGGGCAATACGCGCCGCGTGCTCGCCATGCTCGACGAGCTCAGCAAGGACGGCGAGAAGTACGCGAAGTTCTATGCCGCCTTCGGCGCCGTGCTCAAGGAAGGCCTGGGCGAAGACTTCGCCAACCGCGACAAGATCGCCAAACTGCTGCGCTTTGCAAGCACCACGCAGACCGACACCACCGCGCTCGCCGACTACAAGGCGCGCATGAAGGACGGCCAGAAGGCCATTTACTACCTCACGGCCGAGACCCTGGCCGCCGCCCGCAACAGCCCGCAGCTCGAGCTGTTCCGCCAGAAGGGCATCGAGGTGCTGCTGATGGCCGACCGCGTGGACGAGTGGGCGCTGTCCTTCCTGACCGAGTTCGACGGCACGCCGCTGCAGAGCGTGGCCAAGGGCGCGGTCGACCTGGGCGACCTGCAGGACGAAGCGGAGCGCAAGGCCGCGGAGGAAGCGGCCGAGGGCTTCAAGCCGGTGCTCGAGAAGCTGCGCGAAAGCCTCAAGGACAAGGCCAAGGACGTGCGCGTGAGCTCGCGCCTGGTCGACTCGCCGGCCTGCCTGGTGGTGGCCGACGGCGACTACTCGCTGCAGCTCGCGCGCCTGCTCAAGCAGGCCGGTCAGCAGGCGCCCGAGGTCAAACCCATCCTCGAGATCAACGCCGGCCACCCGCTGGTCAAGCGCCTCGAGGGCTCGGCCCATTTCGACGACCTCGCGCAGGTGCTGTTCGATCAGGCGCTGCTCGCCGAGGGCGGTCTGCCCGAAGACCCGGCGGCCTATGTGCGGCGCGTGAACGGCCTGCTCACGCAGGCGTGAGCAAGAAGTTGAAACAGGGGGCGAGGTCTTCACTACACTCGCCTCTGGTTCGGCGCGGGATCCGCGACGCCTGAACAACGTCCGCAGATCAGATCAGCCGTGCAATTCCAGCGCCCCTACGATCCAGCCATTTCTTTTCGCAACAGCCAGGGTGAAGCGGCCCGGGGCACGCTCACCAGCGTGCAGCGCCGCGCCCTGGTGATGGAGATCTACAACCCGTACTCCATCGTGCAGGTGAGCGAGGTGCTGAGCGAGCTCACCATCCGCTCGGGCGACCAGGCGCTGTACAAGGGCAAGGCCGTGGTGGTGGGCATGCTCAACACCGGTCTCATGGCCGTGGTGTCGGTGGCGCTCACGGACGAATGGTCCGACCTCAATGCCGTGGCGCACGGCAACGTCGATCAGGTGCGCCACGAAGCCCAGCGCTTCGTGCAGGACTGGGAAGAGCGATTCAAGGTTCGCCACACGTACCAGGTGGCCATCAGCGAGTTTCGCGCCTTCCTCGCCGAGACGGCCCGCTGGGTCGATCAGGCCGACCTCGCGGCCTCGCTGCCCAAGGCGCCCGATGGCCGCCTGCAGGAAGACGTGTTCGCGTCCATGGCCGAGCCGCTGATGGTCAAGGGCAAGGAGTTCCTGGTGCGGCTCGAGGCCGAGGCCGCGAGCCTGCCCGAAGAAGACGCACCGCTGCACCGCGCCTTTGCCCAGGCCGCGCTGCACCCGCTGCTGCTGCGTGCGCCCTTCGTGTGGCGCACCTTCACGAAGCCGCTGGGCTACGCGGGCGACTACGAAATGGTCAACCAGATCCTGGGCGATCCGCGCCAGGGCAACAGCACCTACTTCCAGATCGTCAATGCCATGTTCCTGCGCGCGGCCGTGGCCCAGGCCCACCGCAACCGCATCGAACTGCTCATGGCTTTTCTGGGGCGCGCGGCGGATGCGGCCGAGCGCGAAGGGCGGCCGTTGCGCATCCTGAACGTGGGCTGCGGCCCGGCGATCGAGGTGCAGCGCATGCTCGCCAGCGGGCGCGACCTGTCGCGCCTGCATTTCACACTGGTCGACTTCAGCCGCGAGACGCTCGACTACACCCGCGCGCGCATCGAGGAAGCTTCACGTGCCCATGGCCGCAGCGTGTCGGTCGACTACGTGCACGAGTCGGTGCACGACCTGCTCAAGCGCCCGGCCCGCCAGGCGCCCGCGACGCCGGGCGAAGGGCACGACGTGGTGTACTGCGCCGGCCTGTTCGATTACCTGTCCGACAAGGTCTGCAACCGGCTCATGCGCTACTTCCTGCACAGCTGCAACCCGGGCGCGCGTCTGCTGGTGACCAACGTGCACGCCGACAACCCCGAACGCTTCGGCATGGAGCACCTGCTGGAGTGGCACCTGATCTACCGCGACCACGCGCAGATGCGGGCGATCATTCCCGAGGTCGACGGACCGGTCGAGCTCTACACCGACGACACCGGCGTCAACGTGTTCGCAGAGTTTGGTGCGCCCCTGGCCGTGTCCCCGGCTTCGACCCCCGAGCGCACCGCATGAACGCGCCGGCCGCGCAGGACTACCAGGAAGAGCTGGCGGACTTTCGCGTCACCTACAGCCGTGCGGGCTGCATCACGTCCATCGTGCTGGTGCTGGGCGGTGTGGGCCTCGATCTCTCGAGCTACCCCGCCTACTGGCGCGAATTCCTGGCCGCGCGCGTGGGCGTTGCGCTGGCCACCGCGTTCATCTTCGGCCTGCTGTTCACCGGCTTCGGCCGCCGCCACGTGCGCGTGCTCACCATGGTCTGGCTGCTGCTGCCGCAGGCCATGATCGCCGGGATGATCCAGCAGACCGACGGGGTCGAGTCGATCTACTTCGTGGGCCTGCACCTGGCGCTGTACGCGGTGGGCATCATCCTGCCCATCAGCTTCTTCGAGTCGGTGAGCTTCGGTCTGGTCACGCTGGGCCTGTACCTGCTGGCCTGTGTGTTCAATGCCAATGACGTGATGCACACCGGCATGCTGACCACCAATGCGCTGTTCATCCTGTTCTCGGCCGCGGCGGCGGCGGTGTGCACCTGGTTCAACGAGCGCGCCCGGCTGCGCCTGTTCTCGCTGCAGCGCGAGGTGCGCGCGAAGAACGCGTCGCTGGTCGAGATCAACCAGACCCTTACCGAGGTCAAGGGCCAGCTGGTGCACCGCGAGAAGATGGCGGCGATCGGCACGCTGTCGGCCGGCCTGCTGCACGAGCTGAACAACCCGGTGAACTTCAGCCTCATGGCCATCGACATGGGCCGCCAGCTGCCCGCTGCCCAGCAAGATCCGATGCTCGCCGAAAGCCTGGCCGACGCGCGCGAAGGCCTGGTGCGCATCCAGAACATCGTCACCGACCTCAAGACCTTTGCGTACCAGAAGCCGGGCGGCGACAGCCTGCGCCCCTTCCTGTTCGAGAACGCGGTGCGCTCGGCGGTGCGGCTCGCCGGCTTCGACCTCAAGGACGTGGCCGTGCGGCTCGATTTGCCGCAGGACACGCACGTGCTCGGCGACGAGCCCGCGCTGATCGGCGTGATGATCAACCTGCTGAGCAACGCCGCGCACGCGGTGCGTGTGGCCCAGCGCGACAAGCCCGAGGTGGTGGTGAAGGCCGTGATCGAGGGCGATCGCATGCACGTCACGGTGCGCGACAACGGTCAGGGCATCCTGCCCGATAACCTCGAACGCGTCTTCGAGCCCTTCTTCACCACGCGCGACGTGGGCAGCGGCCTGGGCCTGGGCCTGAGCATCAGCTATGGCATCGTGCAGCGCCACGGCGGCACCCTGAGCGTGCGCAGCGAACACGGCGCCTGGACCGAGTTCCACTTCGACCTCGGGAGGCCGGTGTGAACGCGCCCGGGCCGATCGACGCCCACGCCGTGCTGCTGGTGGACGACGAGGCGCAGGCCTGCAAGTGGTTCGCGCGCCGCTATGGCGACGAATTCACCGTGCTCACCGCCAGCGGCATGGAAGAGGCCCTGGCGGTGCTGGCCGCGCGCGGCAGCGAGGTGGCGGTGCTCATGACCGACTACCGCATGCCGCGCCACACCGGCGTGGACCTGCTCGCCGCGGCCAGCGGCTCGCACCCGCACGTGGTGCGCGTGCTCATGTCGGCCTACGCCGACAAGGACGTGGCGCTGCAGGCGGTGAACCTGGGCCGGGTCGAGCACATCCTGGAGAAACCGCTCGACGAACCGCTCACGCGGCAGGTCTTGCGCCAGGCCCTGGCCACGGCGCGCCAGCGCGCCCACGAGCGCGCGCTGGGCGAGCGCCGCGCCGCCATGCTGCGCGAGACGCTGGGTTTTCTCGCGCACGAGGTGCGCACCCCGCTCGCCACCGTGAGCGGCTACCTCGCCGCGCTGCGCGACCGCGCCAGCGGTGGCGACGCCGCCACCGGCGCGCCCCTGCCCGACGCCGCGCCCGGCGACACCCTGCGCATGATCGAGGCCGCCCAGCGCCGCGCCGAGTATGCGCAGTCGCTGGTCACGAGCTTCGTCAACACCGCGCGCGAGGCCTACCGGCCCGACAGCCAGGCCTCGCTCACGGCCGGCGATCTGGTGCGCGCGGCGCTGCACGACTACCCCTTCGAGCCCGGCGAGCGCGATCGGCTGCACACCGCACTCGACGCCGACTTCCCCGTGCCCGCGCGCCAGCGCGACCTGCTGTACCTGGTGCTCTGCACGCTGATCAAGAACGCGCTGCAGGCCCAGCGGGGCCAGGCGCAGCCCACCCCGCGCATCGAGCTGGCGCTGTGCCGCACGCCGCGGCCGAGCCTGCGCGTGATCGACAACGGCCCCGGCCTGCCCGCCGAACTGAAAGACCGGCTCACGCTCCAACCCGTGGCATCGGGCTCGGGCGGCACGGGCATGGGCCTGCTGTTCTGCCGGCGCGTGATGACATCGATCGGCGGCGACATCGCCGTGGGCGACACCGAAGGCGGCGGCGCGACGGTGACGCTCCTGTTTCCCGAGACAAGACCAGTGGAGGTTTCCCCGTGACCCGCAACAAGATCCTGTACGTCGATGACGAGGCGATGGCGCTCAAGTACTTCGAGCGCCTCGTGAGTCCGCTCGCGCCGGTGCTCACCGCCACCTCGGTGGACGAAGGCCGGGCGTTGCTCGACGCCCATGCCGGCGAGATCGCCGTGCTCGTGAGCGACCAGCGCATGCCCGGTGCGCGCGGCAACGAGCTGCTGCGGCACGCGCGCGAGCGCCACCCCGCGGTGGTGCGCATGCTCACCACCGCGTACTCCGACATTGGCGAGGCCATCGAGGCCATCAACAGCGGCGAGATCTACCGCTACATCGCCAAGCCCTGGGAACTCGAACACCTGCGCGCCGACCTGCGCAACGCGCTCGAGCTGGCCGCCTTGCGCGCCGAGCGCGACGGCCTGCTGCGCGAGAAGCTCATGGTGGAGCAGGCCCGTCTGCTGGGCCAGCGCATCGCGCAGCTCACGGCGGTGGCCGCGGCGCTGGGCCGTGGCGGCCACGAGGCCGCGGTGCACGCGTATGTGCGGGCCGCGCTGGCGGCCGGTGCGGCCTCGCCCGCGGTCGACTGGCGGCGCTGGGACCACGCCGAGCTGCTGTCCGCCGAGGGCGAACGCGCGGTGCAGCTGGTGGACCAGGTGCGCCAATGGTGGGCCCTCTGGGGTGCACCGCCCGCCGGGGGAGACGAACGCCTCGGTGTGCTGGCGAACGCGCTCGGCCTCAGCGCTTCGGGCGGATCGCTGGCCCTGCCCGGGCCGGCCGTGCTCACCGCCGTGCTCGGCGCCGAACCCGGGTCGGCGATCGGCGCGGCCGACAGCGCCTGTCTGGCCTGGTTGTTGTGGGTGGAAGGGGCCGCGCAGCTGCGCGTGGCCGGCGCGCACATCGATGTGGTGCCGGCCGAAGCCCAGGCGCCCCGGCGTGGCTGGCTGGCCGACGCCATCGAGGCCGCCGTGCCGCAGGCCGCCTGAGACCCGACCGGCGGGTGGGGGCAGCACGGCCCCCTCGGAACCCCGGGGGGTGTGGGCGGTCACAATGGGGCCGACCACGATCGCAGGAGTTCACCATGGCCCGTTTTCCCATTGTCAGCCGCGCCGCGACGGTGCTGGCCATTGCCGCGCTCGCGGGTTGCAGCAGCGTGGGCGTGGGCATCGGCATCCCCGTGGGGCCGATCTCGATCGGCGTCGGTGCCAGCAACAACGGCGTGAGCCTGGGCGTGGGCACCGGGGTGGGGCCGGTTGGTGTGGGGGTGGGGGTGGACCAGCGCGGCCGCGTGAGCGCCGGGGCCGGGGTGGGCGCCAGCACCGAGATCGGCAACAGCGGTGTGCGCGCCGGCGTGGGGGTGGGCACGAGCACCGTGATCCACGACCCGAACGCGCGGCCCGAGGTGCCGCGCTGAACGAAAAAAACCGCCGGAGCCGGCGGTTTTTTTTCGGGGCTGCGGCGGCTCAGACCAGGGTCAGCGTCACCGGGATGTTGCCGCGCGTGGCGTTGGAGTAGGGGCAGACCTGGTGCGCGGTGTCGATCAGGTCCTGGGCCACGGCGCGGTCCAGGCCGGGCAGGCTGATGTTGAGGCGGGCCGCGATGCCGAAGCCCTGCGGGATGGGGCCGATGTCCACTTCTGCGTCGATCGAGGCGTTGGCCGGCACGGCCACCTTCTTCATGCCCGCCACGTGCTTGAGCGCGCCCATGAAGCAGGCCGAGTAGCCGGCGGCGAACAGCTGCTCGGGGTTGGTGGCGTTGCCCGCGCCGCCCATGGCCTTGGGCGGCGAGAGTTTCACGTCCAGCAGGCCGTCGTCGCTGCGCGAGCTGCCCTCGCGGCCCCCGGTGGTGTGGGCACGGGCGGTGTAGACGACTTTGTCGAGTTGCGTGGGCATGGTGAGCTCCTGAGGGTTGTGCCGCACGGGCGGCGGCGTTGGGGAAAAGGGTGATCGGGGTCAGGCACTGAGGCGGTCGCGCAGGGCGCGCACCTCGCGGGTGAGGGCCAGCGCTTCGCTGACCGAGCATTGCGCGGCGTCGAGCACACAGGGCGGGATGCGCGCGGCGCGCGTGCGCAGGCGGCGCCCCGCGGGCGTGAGGCGGATGCGCACGCGGCGCTCGTCGTCGACATCGCGCAGGCGCACCAGGTACTCGGCGGCCTCGAGCCGCTTGAGCAGCGGCGTGAGCGTGCCCGAGTCGAGGTGCAGCCGCTCACCGAGGGCGGAGACGGTCATGCCGTCTTCCTCCCAGAGCGCGAGCATCGCGATGTACTGCGGGTAGGTCAGGCCCAGTTCGTCGAGCCAGGGCTTGTAGAGCTTGGTCATGGCCAGCGAAGCCGAGTACAGCGCGAAACAGAGCTGGTGATCGAGCTTGAGCAGGTCGTCGGCAGATGGGCGTGCGCTTGACATGGGGCGTATTGTTGAGAGCAATTAGATTGCGTGCAATTGAATCGCACAAATCCCATATTGCAGGCAGGGGCAAGCGGATCGCGATCGTCTTCGTCCGGGCGTGGCTGGGGCCTTCACCGGGCGCGGAGGCGACCGGCGCGAACCATTCTGCCCAAGGCCGCAGGCGGGTACCGGGAGAAAGTGTTTCCGGCGTTGACCGGGATGTCAGGCCACGAGCGGCGGCTCGGCCATGGCGTCGATCTGCTCGCGCAGCAGGCGCACCTGGCCCCGCCAGTGATCGGGGTGGCCGAACCAGGGGAAGTTGGGCGGGAAGCTCGGGTCGTCCCAGCGGCGGGCGATCCAGGCGTTGTAGTGGATCAGGCGCAGCGTGCGCAGCGGCTCGATCAGCGCGAGCTCGCGGCGGTCGAAGTCGCGGAACTGCTCGTAGCCGTCGAGCAGGGCGCTCAGCTGCAGCGTCTGCTGGTGGCGATCGCCCGACAGCAGCATCCACAGGTCCTGCACGGCGGGGCCGCTGCAGGCGTCGTCGAGGTCGACGAAGTGCGGGCCCGCGCCGGGCAGGCCCTCGGGCGTCCAGAGGATGTTGCCCGGATGGCAGTCGCCGTGCAGGCGGATGCAGGCCGGGCCATCGGGCAGGGCCTCGCCACGCAGCACCGCGTGCCGCTCCACCCGGGTCACGGCCTCGGCCGCCACTTCGCGCCATTCGCGCTGCACCTCCAGCGGCACCACATCGTGTTCGGCCAGCCAGGCCAGGGGTTCGTGCGCCATGCGCTGCACGTCCAGGCGCGGCCGGTGGCGGAAGGATCCGGCCGCGCCCACGGTGTGCAGCCGCGCGAGGAAGCGGCCGATCCATTCGAGCACCTCGGGGTCGTCGAGCTCGGGCCGGCGGCCGCCGCGGCGCGGGCTGGCGGCCCAGAAGAAGCCGGCGTGCTCGTGCAGCGAACGGCCCTGGGGGGTCAGTGGCGCCACCACGGGCACTTCGGCGGCCGCGAGTTCGGCCGCGAAGGCGTGCTCTTCCCCGATCTGCACCGCATTCCAGCGCTGCGGCCGGTAGAACTTGGCCACCACCGCGCCGTGCCCGTCGAAGTCGGGCTCGAGCATCACCTGGTAGACGCGGTTCTCGAAGCTGTTGAGGGTGGTCAGGCGGCCGTCGCCGCGCAGGCCCGCGGCATCGAGCGCGTCGAGCACCACGTCGGGGGTGAGTTGTTCGAATGGGTGGGAAGCGGACATGGTCTTGCGGCGGTGGAACGCGATTGTCCCCGCAGCGGCTCACCTATCATCGCCGCCATGTCCGCCGCGTCCCGCACGAAGAACCCGCGCCCGCCCGCGCCCAGCTTGCAGCAGCAGTTGCCCGAGCTGCGCGAGGGCCAGTCCATCGCCCTCTTGCAGGAGCTGCACATCCTCACGCGCGAGGGCAAGCTCAACCAGGACACGCGGCGTAAGCTCAAGCAGGTCTACCACCTGGTGCAGTTCATCGAGCCGCTGCTGGCCGAGGTGCTCGACGAGCAGGGCGACGTGCTGCTGGCCGATCACGGCGCGGGCAAGTCCTATCTCGGCTTCATCCTGTACGACCTCGTGCTGCGTCCGCGCGGCGCGGGCCGCGTGCTGGGTGTCGAGGCGCGCAGCGAGCTGGTGGAAAAGTCGCGCGCGCTGGCGGCGCAACTGGGCTTCGAGCGCATGCAATTTCTGGCCGGCACGGTGCAGCAGGCCATCACCGACGCCGAACTGCCGGCGCGCATCGACGTGGTGACCGCGCTGCACGCCTGCGACACCGCCACCGACGACGCGATCGACTTCGCGCTCGCGCGCGATGCGCGCCACCTGGTGTTGGTGCCGTGCTGCCAGGCCGAAGCCGCGAGCGTGATGCGCCAGCACAAGGCCTTGTCGCTCAAACGCACGCCGCTGGCCGAGCTCTGGCGCCACCCCTTGCACACGCGCGAGTTCGGCAGCCAGATCACCAACGTGCTGCGCTGCCTGCGCCTGCAGGCCCATGGTTACGATGTGACGGTGACCGAACTCGTGGGCTGGGAGCACTCGATGAAGAACGAACTGATCCTGGCACGTAGAATGCCCCACGACCGCCATGGACAGCGCGAGCACGCGCGACAGCGGCTGCTGCAAATGCTCGACACGTTCGGCTTGCAAGACCTCCAGACCCGCTTCGCGGTCTGATTCGCGGTGGCCTGCACGGCCGCCATCCGATGAACGCCGGCCCCCCGGGGCCGCTCGCCCGCGCCGCCGGCCCCGCCGGTGCGCATGGGCGTATTGCCGGAGACGCATCCTTGGTCCAGACCGATTTCGCTTTTCTGTTGCAGGCCATCGCCTGGCCGCTGGCGCTGCTGATCGCCTGGGTCGCGGGCGAGTGGCTGCTCGAGCGCTGGCACGTGCCCCGGGTCACGAGCTATGTGGCGGTGGGCCTGATCGGCGGCCTGATCAACCTGCCCGGGCTCACCACCGACATCCCGGGCCTGCCCTTCCTGGCCAACGTGGCGCTCGCGCTGGTGCTGTTCGAGCTCGGCTACCGCATGAACCTGCGCTGGTTCCGCCACAACCCCTGGGTGCTGGTGCTGGGCGTGGTCGAGTCGCTGGCCACTTTCGGCGTCGTGTACTGGGTGTCGGGCTGGTTCGCCCTGCCGGTCGACCACCGCCTGATCATCGCCTCGCTGTCCATCTCGGCCTCGCCCGCGGGTGTGCTGCGCGTGGCCAACGAGTTGCGCAGCACCGGGCAGGCCACCGAGCGCGTGCTGCACCTGTGCGCCATCAACTGCCTGATGTCGGTGCTGGCGCTCAAGCTGGTGGTGGCCTACTGGACGCTGTCCACCTCGGGCGACATCGTACTCGCGGCTTTCAACAGCGTGCACGTGGTCGGCACTTCAATCGCGGTGGGCGGCCTGCTGGGCGTGGCGGTGTCCTGGATGCTGCGGCTGCGTGGCGCGCACGAGCGCGGCGTGACCGTGGTGTTCGCGCTCGCGGTGGTGCTGCTCACCACCGCGGCCTACGGGCTCATGCTGTCGCCGCTGCTGGCCGCGCTCACCTTCGGCATCGTGGCGCGCGAGCGCCGCGTTCACCTCTCGAGCGCGCAGCGCGACTTCGGCACCGCGGGTGACATGCTGTCGGTGTTCCTGTTCGTCTACATCGCCTCGCTGCTGACCTGGACCGACGTCACCCACACCTTCGTGCTCGGCGTGGTGCTGATCCTCGCGCGCACCGTCACCAAGGTGCTGTGCAACCTGGCCGCGGCACGGCTGTCGGGCATCTCGGAGCGCAAGGGCGTGCTCACCGGCCTGGCACTCACGCCCATGTCGGCCTTCGCCATCCTGCTCATCGAGCAGACCCGCCTCTACGGCTTCGAGCCCGCGGTGCAGGTGCTGGCGGCCCTGGCCGGCATGATGCTGCTGCAGGAGCTGTTTGGCCCCGTCGTCACGCAGCGTTCGCTGATGGCCGCGAACGAAACCCACGTGACCAAGGAGTGATGCCCCCATGCCGTTGGAAACCTTCAAGGCCTCCGATTCGCTGACCATGGGCGTGGAGCTCGAACTCCAGCTCGTCAACAGCTACGACCACGACCTCTCCAGCAGCGCCAACGACCTGCTCGATCTGCTCGCGCGCAAGCCCTTCCCGGGCACCGTCACGCCCGAGATGACGCAGAGCATGATCGAGATCGCGACCGGCGTGCACACCGAGCACGGGCCCCTGCTCAAGCAGCTGCAGGACATCCGCGACACCCTGGTGGGCGCGGGCGACCGCCTCAACATCGAGCTCGCGGGCGGGGGCACGCACCCGTTCCAGCGCTGGTTCGAGCAGCGCATCTTCGCCAAGCCGCGCTTCCACCAGCTTTCGGGGCTCTACGGCTACCTCGCCAAGCAGTTCACCGTGTTCGGCCAGCACGTGCACATCGGCTGCAGCTCGCCCGACGAAGCGCTGTTCCTGCTGCACTCGCTCAACCGCTACGTGCCGCACTTCATCGCGCTGTCGGCTTCGTCGCCGTTCTCGCAGGGGGTGGACACGCTGTTCGACTCGGCGCGCCTGAACTCGGTGTTCGCCTTTCCGCTGAGCGGGCGCGCGCCCTTCGTGCTGAGCTGGGAGGAGTTCGCCAACGTGTACTTCACCAAGATGGAGAGCACGGGCGTGGTCAAGTCCATGAAGGACTTCTACTGGGACATCCGGCCCAAGCCCGAGTACGGCACCATCGAGCTGCGCGTGTGCGACACGCCGTTGACGGTGGAGCGTGCGGCCGGCCTGGCCTGCTACCTGCAGGCCCTGTGCCGCCACCTGCTGCTGCGCACCGAACCGCCGCCCGAGGAAGACGATTACCTCGTCTACACCTACAACCGCTTCCAGGCCTGCCGCTTCGGGCTCGACGGCATGATGGTCAATCCCAAGACGCGCGAGTCGATCAGCATCCGCGAGGACGTGCTGGCCACCTTGCGCGTGATCACGCCGCACGCCCAGGCCCTCAACAGCCTGGCGGCGCTCGACGAGATCGAGCGCACCGCGGCCCGGGTGGGCAACCACGCGAGCTTCCTGCGCGCCCGTTACCAGGACAGCGGCAGCGTGGAGGCGGTTGTGCGGTCGAGCGTGGAGGCTCTGCGGCACGGACCGTGACATCCGTCACGAATGGCGCATAGGGAAGTTCCCTGCGGATGTCGGGGAATTTCCTACACGTTGCATGGCAAAGCACCGACTTAACCCGGCGGGGTCGCGTCTATACAGTTTGTTTCCATCGAAACACGCCTTGTGACACCTTCTTTTCCCAGGACCGCGCCATGAACCCGTTTGCCCACCGCACCAACCCCTTCGTGATGATGCTCGACCCCGAGGCCGTGATCAGCGCCATGGAAGAGAGCAAGCCGCTTCGCAGCCTGGCTGGCCGGGTGTGCCGCCCGCTGGACAAGCCGCTGATCCCCACGCTGTTCAACACCACGATCCGCGAATTCGACGCGGCGATCGACGAAGAGGAATTCATGGACAGCGGCATCGAGGCCTACGCCGACGCCCAACCGGGCCTGAGCGCGGTTCACTGAACGTCCGCGACCCTCAGGGCCGGGCCTCGATCAGCAGCCCGTTCTGGGCGTCGAGGTCCATGCCCACCAGGGTCAGCAGGGGCCGCGGGCCGGTTGGTGAGGGCGCTGCGCCGGCCAGGCGGGCCAGCCCTTCGAACGAGGGGTTGTCGCTGAGATTGCAGCCCGTGCCCGCGAAGCAGAGCTTGAAGGATTTGAGGGACGGCGCGCCCGGCACGTCGTCCAGCCGGCCGGTGGCGTCGCAAGCCACGTCGCCCGCGGTCGGGGTGTTGCTCATGGCCAGACCGCCGTTGGCGTCGAGTTCGAGCAGGCATTCGCCCTGCAGGCCCGCCACCTGCGCCAGACCCACGTAGCTGCCCGCCCATTGCGCCAGGGGCAGCGGCGGTTCGTACGCGGTGTCGACCACCAGTGTGACCGGACCGCCGACCCCCTTGGGATCGCTCACCTCGAACGCCAGGGCCCCCGAGGGCTGCAGGCCGCCCTGCACCGTGAACTGCCGCTGGTTCGATTCGCCGCTGGCGTTCACCGCATCGAGCGGCAGCGGCGGCAGGGTGGTGCCCGTGAGCGTGAGCGTGCCGCGCACCAGGGTCGCGTCCGCGCCGGTGTGCAGCACGCCGTAGCTCAGGCCGTCGGGCGTGACCATGAGCACCGTGCCGTTGTTGGGGTCGATCCAGTGGCCCGTCAGCGTGTGGCTGGCCGGGGTGCCGGGCTCGGGCGCCGCGGTCCCCCCGCCGTCGCCGGGCGAGCCGCCGCAGGCCGCGAGGCCGCACAAGGCCCCCGCACACACGATCTTTTGAAAGCCATTCATGCCGCCGCCTGTGTCCGTGAACGGCTTACAGTGTCCGGACACGGCGCGGCGGTGCCTATCCGCCGCGCGGGGTAAACCGCGCCTTAGCCCGACTGGCCAGGCGCGGCCGAGGCAGGCCCTCAGCGCGCGAAGCGTTTGCGCGTGAGCGCGAGCGCGAGCCAGAAGGCCGCGACCGCATAGACCACCAGCACCGCAAGGTGCAGTGCGGCGTTCGTGGGCCACTGGTCCATGAACAGCGGGCGCACCAGCTGCACCGCGTGCGTGAGCGGCAGCAGGTCGGACAGCAGCAGCACCGGCGCGGGCAGCTGCTCGCGCGGGAAGAACACGCCCGACAGGAACATCATGGGCGTGAGCACCAGCGTGAAGTAGTAGCTGAAGAAGTCCTAGCCCTTGGCCAGGGCGTTGAACACCAGCGCGATGCACGAGAAGGTGATGCCCGTGGCCCAGAGCACCGGCCAGGCCACGAGCAGCTTGGGCGTGTGCGTGATGCCCAGGCCCAGCATCACCAGCATGATCACCGTGACCGTGAACAAGGCCTTGAAGCCGGCCCACAGCATCTCGGCCAGCACCACGTCGTCCAGGCTCACGGGCGCGTTGAGGATGCCGTCCCAGGTCTTTTGCACGTGCATGCGCGAGAACGCCGAGTACAGGGCCTCGAAGGTGGCCGCATTCATGGCGCTCATGCAGATGCTGCCGCTGGCCAGGAACAGGATGTAGGGCACGGCCACGGTGCCGCCCGGAGCGGGCATGTTCACCGTGCCCACCAGCGCGCCCAGGCCGTAGCCGAAGGCCACGAGCCAGATCAGCGGCTCGGCGATGTTGGCCACCACGCTCGGCAGCGCGAGCTTGCGCCACACCAGCAGGTTGCGCAGGAACACGGGCCACCAGCGGCGCGACAGGCGCGGCGGCGACCAGGGGTTGGAAGCTATGGATGCCATGGTTTCAGCCATCTTCGCGAATCTGGCGACCCGTGAGTTTGAGGAACAGGTCTTCGAGGTTGGCAGGGCGGTGCAGGGTGCGCAGCGCGTGCTGGTGGGCCAGCGCGGCCAGGATGGGCTGGGCCTGCGCCGTGTAGAGGAACACGGTCTCGCCGCTGACCTCCACGCGCGAGGCCAGCGCGCGCAGCGCCGCGTGCTCCTCGCGTTGTGCGATGTCGAGCGCGCCCGGGCCGTACACCTCCACCACGTCGGGCTCGAGGTGCTGCGCGATCAGCTCGCGCGGCCGGCCTTCGGCGATCTTGCGGCCGTGGTCGAGCACCAGCAGGCGCGAGCACAGGCGCTCGGCCTCGTCCATGAAGTGCGTGGTGAGCAGGATGCTCTTGCCCTGCTGCAGCAGCAGCTGCAGGCGCTCCCACATCAGGTGGCGCGCCTGCGGGTCGAGGCCGGTGGTGGGTTCGTCGAGCAGCAGCAGCTGCGGGTCGTTGACCAGCGCGCGCGCCAGCGACAGCCGCCGCTTCATGCCGCCTGAAAGCTCGCCCGGCCGCGCCTTGGCCTTGTGCGTGAGCGCCGCGAATTCCAGCAGGCGCGGAATGCGCTCGCGGATGGCCGCGTCGGCCAGGCCGAAGTAGCGGCCGTAGACCAGCAGGTTTTCCTCGGCGTTGAAATCGGGGTCCAGCGTGTCCATCTGCGCCACCACGCCCAGCCGCGCCTTGATCGCCAGCGCGTCGCGCGGCATGTCCAGCCCGAAGGCCGTGATGCGGCCGGCGTCGGGCGCGGTCAGGCCCAGGCACATCTTGATGGTGGTGGTCTTGCCTGCCCCGTTGGGGCCGATCACACCCAGGCACTCGCCCGGGTCGATGCGAAAGCCCAGGCCGTTGACCACCGTGGCGTCGCCGTAGCGCTTGACGAGGTCCGTGACCTCGAACAGGGGTTGCGTCATGGCCGGCATTGTGCCCGTGGCCCCATACCCCCGGTGGCACCAAGGCGGGCTCCTACAATCCGGCGCCATGTCGCTGGCCGTCCGTCTCCAATACCTGTTGCCCAAGGGGGCGCTCACGCGCCTGGCGGGCGCTTTCGCCGGCGCGCGCTGCGGGGCGCTCACCACCTGGGTCATCCGCCGTTTCATCGACCGCTACGGCGTGAACATGGCCGAGGCCGACGACCCCGATCCGGCGCACTACCCGAGCTTCAACGCGTTCTTCACGCGCGCCCTCAAGCCCGGCGCGCGCCCGCTGGCCGATGCGGCCTTCGTCTGCCCGGTCGATGGCGCGATCAGCCAGTTCGGCCGCATCCAGCGCGACCAGATCTTCCAGGCCAAGGGCCACCACTACAGCACCACGGCCCTGCTTGGCGGCGACGCCGCCGCGGCCGCGGCCTTCGAAGACGGCGACTTCGCCACCATCTACCTGAGCCCGCGCGACTACCACCGCATCCACATGCCGGCCGCGGCCACGCTCACGCGCATGGTGCACGTGCCCGGCGAGCTGTTCTCGGTGAACCCGGCCACCGCCGCGGGCGTGCCCGGCCTGTTCGCGCGCAACGAGCGCGTGGTCTGCCACTTCGACATGCCCGTGGGCGGGCGCACCGTGCCCTTCGTGCTGGTGCTCGTGGGCGCCACCATCGTGGGCAGCATGGCCACCGTGTGGCACGGCGTGGTGAACCCGCCGCGGCCCGGCGGCGTGCGCACCTGGCGTTACGCCGATGCGCCCGTGGCGCTCGATCGCGGCGCCGAGATGGGCCGCTTCCTGCTCGGCTCCACCGTGGTGCTGCTCTGGCCCAAGGACACCATCGCCTTCCACCCCGACTGGGCGCCCGCGCGGCCGGTGCGGCTCGGTGAGGCCATGGGCACCACGATCTGATTCTTCTGCTTTCAAGGACATTGCCATGACCACGCTCGGCACGCCGCTGTCGCCCTCGGCCACCAAAGTCATGCTGCTGGGCAGCGGCGAACTCGGCAAGGAGGTGCTGATCGCGCTGCAGCGCCTGGGGGTCGAGACCATCGCGGTCGACCGCTACGAGAACGCGCCCGGTCACCAGGTGGCGCACCGCGCGCACACCATCGCCATGAGCGACCCGGCGCAGCTCAAGGCGCTGATCGAACGCGAGCGCCCGATGCTGGTGGTGCCCGAGATCGAGGCCATTGCCACGCCCATGCTGCAGGAGCTCGAGGCCGCGGGCGTGGTGCGCGTGATCCCCACCGCGCGCGCCGCGCGCCTGACCATGGACCGCGAGGGTATCCGCCGCCTCGCGGCCGAGACCCTGGGCCTGCCCACCAGCCCCTACCGGTTCTGCGACTCGCTTGAGGAACTGCAGGCCGCGATCGACGGTGGCATCGGCTACCCCTGCATCGTCAAGCCCGTGATGAGCAGCAGCGGCAAGGGCCAGAGCAAGATCGACGGCCCGGCCGACGTGCAGAAGGCCTGGGATTACGCCATGGCCGGTGGCCGCGTGAGCCATGGCCGCATCATCGTGGAGGGCTTCATCCGCTTCGACTACGAGATCACGCTGCTCACGGTGCGCGCGCTCGGCGCGGACGGCGCGGTGGAAACGCATTTCTGCGATCCCATCGGCCATGTGCAGGTGAGTGGCGACTACGTGGAAAGCTGGCAGCCGCATCCCATGAGCCCGGTGGCCCTGCAGAAGAGCCGCGAGATCGCTCAGGCGATCACCGAGAACCTGGGCGGCCAGGGCCTGTTCGGCGTGGAGCTGTTCGTGGCCGGCGACCAGGTGTGGTTCAGCGAGGTGAGCCCGCGCCCGCACGACACCGGCATGGTGACCATGGCCACGCAGTGGCAGAACGAGTTCGAGCTGCACGCGCGCGCCATCCTCGGCCTGCCCGTGGACACCACGCTCAAGAGCCCGGGCGCGAGCGCCGTGATCTACGGCGGCATGGAGGCCCAGGGCATCGCCTTCGACGGCGTGGACGAGGCCCTGCGCGTGCCCGGCACCGAGCTGCGCCTGTTCGGCAAGCCCGAGAGCTTCAGCAAGCGCCGCATGGGCGTGGCGCTGGCGCGGCACGCCGACGTGGAGCAGGCGCGCACGAACGCGAAGCTTGCGGCGTCGAAGGTGAAACCGCGCCGCGCCTGAAGCCCTGCGCTCAGGCTTTGGCGGTCTGCTGCGCCGCCAGCGCCACCGCTTCCTCGATGCGCTGGTAGGTGCCGCAGCGGCACAGGTTGCCGCTCATGGCCTCGGCGATGGCTTTCGCGTCGGGCCTGGGGTTGGCCTTGAGCAGCGCGCAGGCGCTCATGAGCTGCCCGCTCTGGCAGTAGCCGCACTGCACCACGTCCACGGCGGTCCAGGCCGCGCGCAGCGCCGCGATCTCGGGACCTTCGACGCCCTCGATGGTGGTGATGGCCTGGCCTGCCACGGCCGACACCGGCGTGACGCACGAGCGGATGGCCTGGCCGTTGGCGTGCACGGTGCAGGCGCCGCACAGCGCCATGCCGCAGCCGAACTTGGTGCCGGTGAGCTGGAGGTCGGCGCGCAGCACCCACAGCAAGGGGGTGTCGGGTTCGGCCTCGACGGTGACGGGGCGGCCGTTGACGGTGAGGGCGGTGCTCATCGGGGTCTCCTCAGGCGAGCTTCAAGGGCAGGCTGCGCAGGCGCTGCCCGGTGAGCGCGAACAGCGCGTTGGCCACGGCGGGTGCGATCGGCGGCACGCCAGGCTCGCCCACGCCCTCGGGTTGGCCCTTGCCGGGCAGGATCAGGCATTCCACGCGCGGCGCCTCGGCCAGCCGCACGATGGGCTGGTCGTGGAAGTTGCTGGGCTGCACCTGGCCGTCGACGATCTCGACACCGCCGTGCAGCGCGGCCGACAGGCCGAACACCACCGCGCCTTCGAGTTGCTGGCGGATGCCCGCGGGGTTGACCGCGAGGCCGCAGTCGATCGCGCACCACACGCGGTGCACGCGGATGGCCTTGTCGGGGCCCAGCGAGACCTCGGCCACCTGCGCCACCGTGGAGCCGAACGAGTCGTGCAGTGCGATGCCGCGCGCGGTCTTCGCGCCGTCGGGGGCGGCGGGCGATGGCGTGCCCCAGCCCGCGGCCTTGGCCACGGCCCGCAGCACCGCGAGCTGCTTGGGGTGCTTTTGCAGCAGCGCCTCGCGAAAGGCCAGCGGGTCCTGGCCCGCGGCGTGCGCGCATTCGTCCACGAAGCCTTCCTTGAAGAAGGCCTGGTGCGAATGCCCGACCGAGCGCCAGAAGCCCACCTGCAGCGGCAGCGCCACGGCCACGTGCGCGATGCGCGCGGCCGGCCATTCGTAGGCCTGGTCGAACGCGCCTTCGCTCGCGGTCTTGTCGGGCCCGCCACCGGGCAGGCCGAAGGCGCGCGTGAGCACCTGCGGCACGATGGCCTGGCCCGCGCTGGTGTTCTTCCAGGCCACCAGGCGCCGGTCGGCGTCGAAGCCGGCCTCGAAGCGCGCCACGCAGGCCGGGCGGTACAGGTCGTGCCGCGTGTCCTGCTCGCGGCTCCAGAGGGTTTGCACCGGCTGGCCCGGCACCGCCTTGGCGATGGCCGCGGCCTGGGCGATGAAGTCGGTTTCCAGGCGCCGGCCGAAGCCGCCGCCCAGCAGCATCACGTTCACCGTCACGGCCTCGTCGGGCAGGCCCAGCGCCTGGGCCGCGGCGCTGCGCGCCAGGCCCGGCACCTGGGTGGACACCCACACCGTGGCCTTGTTGCCTTCGAACAGCACGGTGGCGTTGATCGGTTCGAGCGCCGCGTGCGCGAGGTAGGGCGCGCGGTACTCGGCCTCGATGCGCGTGGCCGCGCCCGCAAGCGCGGGCTCGACCTCGCCGGTCTCGAAGAAGGCATAGCCTTTCTCGCTGCGCGCGGCCTGTGCGAAGCGCTCCAGCGCCGCGGCGCTGCCGAAGCTGGCGAGTTCGCCGTGGGCCCAGGTGACGTCGAGTGCGTCGGCGGCCTTGCGCGCGCGCCAGGGGTGGTCGGCCACCACGGCCACGCCGCCGGTGCCGCCGCGCAGCGGTTCCACGCCCACCACCGCCTTCACGCCGGGCAGGGCGCGCGCGGGTGCGTCGTTGAAGCGCTGGGCGCGGCCGCCGAGCGTGGGGCACATCTTCACGCTGGCGTACAGCAGGCCCTCGGGCAGGGCGTCGATGCCGAAGCGCGCGCTGCCGTCGATCTTGCCCGGCGTGTCGATGCGCCGCGTGGGCTGGCCGATGAGCCGGTGGCGCTCGGGCGGCTTGAGCTTGGGCGAGGCGGGCATCTTCTGCTGCGCGGCGGCCGCCGCGAGCGCACCGTAGCCCAGGCGGCGGCCGTCGGGTGCGATCACCTCGCCGTTTTCGGTGCCGCAATCGGCCGCGGCCACGCCCCATTGCGCGGCGGCCGCGGCCACCAGCATCTCGCGCGCCGCGGCGCCGGCCTGGCGCATGGGCAGCCACAGGTCCTTCACGCTCGACGAGCCGCCGGTCATCATCACGCCCACCTCGCGCATGGTCTTGGCGGTGAGCCACTTGAGCACGTCGAGCGCGGCGTTGTCGGTGTCGGGGTGCACGGGCAGGCCGTCGACCACCGTGCTGATGTTGTTGAAGATCTTGTCGATCGGCGAGGGTTGCCAGCGCACGCGCGACCAGTCGGCATCGAGCTCTTCGGCCAGCAGCATGCACAGCGAAGTCACCACGCCCTGGCCCATCTCGCTCTTGGCCAGCGTGACCGTGACCGCGCCGTCGCGCGCGATCTTCACCCAGCCGTTGAAGGCCACCTCGCCTTCGGCGGTGGGCAGCGGCTGCGCGGTGTTCAGGCGCTGGCGCGGCGGCAGAACCCCCCAGCCGATGGCCAGGGCGCCGGCTGCGCCCAGGGTGCCGAGGATGACGGTGCGGCGGGTGCTGGCCATGCGCTGGTCTCCTTGAAGAACCTTATTGGAACGCCACCTCGGCAAAGCTGCGCAGCTTGCGGCTGTGCAGCTGGTTCACGCCGCCCGCGCGCAGCAGCTCCACGGTGCGGATGCCGATGCGCAGGTGCTGGTCGACGCGTTCGCGGTAGAAGTGGTTGGCCATGCCGGGCAGCTTGATCTCGCCGTGCAGCGGCTTGTCGCTCACGCACAGCAAGGTGCCGTAGGGCACGCGGAAGCGGAAGCCGTTGGCCGCGATGGTGGCCGACTCCATGTCGAGCGCCACCGCGCGCGATTGCGAGAAGCGCCGCTGCGGCATGTTGTTGGGCAGCAGCTCCCAGTTGCGGTTGTCGGTGCTGGCCACGGTGCCGGTGCGCATGATGCGCTTGAGCTCGTTGGGCGCCACGCCGGTCACGTCGGCCACCGCGGCCTCGAGCGCGAGCTGGATCTCGGCCAGCGCCGGGATGGGCACCCACAGCGGCAGCTCTTCGTCGAGCACGTGGTCTTCGCGCACGTAGGCGTGGGCCAGCACGTAGTCGCCGAGCTGCTGGTTGGTGCGCAGCCCCGCGCAGTGGCCCAGCATGAGCCAGGCGTGCGGGCGCAGCACCGCGATGTGGTCGGTGATGTTCTTGGCGTTGGCCGGGCCCACGCCGATGTTGACCATGGTGATGCCGCTGCGGTCCTCGCGCACCAGGTGGTAGCCGGGCATCTGCGGCAGGCGCGGCGGCGCGTGGCCCAGTTCGTCGCCCGGCTGCGGCGGCAGGCCGCTGCGGCGCGTGACCACGTTGCCCGGCTCGATGAAGGCCACGTAGGGGCTGTCGGGCTTGGCCATCTCGGCGTGGCCGAGCTTGATGAACTCGTCGATGTAGAACTGGTAGTTCGTGAACAGCACGAAGTTCTGGAACCAATCGGGCGAGGTGCCGGTGTAGTGGCGCATGCGCTGCAGCGAATAGTCCACGCGCGGCGCGGTGAACAGCGACAGCGGGTGCGGCTCGCCGGGGCCGGGCTCGTGCGTGCCGTTGGCGATGCCGTCGTCCATGG
This sequence comes from Hydrogenophaga sp. T2, assembly GCF_049843535.1. Taxonomy (NCBI): domain Bacteria; kingdom Pseudomonadati; phylum Pseudomonadota; class Betaproteobacteria; order Burkholderiales; family Comamonadaceae; genus Hydrogenophaga; species Hydrogenophaga sp. T2. The sequence goes on along the minus strand of NZ_JBBHZJ010000003.1, from coordinate 405,676 downwards.
CGGTGAGGTCGGGCAGGTCGAACACGTCGCGCATGAACGCGCGGCGCGTCACGCTCATCTGACCTTCCACGTGGTCGTGCTCGGCGAACGAGAAGTGGATCGGGATCGGCTGCGTGCTGGTGCCGATCTCGAGCTCGCCGCCGTGGTTGGCCAGCAGCAGCCGGAACTGCTCGCGGTAGTAGTCGCTGTACAGGTCGGGGCGCGTGAGCGTGGTCTCGAAGCGGCCCGGGCCGGCCACGAAGCCGTAGCTCAGGCGCTGGCGGCCGAGCTCGTCGGCGCCTTCGCCCAGGCGCAGGTTGCTGTGGGTGTGGATGCGCACGTAGGGATAGCAGGCGCGCACGCGCACGCCGTGGAAGTCGGCGCCGTCCACGTAGTCGTGCAGGGCCTTGCGCAGGAAGTCCACGCTCTGCTGGTAGATGCGCTGCACCTGCTCGAGCGCGGCATCGGGGTCGTCGTAGAAACGCGGGGCGGTAAAGTCGGGCGATCGCTGCATGCAGCTATTGTGAACGCCCCGCCGTGACCGGTTTGTCATCCCTGGAACCCGCCGCGGCGGCCACCGCGCTCGCCGTCGCCCTGGGCTGCGGGCTGCTGGTGGGCACTGAGCGCGAACGCCGCAAGGGCCAGGGCCCGGCGCGTGCGCTGGCCGGCCTGCGCAGCTTCGCGCTCACCTGCGTCACGGGCGCGGCGGCGGCCCTCACGGGGCTGGCGGGCCTGGTGGTGGTGGGCGCGGCCTGCGTGGCCGGTCTGTGCCTGGTGGCCTATTACAAGGACCGCTCGGACGACCCCGGGGTGACCACCGAGGTCGCGCTGCTGCTCACCTACCTCATCGGCGTGCTCACCGTGTCCAGCGTGCCGCTGGCCGCGGCGCTCGCGGTGGCGCTCACGGCGGTGCTCGCGGTGCGCGAGCGTGCGCACCGCTTCGTCAAGCACTGGCTGGGCCCGGCCGAATTGCGCGACGGCCTGCTGCTCGCGGCGCTGGTGCTGCTGGGCCTGCCGCTGCTGCCCGACCGGCCCCTGTGGGGCGAGGCGCTGAACCCGCGCGGCATCGGGGTGCTGCTGGCGCTGCTGCTCGCGCTGCAATCGGCGGCGCACCTGGCGCGGCGGCTGCTCGCCACGCGGCACGCGGTGGCGCTGTCGGCGCTGGCCTCGGGCTTCGTGTCGAGCACGGCCACCATCGCCAGCCTGGGACTGGCGGCGCGCTCGGGCGCGGCGCCGGTGCGGGTGATGGCCGGCGGCGGCCTGCTGTCGTGCGTGTCCACGCAGCTGCAGTTGCTGCTGGTGGCGGCCGCTGTGCGGCCGGCCTGGCTCGCGGTGTTGTGGCTGCCGGCGCTGGCGGGTGCGGCGCTCGCGCTGGCCTGGGGCTGGTGGCTGGTGAGCGGGCCGGGCCGCGGGGCCGATGTCACCGTGGCCGGCGCCACCCCGCGCACCGAGGCCCTGCCGGCCCCGCGCGCCGACCGCATGTTCAGCCTGGGCGGCGCGCTCGCGGTGGCGGCGCTGCTCGCCGCCATCCAGGTGCTGGTGCACGCCCTGCGGTTGGGCCTGGGCGATGCGGGCCTGATCGTGGGCGCGGCCATCGGCGCCCTGGCCGATCTGCACGCCGCGGTGGCCGCGGTGTTCGGCAGCACCGGCCCCGACACGGCGGCGCGCGAGGCCGTGGTCCTGGTGCTGGTGGTGCACGCGGCGAGCAAGTCGGCCACCGCGCTGGCCTCGGGGGGTGCGGCCTACCTGCGCTGGCTCGCGCCGGGCCTGTGGCTGCACACGGCGCTGGCCGCTGCCCTGCTGTTCGTGCTCACCTGAGCGGCTCGCGCATGGTCACGAACTCTTCGGCCGCCGTGGGGTGGATGCCGATGGTGCTGTCGAACACCGCCTTGGTGGCGCCGGCTTTCAGCGCCACGGCAAAGCCCTGCACGATCTCGCCGGCCTCGGCGCCCACCATGTGCACGCCCAGCACGCGGTCGGTCTTCGTGTCGACCACGAGCTTCATGAGGGTGCGCTCGCTGCGGCCCGAGAGCGTGTGCCGCAGCGATTTGAACTCGCTGCGGAAGATCGTCACCTCGCCATGGCGCTCGCGCGCCTGCGCCTCGGTGAGGCCCACGGTGCCGATGTTGGGGTGCGTGAACACGGCGGTGGGAATGTTCTCATAGGCCATCTGGCGCGCGGCCTTGCCGGGCGCGGGGCCGCAAAGCCGGTCGACCACCACCATGGCCTCGCCCAGCGCCACGGGCGTGAGCTGCACGCGGCCCGTCACGTCGCCCACGGCGTAGACGTGCGGCGCGCTGGTCTGGTGCTCGCCGTTCACCGCCACCTCGCCGTGCGCGCCCAGCGCCACGCCCGCGTGCTCCAGGCCCAGGCCCTGGGTGAGCGGCTTGCGGCCGGTGGCGTAGAGCACCGCGTCGGCCTCGAGCGTGCCGCCATCCTTGAAGTGGAGCTGCAGGCCCGTGGCGGTGCGCACGATGCGCGCGACCTCGGTCTGCATGCGCAGATCGATGCCGGTCTTGGCCATCTCGGCGCCCACGAAACGGCGGATGTCGTCGTCGAAGCCGCGCAGCAGCAGCTCGCCGCGGTTGATCAGCGTGACCCGCGCGCCCAGGCCGTTGAAGATGGACGCGAACTCGCTCGCGATGTAGCCGCCGCCCACGATCGCGAGCCGCTGCGGGAACGGATCGAGGTCGAACATGGCGTTGCTGTCGAGGATGTGCTCGCGGCCTTCGATGTCGGGCAGGCTGGGCGTGCCGCCGGTGGCGATGAGCACGTGCCTCGCGCGGTGTTGCTGCGTGACAGGGTGGCCCGTTTCGTCGGTGGTGTCGACCGCGATCTGGTGCGGCCCGGTGAAGCGCGCGAAGCCGTTGATCTGCACCACGCCCGCGCCTTTGAGCAGGCCGGCGTACACGCCGTTCAGGCGCGCGATCTCTTTCGCGCGGTTGGCCTTGAGCGTGGCCCAGTCGAAGCGCGGCGGCGTGTCGATCTGCCAGCCGAAGCCCGGGGCTTCCTCGAAGGCCTCGTGGTAGCCGGCCGCGTAGCTGTACAGCTTCTTGGGAATGCAGCCCACGTTCACGCAGGTGCCGCCCAGGCCCTGGTGGCCCAGCCGCTCGGCCAGGGCCACGCGCAGCCCGCGTTGCGCCGCCATGCGCGCGGCGCGCACGCCGCCGCTGCCGCCGCCGATCACGAAAAGGTCGAAGTCGTCAGTGCTCATGGGGCGACATGGTAGGGCGCGGCGCGCTGCGGGGTGCTGCGCCGCCGCAAGGGCCCGGCCCGCGCGGGGCCTTGTGGGCGCGCCGCGGTGTGCCCGCCCGCGCCGCCGCAGAATCGCGCGCCATGCAAACCCCACCCACGGACGACCGCGCGCTGGCGCTGGTGCTCGGCGGCACCGGCGGCATCGGCTCGGCGCTGGTGCAGGCGCTGCGCGCGCGCGGCGAGACGGTGCTCGCCGTGGGCCGGCGCACCGAGCCCGCGGTGGACCTCGCCGAGCCCGAAAGCATCGAGCACCTGGCCGCCCACGTGGCGCAGCGCCTGGCCGACGAAGGCCGCGCGCTGCGCACCCTGATCGTGGCCAGCGGCCTCCTGCATGAAGGCGCTGTGCAGCCCGAGCGCGGCTGGCAGCACCTGGACGCGCAGGCCCTGCAGCGCCTGTTCGCGGTGAACGCCATCGGCCCCGCGCTGGTCATGCGGCACCTGCTGCCGCTGCTGCCGCGGCAGGGCCGCTGCGTGGCGGCGTTTCTCTCGGCGCGCGTGGGCAGCATCGGCGACAACCGCCTGGGCGGCTGGTACGGCTACCGCGCGTCCAAGGCCGCGCTCAACCAGTTCGTGCACACCGCGGCCATCGAGCTCGCGCGACGCAACAAGGCCGCGCTGTGCGTGGCGCTGCACCCGGGCACGGTGGACACGGCGCTGTCGGCGCCCTTCGCCAAGACCGGGCTCGAGGTGCGAACGCCCGCACTGGCCGCGCAGGAGCTGCTGCGCGTGATCGACACCCTGCCCGAGGGCGCGAGCGGCGGCTTCTTCGACCACCACGGCACGCCCGTGCCGTGGTGAGCCGGGCGCCTCAGTAGGTGTAGACGCCGCGGCCGGTCTTGCGGCCCAGGTAGCCCGCGGCCACCATCTCCTTGAGCAGCGGGCAGGGGCGGTACTTGCTGTCGTTGAACTCGTTGACGTAGACGTTCATCACCGCGAGGCACACGTCCAGGCCGATCATGTCGGCCAGCGCGAGCGGGCCGATGGGCTGGTTGGTGCCGAGCTTCATGCCGGCGTCGATGTCTTCGGCCGTGGCCAGGCCTTCGGCGAGCACGAAGAAGGCCTCGTTGATCATGGGCACGAGGATGCGGTTGACCACGAAGCCCGGCGCGTTCTTCACGGTGATCGGCGTCTTGCCCAGGGCCTCGGCGAGCGCCTTCACCGTGTCGTGCGTGGCGTCGCTGGTCTGCAGGCCGCGGATGATCTCCACCAGCGCCATCATGGGCACGGGGTTGAAGAAGTGCATGCCGATGAAGCGGTCGGCGCGCTTCGTGGCGGCGGCCAGCTGCGTGATGCCGATGGAGCTGGTGTTGGTGGCCACGATCACCTCGGGCGCGAGCAGCGCGTCGAGCTGCTGCAGGATCTTCACCTTGAGCGCCTCGTTCTCGGTCGCGGCCTCGATCACGAGCTGCGCGCCCTTGAGGTCCTCGTAGTTCGTGCTGGTGGTGATCAGCGACAGCGCCTGCGCCTTGCCCTCGGCGCTGAGCTTCTCCTTCTTGATCAGGCGGTCCAGGCTGCCCGCGATGGTGGCCAGGCCCTTGTCGAGCGCGGCCTGCGCGATGTCGACCATGACCACGCGGATGCCGCTGGTGGCGCAGGCCTGTGCGATGCCATTGCCCATGGTGCCCGAGCCGATGATGCCGACGGTCTGGATGCTGTTGCTGCTCATGCGAAGAAAACCTCGAGTGGGGGATCAGGGGAAACCCGCGTCGCGGGCGTGTCGTGGCTAGGCGCGGCTGCCTACACGGGGCAGGGGAGCGCGTGCAAAACTGCCCCTCGATTGTCGCGCAGCGCTGCTGCGCCGCAGCGACCTTGGAGACACCTGCATGTACGACGTGATCATCGTGGGCGGCGGTTCGGCCGGCTGCGTGCTGGCCGGCCGCCTGAGCGAAGACCCGGGGCTGCGCGTGGCGCTGATCGAGGCCGGCCCGCCCGACCGCAGCGTGCTGATCCATTGCCCCGCGGGCCTCGCGCTGCTGGCCAAGAACGGCCAGGCAAACTGGTGCCTGGAGACGGTGCCGCAGCCCGGCCTCAATGGCCGCCGCGGCTACCAGCCGCGCGGCAAGGTGCTGGGCGGCTCGAGCTCGGTCAACGCCATGATCTACGCGCGTGGCCATGCGCGCGACTACGACGCCTGGGCCGCCGCGGGCAACCCGGGCTGGGCCTGGGCCGATGTGCTGCCCTACTTCAAGCGCGCCGAGCACAACGAGCGCGGGGCCGACGCGTTCCACGGCACCGGCGGTCCGCTCAACGTGCGCGACCTCACCAGCCCCAACCCTTTCGGCGCGCACTTCGTCGCCGCGGGCCGCGAGGCGGGCTACCCGGTGAACCCCGATTTCAACGGCGCCGAGCAGGAGGGCGTGGGCCCCTACCAGGTCACGCACCGCCACGGCGAGCGCTTCAGCGCGGCCAAGGCTTACCTCACGCCGCACCTGGGCCGTCCCAACCTCACGGTGATCACCGACGCGCTGGTGTGCCGCGTGGTGACCGACACCGATGGCGGCGCACCGCGCGCGGTGGCGGTGGAGTACCGCGCCCAGGGCGGCCGCGGCCCGCTGCAGCTCGCGCGCTGCCGTGAGGGCGGCGAGGTGGTGCTGAGCGCGGGTGCCTTCGGCTCGCCGCAGCTGCTCATGCTCTCGGGCATCGGCCCGGCCGATCACCTGCAGCAGCATGGCATTGCCGTGGTGCACGCGCTGCCGGGCGTGGGTGGCAACCTGCACGACCACGTGGACGTGGTGCAGGTGGTGAACGCGCCGCGCGCCACCGAGCTGTTCGGGCTGTCCTTCAAGGGCGTGCTCGCGGCGCTGCGCGGCATCGCCGAATGGCGGCGCGCGCGCACCGGCCTGCTCACCACCAACTTCGCCGAGGCGGGCGGCTTCATCAAGAGCGCGCCCGACGAGCCGATTCCCGACCTGCAGCTGCACTTCGTGATCGGCAAGCTCGTGGACCACGGCCGCAAGACCGTGTTCGGCCACGGCTACTCGTGCCACGTGTGCCTGCTGCGGCCCAAGAGCCGCGGCACGCTGCGCCTGGCCGGGCGCGACCCGCAGCTCGCGCCGCTGATCGACCCTGCGTTCCTGCAGCACCCCGACGACGTGGCGCGGCTGGTGCGCGGCTTCAAGCGCATGCGCCACCTGCTGCAGCAGCCCGCGCTCGCGCGTTTCGGTGGCACCGAATCGCCCACCTCGGCCGACGCGCAGAGCGATGCGCAGATCGAGCAGTTCGTGCGCCGCCACGCCGACACCATCTACCACCCCGTGGGCACCTGCCGCATGGGGCCCGATGCCGACGCGGTGGTGGACGCCGCGCTGCGCGTGCACGGCGTGCGCGGCCTGCGCGTGGTCGATGCCTCGGTGATGCCCGAGGTGGTGGGCGGCAACACCAACGCGCCGGTGATCATGGTGGCCGAGAAGGCGGTCGACCTGATCCGCGCCGCGCGGCGCGGCGCGGGTTGAGCCCTGGCGCGCTCAGGCGCGCGGCGCGGTCTTGCGCATCAGCGTCGACTTGCCGAACAGGCTCTCGATCAGGTCCACCGCGACCTCGGCGGTGCGGTTGCGCACATCCAGCGCAGGGTTGAGTTCCATCACGTCGAGCGAAGCCAGGCGGCCGGTGTCGGCGATCATCTCCATGCAGAGCTGGGCCTCGCGGTAGGTGGGGCCGCCGCGCACCGTGGTGCCCACGCCGGGCGCGACCTCGGGGTCGAGGAAGTCGACGTCGAAGCTCACGTGCAGGTGGGTGTCTTCGTCCACGCCCAGCAGGGCCTGCTCCATGGTGTGGCGCATGCCCATCTCGTCGATGTAGCGCATGTCGAACACCTCCAGCCCGTGCTCGTGCACCAGGCGCTTCTCGCCCGGGTCCACGCTGCGGATGCCGATCTGGCGGATCTGATCGGGCCGCACCGCCGGCGTGGTGCCGCCGATGCCCGTGAGCGCGGCCGGGCCCAGGCCGCACAGCAAGGCCACGGGCATGCCGTGGATGTTGCCGCTGGGCGTGAGCTCGGCGGTGTTGAAGTCGGCGTGGGCGTCGAGCCACAGCACCCGCAGTTTGCGGCCGCTGGCGCGGCAGTGGCGCGCCACGGCGCTGATCGAGCCCAGGCCCAGGCAGTGGTCGCCGCCGAGCACGACGGGCAGGTGGGCCTGCTGCAGTTCGTCGAACACCGCGGCGTGCAGCGCCTCGTTCCAGGCCTTCACGGCCTCGAAGTGGCGGTAGCCGTTCTCGGGCGGCTGCCAGGGGTTGGATGGGCCCGCGAGGTTGCCGCGGTCGTGCACGCGCAGGCCCTGGGCCTGCAGCACCTCGGCCAGGCCGGCCACGCGCAGGGCCTCGGGGCCCATGGACGCGCCGCGCGCGCCCGCGCCCACGTCGGTGGGCACGCCGATCAGGCTCACGGTGCGGGAGAAAGCGTCTGTCATGCGAAAGTGCTCACGAGATCGGAGCAGGCCGCGCCACCGGGCGGGGCCTGCCGTGTCGAGGGGTTTCGATTGTCACATTTGCCCGGCGCGGCGCGGTCCGCGCCCGGGGGCAGGCCGCGGGCGCGGGTTACCAAATCACACCGAACCAGGACCCGCGGCGGTCCGCCTGGCCGCCATACTCGCGGCGCTTTGCGCGCTGCCCGGCGCCCGCGCCTGGCGCGCCCGTCCGTTTCGATTGCCCATGTCCATTGCCGATTCCTCCGCGTCCTGCGCGTTCACGATCACCCGCCCGACCCTGACCCTGCTGTTCATCGCCACCCTGGCCGCCTGCGGCGGCGGTGGCGGGGGTGGCGGGGATGGCACGGCCCCCAGCGGCAGCCCCGCGCCCGTGGCGTCGACGCCATCGCCCACGCCGCCGCCCGCGCCGGTCTCGGGCACGCTGTGCGACAGCGCGAGCGGGCGCGTGCTCGAGGTCGGCCCCGGCAAGCCCTATGCCTCGCCCAATGCGGCTTCGCGCGCCGCGGTCTCGGGCGACGTGATCCGCATCAGTGCCGGCGACTACCGCGGCGCGGCGGCCCTGGCCACCTGGAGCGCGTCCAACCTCACCATCTGCGGCACGGGCGGCCGTGCGCGGCTGTTCGCCGACGGCCTCAACCAGAGCGGCAAGGGCATCTGGGTGGTGGCGGGCACCAACATCGCCATCGACAACCTCGAGTTCCGCGGCGCCACCGTGCCCGACCAGAACGGCGCGGGCATCCGCGCCGAGCACGGCGGCGAGCTGCGCATCGCCAACAGCGGCTTCTACGACAACGAGAACGGCCTGCTCGCCGCGGCCGGTGCGTCCACCATCACCATCGACCGCTCCGAGTTCGCGCGCAACGGCCGCGGCGACGGCTACACGCACAACCTCTACGTCAATGCGATCGACCGCCTCACCGTGCGCTCGAGCTTCTTCCGCGAGGCGCGCGTGGGCCACAACCTCAAGAGCCGCGCGCGCGAGACCGTGATCGAGCACAGCTACTTCATGGACGGCACCGCCGGCACCGCGAGCTACCAGGCCGACTTCCCCAATGGCGGGCGTGTGGTGATGCGCGGCAACCTGCTGCAAAAGGGGCCGAGCGCGCAGAACGCCAACCTCATCTCGTACGGCAATGAAGGCCTGAGCAACAGCGTGCGCACGCTGGAGCTGTACCACAACACCCTGGTGAACACGCGCTCGGGTGGTGCCTGGCTGTCCTTGCCCAGCGGCGTGAGCACCGTGCGCCTCACGGCCAACCTGCTGGCCGGCACCGGCAATCAGGCGCTCACCACCAACGGCTTTCCCAGCGGCAGCGTGCTGCAGACCGCCAACGTCACGGGCCTCGCGAGCAACATCCCCGGCGCGACCAACCTCAACGCGCCCAACTTCTGGCCCGACGCCACGCTGCAGGCCCAGATCGGCCTGGCCGGCGTGCCCGACGCGGCCTACACGCAGGACGCGCCGCAGCCCTACACGCTGCGCAACCTCGGCGCGGGGCGGGTGGCCGGGGCGGTTCAGTCGGCGCCCTGACGGGGCCTGGGCCACAATCGCGCCCTGGCCGGGCGCTGGTGCCCGGCCTTGTGTTTGCTCCGCATGCCCGACGCTTCTTTCACGCCCTGGCCCGCCAGCGGCGCCCAACACCTGGTGGCCGATTCGCGCGGCTGGCACGCCCCCACGCCCGACTACTGGCGCCACTGGCTGCAGCGGCCCGAGCTCGCGCTGGTGCCCGAGTCCTGCGTGGCCGAGCGCGGCCTGCACGAGGCGCTGTGGCAAGACCCGCTGCGCAGCGTGATCCCCGGTCAGATCGAGGCCATGCTCGACGCCGACGTGCGCGAGAACTGGCGCCATTTCCTTGCGCTGCGCGACGCGGTGCAGCGCGCCGGCTCGATCGAAGCGGCCTGGACCGGCTTCTTCGCGGCGGGCGCGGTCACCCTGCCGCCGCTGTTCCTCGACCTGCTGGTGCAGGCCATGGTGGTGCGGCTGCTGGGCCCCGCGCGCGACCCGATGCTGTGGCGCGCGGCCGAGCTGCTGTTTCGCCGCCAGCGCGTGCAGCTGCAGGGCGGCCGCGTGCTCGCGGGCGATGCCGACACGCTCGACCAGCTGCACGAGACCGCGGGCCTGGGCAGCATGGGCGCGCTGCTCAAGCAGGCCGGCGCCACGTTGCGCGGGGTCGAGCTGCAGGTGCTCAATGAAGACACCGGCCCGGCCTTCCTGCAGGCGCTGGGGCAGCCCGGCGCCTCGCACCGCTTCGTGCTCGACCTCACGCACACGGTGCAGCAGCAGCTGCCGCACGGCCTGGTGCTCAGCATGAACCGCGCGCAATCGGGCCTGAAGGCGCTGGCCCAGGTGCTCGAGCGCTGGGTCATGCACCTGCATGGCGTGGCCGTGCAGATCGAAGCGCTGTCGCGCGTGGACGACCCGGCCTGGCGCTGGCACATCGGGCTCGACGCCGAGGCCACCGGCCTGCTCAACGACCTGTACCAGGGCAAGTCGCTGAGCGAGGCGCGCCAGCAGCGCCTCATCAGCCTGTTCCGCCTGCGCTTTGCCGACCCGGCGCAGCAGCGCGAAGACCTGCGCGGCAAGCCCGTGTACCTGGGCCTGGCCATGAACGCGCAGGGCCTGCTCAAGCTCAAGCCGCAGAACCTGTGGCTCGACCTGCCGCTGGCCGACGCCGCGGCGTTCAGCCCGAGTTCGGCGCCCTGACCACGCGCAGCGCACCCGGCCGCACCGCGACCGTGAACGAGCGCGCCAGACCCAGCCATTCGCCGTCGGCGGCCAGCGGCAGGTCGCCGCGGCCCAGCACGGTCATCTGCTCGAAAGCGCGCGTGTGGATGCGGGGGTGGCCCAGGTGCCAGCCCACCAGCAGCCGCGGCAGCATGCCCAGCGCGCCCGGGCGCGAGAACGGGCCGGCCAGCAGCAGGTTGAGCAGACCGTCGCGTGTGCGCGCTGCGGGCGTGGCGGGCATGCCGCCGCCGAAGGTGGCGGTGTTGAGCGTGGCCGCGAACAGCGCGGGCCCTTCGTGGCGGTGCTGGCCGTCCACGGTCACGTCCAGGTGCCAGCTGCGCAGCGCGGCCAGTTCGCGCAGCGTGGCCCAGAGGTAGCGCGGCAGGCCGCGCAGCCGCGGCGGGCCGGTGAGCGCGCGCGCCACCACGGCGGCGTCGAAGCCCGCGCTCAGGCTCGAGAGAAAGGGCGTGTCGTGGCGCTCGCCCTGGCCGTCGTGCCAGCTGGCCAGGCCGATGTCCATGGTGCTCGGCGGCCCGTTGAGTGCGTGCGTGAGCCAGGGCAGGGGGCTGCCGCGGCGCAGGCCCAGGGCGCGCGCGGTGTCGTTGCCGCTGCCCAGGGGCACCACGCCGAGCTCGTGGCCACGTTCGAGCAGCGCGGGCAGCCAGCGGTGCAGGGTGCCATCGCCGCCCACGGCCACCACGCGCGAGCCCGGGGGCAGGCCGCGCAGCAGGGCCAGGGCCTCGGGGATGTCGCCGGGGGTGTGCAGCGCGACCCCGGGGGGCAAGGCGTCGCGCAGCGCGGGCAGCAGGCGCGCGGCGCGCCCGCCCTGGGCGCGCGGGTTGGCGACGACGGCGCGGATCGCGCGGGGGCCCATGGCGTGCATGGGCCCGAGTGTCACATGTTGCGCCGGTACTGTCCGCCGACCTCGAACAGCGCATTGGTGATCTGGCCCAGCGAGCAGCAGCGCACCGCGTCCATCAGCACCTCGAACACGTTGCCGTTGTCGATCACGGTGCGCTTGAGGCGCTCCAGCATGGCCGGCGCTTCGTGGGCGTGGCGGGCGTGGAAGTCCTGCAGTCGCTTCAGCTGGCTCTGCTTTTCGTCTTCGGTCGAGCGCGCGAGTTCGAGCGACTGCGGGATCGGGTCGCCGTGCGGGTTGCGGAAGGTGTTGACGCCGATGATGGGCAGCTCGCCGGTGTGCTTGAGCATCTCGTAGTGCATGGACTCGTCCTGGATGCGGCCGCGCTGGTAGCCGGTCTCCATCGCGCCCAGCACGCCGCCGCGCTCGGCGATGCGCTCGAACTCGGTGAGCACCGCTTCTTCGACGAGCTCGGTGAGCTCGTCGATGATGAAGGCGCCCTGGTTGGGGTTCTCGTTCTTGGCCAGACCCCACTCGCGGTTGATGATGAGCTGGATCGCCATGGCGCGGCGCACCGAGTCTTCGGTGGGCGTGGTGATGGCTTCGTCGAACGCGTTGGTGTGCAGCGAGTTGCAGTTGTCGTAGATCGCGATCAGCGCCTGCAGCGTGGTGCGGATGTCGTTGAACTGGATCTCCTGCGCGTGCAGCGAACGGCCGCTGGTCTGCACGTGGTACTTGAGCTTCTGGCTGCGTTCGTTCGCGCCGTACTTCTCCTTCATGGCCACGGCCCAGATGCGGCGCGCCACGCGGCCCAGCACGGTGTACTCCGGGTCCATGCCGTTGCTGAAGAAGAACGACAGGTTGGGCGCGAAGTCGTCGATGTGCATGCCGCGCGCCAGGTAGGCTTCGACGAAGGTGAAGCCGTTGGAGAGCGTGAAGGCGAGCTGGCTGATCGGGTTGGCCCCGGCCTCGGCGATGTGGTAGCCGCTGATGGACACCGAGTAGAAGTTGCGCACGTCGTGGTGCACGAAGTAGCTCGCGATGTCGCCCATCACCTTGAGGCTGAACTCGGTGCTGAAGATGCAGGTGTTCTGGCCCTGGTCTTCCTTGAGGATGTCGGCCTGCACCGTGCCGCGCACGTTGGCCAGCACCCATTCGCGGATCTTCGCGGCCTCGGTGGCGGTGGGCTCGCGGCCGTTGTCGGCCTTGAACTTCTCCAGGTTCTGGTCGATGGCCGTGTTCATGAACATGGCCAGGATGCTGGGCGCCGGGCCGTTGATGGTCATGGACACCGAGGTGGCCGGGTGGCACAGGTCGAAGCCCGAGTACAGCACCTTCATGTCGTCGAGCGTGGCGATGGAGACGCCCGAGTTGCCCACCTTGCCGTAGATGTCGGGCCGCAGGTCGGGGTCGTTGCCGTAGAGCGTGACCGAGTCGAAGGCGGTGGACAGGCGCTTGGCCGGCATGCCTTCGGAGAGCAGCTTGAAGCGGCGGTTGGTGCGGAAGGGATCGCCTTCGCCCGCGAACATGCGCGTGGGGTCTTCGCCCTCGCGCTTGAAGGCGAAGGTGCCCGCGGTGTAGGGGAAGCTGCCGGGCACGTTCTCGAGCATGAGCCACTTGAGGAGCTCGCCGTGGTCTTCGTACTGCGGCAGCGCGACCTTGCGGATCACGGTGCCCGAAAGGCTCTTCGTGGTGAGCGCGGTGCGGATCTCCTTGTCGCGGATCTTCACCACGTACTCTTCGCCCGCGTAGGCCTTCTGCATGTCTGGCCACTGCTTCAGCAGCTTGCGCGCCGCCGGGTCCTGGTCGAGCTCGCGCACCTGGGCGAGGTCGATCACGGCCTCGGCCGCGCGCGAGCGCTCGGGCTTGTCCACGCGCAGCATCTCGGCGCTGGCGCGCAGCTGCTGGATCTCGCGCGCGAGCTTCGCCTGCTGGCGCACCATCTTCTTGTAGCCGCGCACGGTGTCCGAGATCTCGGCCAGGTAGCGCGTGCGCGCGGGCGGCACGATGGGGGTCTGGTTGGTGCTGTGGCGCACGTTCACCACGGGCAGCGCGCCGTCCTTGAGCGCCAGGCCCAGGGCGCTCAGGCGGCCCTTGAGCGCCTGGTACAGCGCGGTCACGCCGTCGTCGTTGAAGCGCGCGGCCATGGTGCCGAACACCGGCATGTCTTCGGGCCGCTTGCCCCAGGCCTCCTGGTTGCGCTGCACCTGCTTGGCCACGTCGCGCAGCGCATCGGCCGCGCCCTTGCGGTCGAACTTGTTGATGGCCACGAACTCGGCGAAGTCGAGCATGTCGATCTTCTCGAGCTGGCTGGCGGCGCCGAACTCGGGCGTCATCACGTACAGGGGCACGTCCACGTGCGGCACGATGGCGGCGTCGCCCTGGCCGATACCCGAGGTTTCCACCACCACGAGGTCGAAGCCCGCGGCCTTGCAGGCGGCGATCACGTCGGGCAGGGCGGCGCTGATCTCGCTGCCGAAGTCGCGCGTGGCCAGGCTGCGCATGAACACGCGCGCGCCGTTCTGCCACGGGTTGATGGCGTTCATGCGGATGCGGTCGCCCAGTAGCGCGCCGCCGCTCTTGCGGCGCGAGGGGTCGATGCTGATGACGGCCACGCGCAGCGCGTCGCCCTGGTCCAGCCGCAGGCGGCGGATGAGCTCGTCGGTGAGCGAGGACTTGCCCGCGCCGCCCGTGCCGGTGATGCCCAGCACCGGCACCGTGCGTTTTGCGGCCGCATCTCGCACACCCTGCAGCAGCGCGGCGTCGGCCTGGCCGTTCTCGATCACGGTGATGAGCTGGGCCAGCGCGCGCCAGTGCATTTCGCCATGGCCCTCGATCGCGGCCAGGGCTTTGGGCGCGTGCGGCGACAGGTCCTGGTCGCAGCGCATGACCATCTCGCCGATCATGCCGGCCAGGCCCATGCGCTGGCCGTCTTCGGGGCTGTAGATGCGCGCCACGCCATAGGCCTGCAGCTCGGCGATCTCGCTGGGCACGATCACGCCGCCGCCGCCGCCGAAGACCTGGATGTGCGCGCCGCCGCGTGCCTTGAGCAGGTCGACCATGTACTTGAAGTACTCCACATGGCCACCCTGGTAGCTGCTGATCGCGATGCCCTGCACGTCTTCCTGCAGCGCCGCGGTCACGACCTCGTCGACGCTGCGGTTGTGGCCGAGGTGGATCACCTCGGCGCCCATGCTCTGCAGGATGCGGCGCATGATGTTGATGGCCGCGTCGTGGCCGTCGAACAGGCTCGCGGCGGTGACGAAGCGCACCTTGTGCCGGGGGCGGTAGTTGGCCAGGGCCTGGTAGTCGGCGGACAGCTGGGTCATGGGTCTCTCTCGGGTGGATTCAGGTGACGCGCAGGCCTTTGAGGCGTGGGTCGTCGGGCGGAAAACGCAACTTCAGCGCCTTGAGCGTGTCGCGCACCAGGGTGGCGATCATGAGGTTGCGGTGGGTCTTGCTGTTGCCGGGCACCACGGTCCAGGGCGCCCAGGGCGTGCTCGTGGCCTCGAGCAGGTTTTCGTAGGCCTGTTGGTACTGGGCCCATTGTTGGCGCACGTCGAGGTCGCCGAGGCTGAATTTCCAGTGCTTCGTGGGGTCGTCGATGCGGTCCTGCAGGCGCTGGCGCTGCTCGTCGAAGCCGATGTGCAGCATGAACTTGAGCACCACGGTGCCGGTCTCGGCGAGCAGGCGCTCGAAGTCGTTGATGTGGGCGTAGCGCTGGCGCGTTTGCGCCGGGTCGATCCAGCCATTGACCACGGGGACCAGCACGTCTTCGTAGTGGCTGCGGTTGAACACCACGATCTCGCCGTTGCCCGGCATGGCCTGGTGGATGCGCCAGAGGAAGTCGTGCGCGCGCTCGGGCTCGGTGGGGGCCTTCCAGCCCACGGTGCGCACGCCCAGCGGGCTGGTGCGGCCGAACACGCCGCGCACCGTGCCGTCCTTGCCCGAGGTGTCGGTGCCCTGCAGCACGACCAGCAGCTTGTAGCGGCCATCGGGGTGGAACACGTTCTGCAGTTCGTCGATCTCGGCGGCCAGGCGCTCCACCGCGGCCCGGTCGGCGGCCTTGTCGCCGCTGGAGAAGGGCCGGGCGCCGGGGTCCAGCGCCTCGAGCGACACCTTGCGGCGCCCGGCGTCGGGGTCGATCTGCCAGGCCTTCCAGGGGCTGCCCGGCGGCGCGCGCAGCACGGCGTCGCCGAAGGGCAGGGGCGTGTCGCTGGCGCGCGGCATGGGACGGGAGGGCTGGCGAGTTGACGTTAACGTAAACGTCAATGGTAGCCGCAAACCCGAAAAAAAGGGGCGCCGAAGCGCCCCCTGGCTGGACGAGCGGCGATCAGTTGTAGAGCACCGACGGCAGCCACAGGCCGATCTCGGGGAACCAGTAGAGCAGCACGATGGCGACGATCTGGATGCCCATGAAGGGCAGCATGCCCGCGAAGATCTGGTTCAGCGTGACGTGCTTGGGCGCCACGCCCTTGAGGTAGAACGCGCTCATGGCCACGGGCGGACTCAGGAAGGCGGTCTGCAGGTTCAGCGCCACCAGCAGGCCGAAGAACAGCGGGTCGACCCCGAAGTTGTCCAGCAGCGGGATGAAGATGGGCATGAAGATCACGATGATCTCGGTCCATTCGAGCGGCCAGCCGAGGATGAAGATGATCACCTGCGACAGGATCAGGAACTCGGTCTTGGACAGGTTCATGCCCAGCACCCACTGCTCCACCAGCTCCTGGCCGCCCAGCAGCGCGAACGCGGCCGAGAAGATCGCCGAGCCCACGAAGAGCCAGCACACCATGGCGCTGGTCTTGGCCGTGAGGAACACGCTCTCCTTGACCACGTTGAAGGTGAGCTGCCGGTAGGCCGCGGCGAGCAGGAAGCCGCCGAACGCACCCACGGCCGCCGCCTCGGTGGGCGTGGCCAGGCCGAACACGATGGACCCGAGCACGAACAGGATCAGCACCACGAGCGGGAAGAAGCTCGAGAGCAGCATCTTGAAGATCTCGAGCCGCGCGTAGCTGAGCAGCGCGTAGAAGACCGCGAGCGCGAGCGCGCCCACGCCCACGCCGATCCAGTAGCCGCTGCCGGCGCCGGCGTCGGCAGCGGCGGCCGTGGTGTCTGCGGGGCTGCTGGCCGCGCCGGGTTCGGCCACGCCTTCGGCCTTGGGCTCGGCGGCGGCGCCGTCGCTGCCCGGGGGCTCGGCCAGGCCACCGCTGTCCTCACCGTCTTTGGGCGGTTCGGCCAGTCCGCCGCTGTCTTCGGCCGGCGGCTCGCTCAGGCCGCCCGACGGTTCGGCCAGGCCCGTGCCCGATTCCTGCACCTGCGAGCCCGCGCCGAGCTGCACCAGCTCGCTTGGCGTGTCGGCGTCGACGCTGGCGTCGCGCGGACTCGGGTAGCTCAGCACGGCCACGGCCACGAACAGCAGCGCCGGCAGCAGGGCGATGCCGAGCTGGCGCAGCAGGTAGCCGGTGGGCACGCCCTGGTTGTTGCGGCCCTTGAGCGCGGCCAGCAGGCCGGCGAGCGCCGAGGCGCCGGCGCGCGCGCCGACCTTGAGCAGGGGCTCGGGCAGCGGCACGATGCGCTGCTCGGCCGACAGGGGCGGGGCCCAGGCCGGCTTGAGCTTGGCCATCAGGATCACGTACACGATGTACAGGCCCGCGAGCATGAGGCCCGGGAAGAACGCGCCCGCGTAGAGCTTGACCACCGACACGCCCGCGGTCGCGCCGTAGACGATCAGCAGCACCGACGGCGGGATCAGGATGCCCAGGCAGCCGCCCGCGGTGATGGCGCCCGCGGCCAGGCGCGTGTCGTAGCCGCCCTTGAGCATCTGCGGCAGCGCCAGCAGGCCCATCAGCGTGACCACCGCGCCCACGATGCCGGTGGCGGTGGCGAACACGGTGCAGGTGACCAGCGTCGCCACGGCCAGCGAGCCGGGCACCCGCGCCAGCGCCAGGTGCAGGCTGCGGAACAGCTTCTCGATCAGGTTGGCGCGTTCGACCAGGTAGCCCATGAACACGAACAGCGGGATCGAGATCAGCACGTCGTTGGACATCACCGAGAACGCGCGCTGCACCATCAGGTCCAGCGTCTGCCGGACCGCGCCCCCCACCGTCTGGTCGCCCGAGTGGTAGGCGAAGAAGGTGAAGATGATGCCCATGCCCATGAGGGTGAAGGCGGTGGGAAAGCCCAGCATGATGGCCACCACCACCAGCGAGAGCATGAGCAGGCCGTAGTGGCCATTGCTCATCTTGTCCACGCTGAGCACCATCGCGCCGGCGGCGGCGACGATGATGCCCATCAGGATGAAACCGAACCAGAGTTCCTTGCGGATCTTCATCACTGACCACCCTTCTTCGCGGTGAGGGTCTGGTCGAGCGCTTCGATGTCGGCGTCTTTCACGTGCACCATTTCCTTGAGTTTGTCGACGTCGACTTCTTCCACGTCGTCTTCGCGGCGCGGCCATTCACCGGTCTGCAGGCAGATCACGCAGCGGATGATTTCAACGATGCCTTGCAGCAGCAGGAAGGCGCCCGCGATGGGCACCACGAACTTGAAGGGGTAGACCGGCAGCGGGTCGGCGTTGAAGGTCTGCTCGCGGATGGCGAGCGACTCGTTCGCAAAGGTCCAGCCGGCCCAGGTGAGCGCCACGATGCCGGGCAGGAAGAACAGGATGTAGAGCGTGAGGTCGATGCTGGCCTGCGTGCGCGGCTGGAAGAAGCCGTACAGCACGTCGCCGCGCACGTGGCCGTTCTTGGCCAGGGTGTAGGCGCCCGCGGTCATGAACAGCACGCCGTACAACATGATCTGGGCGTCGAGCACCCAGGCGTGCGGGTGGTTGAGCACATAACGCGAGAAGACCTCCCAGGTGATGAGGGCCGTGAGGACCACCACCACCCAGGCGCAGGCCTTGCCGAACCAGGTCGAGATCGCGTCGACCGTGAAGAGAAGTTTTTGCATGGCGATTTCCGGGAGAAACAGAAAGGGCGCCCGGAGGGGCGCCCTTTCCGGGGCCGATTCGTGCGATCAGCTCTTCTTGGCGCCGCGGCCGAAGTAGTGGTTGTAGGCCATCTTGAAATCGACGGTGTAGTCGTTCTGCCACTGGCCGGCGCGCTCGGCGAAGGCCTTCTGCGAGTCGAGCACCTTCTTGAACAGCGGGTTCTCGCCGGCCTTCTTGGCGATGGTCTTGTCCCAGGCGGCGAGCTGCGCGCGCAGCACGGCGTCGGGGGTCTTGTAGAACTTCACACCGGCCTTCTTGAGCTCGATGTAGTCCTGGCTGTTGCGCTGGATCGCCTTCCAGCTCATGTCGGCGCTGGCGGCCTGCACCGCGTAGTCGACGATGGCCTTGAGCTCGGGGTTGAGCGCGTTGTACTTGGGGCCGTTGAACAGGATCTCGAACTGCTCGCCGCTCTGGTGGAAGCTCTGCAGCATGCAGTTCTTCACCACGTCGGGGAAGCCCAGCACGCGGTCCGACGACGCGTTGTTGAACTCGGCCGCGTCGATCAGGCCGCGGTCCAGGGCCGGAACGATCTCGCCGCCGGGCAGCGGGTTCACCGCGGTGCCCATCTCGGTGAACACGTCCACCGCCAGGCCCACGGTGCGGAACTTCAGGCCCTTCATGTCTTCGACCTTGGCCACCGGCTTCTTGAACCAGCCCAGCGGCTGCGTCGGCATGGGGCCGTACAGGAAGGACACCACGTCCATGTTCAGGGCCTTGTAGATCTCGGCCACGAGCTCCTTGCCGCCGCCGTAGTTGTGCCAGGCCAGCACCATGTTCGGGTCCATGCCGAACGCCGGGCCCGAACCCCACAGGGCCAGCGCCGAGTTCTTGCCGTAGTGGTAAGCGATCACGCCGTGGCCGCCATCGAGCGTGCCCTTGGACACGGCTTCGAGGATCTGGAAGGCCGGCACCACGGCGCCCGAGGGCAGCACCTCGATCTTCAGGCGGCCGCCCGCCATGTCGTTGACCTTCTTGGCGAAGTCGTTGGCGTACTCGTGGAAGATGTCCTTGGCCGGCCAGGTGGACTGGAAGCGCAGGGTCGTGGTTTGGGCGGTGGCGACCATGGGCACGGCCATGGCACCGGTGGCAACGGCAGCCCCCTTCAGCATGCTGCGACGGGACGTGGCAGTCTTCTTCTCGGTCATCGCGATGTCTCCAGAACGGGTTGGAAAACCCCATCATCCGTTGGCAAGCATGCTTACCAAGACAGGGTTTTCACCGAGCGCTCGGCGGCCGGCGGGCTGCGGGCAGGCGATTTCCGCTGGGTACGGCGCTGCGCCGGGCGGGCCGTGAATTTTCTTGAAGCCCTTGATGAAATTGCGTGCAAGGCGAAGATGGAACACTCGGGCCATCGCCCCCAACGCCACCGACCCATGCAACCGATCCAGCTTTTCGACCCCGCGTCGAGCACCTACACCTACCTGCTGTTCGATCCCGACACCCGCGAGGCGCTGATCATCGACCCGGTGGAGGAGCAGCTCCAGCGCGACCTCGACGCCATCCAGGCGCACGGCCTGCGCCTGGTGTGGGCCCTGGAGACGCACGCGCACGCCGACCACATCACCAGCGCGGGCCGGCTGGTGGAGCTCACGGGCGCGCGCACCGCGGCGCCTTCGGGCTGTGGCATCGGCACCGCCGCGGTGCAACTCGAACACGGCGACGAGCTGCGCTTCGGCCAGGAGCGGCTGAAGGCCCTGCACACGCCGGGGCACACCGCGGGCAGCATGAGCTTTCTCTGGCGCGATCACGTGTTCACCGGAGACACGCTGCTGATCGGGGGCTGCGGCCGCACCGACTTCCAGTCGGGCAGCGCGAGCGACCTCTACCGCAGCCTCACGCGCGTGCTGTTTGCCCTGCCCGACGACACCACCGTCTGGCCCGGGCACGACTACCACGGCCAACGCCATTCGAGCATCGGCCAGGAGAAGCGGCACAACGCGCGCATTGCGGGGCGCAGCGAGGCCGAGTTCATCGCGCTCATGGACGGTCTGAACCTGCCGCGCCCGCGCCGCATCGACGAGGCCGTGCCGGCCAATCTCAGCTCGGGCCTGCGCCACGACGCCGGCGGCGACGCGCTGCAGGCGCCGCGCCCGCCCGAAGGCGCCGACGCCGGCAGCTACGCGGGCGACGTGTCGGCCGAGCTGGCCTGGCGCTGGGTGCAGGAAGGCCGCGCCGTGCTGGTGGACGTGCGCACCGACGCCGAGCGCGAGTGGGTGGGCTTCGTGCCCGAGGCGCTGCCTGTGGCCTGGAAGCAGTGGCCGGGCATGGCGCCCAACCCGGCGTTCGACGAGCAGGTGCGCGCGGCCGCCCAGGGTGGCAAGCCGCTGCTCATGCTGTGCCGCAGCGGTGTGCGCTCGATCGCCGCGGCCCAGCGCGCCACCGCCCTGGGCCTGCAGGCCTACAACATCCTCGAGGGTTTCGAAGGCGATCCGGACGAGCACGCGCACCGCGGATCGCGCGGCGGCTGGCGCCGGCGCGGGCTGCCGTGGCGGCAGAAATGACGGGCACGGCCGGGGCAAAAAGGCGGCGCGCATCCGACCATTAATCGGTTGTGCAAGAGCAAACTTGAAACGAAAGCGTCACGCCCCCTGTCAGATCTGACAGGGGGCGTGTGATTGCTCACACTTTGGTGAATTCAATGGGGTTGTCCGGTCTTTTAGGAGAACTCCATGTCGTTGGCTTTGTTGGAACACGCGGCGCCCCGTGAGCCCGCTTTGCACCCGTCCGTGCTCGCCCGCCTCGAGCGCGATTTCAAACCCCGGTGGGACGGCCAGTGGGGCGGACGCTTCGTCCTGCACGGCAGCCCGCCCGGCCCCAACGCGGTGCGCCTGGACGGCAACGACTACCTGAGCGTGACGGGACACCCCGACATCGTCTCGGCGCAGGTCGCCGCGCTCACGCGCAGCAGCGAGTTCGTCGTGCAGTCGGGCGTTTTCCTGCTGCAGCAGCATCCCTCGCGCGCGCTCGAACAGGCGCTGGCCGAGTGGGTGGGCAAGGAAGACGCGCTCATCTGCCAGTCGGGCTACGCCGCCAACGTGGGCCTGCTGCAGTGCATCGCCAACGCCGACACCCCGGTGTTCATCGACGCCATGGCCCACACCTCGCTGTGGGAAGGGGCGCACGCGGCGCGCGCGCCGGCGCACATGTTCCGCCACAACGACCCCGACCACCTCGATCGCACCCTGGCGCGCAAGGGCCCGGGCGTGGTGGTGGTGGACTCGGTCTACAGCACGACGGGCGCGGTCTGCCCGCTGCGCGAGATGGTCGAGGTGGTCGAGAAGCACGGCGCCATGATCCTGGTGGACGAGTCGCACTCGCTGGGCACGCACGGCGCGCGCGGCGCCGGCCTGTGCGCCGACCTCGGGCTGACGAACCGCGTGCACTTCATCACCGCCAGCCTGGCCAAGGCCATGGCCGGCCGCGCGGGTTTCTTCACCATGCCGGCGAGCCTGCGCTACTACGTGCTCACTTCGAGCTACCCGAACATCTTCAGCTCGTGCCTGCTGCCGCACGACGTGGCGGGTCTGCGCGCGACGGTGGACGTGCTGCAGCGCGCCGATGCCGCGCGCGCCCGGCTGCAGCAGATCACGCGCCGGCTGCGCGAGCGCATCACCGACCTCGGCTACCCCATTCATCAGGGCACCGAGCAGATCATCGCGCTCGAGGCCGGCACCGAGGCCGCCACCATGGAACTGCGCGACGCGCTGGAGGCGCGCGGCGTGTTCGGCGCCATCTTCTGCGCGCCCGCCACCAGCCGCAACCGCGCCATGGTGCGGCTCACGCTGAACGCCGCGCTGACGGACGCCGAGCTCGACCACGTGGAGCAGGTGCTGGCCGAGGTGGCGCCCATCGTCAAGCCCTGGGATTGGCCGATCGCGCGCCGCGCACGCGTGGCCGCCGACGCCGAGGCCTGAGCCCCGGCCCGCCGCGGGGCGGGCCTGGCCGGGTCAGTGGTCCTGCACCGTGCGGTGGTTTTCCGCCTGCAGGAAGTGGCGGTACGGGTAGATGGCCTGCGGCAGCTCGGCGTTCTCGAGCACGAAGGCCGCGGCCATGAGCAGGCCGTCGTCGCCGATGGGTGTGGCCGGCGCGATGCGCACCGGCCCGCGCAGCGCCATCTGCTGGTGCAGCTCGACGGCGGCCAGGCGGCGCCCTTCGCGCACCGCGCGCACCACGTCCATGCCCAGCGCGGCCGAGGCCGCCAGTTCGGCCAGGTCGCCCAGGCTGGCCGTGGGCTCGAGCTGCAGCCAGTGCACGGTGCCGTTGCCGTCGAGGCCCAGCAGGCCGAAGGGCTCGCCGATCACCACGTACTCGACCCAGTGGTGGTGGGTGTAGTCGCGCAGCCACTGCGCCACCGACGGGATCTGCAGCAGCGAGACCTGCTGCGGCCGCAGCACGCCGCGCCACATGGTGTTGAGCCGCGGGTGCGGGGTCTGCGCGAGGCGGCGCAGCACGCCCAGCAGGTGGCGCGTGATGTCGGCCGCCTGCTTGGGCACGAACTGGTCGATCAGGCCGTTGTTGAAGGCCTGGATCGCGATCTGCTCGTCGGCCTGGCCGGTGAGCAGCACGCGCGAGCCCGGCCAGTCGAGCAGGGTGTTGAGCACGGTCAGGCCGTCGGTGCCGGGCATGGCGTAGTCGACCACGCAGATCTGCGCCAGGCGGTAGCGCTCGGGCCGGGTGGCCCAGTAGCGCAGGATCTGCGGGATCAGCGGCTGGCCCTGGCGCCAGCGGTCGATCATCTGCAGCTGCAGCGCCGCATCGGCCTCCCACTGGGACGGCTCGGTCTGCATGCGCGCCAGAAACCCCGAGGGCCGCGCGTACAGCTCGACTTGCATCTGCGCCGGCACGACCATCGCGAGCATCTCGAGGTAATCGGGGTCGTCGTCGAGGAACAGGGTGGCGCCCGGGCGGTGGAAGAGGGAAAGGGTCAGGGCCATGGCGTCGCGTTCAGTGGGCGGGCCGCGCTGGCGCACCGTTGGTGGACACGGGGAGATCGATCATGAACACCGCCCCCAGGCCGGGCTCGGAATGCACGCTCAGGCGGCCGTTGGCCGCTTCGATCACGTTCTTGCAGAAGGTCAGGCCCAGGCCGTTGCCGATGCTGGCCTGGCTCGAATAGAAAGGCTCGAAGATGCGGGCCTGCAGTTCGTGCGAGATGCCCACCCCGTCGTCGGAGACGGCGATGCGGCCCTTGCCGTGGTGGATGCCCACGTTGACCCGCAGGTCGCCGGGCTGGGGCGCGCTGCTGGCCGAAGCCAGGGCGTGCAGGGCGTTCTTGAGGAGGTTGGTCATGACCTGGGCGAACAGCGCGCGCGAGCCGACAAAGCAGAAATCCTGCTGCACCTGCACGCGCACGCAGTCGCGCTCGCGCGAGCTCCGGTAGGGGTAGTTCGCCACCACGTCCTGCACCAGTTCGGCGGCCTGGATGGCGACCTGCTCGCGCGGCAGGCGCAGCAACTGCGCGTTGGAGATCTGGGTGTCGAGCTGGCGGTTCATGCTGCGCACGAGGTTCTGCAGCCGGGTGGCGAGTTCCTCGAATTTCTTGCGCTTGGCCTCGCTCACGTCGCTCTGGGACAGGTTGCGCAGCACGTCGCCCATGAGGTTCACCGTGGCCAGGGGCGTGCGCAGTTCGTGGGCCATCACACCCATGGTCGACAGCGTGTTGAGCAGCCGCGCGCGGCGCAGGTTGGCGCTGGACATGCCCAGCATCAGCCCCATGGACCACGCAAAACCGATCACCACCACATTGGCCATGGGCTGCTCGGGGCCGATCGGGCTGAGCCCGCTCAGGTGCGTGGTGAGCAGGCCGGCCGCGCCGCCCGTGATCAGGCCGGCCGTGGCCAGGCGCCAGTCGGTGGCGTGGTAATAGATGAGGATCATGGCGACGAGGCTGCCGAGCCAGACCGGGTTGCCCCCGTTCATGCCGTACATCCAGGTGAAGAACCAGGGCAACTGGAGCCACGTGGCCAGGGTGAACAGGCGGCCACTGCTGGCCGAGGTGGGGTCGCGGCGCAGCCCCGGCATGAGGTAGATCAGCGCGGTGAAGGCCATGAACACGCGGGCCAGGGCGTTCTCGTAGGGCTGTGGCAGGGCGTAGGCCCACATCCAGTGGAACAACATGTGGCCGCCAAAGGTGAACACCCCGATCCACAACAGGCGTTGCGAGGATGGGTGCAAAATCGGCTCCAATGGCGCATCGATCACGTCGTCGCGCCACCACCGCCGCCAGCGCGTCAGCGTGTTTTTCAATTGCAACCGGTCCAGCCGCAACATGTTCTCCAAAGTCAAAGCGCAGCGTTCCCCCGTGCCCTCGGCCCGGCGGGTTGCGCGCATTCTGCGCCTTGATGAGGGGCGGACCACATGACCCTACCTGTCAACTTTGACAGTGTGGGCGTGGACAGCATCCTCGCCGACTGGCTCACGGCACTGCGCGAGCAGGGCGTGGAAGCCCTGGTGGTGCTGGGCCCGGACCCCTTGGGGCCGCGCGAAAAGCGCGATGTGCTGGCCGCGCACCCGCCCCGGCTGCTGCCCGCGGCCGAGGCCCTGGCCGAGAGCCGCGACTTCGGTTCGAGCTGGCGCGAGAGCGACGCGCCGCTGGTGGCCTGGCAGGACATCGCCAAATCCGCGGCCGACCAGGGCAGCCGCTGGCGCCGGCTGTTCCTGGCCCATGGCCACCAGAGCCTGGTGCGCGTGGCCTTTCCGCTGCCCGCAGGCCGGGCCTTCGAGTGCTTCCTCTTCAGCCCGCGCGCCTTCGGCAGCCGCACCGAGGCCGCCACGCTGGCCTGGTCGGCCTTCAACATCTGGCCCATGCTCAAGCGGGCGCTGGCCGAGCAGCGCGTGGCCCTGAGCCCGCGCGAGCTCGAAAGCCTGAACCTGGCCTTCGAAGGCCTCACCGCCCGCGAGACCGCCACGCGCATGGAGGTCTCCGAGCGCACGGTGAATTACCACCTGGCCAACGCCATGAGCAAGCTGCAGACCGACAACAAGCTTGCGGCGGTGCAGCGCGCCTGCTGGCTCGGCCTGATCTGACGCGCGGATCCGCCCCGCGCGAACCGTTCGTCATAATCGCGGCCCATGGCCTTTCTCGCCCTGGACGTCGGCAATACGCGCCTCAAGTGGGCGCTCTACGAGGAGCCCCAGGTGGGGGCGCGCCTGATTTCGCACGGCGCCCAGTTTCTCGAGAACATCGAGTCGCTGGGCGACGGCGACTGGAGCCGCCTGCCCACGCCGCGCTGGGTGCTCGGTTGCGTGGTGGCGGGCGATGCGGTCAAGCGCCGGGTCGAGGAGCAGCTCGAACTCTGGGACGTCACCCCGCAATGGGTGGTGTCGAGCAATGCCGAAGGTGGCCTGGTCAACGGCTACGACCACCCCGCGCGCCTGGGCTCCGACCGCTGGGTCGCCATGATCGGTGCCCGCCAGCGCCTGCTGGCCCATGGGCCGGCCCGGCCCTGCGTGGTGGTGATGGTGGGCACGGCGGTCACGGTCGAGGCCATCGACACCCAGGGCAAGTTCCTCGGCGGCATCATCCTGCCGGGCCACGGCATCATGTTGCGCGCGCTCGAATCGGGCACCGCGGGCCTGCACGTGCCCACGGGCGAGGTGCGCGATTTCCCCACCAACACCAGCGACGCGCTCACCAGCGGCGGCACCTTCGCGATCGCCGGCGCGGTGCAGCGCATGGTCGAGAACCTTCGCCGCCACTGCGGCGAGTCGCCCGTGGTCTACATGACGGGTGGCGCGGGCTGGAAGATGGCGCCTTCGATGTCGACCGAGGTCGAGCTGGTGGAAAGCCTGATCTTCGACGGCCTGCTGCACATCGCGAACCGCCGGCTCAACCTGGCTGCCGTGCCGCAACAGCGCTGAACGATCCGGCGCTGGGCCTCCCCGCCGGGCCTCACTCGTCGCCCCAGGGCAGCATCAGCGTCAGCGCGAGCAGCTGGTTGAAGGCCGGCGCGAAGCCGTCGATGATGGCCTGCGGCTCGGGACACAGCGCGGTGTCGGCAATGACGCCGAACTGCACGCCGCCGCCGTAGCTCAACACCGACACCCCCAGCCCCACCGTGCCCGACTGAGGCACCCAGAACATGGTCTGCTCGAGCGTGCTGCCGCACACCTTGAGCTTGGTGCCCGGCCCGGGCACGTTGGTCATCACGGCCGTGGTCTTGCGGCCGAACAGGTTGAGCAGGGCGTCCTGCGCGGGCTTGATCATCAGCCCCGCCACCGACAGCAGCCCGAAGGTCAGCAGCGGCTGCAGGCTGCCCTTGAGTTCGTTCATGCGCGCGCGCACCGCGTACAGCCGCTCCACCGGGTTGGTGAGGCCGATGGGCAGCAGCAGCGGTACCAGGCCGAAGCGGTTGCCGAGCTTCCAGGCCTCTTCGAGCGGGCGCAGGTTGATCGGCACCATGGCGCGGATCTCCAGGCCCTGCGTGTCGTCGCCCAGCCCGCGCAGGTAGTGGCCGATGGCGCCGGCCACGCACGAGAGCAGCACGTCGTTGACCGAGGCGTTGAAGGCCCGGCCCACGGCCTTCACGGCGTCGAGCGGGATGGGCTCGCACCAGGCCACCTTCTTCACGGCGTGCGGCGTGCCCTTGAGGCGGGTGCTCGCGTCGTCGGGCATGAGTGCGAGCGCGGCGACGTCGCTCGCGAGCTGGCCCGCGATGCGCGCCATGTCCAGCGCCTGGTCCACGGTGCCGGCCAGGGTCTGCTGCGGCGTGGCCATGAGGTGCAGCGATTTCGCCGCGCCGCCGCCGGCCACCTCGAGCGCGCGCGCGGTGATGTCGCCAAAGGGGCGGATCAGGGTGTCGGCAAGCCAGTCTTCGGCGCCTTCGAGACCACCCGCCCGGGCGGCCTTGGCCTGGCGCGCGCGCCGCGGCGGCAGGGCGCCACCATCGACCAGGCTCATCATCACGCTGATGAGCGCGATGCCGTCGGCGATGCAGTGGTGGATGCGTGCGATCAGGGCCGAGCCGCCGTCGTATTGCTCGATGAGCTCGAACTGCCACCGCGGGTGCGCCGGATCGAGCGGCGTCACCGCGAGCTCGGCCACGCGCGCCTGCAGTGCGGCCTGCGCGCTCTGGCCCTTGGCGCGCTTGAGCCGGTGCGTGGTGAGGTGGCGTGCGAGGTCGAAGCCGGGGTCGTCGTGCCAGGCCGCGCCAGCCGCGTCTTCGCGCGGCACCTGACGGAAGCGCTGGTAGCCCAGCAGCCGTTCGGTGATGCGTTCGGCCAGCGCGGCACGCGTCAGGCCGGGCCGCAGGATCCACACACCCACGATCATCATGAGGTTGGCCGGCGAGTCCATGCGCAGCCAGGCCGTGTCGACCTTGCTCATGCGTTCGCCGGGCAGGCCGATCGCGGTGCTCAGCGCCTGCGTGACGGTGGCGACGCGGTGATCCATGGTGTCTCCTCGGGTGGGTTCTCTATTCTGGGCAGAGTCGCCTCCGTAAGATACCGGGACAAACCGCCATCCCTTCAGGAGACCCCATGTCCGATCTCAAGGCCCGCTTCGACGCCGCCGTTGCCAACTCCAAGAAGCTCGCCGAGCGCCCCGACAACAGTACGCTGCTCAAGATCTACGGCCTCTACAAGCAGGCCACCGCGGGCGACAACAGCGAGAAGAAGCCCGGCTTCGGCGACATGGTGGGCCGCGCCAAATGGGACGCCTGGAACGGCTTCAAGGGCACCTCGGCCGACGACGCCATGCAGCAGTACATCGACCTGATCGAGTCGCTGAGCTGAAAAAAGCCCCCGTCAGGGGGCTTTCTTCTTGGCCGCGGCTTTTTTGGCCGCGGGCTTTTTGGCCGCCAGCAGGGTGTCGAGGTTCTTCACGATCTCGGACTCGATGCGATCCTTGAACGCGCCCAGCAGGAAGCCGAGCCTCGCGTCGAGCACGAAGCGGTCGTCGGTGACGCGCAGGCAGCCGCTCACCCCCGAGCGCGTGAACTGCACCTCGTCGGCCTTCTGGCCCTCCTCGTAGGTGCAGCTCATGTCGAACTCGTTTTCGGCCTGCTCGGCCCACTGCCAGGCGAGCTTGCGGGCCGCCGCCAGCCCCAGCGTGTGTTCGCGTTCGATGTGGATGTCGGCCATCGCGGAGGTCTCCTCGGGTCAGCGGCTCGGGGCCAGGGTCTGCAGGGCGGCGTGGCGCTCGGCCTGGGGCAGCCGGGCCAGCGCACGCACCGCATCATAGAAGCGGGTGAAGTCGCGGCCCTCGCGCTCGAACAGGGCCTCGAAGGCGGGCACGAAGCGGTCGTAGGCGCCTTGTGCGCCGAGCGCGGCGTTGTTGGCGCGCGCCACCCAGGCGTCGTAGCCGGCGAAACCGCCCCAGTAGGCCTTGAGCGCCTCGTACTCGCGCCGGAAGTCGGCCATCACCGCGGCCTTGCGCGCGCGCTTGGCCGCGTCGTCGAGCGCGGCATCGGCGTACACCGCCTGCAGGCGCTCGCGCACGCCACGCGTGAGCCGGCGGAACGCCTCGCGGCGCTGGTCGAAGGCCTGGTACTCGAGCCGTGCCGCCGGGTTCGGCGACTGCGCCAGCCAGCGTTGCACGCCCAGGCGCTCCACCGCGGTGGCGAAGGATTCGTTGAAGGCGGTGTCGTCGCGCGCGTACACGAGCTGGTGCGCGAGCTCGTGGAACACCAGGCGCGCGAGCTCGCCCTCGGGGTACTGGATGAAGGTGTTGAGCAGCGGGTCGCCACCGGCCCAGTTCATCCAGCCCAGCGTGGAATAGGCGGGCACCGGGTACACGGCCACGTCCAGCCCGGGGCCCAGGCTGTCGGCGAAGGCCCGGGCGTCGGCTTCACGGTAGTAGCCGCGGTAGCCCACGCAGCCGGCCACCGGAAAGCACCAGGTCTGCAGCGTGAGCGAGAGTTCGGGCGCGGCCACCACGTTGTAGACCGCGGCGCGGCGGCCGAGGTCGGCGTAGCGGTGGTAGCTGGCGTTGTCGGGCAGCGCCAGCGTTTGCACCGCGAAGGCGCGCATCTGCCGCGCGAGCGCGAGCCGCTGGCGCAGCGGCTCGGGCGTGGCGGGGTCGGCGAGCCAGTCTTCGATCGGCCGCGCGCGCCACATCAGGTCGGCGTGGCCGGTGAACGATTGCCAGTAGTAGCCCGGCCCCTGGGTGCGGGCGCAGCCGCTGGCCAGGGCCGCGAGCAGCAGCGCGAGCAGCAGGGCCGCGGCGCGGCGCGGCATCAGCCGGCGGCCTCCAGCGGCGCCACCTGCACGTGGCAGTCGTAGAAGGTGGGTGCGCGGCCGAGGTCGGTCAGGCGCTGGCTCGTGACCTCGTTGACGTTGGTGCCGAAGGGGCCGAGCTTGCGCCACCAGATGCCCAGGCCATTGACCACGCCGGGCCGCGCGCGGGAGGACACCTCGGCCACGCAGCGGTACTCGCCGCGCTCGTTGAAGACGCGCACCATCTGGCCGTCGGCAATGCCGCGCGGGGCGGCGTCGTCGGCGTGGATCTCGAGCAGCGGCTGGCCCTCGATGTCGCGCAGGCTCTGCACGTTCACGAAGCTGCTGTTGAGGAAGTTGCGCGCGGGCGGCGAGATCATCGCGAGCGGGTAGTCGGGGTGCGTGCCGCCAGGCTCCGCGTTGGGCAGGTGGTCGGGCAGCGGGTCCAGGCCCTGGGCGGCCAGGCGCGCGCTGTGGAACTCGCAGCGGCCCGAGGGCGTGGGAAAACCGCCCTCGGCGAAGGGCGCCTCGGGCACGGGCAGCGTGACCCA
The DNA here is from genome assembly GCF_049843535.1 of Hydrogenophaga sp. T2. Taxonomy (NCBI): domain Bacteria; kingdom Pseudomonadati; phylum Pseudomonadota; class Betaproteobacteria; order Burkholderiales; family Comamonadaceae; genus Hydrogenophaga; species Hydrogenophaga sp. T2. The sequence goes on along the minus strand of NZ_JBBHZJ010000003.1, from coordinate 375,738 downwards.
GCCGGTGTCGAGCAGCCGCTGGAAGTCGATGCCGTCGCCGAAGGCGGTGCGGCACAGCGTGAGATCGTCCTCGGCGAAGCAGGGCTCGGTGAAGCCCATGCGCGCGGCCAGTGCGCGGAACACGTCGGTGTTGGTGCGGGCCTGACCCTGGGGCGCGATGGCCGGGCGGTTGAGCAGCACGTCGGTGTGGCCGTAGCTGGTGTGGATGTCCCAGTGCTCGTGCTGCGTGGTGGCCGGCAGGATGTAGTCGGCCAGGTCGGCGGTGTCGGTCTGGAAGTGTTCGAGCACCACGGTGAACAGGTCTTCGCGCGCGAAGCCGCGCACCACCTTGCCCGACTCGGGCGCCACCGCCACCGGGTTGCTGTTGTAGACCACCACGGCCTCGATCTTCGGCCCGAACGCTGGCGAGGCCTCGCGCAGCAGGTCGTCGCCGATGGTGCTCATGTTGATCGTGCGCGGCGTGCGGCCTGCCAGCAGGTCGGGCCGCAGCAGGGCGTCGCGGCGCACCGGGAACATGCCCGATGCCGACAGCAGCAGACCGCCCGCGCGGTGCCGCCAGGCGCCCACGAGCGCGGGCAGGCAGGCCACCGCGCGCGCCGCGTTGCCGCCGCCGCGCACGCGCTGCATGCCGTAGTTGAGGCGGATCGCGGCGGGCCTGGTGGTGCCGTACGCGCGAGCGAGCTCGCGGATCTGTTGAACCGGCACGCCGCAGACCTCGGCGGCGCGCTCGGGCGGCCATTGCAGGGCGCGCTCGCGCAGGGCTTCCCAGCCCAGCGTGTGGCGCGCAATGTAATCGTGGTCGAGCCAGTCGTGCACGATCAGCTCGTGCATGAGCGAGAGGGCGAGCGCCGCGTCGGTGCCGGGCTTGAGGGCGATGTGCTCGTGGCACTTGTCGGCCGTTTCCGTGCGCCGCGGGTCGATGCAGACCAGCCGCGCGCCATGGCGCTTGGCGAGCTGCGCGAGCTTCCAGAAGTGCAGGTTGCTGCCGATGCTGTTGCTGCCCCAGATCAGGATCAGCCGGGCCTCGGCGAAGTGCTCGACCTTCATGCCCACCTTGCCGCCCAGCGTCTGCGTGAGGCCCTCGCCGCCGGCCGACGCGCAGATGGTGCGGTCGAGCAGCGAGGCGCCGAGCCGGTGCCAGAAGCGCGCGGCCATGCCCTCGCCCTGCACCAGGCCCATGGTGCCTGCGTAGCTGTAGGGCAGGATGGCCTGCGGATCGCGCGCGGCGATGGCCTTCAGGCGCGCGGCGATGTCGTCGAGCGCTTCGTCCCACGACACCGGCTCGAAGCGGCCGCTGCCTTTGGGGCCCACGCGGCGCAGCGGCTGCAGCAGCCGCTCGGGGTGGTGGGTGCGTTCGGCATAGCGCGAGACCTTGGTGCAGAGCACGCCGTCGGTGTGGCGGTGGTCGGGGTTGCCCTGCACGCGCACCGCGCGGCCGTTCTCCACGGTGGTCAGCAGGGCGCAGGTGTCGGGGCAGTCGTGCGGGCAGGCCCCGCGCACGGGGGAGAGGGCGTCGGCGGTCATGTCGGCTCGGCGGGTGGCGTGGGGATCATAGACAGGCGCGCCTGCCGCGCGCAGGCCGCCGTCCGGCGGATGGGCAGGGCCACATATGAAGCGGCTTTTATACCCTTAACGGGTATTGCCTTACGAACCAGGGAAGAGGAGTGCCCCCATGAGACGTCGTCACCTTCTGCGCGCCGCTGCCGGCGCCGCCACCTTGCCCGGCCTGGCCGTGCTGTCCGGCCGCGCGGGCGCGCAGTCCGGGGGGTTGAGCGACACCACCGTGGTGCTGGGCCAGTCGGCCCCGTTCAGCGGTGCGGCCGAGCAGCTCGGCCTGCAGTTCCACCTGGGCGCGCAGCTGTTCTTCGAGCAGGTCAACAACAAGGGCGGCGTGCATGGCCGGCGCATCGAGCTCAAGCGGCTCGACGACGGCTACGAGCCCGAGAAGTGCGCGGCCAACACCAAACAGTTCATCGGCGAGGGCGTGTTCGCCCTGTTCGGCTACATCGGCACGCCCACCAGCGTGGTGGCCTTGCCGCTGGCCACCGAGGCCAAGGTGCCGTTCTTCGCGCCGTTCACGGGCGCCGAGGCGCTGCGCGAGCCCTTCAACCGCTACGCCATCCACGTGCGGGCCTCGTACTTCGACGAGACCGCGGCCATCGTGCGCCAGCTCACCGCGGTGGGCATCAAGCGCATCTCGGTCTTCTACCAGAACGATGCCTACGGCAAGGCCGGCCTCGAAGGCGTGACGCGCGCGCTCAAGGCCCAGAACATGGAGCCCGCCTCCACCGGCACGGTGGAGCGCAACACGGTGGACGTGAGCGAATCGGTCAAGGCCATCATGGCCGGGCGGCCCGAGGCCATCGTGCAGATCAGCGCCTACAAATCGTGCGCGGCCTTCATCCGCGAGTCGCGAAAGGCCGGCTTCGCGGGCAACCTCTACAACGTGTCCTTCGTGGGCACGCAGGCCCTGCTCGACGAACTCGGCAAGGACGCGCGCGGCGTGGCCGTGAGCCAGGTGATGCCGTTCCCCTACGCGCCGGTGTCGCCGATCTCGGGCGAGTACCTGGCCGCGGTGCGCGCCAAGCAGGGCCGCGCGCCCAATTACTCGGGCATCGAGGGCTTCGTGGCCGCCAAGGTCTTCGTGGAGGCGCTCAACCGCGCGGGCCGCGGCGTCTCGCGCGAGGGCTTCATCAACGCGCTGCAAGGCATGCGCAACCTCGACCTGGGCGGCTTTCCGCTCGACTTCGGGCCGAACAAGCACACGGGTTCGAAGTTCGTCGAGATGACCCTGCTCACCGAGGACGGCCGCATCCGCCGCTGAAACCCGCACGGGCCGCCGGGCCAGTCGCCTCGGGGGCTGGTGATAAAGCCGTGAACCGATACCATGCCCGGTTTCGGAGACCGGACATGAAACTGATCGATTCCATCGTCACGCAGGCCGCGGAGATCGCGGCCGTGCGGCGCGACATCCACGCCCACCCCGAACTCTGCTTCGAAGAGGTCCGCACTGCCGACGTGGTGGCCGCCAAGCTCACCGAATGGGGCATTCCCGTGCGCCGCGGCATGGGCACCACCGGTGTGGTCGGCATCGTGCACGGCCGCGACGGCGGCGCCTGCGGCCGCGCCATCGGCCTGCGCGCCGACATGGACGCCCTGCCCATGCAGGAGCACAACCACTTCGCGCACGCGAGCAAGCACGCCGGCAAGATGCACGCCTGCGGCCACGACGGCCACACCGCGATGCTGCTCGCCGCGGCGCAGCATTTTGCGAAGCACCGCGACTTCGACGGCACCGTCTACCTGATCTTCCAGCCCGCGGAAGAGGGCGGCGGCGGCGCGCGCGAAATGATCAAGGACGGCCTGTTCACCGAATTCCCGGTCGAGGCCGTGTTCGGCATGCACAACTGGCCCGGCCTGCCCGCGGGCAGCTTCGCGGTCAGCAGCGGCCCGGTGATGGCGTCGAGCAACGACTTCACCATCACCATCCGCGGCAAGGGCGCGCACGCCGCGCTGCCGCACAACGGCATCGACCCGGTGCCCGTGGCCTGCCAGATGGTGATGGGCTTCCAGACCATCATCACGCGCAACAAGAAGCCGGTGGACGCGGGCGTGATCTCGGTGACCATGATCCACACCGGCGAAGCGAACAACGTGGTGCCGGACCACGCCGAGCTGCGCGGCACCGTGCGCACCTTCACCTACGAGGTGCTCGACCTGATCGAGCGCCGCATGCGCGAGATCGCCGAGCACACCGCCGCCGCCTACGGCACCACGGTGGAGTTCCAGTTCAACCGCAACTACCCGCCCACCGTGAACCACCCCGAGGAAACCGCGTTCGCGCGCGAGGTGCTCGCGGGCATCGTGGGCGCCGAGCGCGTGGTGGAGCAGGAGCCCACCATGGGCGCCGAAGACTTCGCCTACATGCTGCAGGCCCGGCCCGGCTGCTACCTGTTCATCGCCAACGGCGACGGCACGCACCGCGACAGCGGCCACGGCGACGGCCCCTGCATGCTGCACAACCCCAGCTACGACTTCAACGACGACCTGATCCCGCTCGGCGCCACCTTCTGGGTGCAGCTCACCGAGCAGTGGCTGGGCCGTCCGCGCCGTGCCGGGGGTGCCGCGTGATCGGCATCAACGACGCCTTCTCCACCAGCTACGCCCAAGCCCGCCGCAAGTTCCTCGAGGCCGCCGCGGCCGCGGGCATGGCCATCCGCAGCCACGAGCACCCGCTCAAGGGCCGCGACGGCGAAACCCTGGCCACCGACGTGGCGCTGGCCGGCTCGCCCGACGCGCAGCACCTGCTGATCGTGAGCAGCGCCTGCCACGGCGTGGAAGGCTTCTGCGGCTCGGGCGTGCAGGTGTTCGCCGCGCACGACGCCGAGTGGCAGGCCAAGGCCCGCGACGCGGGTGTGGCCGTGCTGTACGTGCACGCGCTCAACCCGCACGGCTTTTCGTGGCTGCGCCGCGTGACGCACGAGAACGTCGACCTCAACCGCAATTTCCAGGACTTCTCCAAGCCGCTGCCGGTGAACGAGGCCTATGCCTCGCTGCACCCGCTGCTGCTGCCCGACACCTGGCCACCCTCGCCCGAGAACGACGCGGCCGTGGGCGCATGGATCGGCCAGCACGGCATGCTGGCTTTCCAGGCCGCGGTGACCATGGGCCAGCACGCGTTCGCCGACGGCCTGTTCTTTGGCGGCACCGCGCCCACCTGGAACAACGGCACGGTGCGCCGCATCCTGCGCGAGCACGCGCAGGCCGCCAAGCGCATCGCCTGGATCGACCTGCACACTGGCCTGGGCCCCAATGGTGTGGGCGAGCGCATCTGCGCCTGCCGCGACGAGCCCGCCGCGCTGGCCCGCGCACGCGCCTGGTGGGGCGGCAACGGCGCCACGCCGGTCACCAGCATCTACGACGGTTCGTCGACCTCGGCGCAGCTCACGGGGCTGATGTGGGCGTCGGTGTACGAAGAGTGCCCGCAGGCCGAATACACCGGCATTGCGCTGGAGTACGGCACAGTGCCGGTGCCCGAGGTGATCGGTTCGCTGCGCGGCGACCACTGGCTGCACCAGCACCCCGAAGCGCCGGCCGAACTGCAGGCGCAAATCAAGCAGCGCGTGCTCAACGCCTTCTACACCGACACCGACACCTGGCGCGGGCAGATCATCAGCCAGGCGCGGCAGGCGCTGTTCCAGGCGGTGGATGGGTTGACGGCCTGACCTGCGGCGCTGTGGCCGCTGGCGGGCCGAAGCCAGGGCGCGGAAGGCCCCGCCCCTGACACCGCCAACCCAGGCGGACAGAAAAACTCAGCGCTGATACGCCGAAGACAGCCCCATCAGGTGCTGCCGCTGCGCCGGCTCCAGGTAAGGCGCCAACTGGTGCAGCACATGCTGCGCCCCCCGCATCAGCGCGCTCTGCGCCTGCTCGGGCTCGAGCGCCCGCCGCGGGTCGCGCACGTACTCGTAGCTGAGCCAGTAGGTCAGCAGCACCACCATGCTGTCCGCCGTCGGCTCCACCTCGCGGCTGTCCAGCTGCACCGCGCCCGCGCGCCCCAGCCCGCCGAGCATGCCGCGCACCGCGCGCGCCTTGGCCGCGAGCAGCGCCTGAAAGCGCGTCTCCAGCAACCGGTTCTTCGACAGCAGGTCGTTGAGGTCGCGGTAAAGAAAGCGGTATTCCCAGATGCGCTCGAACAGCGAGTGCAGGAAGAACCACGCGTCTTCCACGTTGCGCACGCCGTCGGCCGCGTTCAGCAGCTCGCCCAGCGCGCGCTCGTAGCGCTCGAACAGCGAGTTGATCAGCTCGTCCTTGGCCGGGTAGTGGTAGTACAGGTTGCCCGGGCTGATGCCGAGTTCGGCCGAGATCAGCGTGGTCGACACGTTGGGCTCGCCGAAGCGGTTGAACAGGTCGAGCGTGGTCTCGAGGATGCGTTCGGCCGTGCGGCGCGGGGCTTTCTTGGCCATGGGCTCAGGCCGCCTGCGGCAGGCGGCGCTGCAGTTCGTCGAGCACGTGGTGCAGGCGCGCGGCCACGGCGCTGTCGGCGGGCCGCAGGCGCGTATCGATCAGGTGGCGGTCGGGGTCGGCCAGCGCCGCGTGGTCGATGGCGATGCCGTGGCGCGCGAAGCGCGGTGCCAGCCGGCCCGCGCGCAGGCGCAGCAGCGCACGCGTCTGCTGGTAGGCGTGCTCGGCCATTTCGCGGCGCTGCCGGTAGCTGAAGGTGTTGGCGAAGAACAGCTCGGCGTCGCGCTGGTCGGGCTCGATGAGCACGATGTCGGTGTTCGGGTAATCGCGCTCGTAGTGGCGAAAGCCCAGTTCGAGCCGCGAATGGATCATCGAGCGGAAGGTCTGGCTCATCACCGCGGGCAGGCCGCCTTCCACCAGCGCGGGGATGCGGCCTTCGTGCGTGGCCTCGGGCGAGGCGTGGAAGGGCACCAGCGGGTTGATGCACAGCAGCAGGTCGACGCCTTCTTCCAGCGCGACCGAGGCGTGCAGGGTCTTCTTGAGCGCGCCGTCCACGTAGTGCCGGCCGTCGATGGCCACCGGCGGGAACAGGCCGGGCAGGGCCGCGCTGGCCTGGATCGCGCGCGAGATCGGCACGTGGTCCCAACCCGGCCGGCCGAAGGGCGCGGCCTCGCCGGTGTCGAGCGCGGTCGCCACGAGCGTGAGGCGCGCACGCAGTTCGCGGAAGTCGTTGGTGCGGCCGGGCCGCGTGAACAGGCGCTGGATCTGTGCGTGGATGGCCTCGTTGTCGAACAGGCCCGTGGGCAGCGCCGCGCCGAGCCGCTCGATGGCCTGGGTGAAGGCCTTGCCCTGCACGGCCCAGGCCCAGGCCGCACCGCCCGCCAGCCGCGGCAGGCTGCGCAGCCGCGCGGCCACCTCGCGCCACGCGGGCTGCATGAGCCACGCGGGGTCGAAGCCGTCGAGCCGAGGGCGCTCTTCGATGAAGGTTTCGCTGAGCTCGCGCGGGGTGATGCCGTTGGCCAGCGCCGCGCTGATGAAGCCGCCGGCCGACACGCCCAGGTAGTGGTCGCAGGCGTTGAGGTCGAGACCGATCAGCGTGTCGTCGAGCGCGCACAGCGCGCCGATCTCGTAGATGGCGCCCAGCGGGCCGCCCCCGGCCAGGGCGAGGGCGATGCGCGGAGCAGGCTGGCGTGGGCGGGCGCGGGTCATGCGGCCGAGTGTAGGTGCCGTCGCCGCTCAGGCCTGCTGCGACGCAGCAGGGTCGTGCGCTGCGTCAAGCGACGGGTCACGCGCTCTTCTTGGCCGCGGCCTTTTTCGCGGCCGGGCGCTTGGCCGGGGCCTTTTTCGCGGCGGGTGTCTTCTTGGCGGCGGCCTTGCGGGCCGGCTTGCCGGTGCCGGCCACGCCCATGCCGCCCATCTTCATCACTTGCGCATTGAGCGCGTCGATGCGCTCGATCAGGGCGTCCACGTCGCGCGCCGACGGCACGCCGAGCTTGCCCAGCGCCTTGGCCACACGCTCTTCGAACAGGCTCTCGAGCTTGTCCCACTGGCCCGCGGCCTTGCTCTGCAGGTCGTTGGCCATGCTGCTCACGCGGCTGGTGGCTTCGCTCAGGCGCTCTTCGGCCACGGCCTGGGTCTTGCGCTGCATGGACAGGCCTTCCTTCACCAGGGTCTCGAAGGCCTTGCCGCCTTCTTCCTGGGCCTTGGCGAAAGCGCCCAGGCCCGCGAGCCAGATCTGCTGCGCCGAGTCCTTGATGGCGCCGGCCAGGGGCGAGGCGCCCGCGGTGGTATTGGACGAGCGGGCGCTGCTGCCCTTGGAGACTTTCTTGACCATGCTGCGGGCTCCTGTGAAGGGGTGAGGGTCGGGCGGTGAAGGCGGCCGGGCCGCCGGGGCCTTGCATGTTCGCCGCCCCTGCCCGCCATTTGTAGGGAAGCGCGACTAGACCCGGCGGCCGCGCACGCGGGTTTCTTCGGACGGGCGCCTTTTGGCGCGTGCAACAGAATCGCACACGATCCGAATCCCATCCCGAGCAGGAGCCCGTTCATGCATTACTTCGTCACCGGCGCCACCGGTTTCATCGGCAAGCGTCTCGTTGCCAAACTGCTGCAGCGCAAGGGCGCGGTGGTGCACTTCCTGATCCGCCGCGAGAGCGAAGGCAAGGTGGCGGGCCTGCGCGAGTTCTGGGGCGTGGGGCCGGCGCGTGCGGTGCCGGTGTTCGGCGACCTCACGCAGAAGAAGCTCGGCGTGTCGGCCGACGACGTGAAGGCCCTCAAGGGCCAGATCGACCACTTCTTCCACCTCGCCGCGGTGTACGACCTCGACGCCGACGAAGAGAGCCAGGTGGCCGTGAACATCGACGGCACGCGCAACACCATCGACTTTGCCAAGGCCATCGGCGCCGGCCACTTCCACCACGTGTCCTCGATCGCGGCCGCCGGCCTCTACGAGGGCGTGTTCCGCGAAGACATGTTCGAAGAGGCCGAGAACATCGACCACCCCTACTTCATGACCAAGCACGAGAGCGAAAAGCTCGTGCGCGCCGAGAGCAAGCTGGCCTGGACGGTGTACCGCCCCGCGGCCGTGGTGGGCGACAGCCAGACCGGCGAGATGGACAAGATCGACGGGCCTTACTACTTCTTCAAGCTGATCCAGCGCATGCGGCAGATCCTGCCGCCGTGGATGCCCAGCATCGGGCTCGAAGGCGGGCGCATCAACATCGTGCCGGTCGACTTCGTGGTCAACGCGCTCGACCACATCGCGCACGGCCCGCGCAAGGGCGGCGAGTGCTTCCACCTGGTCGACCCGGTGGGCTACCGCGTGGGCGACGTGCTCGACATCTTCAGCAAGGCCGCGCACGCGCCCAAGATGAACCTGTTCGTGAACGCGGCGCTGCTGGGCTTCATTCCCAAGAGCGTGAAGAAGGGCCTGATGGCGCTGGCGCCGGTGCGCCGGGTGCGCGACGCGGTCATGAAGGACCTTGGCCTGCCCGAGGACATGCTGACCTTCGTGAACTACCCCACGCGCTTCGACTGCCGTGGCACGCTGGCCGCGCTCAAGGGCAGCGGCATCGCCTGTCCCAACCTCAAGGATTACGCCTGGCGCCTGTGGGACTACTGGGAACGCCACCTCGACCCCGACCTGCACCGCGACCGCAGCCTCAAAGGCACGGTGGGTGGCAAGGTGGTGCTGGTCACGGGCGGCAGCTCGGGCATCGGCCTGGCGGCCGCGCACAAGTTCGCCGAAGCCGGTGCCACCACGGTGATCTGCGGCCGCGACCAGGACAAGCTCGACGAGGCCTGCAAGGAGGCCAAGGCCAAGGGCTACGAATTCATCGCCTACCCGGTGGACATCGCCGACATGGCCGACGCCGACCGCTTCGTGCAGCTGCTGATCCAGAACCACGGCGGGGTCGACTTCCTCATCAACAACGCGGGCCGATCGATCCGCCGCGCCATCGAGGGCAGCTACGACCGCTTCCACGATTTCGAGCGCACCATGCAGCTCAACTACTTCGGCTGCCTGCGCGTGACCATGGGCCTGCTGCCCGGCATGGTGCAGCGCCGCCGCGGCCACGTGGTCAACATCAGCTCCATCGGCGTGCTCACCAACGCACCGCGCTTTTCGGCCTATGTGGCCAGCAAGGCCGCACTCGACGCCTGGACCCGCTGCGCGAGCAGCGAGTTCGCCGACCAGGGCATCACCTTCACCACCATCAACATGCCGCTGGTGCGCACGCCCATGATCGCGCCCACCAAGATCTACAACAACGTGCCCACGCTCGCGCCCGAGGAGGCGGCCGACATGATCGCGCAGGCCTGCATCGACAAGCCGGTGCGCATCGCCACGCGCCTGGGCGTCACGGGCCAGGTGATGCACGCGCTGGTGCCGCGCATCGCGCAGATCGTGATGAACACCAGCTTCCGCATGTTCCCCGACTCGGCCGCGGCCAAGGGCGAGAAGGGCGCGAAATCGCAGCTCTCGCCCGAGGCGATCGCGATGCAGCAGATGATGCGCGGCATCCATTTCTGAGGGCCACCGCGCGTCCCTAGAATCCGGGCTTTTGCCCTCATCCATAGGCCCGCGCATGTCCACCGCACCCGACATCACCACCATCGCCCCGCGCGACCGCGCCGAGATCCTGGCTCAGGCGCTGCCCTACATCCGGCAGTTCCACGGCAAGACCATGGTCATCAAGTACGGCGGCAACGCCATGACCGACCCGGCCCTGCAGCAGGACTTCGCCGAAGACGTGGTGCTGCTCAAGCTCGTGGGCATCAACCCGGTGGTGGTGCACGGCGGCGGCCCGCAGATCGAGACCCTGCTGCAGCGCCTGGGCAAGAAGGGCGAGTTCATCCAGGGCATGCGCGTGACCGACGCCGAGACCATGGAGGTCGTGGAGTGGGTGCTGGCCGGCGAGGTGCAGCAGGACATCGTGGGCCTGATCAACCAGGCCGGCGGCAAGGCCGTGGGCCTGACCGGCCGCGACGGCGCCATGATCCGCGCGCGCAAGCTGCGCATGACCGACCAGGCCGATCCCTCGCGCGAGCACGACGTGGGCCAGGTGGGCGACATCGTGGCGGTGGACCCGGCGGTGGTGAAGGCGCTGCAGGACGACCAGTTCATCCCGGTCGTGAGCCCCATCGGTTTCGGCCAGAACAACGAGAGCTACAACATCAACGCCGACGTGGTGGCCGCCCGGCTGGCCACGGTGCTGCAGGCCGAGAAGCTGCTCATGCTCACCAACATCCGCGGTGTGCTCGACAAGCAGGGCCAACTGCTCACCGAGCTCACGCCCCAGCGCATCGATGCGCTGGTGGCCGACGGCACGATCTCGGGCGGCATGATCCCCAAGATCGCGGGCGCGCTCGAGGCCGCCAAGAGCGGGGTGAACGCGGTGCACATCATCGATGGCCGCGTGCCGCACGCGCTGCTGCTCGAGGTGCTGGGCAACGAGCCCTTCGGCACCATGATCCGCTCGGCCTGAGCGCGCCGGCCAGCCCGCTGTTCGGGCCTTGATGCGGCCGCCCACTCGCTCGGCAGGCCGCGCCGATGCTGGGTAACCAGATGTTGCCGCCTGTGCGAGAATGGACGCGGGATCGATCACCGAACGCACGACGACCATGACCACTGCCGCGCCCGAGATGCCCATGCCCGACGACTCCGCGCGCGACGCCGCTGCCGCGGTCGATGCCCATGAGGCGCCGGCGCGCAAGCGCCCCAAGCCGGGCGAGCGGCGCGTGCAGATCCTGCAGGCCCTGGCCACCATGCTCGAGCAGCCCGGGGCCGAACGCATCACCACCGCGGCGCTCGCGGCCCGGCTCGAGGTGAGCGAGGCCGCGCTCTACCGCCACTTCGCGAGCAAGGCCCAGATGTTCGAGGGCCTGATCGAGTTCATCGAGCAGACCGTGTTCGGCCTGGTCAACCAGCTCGGCGAACGCGAGCCCGATGCCCTGGTGCGTTGCCGCAAGCTCGTGGCCCTGCTGCTGCAGTTCGGCGAGAAGAACCCCGGCATGACGCGCGTGATGGTGGGCGACGCGCTGGTGTTCGAAAACGAACGCCTGCAGCAGCGCATGAACCTGTTCTTCGACAAGATCGAGTCCACCCTGCGCCAGGACCTGCGCGAGGCCGCGGTGCTCACGGGCACGCAGACGCCCACGGTAGACGCCCAGGCCGACGCCTCGGTGATCACGGCCTTCTGCGTGGGCCGCCTGCAACGCTTCGCGCGCAGCGGCTTCAAGCGCTCGCCCGGCGAAAGCCTCGAGCACAGCCTGAACCTGCTGCTGCCCGGCGGCCGCCTCTGAGCGCCCGCCGCGACCTTTCTCACGCCGCTTTAGGGCCGAGGCCCTAAAACAAAGCCCCGCGAAAACGCCGAGGCTTGTTCGGCGCGCGCCATTCCGGGTAAAAATAGCACGATCGTTCGTTTCTTTTGACGACGGCTTCCTCCACCCGACCCGAGCGCCCGCATGAGCGAGACCCCCCTGCGCCAACGCCGCGGCACCCTGTCGCGCACCGCCGACCGCCAGGCCCCCAAGGGCCAGCAGACCAAGGCCGCCATCGTCGAGGCGGCGCTCGGTCTGGCCACGCAGATCGGGCTCGAAGGCCTGTCCATCGGCGCCCTCGCCGAGGTCATGCAAATGAGCAAGTCCGGCGTGTTCGCGCACTTCGGCTCGCGCGAAGAGCTGCAGATCTCGGTGGTGCGCGAGTACCACACGCGCTTCGAGGACGAGGTGTTCTACCCCGCCATGAGCGCCGCGCGCGGTCTGCCGCGCGTGCGCGCGCTGTTCGACAACTGGATGAAGCGCACTTCGGTCGAGATCGACTCGGGCTGCATCTACATCAGCGGCGCCGTCGAGTTCGACGACCGCCCCGGCCCGGTGCGCGACGCGCTGGCCAGCTCCGTCACCACCTGGCAGGACGCCTTCAAGCGCGCGATCGAGATCGCGGTGGAAGAGGGCCATTTCGCGCCCGACACCGACGCGTCACAAGTGGCCTTCGAAATCCACGGCCTGATCCTTGCCCTGCATTACGAGGCGCGCTTCCTGCGCAGCCCCGGCTGCATCCACCGCGCGCTCAAGGGCTTCGACGCCATCCTCGAGCGCAACGGCGCGCGGCCCACGCCCGCGCGCAAGACCTGAACCCGTTTCCTTCACCTCGAACCACCCAGGAGAACCCGCCCATGCCCGTCTACAACCCGCCGCTGCGCGACATGCAGTTCGTCATGCACGAGGTCTTCAACGCCGTCGACGAACTCAAGGCCTGCCCCAAGCACGCCGAGATCGACGCCGACACCATCAACGCGGTGCTCGAAGAGGGCGGCAAGTTCGCGGCCGAAGTGACCTTCCCGCTCAACATCAGCGGCGACGAAGAGGGCTGCACGCTGGACAAGACCACCCACGAGGTGAAGGCGCCCAAGGGCTTCAAGGAGGCCTATGCCAAGTACGTGGAAGGCGGCTGGCCCGCGCTCTCGTGCGACCCCGAGTTCGGTGGCCAGGGCCTGCCCTTCATCGTGAACCAGTGCTTCTACGAGATGCTCAACAGCGCCAACCAGGCCTGGACCATGTACCCCGGCCTGTCGCACGGCGCCTACGAATGCCTGCACGCGCACGGCTCGCCCGAGCAGAAGGCGCTCTACCTGCCCAAGCTCACCAGCGGCGAATGGACCGGCACCATGTGCCTGACCGAGCCGCACTGCGGCACCGACCTGGGCCTGCTGCGCACCAAGGCCGAACCGCAGGCCGACGGCAGCTACAAGCTCACGGGCCAGAAGATCTTCATCAGCGCCGGTGAACACGACCTGGCCGAGAACATCGTGCACCTGGTGCTCGCGCGCCTGCCCGATGCGCCCGCGGGCAGCAAGGGCATCAGCCTGTTCCTCGTGCCCAAGTTCCAGGTCAAGGCCGACGGCTCGATCGGCGAGCGCAACGCCATCCACTGCGGCGGCCTCGAGCACAAGATGGGCATTCACGCCAACGCCACCTGCCAGATGGTGCTCGACGGCGCCGTGGGCACGCTGGTGGGCGAGCCCAACAAGGGCCTGCCGGCCATGTTCGTGATGATGAACGCCGCCCGCCTGGGCGTGGGCAACCAGAGCCTGGGCCTGACCGAGGTGGCCTACCAGAACGCGCTGGCCTACGCCAAGGACCGCATCCAGATGCGCAGCCTCTCGGGCGTGAAGGACAAGAGCAAGCCGGCCGATCCCATCATCGTGCACCCCGACGTGCGCAAGATGCTGCTCACCGCCAAGGCCTATGCCGAAGGCGGGCGCGCGCTGCTGATGTTCTGCACCCTGCTGCTCGACAAGGAGCTCAACCACCCCGACGAGAAGGTGCGCAAGGACAGCGCCGACCTCGCCGCGCTGCTCACGCCGATCGCCAAGGCCTTCCTCACCGACAACGGCTTCGAGGCCACCAACCACTGCATGCAGGTGTTCGGCGGCCACGGCTACATCAAGGAATGGGGCATGGAGCAGTTCGTGCGCGATGCCCGCATCAACATGATCTACGAGGGCACGAACACCGTGCAGAGCCTGGACCTGCTGGGCCGCAAGGTGCTGGGCAACAACGGCGCCACGCTCAAGAAGTTCGGCAAGCTCGTGGCCCAGCTCGTGGAGGCCGAGGGCGTGAACGAGAAGATGGCCGAGTTCATCAACCCGCTGGCCTACCTGGGCGAGCAGATGACCAAGTTCACCACCGAGCTCGGCTTCAAAGGCATGCAGAACCCCGACGAGGTGGGCGCGGCCGCCGTGCCCTACCTGCGCGTGGCGGGCCACCTGGTGTTCGCCTACTTCTTCGCGCGCATGGCCCAGGCCGCGCTGCGCGCCATCGAGGCCGGCAGCACCGACCCGTTCTACACCGCCAAGCTGCAGACCGCGCGCTTCTACTTCGCCAAGCTGTTCCCCGAGACCGCCACGCTCATGCGCCTGGCGCGCTCGGGCAGCAAGGTGCTGATGGACACCGAGCAGGCCCTGGCATGAAGCGCACCCTGCTTGTCCTGGCCGGCCTGGCGCTGGCCGGTGCCGCCCAGGCCCAGATGACGCCTGCGGGTCTGTGGAAGACCATCGACGACGACTCGAAGAAAGAGAAGTCGCTGGTGCGCATCACCGAGAGCAACGGCGTGTTCAGCGGCCGCATCGAAAAGCTGCTCGACCCCGCGAGCGACCCCAAGGCCGTTTGCGACAAGTGCAGCGACGACCGCAAGGACAAGCCCGTCGTGGGCCTGGAGATCCTGCGCGGCATCAAGGCCGGCGAGAGCGACAAGGCCGTGTTCGAGGGCGGCACCATCGTCGACCCCAACAACGGCAAGAGCTACCGCGCGCGGCTGAAGCCGGTCAACGGCGGCGCCCAGCTCGAAATGCGCGGCTACCTCGGCCCCTTCTTCCGAACCCAGGTGTGGCAGCGCGTCGAGTGACGCCCCGCCCACCGCCCACGGAACCAACATGAACCGATTCAACGTCAGAAAAGTCGCCGTGCTCGGCGCGGGCGTGATGGGCGCGCAGATCGCCGCCCACCTCGTCAACGTCAAGGTGCCGGTCGTGCTGTTCGACCTTCCCGCCAAGGAAGGCCCCAAGAACGGCATCGTCACCCGCGCCATCGAGAACCTCAAGAAGCTCAAGCCCGCCCCCATCGGCGTGGCGGCCGATGCCGACCTCATCGTGGCGGCCAACTACGAGGAGCACATGGCCCTGCTCGGCGAGTGCGACCTGGTGATCGAGGCGATCGCCGAGCGCATGGACTGGAAGCTCGACCTGTACCAGAAAATCGCGCCGCACGTGGCCCAACACGCCATCGTCGCGTCCAACACCTCGGGCCTGTCCATCACCAAGCTCAGTGCGGCCCTGCCCGAGGCGATCAAGCCGCGTTTCTGCGGCATCCACTTCTTCAACCCGCCGCGCTACATGACGCTGGTGGAACTGATCGCCACGCCCACCACGCAGCCCGAGATCCTCGACCAGCTCGAGACCTTCGTGACCAGCGGCCTGGGCAAGGGCGTGGTGCGCGCCAAGGACACGCCCAACTTCATCGCCAACCGCATCGGCATCGCCGGCATGCTGGCCACGATGAAAGAGGTGGAGCGCTTCGGCCTCACGTTCGACGTGGTCGATGACCTCACGGGCAAGCGCCTGGGCCGCGCCAGCAGCGGCACCTTCCGCACCGCCGACGTGGTGGGCCTGGACACCATGGCCCACGTGATCAAGACCCTGCAGGACAACCTCAGCGAAGACACCGACCCGTTCTACGGCAGCTTCGGCACGCCCGCCGTGCTCAAGGCCCTGCTCGACCAGGGCCACCTGGGGCAGAAGACCAAGGCCGGCTTCTACAAGAAGGTGGGCCGCGACGTGTTCCGCTTCGAGCTCGAGAGCGGCGACTACGTGCCCGCCGGCCAGAAGGCCGACGAGGTTTATGGCCGCATGCTCAAGAAGCCCGCGGCCGAGCGCCTGAAGCTGCTGCGCGACAGCAGCGGCCCGCAGGGGCAGTTCCTCTGGGCCATCCTGCGCAACGGCTTCCACTACGCAGCCGTGCACCTGGCGTCCATCGCCGAAACCGCGCGCGACGTGGACCTGGCCATGCGCTGGGGCTTCGGCATGAAGCAGGGCCCGTTCGAGCTCTGGCAGGAAGCCGGCTGGCTCCAGGTGGCGAAGATGGTTCAGGAAGACATCGATGCCGGCAAGGCGCTGTGCAAGGCCCCGCTGCCGGACTGGGTCTTCAAGGGCCCGGTGGCCGAGGCCGGCGGCGTGCACACCACACAGGGCTCGTGGAACCCCGCCAAAGGCGTGTTCGAGCCGCGCCGCGCGCTGCCCGTGTACGAACGCCAACCCTTCCCCGAGCTGCTGCTCGGCGAGGCCGGCCCGCGCTTCGCGAGCGCCGGCACCACCGTCGAAGAGACCGATTCGGTGCGCCTGTGGACGCTCGACGGCGAGGTGCTGATCACGAGCATCAAGACCAAGATGCACGCCATCAGCCCCGAGGTCTGCGAAGGCCTGATGCAGGCCGTGGAGCTGGCCGAGGCGCAGTACCAGGGCCTGGTGGTCTGGTCGGGCGACGAGCCTTTCAGCGTGGGCGCCGACCTGCAGGCCATGCTGCCGGCCTTCCTCGCCGTGGGCGTGGCCGCGATCGAGGACGCCGAAGGCTTCATGCAGCAGACCATGCTGCGCCTGCGCTACGCCAACGTGCCTGTGGTGTCCGCGATCCGCGGCATGGCGCTGGGCGGTGGCTGCGAACTCGCGGTCTACAGCAGCAAGCGCGTGGCCCACATGGAAAGCTACATCGGTCTGGTGGAAGTGGGCGTGGGCCTGATCCCGGGCGCGGGCGGCCTCACCTACATCGCGCGCCGCGCGGCCGAGAACGCCGCCACCTCGACCGGCAAGGACCTGCTGCCCTTCCTCACCGAAGGCTTCACCGCCGCGGCCATGGCCAAGGTGGGCACGAGCGCGATCGAATCGCGCGCGATCGGTTACCTGCTGGAGTCCGACCTGATCGTGCCGCACAAGGACGAGCTGCTGTTCGTGGCCCTGAACGAAGCGAAAGCGATGTTCCGCGCCGGCTGGCGCGCGCCGCACAAGCGCCTGTTCCCGGTGGCCGGCCGCGACGGCAAGGCCACCATCCTGGGCCAGCTCGTGAACATGCGCGACGGCGGCTTCATCAGCCAGCACGACTTCCACATCGCCAGCCTGATCGCCCACGTGGTGACCGGTGGCGACGTGAACCCCGGCACGCTCGTGAGCGAGGAATACCTCATGACGCTGGAGCGCCAGGCCTTCTGCGCGCTGATCATGAACCCGAAGACCCAGGAACGCATCCTCGGCATGCTCAACACCGGCAAGCCGGTCCGCAACTGAGGAGCCCCACCATGAGCAAACAAGTTCAAGACGCCTACATCGTGGCCGCCACGCGCACGCCCATCGGCCGTTCGCACAAAGGCTCGTTCAAGCACCTGCGGCCCGACGACCTGCTGGCCCACGCGCTGCGCTCGGCGCTCGCGCAGGCCCCGGGGCTGGACCCCAAGGCCATCGAGGACGTGATCTGCGGCTGCGCCATCCCCGAGGCGCAGCAGGGCCTGAACGTGGCGCGCATCGGCGCCATCCTCGCGGGCCTGCCCAACAGCGTGGGCGGCATCACGGTGAACCGCTTCTGCGCGTCGGGCCTGTCGGCCGTGGCCATGGCGGCCGACCGCATCCGCGTGGGCGAGGCCGACGTGATGATCGCCGCCGGCACCGAGAGCATGAGCATGGTGCCCATGATGGGCAACGCGCCCAGCCTGTCGCCCGCCATCTTCGCCAACACGCAGGACGTGGAGCAGTACGGCATCGCCTACGGCATGGGCCTCACGGCCGAGAAGGTGGCGCAGCAGTGGAAGGTCTCGCGCGACGCGCAGGACGCCTTCGCGCTGCAGTCGCACCAGCGCGCCGTGATTGCCATGAAGAACGGCGAGTTCGCCGACGAGATCACGCCGGTCGAGGTCACCGAGCGCAGCGTGAACCTGGAGACCGCCGAGGTGTCCACGGCCACGCGCACCGTGAGCCTCGACGAAGGCGCGCGCCCCGACACCACGCTCGAAGGCCTGGCGAAGCTGCGCACCGTGTTCGCCGCGCGCGGCTCGGTCACCGCCGGCAACAGCTCGCAGACCAGCGACGGCGCGGGCGCGCTGATCCTCGCGAGCGAGGCCGCGGTCAAGCGCTTCGGCCTGACGCCGCTCGCGCGTTTCGTGAGCTACGCCAGCCGCGGCGTGCCGCCGCACATCATGGGCATCGGCCCGGTCGAGGCGATTCCGGCCGCGCTGCGCTACGCGGGCCTGCGCCAGGACGACATGGACTGGATCGAGCTCAACGAGGCCTTTGCCGCGCAGTCGCTCGCGGTCATCATCACCCTGGGCCTGGACCCGGCCCGGGTCAATCCCATGGGCGGCGCCATCGCACTGGGCCACCCGCTGGGCGCCACCGGCGCGATCCGCTCGGCCACCGTGGTGCACGCGCTCAAGCGGCACAACAAGAAGTACGGCATGGTCACCATGTGCGTGGGCATGGGGCAGGGCGCCGCGGGGATCTTCGAGAGAATGTGACCCACCCCTGCGCCGCGCCTGCGGCGCGTCACCCCCTCAAGGGGGCGGCACCAGCGGACCGGCAGAGCCGGGTCCGCGGTGCCTCTCGACCCCAACCTCGCTCTCGCAGCGATACCCCCGAAAGAGCTGCCTTGCTCAACGTCTAGGATGTGTCGGTCACACCCGGCCGACACCCCTCCGTCAAAGGTGCCTGCGAACTGAGGGTCAAACATGCGCACACCGACCACCACCCGCTGGGACCCGGTCGATCACTTCGCCAGCGAAGAAGACATGGCCGCCTACCTGGAGGCGGCGCTCGAAGACGGTGATCCGGCATTGATCGCAGCGGCCCTGGGCGACATCGCTCGCGCCAAAGGCATGACGCAAGTCGCGCGGGACGCCGGGCTGGGCCGCGAGAGCCTTTACAAGGCCTTGTCGCCCGATGGCAATCCGGCCTTTGCCACCGTCATGAAGGTCATTGCCGCGCTGGGCCTGCAGCTTCACGCATCGCCGGCCGGCGCGCGGCCCGCTGGCTGAGGCCGGTCAGAGCGGCTTCTTGATCAGGTTCGCGATCTCGCCCACCACGCCGCGGCGGAAGGCCAGCACGCAGATCACGAAGATCACGCCCTGGGTGATGGTGACCCAGGCACCGAGCTGGGCCAGGTAGTTCTGCATGGACACGATGATGGCGGCGCCCACCACCGGGCCGAACAGCGTGCCCATGCCGCCGAGCAGGGTCATGAGCACCACCTCGCCCGACATGCTCCAGTGCACGTCGGTGAGCGAGGCCAGCTGGAACACGATGGCCTTGGTCGCGCCCGCCAGGCCCGCGAGGCCGGCCGACAGCACGAAGGCCAGGTGCTTGTAGCGGTCGGTGTCGTAGCCCAGCGAGGTGGCGCGCGCCTCGTTCTCGCGGATCGCCTGCAGCACCTGGCCAAAGGGCGAGTGCACCACGCGCCAGATGAGCAGGAAGCCGGCCATGAAGATCACGAACACCACGGCGTACATGGCCATGTTGTTGCTCAGGTCGATGGCGCCGAACAGGTGGCCGCGCGGCACCGCCTGGATGCCGTCTTCGCCGCCCGTGAACTTGGCCTGCAGGCTGAAGAAGAACACCATCTGCGCCAGCGCCAGCGTGATCATCGCGAAGTAGATGCCCTGGCGGCGGATGGCGAGCGCGCCCACCACCACGCCCAGGATCACCGCGCAGCAGGTGCCGAAGAGGATGGCGATCTCGGGCGTGAAGCCCCAGACCTTGGCCGCGTGGGCCGAGGCGTAGGCCGCGCTGCCCATGAACATGGCGTGGCCGAACGAGAGCAGGCCACCGAAGCCGATCAGCAGGTTGAAGGCGCACGCGAACAGCGCGAAGCACATCACCTTCATGAGGAACACCGGGTACACCACCACGGGTGCGATCAGGAAGAACGCGGCCATGATGCCGAAGGCGATGACCAGTTGCGACTGGCCGGTGTCGGCCTTGCGGGCGGCGCCCGCATGCGAGAGGGTGGGGGAGGACGTGGTCATGTGGGACTCACTTCTGCGTGCCGAACAGGCCCGCGGGCTTGATCAGCAACACGATGGCCATGATCACGAAAATCACGGTGTTGGAGGCCTCGGGGTAGAAGACCTTGGTGAGGCCTTCGATGATGCCCAGGCCGAAGCCCGTGAGGATGGCGCCCATGATCGAGCCCATGCCGCCGATCACCACCACCGCGAACACCACGATGATGATGTCCGAGCCCATCTGCGGGCTCACCTGGTAGATGGGGGCGGCCATCACGCCAGCCAGCGCGGCCAGGCCGACGCCGAAGCCGTAGGTGAGCGTGATCATGCGCGGCACGTTGATGCCGAAGCCCTGCACCAGCGTGGGGTTCTCCGTGGCCGCGCGCAGGTAGGCGCCGAGCTTGGTGCGCTCGATCACGAACCAGGTGCTCAGGCAGATCACCAGCGAGGCCGCCACCACCCAGCCGCGGTAGTTGGGCAGGAACATGAAGCCCAGGTTCTGCGCGCCCTGCAGCTGCGGGGGAATGGCGTAGGGCTGGCCCGAGGAGCCGTACTCGTTGCGGAAGATGCCCTGGATGATGAGCGCGATGCCGAAGGTCAGCAGCAGGCCGTAGAGGTGGTCGAGCTTGTAGAGGCGCGAGAGCATGAGCCGCTCGATCACCACGCCGGTGGCGCCGACCACCACGGGCGCGATCACCAGCGCCCACCAGTAGCTCACGCCCAGCTTGTTGAGCAGCAGCCAGGCCACGAAGGCGCCCATCATGTACTGGGCGCCGTGCGTGAAGTTGATGATGTTGAGCAGACCGAAGATCACGGCCAGCCCCAGCGACAGCAGGGCGTAGAACGAGCCGTTGATCAGCCCGATCAGCAACTGGCCGAAGAGGGCCGCGGAGGGAATGCCAAAAATTTCGGTCATGCCGGTTCTCGAAACCGGGCGACGCCCGCAGGGCGCCACCCGGCAGGGTTCATCACTTCACCAGCGAGCACTCGCCGTCCTTGAGCGGACGGAAGGCCTGGTCGGCGGGGATGGTGGCGCGCACCTTGTAGTAGTCCCACGGGCCCTTGGATTCCGCGGGCTTCTTGACCTCGAACAGGTACACCGGGTGGGTCTTGCGGCCGTCGGCGCGGATCACGCCCTTGCCGAACAGCGGATCGTCGGTGGGCAGTTCCTTCATCTTGGCCACCACCTTGGTGCCGTCGTCGGTCTTGCCGGCTTCCACCGCCTTCAGGTAGTGCAGCACCGAGGCGTACACGCCCGCGTGGTCGGACGTGGGGTACTTGCCGCCGTTGCGGTCGGCGAAGCGCTTGGCCCAGGCGCGGGTCTGGTCGTTCATGTCCCAGTAGAAGGCCTCGGTGAAGATCAGGCCCTGCGCGGTGTTCAGGCCCAGGCCGTGGATGTCGGTGATGAACACCAGCAGGCCCGCCAGGTTCTGGCCGCCCTTGGTGATGCCGAACTCGGCCGCCTGCTTGATGGAGTTGATGGTGTCGCCGCCCGCGTTGGCCAGGCCGATGATCTTGGCGCGCGAGGCCTGGGCCTGCAGCAGGAAGGAGCTGAAATCGCTGCCCGGGAACGGGGTGCGCACCTTGCCCAGCACCTTGCCGCCGTTCTTGGTCACCACGGCCTCGGTGTCGCGCTCGAGCGCGTGGCCGAAGGCGTAGTCGGCGGTCAGGAAGAACCAGCTGTCGCCGCCGGTCTTCACGATCGCGCTGCCGGTGCCGTTGGCCAGCATCCAGGTGTCGTAGAGCCAGTGCACGGTGTTGGGGCTGCACTGCTTGCCGGTGAGGTCGGAGGTGGCCGCGCCGGTGTTGATGAAGGCCTTGCCCTTTTCCTTGGTGATCTGGTTGATCGCCAGCGCCACCGAGGAGGTCGGCACGTCGAAGATCGCGTCGACCTTCTCCACGTCGTACCAGGTGCGCGCCACGGTCGAGCCGACGTCGGGCTTGTTCTGGTGGTCGGCCGAGACCACCTCGACCTTCATGCCCTTCTTGTCGGCGCCGAAGTCTTCGACCGCCATGCGCGCGGCCAGCACCGAGCCCGGGCCGCCGATGTCGGCGTACAGGCCCGACATGTCGTTGAGCACACCGATCTTGACCACGCCGTCGGAGATCTGCGCCTGCGCAGCCCCCGCCGTCAGCATGGCCGCGGCCGCGGTGGCCAGCAGTTTCTTCGCACCCAGTTTCATGTCTCGCTCTCCTTCAGTCGTGTGTGGATGTGGATGGACCCACCCCGTGCGTCAGACGCCGAGGTACTCGTGCAACATGCCCATCTTCGCGTCGAGCTCCGCGGCGGTGAAGCCCTCGACGATGCGGCCATGTTCCATGACGTAGAAGCGGTCGGCCAGCGGCGCCGCGAAGCGGAAGTTCTGCTCGACCATCACGATGGTGAAGCCGCGCTCGCGCAGCGTGCGGATGGTGCGCGCGAGCGTTTGCACGATCACGGGCGCCAGGCCTTCGGAGATCTCGTCGAGCAGCAGCAGCTTGGCGCCGGTGCGCAGGATGCGCGCCACCGCGAGCATCTGCTGCTCGCCGCCCGACAGGCGTGTGCCCGGGCTGTGGCGGCGTTCCTGGAGGTTGGGGAACAGGCCGTAGAGCTCGTCGATGGACATGCCACCCTCGGCCACCGCGGGCGGCAGCAGCAGGTTCTCCTCGCAGCTCAGGCTCGCGAAGATGCCGCGCTCCTCGGGGCAGTAGCCCAGGCCCAGGCGCGCCACCTGGTGCGTGCTCATGCCCACGGTTTCCTTGCCCGTGACCATGATGGAGCCGGTGCGCTTGCCCACCATGCCCATGATCGCCTTGAGCGTGGTGGTGCGGCCGGCGCCGTTGCGGCCCAGCAGCGTCACCACCTCGCCCTGGCGCACCGTGAGGTCGACACCGTGCAGGATGTGCGATTCGCCATACCAGGCGTTCACGCCGCTCAGGCGCAGCAGTTCTTCGGCGGCCATCTCAGTGCGCTCCCTGCAGCTGCGCTTCGGCGCTGCCCATGTAGGCTTCCAGCACCTGCGGGTTGGCCGACACCGTGGCGTAGTCGCCCTCGGCGATCACCTGGCCGCGCTGCAGCACGCTGATGGTGTCGGCGATGCTCGACACCACGTTCATGTTGTGCTCGACCATCAGGATGGTGCGGTTGGTCGACACCTTCTTGATGAGCTGCGTCACGCGCTCCACGTCTTCGTGGCCCATGCCCTGCGTGGGTTCGTCGAGAAGCATGAGCTCGGGTTCGGTGGCCAGCGTGGTGGCGATCTCGAGCGCGCGCTTGCGGCCGTACGAGAGCTCCACCGTCACGGTGTCGGCGAACTCGCGCAGGCCCACGGTGTCGAGCAGTTCCATGGCGCGGTCGTCGAGCGCGTCGAGCACCTTCTTCGATTTCCAGAAATGGAACGAGTTGCCCGTGGCGCGCTGCAGGCCGATGCGCACGTTGTCGCGCACGCTCAGGTGCGGGAAGGTGGCCGAGATCTGGAACGAGCGCACCAGCCCGCGCCGCGCCACCTGCGCAGGCTTTTGCGGGGTGATGTCCTCGCCGTTGTAGAGGATCTGTCCGCGCGTGGGGATCAGGAACTTGGTGAGCAGGTTGAAGACGGTCGTCTTGCCCGCGCCGTTGGGCCCGATCAGCGCATGGATCTGCCCGCGCCGCACGCGCAGGTTCACGTCGTTGACGGCGACGAAGCCCTTGAACTCCTTCACCAGTCCCCGCGCTTCGAGGATGCAGTCGTCAGCGGTGTTGCTTGCCATCGCGGGCATTGTGAGCATGCGCCCCGAGCAGAGGATGAGGGGAAACCCCACGCGGGTTTCACCGCACGCTGCTTCGTTGTCACAAGCGCTACATGCAGGCGGGCCGCGCGTTGCGGGCGCTTGCGCGCGGTGCACGGCACTGGTGCACACTGCGCGCCATGGACGCTCATCTCTTCGACCGCGCGATCGCGCTCGCCCCCCAGGGCCCGGGCCGCTGGCTCGGCCGCACCGACCCGGCCTACGCCAACATGGTCGGGCCTTACGGAGGCATCACCGCGGCCTCGGCACTGCACGCGGTCTGGCAGCACCCCGAGCGCCTGGGCGAGCCGGTGTCGCTCACCGTCAACTACTGCGCGGCGCTGGCCGACGGCGGCTTCGAACTGCAGGCGCGGCCGGTGCGCACCAACCGCTCCACGCAGCACTGGCTGATCGAGATCACGCAAGGCGGCGAGACCGTGCTCACCGCCACCGCACTCACCGCGGTGCGCCGCGAGACCTGGGGCTCGCAGGACGAGCCCGCGCCGCGCGTGCTCTCGCCCAACGCCATCGGCCGGCCCAACATGGCGGGGCTGGTCGAGTGGGTGCAGCGCTACGACATCCGCATCGTCGAAGGCGCGATCCCGCGCGTGTGGGACGGCAGCGGCGAGCACAGCCGCAGCACGCTGTGGGTGCGCGACGAGCCGCCGCGCGCGCTCGACTTCATGAGCCTGGCCGCGCTGTGCGACGTGTTCTTTCCGCGCGTGTGGCTGCGCCGCGCCACGCGCGTGCCCGCGGGCACCGTCTCGATGACGGTGTACTTCCACGTCGGCCAGGCCGAGCTCGCCGCGGTGGGCGACGGCTGGCTGCTCGGCCAGGCCCAGGCCAGCGTGATGCGCAACGGCTACTTCGACCAGCGCGGCCAGCTCTGGAGCCAGGCCGGCGCGCTGCTGGCCACCACGCACCAGGTCGTCTATTACAAGGAATGACGCCCGGACGGCGATCGCTCAGGGCCGGCCGAGGAACAGGTAAAGCCCGGTGAAGCCCTTGGGCGCGCTCACCAGCGCGAGGTAGAGCGGGCCGATGCCGGTGTCGGCCCCCAGGAACAGGCTGTTGCCCGCGTAGAGGTTCTTGAGCGAAACCTCGCTGCGGTTGATCCAGGCGTTGCCGGCCTCGAGCGAGCCGCCCGCGAACAGCGCGCGCGCGATGCCCACGTCCCAGGGCAGGCGGCGGTAGTAGCTCAAGCGGCCGAAGGCCAGGTAATTGCCCGCCACCTGCCCGGGCCGGAAACCCGAGAGGTTCTGGAAGCCGCCGAGCGAGTACTCGTCGATCGCGCCCAGCGGGATGCGGTTGGCGTGCGCCACGCGCAGGCCCATGTTGAAGGTGTGCGGGCCCCAGCTGCGCACGCCGGTGTACGAGGCCTCCACGCGCGTGAAGTTGCTGCTGCCCGGCACACCGGTGGTGGTGCGCTGGCCCACCACCACCTCGCCCAGCGCGCGGTAGCCGCGCGACGGGAAGTTGGCAAAGTCGAGCTGGTCGGCCAGCACCGCGGCGCGCAGGCCGGTCTCGCGCCACTGCACCGCGCGCACCCCCGCCGGCAGCGAGGTGGCGTCGGGCGACACCAGCTCCAGCGTCGAGCGCCGCTCGCTCGCCAGCGCGCCCAGGCGGAACTCGCCCACCGAGCCTTGCGGCCCGAAAGGCCAGCCCAGGTCGAGCCCGATCCGCACCGATTCGCGGCGGATGCGTGCCTCGGGCGAATCGTCGTTGCCGTAGAGCTCGACCTTGCGGATGGACAGGTCGCCATAGGCCGAGAGAAAGCTGCGGCCGCGCAGGCCCAGCGGCTGGAAGATCTCGGAGTACAGGCCCATGGTCTCGCCGAGCTGCACGCGGTTGCGCCACTCGGTGCCGCTGTCGGTGAGCCAGTGGCGGTTGTGGCTCAGGCGCAGGTTGAAGCTGCCGTCGCCGCGGAAGTCGGTGCGCAGGTCCAGGCCCACGCGCAGGTAGTTCGGGCCCCAGTTGTTCTCGCGCAGGCCGATCACCAGGTCTTCGCCGCCGGTGTCGGGGTTGCGCACCAGCCGGTAGTCGATGCGTTCGTAGTCGCCGGTGGCCGCGATCTTCTCCATGTCGTCTTCGATGCGGTCCACGTCGGCGCGCTGGCCCTTGAGCGGCGCCAGCCCCTGGCCCAGGCGCTCGGCGCGCTGCTCGTTCACGCCCTCGAAGCGGATGTTGGCGATGCGGCCCACCCGCGTGGCGTTGAGCTCGGCCTGGGTGCGGCGCGCCTCGGTCCAGGCGGCGTACCGGGCGCTGTCTTCCGTGTAACGCGCCAGCGAGGCGGCCACGGTCTGCGCGTAGTCGTGGCCCAGCTTCACCAGCTCGCGCGATCGGTTGAAGTCGCCCGAGGTGAGCGTGCCCAGCGGGGGCGTGAGCAGCAGGTCGCGCGGCGTGAGCAGCGCGATGCTGGCCTGCACGTTCTGCTCGGTGAGGATGTTGATCATCTGCGTGCTGATGCCCAGCAGCGAGCCCAGCGTGTCGCGCGGCGCCAGCGGCGTGCCGATGTTCACCGCGATCACCACCTCGGCGCCCAGGTCGCGCGCCACGCTCACCGGCAGGTTGTTCACCAGCCCGCCGTCGCCGAGGATGCGGCCCTCGATCTCCAGCGGCGAGAACACGCCCGGCACCGACATGCTCGCGCGCAGCGCCGCGGCCAGGTCGCCGCGGTCCATCACCACCGGCTTGCCGGTCTCCATGTCGGTGGCCACGGCGCGAAAGCGCGTGGGCAGGGCGTCGAAGCTCGCGAGGTGGCGCGTGGGCAGGGTGTAGCGGCGCAGCAGGATCTCCAGCGAGCGGCTCGACACCGCACCCGTGGGCAGGCGGAACTCGCCGTCGCGAAAGCCCAGCAGCAGCACGGGCGAGAGCTCGAAGTCCTCCTCCTTGCGGCGCTGCGACAGCACCTGGCGCGGCTGGCGCGTGCTGAACAGGCCGTTCCAGTCCACGCCCAGGATCTCGCGCTCGAGCTCGTCGGCGTTCATGCCCGCGGCGTACAGCCCGCCCACGATCGCGCCCATGGACGTGCCCACGATCAGGTCGACCGGCACGCGTGCGGCTTCGAGCGCCTTGAGCACGCCCACGTGGGCGAAGCCGCGTGCGCCGCCGCCCGAGAGCACGAGCGCGATGCGGGGCCGGGGCAGCTCGGGCTGCGGGGTGCTGGCGGCCTGGGTCGCGCCCGGGCTGGTGTCGGGCTTGTCCTGGGCGCGCAGCGGGGCCGCGAGCAGGGCCAGGCAGAGCAGCAGCAAGGTCGGTCGAAAGGCCATGGGCGAGGGGGAAGAGGCGGTGGGAGAGCGCGAGTCTAGAGGCCGCCGAACGGAACAAATACGCCCTGGGCAGTATGGGGCTTCGGTTCCGCGGCTGCTGTCATCGGCGGTCTGTCCGTCCACCCCGGAGCCTTGCCATGAAACCCTTTGCACGTGCCTGGCGCAACCTCCTCATCGCGCTGTCCGTCGCTGCCCTGACGGCCTGCGGAGACAGCGGCCCGCTGCCCTCGCTCGATCTGCAG
Source organism: Hydrogenophaga sp. T2 (assembly GCF_049843535.1). Classification (NCBI taxonomy): domain Bacteria; kingdom Pseudomonadati; phylum Pseudomonadota; class Betaproteobacteria; order Burkholderiales; family Comamonadaceae; genus Hydrogenophaga; species Hydrogenophaga sp. T2. Next base: position 348,478 of record NZ_JBBHZJ010000003.1, on the reverse strand, counting down.
GCCACCGGCATCAAGACCCTGCAACTGCGCTGGCAGGACGCCTCCGATGCCACCAGCCACCAGTGGGTGGTTCAAGAGCCCTACGCGGCGTCGCCCCACGTGGTGGCGACGCTGCCCGCCCACACCACCGCGCACGAACGGCAATGGCTGCTGCCCGGGCAGTGGAACGCGCGGCACTGGCTGCGCACCTGCCGGGGCAGCGCGTGCACCGATTCCCCCGCGCTGACCGTCGACAGCCGCGTGCTCGACGCGGCCGTGGGTTACTTCAAGGCGCCCAACCAGGGCAACCGCGCGGGCACCAGCGTGGCCCTGTCGGCCGACGGCCAGACCCTGGTGATCGGCGTGCCGCGAGACGACAGCGCCACGGCCGATCCCGCCGACACCTCGGCCGCTGCCAGCGGCGCGGTGCTGGTCTTCGGGCGCCGCGCGGGTCAGTGGGGGCTCGACGCCTACCTGAAGGCGCCCACCCCCGTTGCCGGCGATTTGTTCGGCTCGGCCGTTGCGGTGTCGGTGTCGGCGTCGGGCACACGGCTCGCGGTGGGGGCGCCGCTGGCCTTCAACGGCCTGGGCGCCGTGTACGCCTACGAACGCGGCCCCGCGGGCTGGACCGCCGAGCCCGTCCTGCAGCCGACCGACACCACCCAGCCCTGGCGTTTCGGCAGCGCCGTGGCGCTGTCGGCCGATGGGCAGACGCTGGCCGCGGGCATGGCCCCCGAAACGGGGCAGACCAACGCCACCAGCGCGGTCGAACTGTTCACGCGGGCCGCGGGCCCATGGGCGCACCAGCAAACGCTCGCCTCGCCCGAGACCACCGTGGACAACGGGTTCGGCGGCGCGCTGGGCCTGTCGGGCGATGGCCAGACGCTGGTGGTGGGGGCCGGTCAGGTGCCGCGCACGATCGGCGGCAACACGCTGGACGCCGGCGCCGCGTATGTGTTCGACCGGCAGGGCGGCACCTGGGTGCAGACCGGCGAACTCGCGTCCTCCAACCTTGGCCTCGGCGACCGGTTCGGCGGCGCCGTGGCCGTGTCGGCCGACGGCGCCACGGTGGCGGTGGGGGCCGTGGGCGAAAGCAGCCTGGCCACCGGCGTCGGCGGCGATCAGGGCCGCCAGCCCAACCAGTTCCTGGTGGGCGCGGTCTATGTGTTCGCGCGCGCCGGGGCGGGCTGGACGCAGCAGGCCTATGTCAAGGCCGGCAACGCGCAGACCTATGCCGAGTTCGGCCATGCCGTGTCGCTCTCGGCCGACGGCAATGCGCTGGCCGTGGCCGCCGTGGCGCAAAGTGGCGTCGGCCGCGGCATCGGCGCCACGCTGGAGCCGACCGGCCGTGAGGAGTCGGGCGCGGTCTACCTGTACTGGCGCCGCGGCGGCGCCTGGCAATCGGGGGCCTACGTCAAGGCGCCCAACGCCGATGCCGGGGACCGCTTCGGCGCCGGTCTGGCGCTCTCGGGCGACGGGGCCAGCCTGGCGGTCGGCGCGCCCAACGAAGACAGCGCGTCCACGCTGCTGGGCGGCAACCCGGACGACAACAGCGCGCCGGGCAGTGGGGCGGTTTACCTCTACTGATCCGGCCCGGCCTTCGTGGTAACTTGTCCGGCTGGTTCCAACCCCTCCCACCAGCCATGAGCGACATCCTCGTCCACACCGAAGCCGGCATCCGCACCCTCACCTTCAACCGCGCCGACAAGAAGAACTCGATCACCTCGGCCATGTACGGCGCGCTCGCCGATGCGCTGGCCGGCGCGGTCGACGACCCGGCCGTGCGCGTGGTGCTGATCCAGGGCCACGAGACCGTGTTCTCGGCCGGCAACGACATCGGCGATTTTCTGAACAACCCGCCCGCGGGCCTCGATTCGCCGGTGTTCCGCTTTCTGCAGGGCATCGCGACCTTTCCCAAGCCGCTCATCGCCGCCGTCTGCGGCCCCGCGGTGGGCGTGGGCACCACGCTGCTGTTTCACTGCGACCTGGTCTACGCGGGCGACAACGCCGCGTTCTCCATGCCCTTCGTGAACCTGGGCCTCTGTCCCGAGGCCGCGAGCAGCCTGCTGGTGCCGCAGATGCTGGGCTACCACCGCGCCGCCGAGGCCCTGTTGCTGGGCGAGCCCTTCATGGCCGAGGCCGCGCTCGAGGTGGGCCTGGTCAACCGCGTGCTGCCGCCCACCGAGGCCAATGCCTATGCGCACAGCGTGGCCGCCAAGCTCGCGGCAAAGCCGCTGAGCTCGCTGATCGAGACCAAGCGCCTCATGAAGAAGGGCCAGGGCGAGCTGGTGCTCAAGACCATCGCGGAAGAGGGCGCGAGCTTTGGCCGCATGCTGCGCGAGCCCGCGGCCAAGGAGGCCTTCGGGGCCTTCATGGAGCGGCGCAAGCCCGATTTCTCGAAGGTCTGAAGGCCTGGTCCCGCCGGCCTTGTGGGGCCGGCCCGGGCGGCATCAGTCGGCACGGCCCAGCATGGGCTCCCATGGGCGATGCGGCGCCTCGTGCGTGGCGCGGTAGTGCAAGCCGATCCTGTTGGCCTCCTGCAGCACGCGTGTGGCGTGCGCCCACTGGAGTGCCGGGGCATCGTGCTGCCCCTCATCGCTCACCAGGTACAGCGTGGGAACGAACGAGGGGTTTTGTTGCTGCATGCCGAGCAACAGCGGCAGGTTCTGGGGGGCCGAAGCCGTGAGCCAGGCGCACAGCCATTCGCTTTGGGTGAACGACAACCCGTTCTCTTCGATGAAGGCGGTCAGCGCATGGTCGATCCAGGGATTGTCGGCAACGCGGCAGGGCAGGCCATGCTGGGTCAGCCACGCTTCGACGCGCTTGGGCCGGGGCAGGGGGGGATGTTCCATCCTCGCCAAGAAATGGTTTGCCCGGTGGTGGGCGGCGGTCAGTGAGCGCATGGCAATTCCCTCAACAAGCAAAGCGCGTTGTGTCGGGCGCTGTCGAACACCCGTTCCCGTCATTCATCGCGCCGCCGCTCTGGCCTAGGATGCGCGCTGCCTTTCCCCCGTCCCTCACCCCTCGCCCTGCCGCCCATGTCCGACGACACCTTCAACCGCGCCAAGGCGCACTTTTTTGCCGGCAACACCCACTTCGAAGCGCGCCGCTTCGACGACGCGCGCCGCGACTACGAGGCCGCACTCGCGCTCGTGCCCGGCCGGCCTTCGGTGCTCGCGAACCTGGGCGTCACGCTGTGCCGCCTGGGCGAATGGCGGGCCGCGATCGAACGGCTCGACGCCGCCCTGCTCGCCGACCCCACCCACACCGACGCCTGGGCCGCGCTGGGCCTGAGCCGCGAAGCGCTCGAAGACTGGGCCGGCGCGGCCCATGCGCTGCGCCAGGCCATCGCACTCGGCGCCGACCAGGGCGGGCTGTGGTTGTCGCTGGCCTTGTGCGAGCTGCAGCTCGATCACCCCGAGCAAGGCCTGCAGGCGCTCGACGCCGCGCTCGAGCGCGACCCCACGCTCGACGAAGCCTGGACCCAGCGCGGCCACCTCATGCGCCACGTGGGCCGCCTGGGCGAGGCCGAACGCTGCTTCCGCCAGGCGCTCGCGCACGGGGCCGACGCCGGGCTGCTGGGCTTCTACCTCGCGGCCGTGACCGACGCGCAAGACCCGCCCCCGCCGCCCGCGCTTTACGCGCGCGCCCTGTTCGACCGCTACGCCGACGACTTCCAGGCCCACCTCGCGCAGCTCAAGTACACCGTGCCGCAGGCGCTGCTCGCACCGCTCACCGCGAACGGCCAGCGCCATGCGCTCGCGCTCGACCTGGGCTGCGGCACCGGCCTGTGTGGCGGCCTGCTCGCGCCGCACGCCGACGCCGTCGACGGCGTGGACCTGGCCGAAGAAATGGTGCAGCGCGCCCAAGCCACGGGCCACTACCGCCGCGTGGCGCGCGGCGACCTGCTGGGCTTTCTCGCCGAGGCCGATGCACCGGCCGACCTCGTCGTCGCGGCCGACGTGTTCATCTACGTGGGCGCGCTCGACGCCGTGTTCGCGGCCGTGGCGCGGCGCCTGGCGCCCGGTGGCGTGTTCGCCTTCAGCGTGGAGCAGGCCGATGCGGGGCGCGAACTGCAGCTGCGGCCCAGCCTGCGCTACGCGCACTCGCGCGGGCTGATCGAGCGGCTGGCCGTGGCGCACGGCCTGGCCGTGCAGGCCATCGAGGCCGCCACGCTGCGAGAAGACCAGCGCAAACCCGTGGCGGGTTGGCTGGCCTGGCTGCGCCGTCCGCCCGCTTGAGCGCCGGTTCAGCCACCCCGCCCCCTAGAGCGGGGTGACGCCCAGGTCCGTCGGCCGGTGGACCGTTGTGGCGGCGGTGCTGCTGTTGGCGGCCAGCGCCTGCTGAACCTCGGGCGAGAGCGTGAAGACGCTGTCGAAGTTCAGCGCCTGCAGGCCGAAGCGGCGGATGCAGGCAACCAGCTGGTCGTCGCTCACGAGGTTGAGCCATTCCGTACCGGGCAGCGTGAGCCGCTGCAGGTGCGGTGTGTTCAGCAGGCGGTCGGCCGCGTCAACGCCCGAGGCGTCGTTTCGTGGTGCACGGAAGGGGTAGACCAGCCGAACCGATCGAACGGCACTTTCTGGCGACGCGTGCCGGTTCGCGGTTTGCACCACCCGGGCCACTTCGGGGAACGCGGCCGCCTCATCGGCCGTGCAGGTGAGGGCGGCCACACCGTTGACCAGCACCCGTTCCAGCCGCTCCAGCGTGTCGCCGTCCGGGGCGCGCTCGAAGGCGAGCGACAGGTGCCCGACGGGCCGGTTCAGCAGCCACAGCACACCCGGGCCGCCGCTCACCGCCTGCAGCGAGGCGTAGGCATCGAGGCCGGCGCACAGGCCGTGCAGCCGCGCGGCGTTCGCGTCGCGGTCGTGCGCGGAGTCGGCCCAGGGCGCGTGGAAGTGAAAGGCCGTGAGGCGGGCGTTCGGCGCGGCCAGGGTGCGCGCAAGCGCCTCCATGACTTCATCGGGAAGCGGCGTGTCGTCGATGAGGATCTCGAACGCCAGCCCGTGATCGAGGGCCGCTTGCAGCCGGTGCAGGGTGGACTGCACGCGCGCGTCGAACGCGGCGCCGTCCGGCTTCATGGGCGTCATCACCGGCGTGAAGTCGGGCCGCAGGCGCTGCATCGCCGCGAGCACCTCGACCCGATCGCCGCAATGCGCCGAGAGCAGGTCGCGGTCGCGGTGGTCGAGCGGGCGGCCTTCGATGAACCGGTGCGCGGCCATGGCCAGCGCATGGTCGTCGTGGCATTTGCTCAGCCCGATCGGCGACAGCACGCCGGCCCGCTCTTCGGCGGGTGTCGGCGTGGATGGGTCGGGCGCGGCGGCGCGGGCGGGCAAAGGGTTGGGCGTGGCCGGGGCGCGGCCGGTGGTGAGTCGGTTCATGGGGGCAGGGGGTTGGGGGAACCCCGCTGGGTGGTCGCACCGCGCCACCCGTTCCGGCGCACCGGTTCAGCGCACCCGCACCTGCCGGTCGTGTTTGTTCCGGTAGATGCGCCGGCTCGCGTGGTCCTGGGCGTGCTCCAGCCGGACGGCCTCCCGGCCCGTCACCTGGCCGTCGGCCTCTGCGCGGTTCTCCATCCGGTCGATGTGGTTCTGCCCGCGCGTCAGCCGCGCGGCCTCGGGCCGGGTGAGTTCGCCCGAGGCAATGCCCTGGTCGATGCGCTGCTCCTGGCGCGCCTGGCGGCGGTCCACGCGATCGGCGGCGTGGGCCTGCAGCAGGGCGGCGCCCAGCACGAGGGCGAGGGTGGCGTTGCGGGCAAGGGTGTTCGGGGTCATGGGGGGGCTCCTGGCGTGGGGGCGACCGGCGACATGCCGGCCTGCTGCTTGAACCGCCGAGCCGCGGCCGGCCTTACGGGGCAGCGCGCCATGCCCGACCGTGACACTCGGGCATGCGCCGCGGCGCGTAAGCGCGGGCAGGCTACGCGGTTCAACCCGGCATGCAGACCCCCGCCCACGCCCCTGCGCTCGCGGCCCACCGCTTCGGTCTGGGCGAGGCCCGGCTCGACACCATCGGCCGCGACCCCCTGGCCTGGGTGCTCGGGCAATGGGCCGCGCCGCAGGCCTTCGACGCCAGCGGCCTGCCCGACGGGGCCGAGGCGCTGGCCCTCACGCGCGCCGCACTCCGCGCCGTGAACACCCCCGGCCCCAACAACGACCGCCAGGCCCTGGTGCAGGCCAACCAGCGCGCGCTGCAGCGGCGCTGGGCCCACATGGTCGGTACGGCCACGCCGGTGCACGAACGCTGGGTGCAGTTCTGGGCCAACCACCTCACCGTGGCCGCCACCAAGGGCGCCACGCTCGGCGTGGTGTGGCCCTACGAGCGCGAAGCCATCCGCCCGCACGTGGACGGGCGCTTCACCGCGTTGCTGCGCGCGGCCACGCTGCACCCGGCCATGCTGCTCTACCTCGACAACGCGCAGTCGGTGGGGCCGGGCTCGCCCGCGGGCCGGCGCCGCGAGCGCGGCCTCAACGAGAACCACGCGCGCGAACTGCTCGAACTGCACACCGTGGGCGTGCACGCGGGCTACACCCAGGCCGACGTGACCGAACTCGCGCGCCTGCTCACCGGCTGGACCGTGGAACCCGGCACCGGCGTCGCGCGTTTCGTGCCCGCGCGCCACGAGCCGGGCGACAAGCGCGTGATGGGCCGGCGCTACCCCGAAGGACCGCAGGCGCTCGACGCCGTGCTCGAAGACCTCGCCACGCACCCGGCCACGGCGCAGCACCTGGCGCAGCGCCTGGTGCGCCAGTTCGTGGCCGACACCCCGCCCGAGCCGCTGGTGCAGGCGGTGGCGCGCCGCTACGCCGACACCGGCGGCGACCTGCGCCAGACCGCGCGCGCCCTGTTCGATCACGAACTGGCCTGGCAGGCCCATGCGCCCGGCAAGGCGCGCACGCCCGAAGAGCTCCACATCGCGGCCCACCGACTGCTTGGCCGTCCCGTGGGCCCCGCGCAGCGCTGGAGCAACGCACTCGCCGCGCTCGGCCAGCCGCCGGGCCGCGCGCCCTCGCCCCAGGGCTGGCCCGACACCGAGGCCGACTGGCTGGGCGCCGACGCGCTGCGCCAGCGCGTGGCCTGGGCCGTGCAGCTCGGCGAGCAGGCCGGCGCGCAGACCGACGCCCGTGCGCTCGCGCGCGAGGCCTTCGGCGCCGCGCTCAGCGAGCGCACGCGCACCGAGATCGAACGCGCCGACAGCGGCGCGCAGGCCCTGGCCCTGCTGCTGGCCAGCCCCGAAATGCAACGCCGCTGAGACGGGTCGACGCCATGCACACCTCCTCTTCCTCCTCTCCGATCGGGCCGGCGGCCGCCGGCTGGTCGCGCAGGCGCTGGCTGCAGGGCCTGGGCGGCGCCACGCTCGCGGCCTCGGGCGCGCTGCGGCTGGCCTGGGCCCAGGGCCCGGGCGTGCGCGGCCGCTGCGTGGTGGTGATGCTGCGCGGTGCGCTCGACGGCCTGGCCGCGGTGCCGGCCCCGGGCGATCCGCAGTGGGCCGCGCTGCGCGGTCCCCTGGCCGACGAGGCCGAGGCCCCGCTCGCGCTCGACGGCTTCTTCGCCCTGCACCCGGCGCTGCGCGGCCTGCACGGCTGGTACGGCAGCGGCGAACTGCTGGTGGTGCACGCGGTTGCCAGCCCCTACCGCGAGCGCTCGCACTTCGACGCCCAGCAACTGCTCGAGAGCGGCGGCGAGCGCCCGTTCGCGCTCAGCACCGGCTGGATCGGCCGCGCCCTGCCGCCCGGCGCCGCGCGCGCGGTGGCGCTCGCCCCCGCCATGCCCCTGGCCCTGCGCGGCAGCGAAGACGCCACCACCTGGACCCCCACGCGCCGCGCCGCGCCCGACGACGACCTGGCCGCGCGCGTGGCGCGCCTTTACGCGCAGGACCCCGTGCTGGCCGCGCGCTGGCAGCAGGTGCGCGCGCTGCCCGCGGCCCCGCTGGCCGATGCGGCCGACATGGCCGGCGAGGGCGATGCCATGGCGCCCAACGCGCAGACCTCGGCCTCGCCGCGCGCGGTCGGGGCGGGCTTTGCCGCGCTGGCCACGCAGGCCGGCCGCTTCCTGGCCGAGCCGCAGGGGCCCGCCGTCGCCTGGCTCGAGCTCGGCGGCTGGGACACGCACACCCAGCAGGGCCCGCGCCTGCAGCGCCAGCTCGCCGCGCTCGATGGCGGCCTGCTCGCGCTGCGCGCCGCGCTCGGGCCGCTGTGGGCCGACACCACGGTGCTGGTGATGACCGAGTTCGGCCGCTCGGCGCGGCCCAATGGCAGTGGCGGCACCGACCACGGCACCGCGGGCGTGGCCTTCGTGGCGGGCGGTGCGGTGGCCGGCGGGCGCGTGCTCGCCGACTGGCCCGGCCTGGCGCCCGCGCAACTGCACGAGGGCCGCGACCTGCGGCCCACCACCGACCTGCGCAGCCTGCAGCGCGCCCTGCTCGCGCGCCACCTGGGCACCGACGAAACGCGCCTGTCGCGCGAGGTGTTGCCGGGCTCGCCCGCGAGCGCGCGCGGCCTGTGGCGCGAGGCCTGATGCCCGAGGCTTGCCGCCGCATGCGCCGCTTCACCGCCTTCTCTCGTGCCCTGTGGTCGGCCGCGCTCGCGCTGTGCCTGCAGGCCGGCCCGGCCCGCGCACAGGCCGGCCCGCCCGCCGTGCCCGACCCGCAGGAGTGGTCGCGCCTGACGCCGCAGCAGCAGGCGCAGCGCCGCGACGAGATCCAGCGCCGCCTGCAGACGGCCACGCCCGCGCAGCGCCAGGCCTTTCGCGAAGCGCTGCGCAACCGGCTGCAAAGCCTCACGCCCGAACAGCGCGAGCGCCTCGTGGACGCCACGCGCGAGCGCTGGAACGGCCTCACGCCCGCGCAGCGCGAATCCATCGCGGCCGAACGCCGCGCGCGCATCCAGGCCATGACGCCGGCCGAGCGGCGCGCGCTGCTGCGCGAGCGCCGCGCCCTGCTCGAATCCATGAGCCCCGAAGAACGCGCTGCGATGCGCGAGAAACTGCCGCTGCGATGAAGCCCTACCCGCTGACCGCTCCCGTGCCCGCCGTCCTGCGCCTGGCCGCCGTGGCCGCGGGCCGGCCGCCGCCGCTCGGGCTGTGCATGGCCAGCGTGGCCGCGCGCGCGCGGCGCGGTGCGCGCCGCCTGCTCGGCCTGCCCGCGAGCGGCTGGGACCTGTGGCACCAGGCCTGCGGCGGCGACCCGCGCGCCGCCGAAGCGCTGGTGCGCCAGCTCACGCCCACCGCGCTCGCGCTCGCGCGCCAGATGCTGGGTCGCGCCGAAGACGCCGAAGACGCGGTGCAGGACGCGTTTCTGCGGTTGTGGAGCGCCCAGGTCGACGACACGCGCGGCGCGCAGATCGGCACCTACTTCCACACCATCGTGCTCAACCGCTGCCGCAGCCAGCTCGTGCGGCGGCGCGAGCTCAGCACCGAGCCCGAAGCCCTCACCCAGCTGCAGGACGCCTTGCAGCCCGCCGCGCCCGAGCCCTGGCCCGACGCACCCGCGCTGCAGCAGGCCCTGCAGCGCCTGCCCGCGCGCCAGCGCATGGCCCTGGCGCTGTGGGCCTATGCCGATGCCGACGCCGACGCCATCGCGCGCGCCTTCGAGATCGACACCAACGCCGCCCACCAGCTGCTGCACCGCGCCAAGCGCAGCCTGCGCAGCGCGTGGCAGGAGGCCCGCGCATGAACACCCCCCGGGCCGAAGACGCCGCCCTGCGCCATGCGCTGCGCCAGGGCCTGGCGCACAACGCGGCCACCGACAGCGCGGCGCTGCAGGCGCGCGTGCTGGCCCAATGGCGGCAGCGGCACGCGCAGGCCCTGGGCGCGCACCAGGCCGTCACCGCGGGCGGGCCGCTGCCGCGCGGCGGTGCGCACCGCCCGCGACTGGCCTGGGTCGCCGGCGCCTTGCTGGTGGCGGTGGCGCTCGCGCTCACCTGGTCGCACCGGCCCGACCCCACGATCGACGAACTGCTGCAGCCCGACGTGCTGTCGCAGATCGGGCTGGGGGAGCTCTGAGGCGGGGCTCAGCCGATCGCCGAGCGCAGCGCCGTCAACTGCTCCCGCAAGGGCAGCAGCTCGAGGTTTCGCAGCGTGGCGTCGCGGCGCAGCGAATCGGACGAAAAGCCGGCGCGGTCAAGACCCGTGGTGTACGCGAGCGCCTTGCCGGTGAAGCCGATCATGTCGTCCAGGTAAAAGCGCCATTCGCGCCCGGCGGCCTCAGACATCCACGCGGTCCTTGTCGACATAGGGCCTGAGCTCGTCGCGCAGCGCTGTTTCGGTGACCAGGTCGACCCGTTGGCCGAGCAGATCTTCCAGGAAAAACTGGACCCCGAAATACCGTTGTGAGGTGGCGGGGCCATCGAAGCCCACGAGCACGTCGACGTCGCTGTCGGCGCGCGCGTTACCGCGCGCCGTGGAGCCGAACAAAGCCAGGCGCGCCACACCATAGCGGCGCGCCAGCTCCGGTTTGCTGCGAGACAGCAGGTTGATGGCTTGCTTGCGGTCCACGCCGGGACTGTAGCGCAGCCCGCTCAGCCCGGATTGCGCCGCGCCACCCAGTACACCGCGCCCTCGGCGCCATAGCGCTCCTCGTGCGGCACGTCGCGTTCGAGCGCGAAGGTGTCGCCCGGGCCCAGGTGGCGGGTGTTGCCCTGCACCGTGAGCCACATCTCGCCCTCCGTGACCACCGCGTCGGCATCGAACGGGTGGGTGTGCGTGGCCAGCACGGTGTGGGGCGCCCAGCGGCGTTCGATCACTTCGTCGAAGCCCCGGGCCAGGGCCTGTTCCTTGAAAGCGTTGAAGCGCGCGGTGTCCATGGCCGCGCATTCTGGGCCTACCATGCGCGGCTTCATATCCCGGGGAAACACCGTGTCGTACATGCTGCTCATCGTCGAACCCACCGGCCAGCGCGCCACCCGCACCGAGGCCCAGGGCCGCGAGGCCTATGCGCAGATGCAGGCCTTCGGCGAGTCGCTGCGGGCGCAGGGCAAGCTCAGCGCGGTGGCCTCGCTCGCCGGCCTGGGCGACGCGGTGCGCGTGAGCGAAGCGCCGGGCGCGCCGCGCCGGCTCGACGGCCCTTTCGCCGAGGCCAAGGAAATGGTGGGCGGCTTCTTTTTGCTCGACGGCGTCACGCGCGACGAGGCCATCGAACTCGCGCGCCGCTGCCCGGCCGCGCAGTGGGCCACGGTCGAGGTGAGGGCGCTCGCGCCGTGCTTCGACGAGAGCCGGGCCTGAGGGTTTTCCCGGGGGCCGGCGCTGTCGAAAGCGCGGGGCCCGGCGCGTCGTGTCGGTGTGCGCGGCACCCCCCTTGCCCGCGGCCCCCAACCCCATCCAGGAGAAGCCCATGCCGTCCAAGATCTTCGTCAACCTGCCCGTCAACGACCTGCCGCGCTCGCGCGCCTTCTACACCGGCCTGGGCTTCACGCTGAACCCCAAGTTCTCCAACGAGCAGGCCGCCTGCATCGTGATCAGCGAGCACGTGTACGTGATGCTGCTGGTCAAGCCCTTCTTCCAGACCTTCACCCACCTGCCCGTGGCCGACGTGTCCCAGGCCACCGCCGTGCTCAACGCGCTCGACTGCGCCAGCCGCGAGGAGGTGAAGGACCTGGTGGCCCGGGCCCTGAAGGCCGGCGGCACCACGCCCAACCCCGAGCAGGACCACGGCTTCATGTACCAGCACGGCTTCGCCGACCCCGACGGCCACCAGTGGGAGGTGTTCTACATGGACGAAGCCGCCGCACCCGCGCAGTTCTGAGTTGGTGTCACCATCGGGCATGCCCGATGCCCTCCATGAACGCGTCGCCGCCGTCTGGCGGCAGGAATCGGCCGCCGTGGTGGCGGCCGTGGCGCGCCGCGTGCGCGACCTCGGCGTGGCCGAAGACATCGCGCAGGACGCGCTGGTGGCCGCGCTCGAACACTGGCCGGTGGACGGCGTGCCCGACAAGCCCGGCGCCTGGCTGATGCGCGTGGCCATCAACCGCGCGCTCGACCACCTGCGCCAGCGCACCACGCGCGAGGGCCACGAGGCCGGCATCGCCGCCGACCTCCAGGCGCTGCAGGCCGATCGCGTGCCCGACGTGGCCGACACCGTGGACGCGCTGCGCCAGGACCCGATCGGCGACGACCTGCTGCGCCTGATCTTCACCGCCTGCCACCCCGTGCTCTCGGCCGACGCGCGCGTGGCGCTCACGCTCAAGCTGCTCGGCGGCCTGAGCACGCAGGACATCGCGCGCGCCATGCTGCAGACCGAGTCCGCGGTGGCGCAGCGCGTGGTGCGTGCGCAGCGCACGCTGCGCGAGGCCGGCGTGCCCTTCGAACTGCCCGCGCGCGGCGCGCTGGCCGAGCGCCTGGGCTCAGTGCTCGAGGTGATCTACCTGGTGTTCAACGAGGGCTACACCGCCACGCGCGGCGACGACTGGATGCGCCCCGCGCTGTGCGACGAAGCGCTGCGGCTGGCGCGCGTGCTGGCCGGTTTGATGCCGCAAGCGTCCGAGGTGGCGGGCCTGCTCGCGCTGCTCGAGATCCAGGCCTCGCGCCGGCCCGCGCGCACCGACGAACAGGGCCGTGCGGTGCTGCTCGAACAGCAGGACCGAAGCCGCTGGGATCGCGCGCAGATCGAGCGCGGGCTGCAGGCGCTGGCCCAGGCCGAAGCCCTCACGGCCACACGCGGGCCTTACCAGCTGCAGGCCGCCATTGCCGCCTGCCACGCGCGCGCCGCCAGCGCCGAGGCGACCGACTGGGCGCAGATGGCCGCGCTCTACGCCGAACTCGCGCGCGTGCAGCCCTCGCCCGTGGTCGAGCTCAACCGCGCGGTGGCGGTGGCGCGCCACGCCGGGCCGGCGGCTGGCCTGCAGGTGCTTGAACCGCTGCTGGCCGAGCCCGCGCTCGCGCGCTACCCCTGGCTGGCCGCGGTGCACGGCGACCTGCTCGAACGCCTCGGCCGGCGCGACGAGGCCCGCGCCGCCTTCGAGCGCGCGGCCGCGCTCACGCAGAACGCACAGGACCGCGCGCTCATGCGCGATCGCGCCGCCGCGCTCGCCTGACACCGGCGTTTCACGAAGATTTAACCTGCGCCGCCCACAGTGGCGGCATGCCGCTATCGCCGACCGCCGCTTTACCGCCCGCCAGCGCCTCGCCCTGGCTGCGGCTGGACATCCGCCTGTTCCGCCTGCTGCACGCGGGCCGGGGCCCGGCCGCACTGATGGGGTTTGCGCGCGCCCTGGCGCGCTGGAGCTGGCTGCCGCTGCTCGCGCTGGTGGCCTGGGTGTCGCTCGATCACCGCCTGGGCCCCGTGCTCGCGCTGCTCTGCCTGGCCTGGGCCGGCCTGGTGCAGCTCGCGGGCAAGCGGCTTGCGCGGCGCTGGCAGGCGCAGCGGCCGTTTGCGCTCGGGCTGTGCCCGAACCACCTGGGCCATGGCGGCCGCGCGGGCTTCCCGAGCAGCCATGCGCTCGTGATGGGCGCGGTGCTGGGCGCGCTGCTGCCGCACACGGCCAGCGGCGCGGCGCTCGCGGCCATGGCTGCGCTGGCCCTGGGCACGGGCTGGGCGCGCGTGCACACCGGCGCGCACTTCCCGCTCGATGTCATCGCGGGCCTGGCCATGGGCCTGGCCGCGGGCCTGGGCTTCGGTCTGCTGCTGGCCTGAGCCGCGCCCCGGGCCTGTGCGGCCCGGCTTGCGCGCGCGCCGTCGCGGCGGGCACACTCGCGGCCAACATGGCCGACACCGCTTCCACCACCCACGCGCCCGTGATCGTCATCGGCGCCGGCCCCGCGGGCCTGGCCGCTGCGGCCTGCCTGCAGCAGCGCGGCATCCACGCCACCGTGATCGAGCAGGCCCAGGCCGTGGGCGCCTCGTGGCGCAACCACTACGAACGGCTGCACCTGCACACGGTCAAGTCGCACTCGGCGCTGCCCGGCCTGCCGTTCCCGGCCGAGGCGCCGCGCTACGTGCCGCGCCAGGGCGTGGTCGATTACCTCGAGGCCTATGCGCAACACCACGGCATCGTGCCCGTGCGCGGCCAGACCGTGGTGCGCATCACCCACGAGGGCGGCGAATGGTGCGCCCATCTCGCGTCGGGCCAGGTGTTCGCGGCGCCGCAACTGGTGCTGGCCACGGGCGCCAACCGCGAGCCCCTGGTGCCGTTGTTGCCCGGTCAGCACCTGTTCGCGGGCCGCGTGCTGCACAGCCGCGATTACCGCAATGCCCAGGCCTTGCGCGGGCGGCGGGTGCTCGTGGTGGGCATGGGCAACACCGGCGCCGAGATCGCGCTCGACCTCGCCGAGCAGGGCGTGCCCGTGGCGCTGTCGGTGCGCTCGCCGGTGAACATCGTCAAGCGCGACGTGCTGGGGCGGCCCACGCAGCTCTCGAGCATTGCTTTGGCCCGGCTGCCCGAGCCCCTGGGCGACGCGCTGGCCTCGCTGCTGCGCCGGCTCACGGTGGGCGACCTGAGCCGTTGGGGTCTGCGCACGCCCCGGGCCTCGCCGCTGCGCCAGCTGCGCCGCGAGGGCAAGACGCCGATGATCGACATCGGCACGCTCGCGCGCATCCGCTCGGGCGAGATCGCGGTGTTCCCTGGCATCGCCGCGCTGCAGCGCGACCGCGTGCGCTTCCTCGACGGCCGCGAGCAGGCCTTCGACACCATCGTGCTCGCCACCGGCTACAGCGCGGGCCTGCCGGTGCTGTTCCCGCAGCACACCCTGCCGCTCGATGCACGCGGCCTGCCCACCGTGCTGCATGGCGAGGGCGCGCTGCAGGGCCTGCACTTCGTGGGCTTCGACATCCGCCAGCCCGGCGGGCTGCTGCGCACGATCGCCATGCAGGCCCCGCGCGTGGCCGATCGCATCGCGGCCGTATCAGCGGCCTGAGCGGGCCGGCCGATGCGGCCCCTGTCCGGCTCCGGGCTCAGGGGCGCCCGGAACGGCCGAGCTGGTGGGCGATGCTTTGTTCGAACGGCACCAGCAGATCGATGGCCTGGCGCAGTTCGGGGTGGTCCTCGAGCTGCACCGTGTCGACCGCGCTGGCGTTGCGCAGGTGCGCCTGCGTGCGCACGCGCGCGAGGATGTCGAAGGCCGTCATGAGGCGTTCGGCCTGATCGCGCCTGAGCACGCCGCGCTCGACCAGGGCCTGCACGCGCATGGCGGTGCTGTGCACCGGGCCGGCCATGCCGGCGGCCGCGTCGCTGTCGTGCACGCCGTGGGTCAGGCACAGGCTTTGAACCAGCATCATGGGCAGGCGCGAGAGCCGCTTCACGTTCACCTCCACGCCGTTCGCGTCGGCGCCCGGGTTGCCCAGGGCGATCTGCCGGCGCAGGACCGACGGCAGCATGTCACCGGGCGCCTCGAGCGCCTGGGTCAGCAGCCAGTTGCCCAGGCGAGAGCCCCGGGTCTGGCGGCCGTTCGTGTCGGCGCTGCGGTTCAGGTGCGCGCGCGTGGCCTCGTGAAAAGCGTTCGCCAGGGGCACGCCGTCTTGCCCTGCTTCGCCGTACAGCCACTCCGCGTTCGCGTACATGGTGAACATCTCCGGGTTCAGCGGTTCGCCGTCGGGTCCTGCTTTGAAGCCCAGTTTCACCAGATCGGCGGGCCGGCCGATGAAGGCCATCGGGTCCTTGTCGGGGGTCAGGCCCGCGGGATCCCAGTGCAGTTTTTCCGGCAGACCGTACAGGCCGAATTCGCCCAGAGCGGTCACGTAAAAGCGCATCAGGGTGGCGACGCGTTGCAGGTGGTCGCGCGCCGCGGCGACCTGTTCAGCTGTCAGATGGCCGGGCACCACGAAGGCAAACTCGATGTCGGAATAGGGCGAGGCTTCGCCGCGCGACGTCGAGCCCAGGGTCAAGGCCTCGAAGCGATGGGGCGGTTCGCCGAGCGCGCGCACCGCGTCTTCGATCAATCGGGCGGTGAAGCGGCGCATTTGGCTCGAGATGAACGCCTGCTGCTCGAGGCCGCTGACGCCGTGGCCCAGGTTTGCCGCCTGTGCGCGCAGTTGGAACAAGAGGTCGCGGTGCGTTTGCGTCGTGGGCGCGAACGCGTCGGCGCGCCCGCCCAGCGCAACCACGGCGCGCTGCTCCAGGCCGTCCAAGGCCCGGAAATCGGCATGTGCGGGGGCCAGGGCCAGCCGCGCGCACTCCGCCACCGCGGCCTTTTCGAGCAGCATCAGCCGGTCTTGCCGATCGTTCGTCCGGCCCGCCTGGGCGCTGTCCAGATCGCGCTTCAGGGCAAAGGCACCCGCCCGCTCGGCCTTGTTGAGGAGCCGGTAGAAGCCATCATCGGCGTGCAGCACCATGTCCACCAACTGCTGGGCGTGATCGGCGCGGGTCAGGGGCGGGTCCGAACCGGCATATGCGGCGTCCGCGCCGTCGGCCTGGGCCAGATCGGTGGCGACCGCCACCACGCGGGCCGCCACCCAGGCTTTGCGGTTGTCGTGAAGCACCGGGTTCTTCAGCAAGCGCTTGATGTCGTCTCTGACGGACAGCTGCTCGTTTGCCAGCGTCACCCACGGCCTTTGCAGCAGAAACCGCAGGCCGGCTTCGTCTTTCGCTGCGGCCCCGAAGACCTGGGCCTTGAAGGCGAAGCGAAGCGCCGTGGCGATTTCACTGTCGCCGATGTCGGCCCCCAGTTCGAGTTTGCTGCGAACGGCTTTTTGCACATGGGCCACGATGGCCTGGGACGCCTCGCTCAGAGGGTCCCTCAAGGTCTCTTCCAGCCGCTTTGCGAAGTCTTTCGTCTCCGCAGCCTCGAAAAGTTCGTTGATCAGTGCGAAAGCGCCCGTGTCCCCTTCGGACGGAAAGAACGCCGCCAATGGCTCCGCGCATCGATGGGCCACCACCACTTCCAGGTCTTGTTGGGCTTTGTTGCGCTCCAACACCGCCTGCTCGGCGAGGCCTGTGTAAACCCGCACATCGCTCGATGTCAGCGGCTTGCCCTCGTCCACGCCGATGCGGGCGCTCACCGCCCGCAGACCCGTCTGGCCGTAAGCCGCCTTGATCGCGTCGAGGAACAGCGTGGTCACCTGCCTGTTCTCGGCGGCGCGGCTGGCCGTGGATCCGCGCAGCCATTCGACCACGCGGCCCCCGAGGCTGCCCTTGTGGCGCGAGAGCACCGGCGCTGGCGGGGACTGGCGAGCGGACGGTTTGCCGCTGAGGCGAATGCGACCGGCACCCTGGCCGGCCCGCTGGATGAACTGCTGAAGATCGATGGGCATGGTGTGTTCTGGCATGAAAGAAGTGCAAGGGGCCGCGACGGGCTCAGGCGAACAGGGCCGGGGCCATGAAGCGGGGGGCGGCCGCGTCGGCGGACCGGGCCGGTTCATCGAGCCGCGCGCGCCAGGTCTGCGCCCGCGCCACGAAGCGCGACAGCGCCGCGGCCAGGTCCTCGCCGCTCAGGTCGTCGAGGAACAGGGCCGTGACCATCACGATCCGCCCCTCGGCCTTGTCGACCGCGAACACCATGCCGGTGGCGTCGATGACACCGTCCAGCGTGGCTTCGAGCAGGGCGCGGCCGGTGCCGGGCTTGAGCAGGCCCTCGGCCTCGGCCAGATAGCTCGACACCAGCAGGCGGTTGTGCGCGGGGTCGAGTTCGAGCGTGACCAGGGTGCCGTCCACCGACAGCGTGCAGCTGTCCTGCTCCAGTTGCAGGCCGGGGATGCCGATCGCCGCACCCAGTTCGGCCACCACGTGGTTGCCCTTCTTGAAGATGCTGCCGTCGAGGCAACGGCGGATGAATCGGCGGGCCGAGAACAGCATGGCGTGACTCCGGAGCGGTGCGCCGCGAATGGCGTGGATTTGGGTGAGGAGGCCGCCGGCCCCGGTTCCGCTGCGGGGCCAAGCCGTACGCCCTAGGGCATCCGCGGCGTGCCGGCCCGCCGGGGCCGGCGGGCGCCCGGGTGCGAATTTCGTAACCTTCCCCGCCTTGCATTGCGCGGCCAATACCCCCAGGATGCGGGGCCCGCCCGCCGCAACCGGAGCCGCCCATGCAACGCGACCCGTTCACCGACCTGGCCGCGCGCTACACCGAGGTGCGCGCCCGCAGCACGGCCCTGTGCGCGCCGCTCGCGCCCGAAGACCACGTGCCGCAGCCGGTGGCCGACGTGAGCCCGCCCAAGTGGCACCTGGCGCACACCACCTGGTTCTTCGAGGCCCTGCTGCTCACGCCCGCCTGGCCCGGCTACCGCGTGCACCACCCCGGCTACGGCTACCTGTTCAACAGCTATTACGAAGGTGAGGGCCCGCGCGTGCCGCGCGCGCAGCGCGGCACGCTGAGCCGGCCCACCGTGGCCGAGGTGCACGCCTACCGGGCCCACGTGGACGCCGCCGTGCAGGCCTGGCTGGCCACGCGGCCCACGCCCGAGTGGCTGGAGCGCCTCGAGCTCGGCCTGCAGCACGAGCAGCAGCACCAGGAACTGCTGCTCACCGACATCAAGTTCATCCTCGGTCACCAGCCGCTGCGCCCGGCCTATGCACGGGCCGACACCGGCGCCGTGGACCCGCAGCACGAACACGCGGCACAGGACGCCGGCCCGCTGCGCTGGATCGCGCACCCCGGCGGCGTGGTGGCCATCGGCCACGCGGGCCCGGGCTTCGCTTTCGACAACGAGGGCGCGCGCCACGAGGTGCTGCTGCAGCCCTTCGGCATCGCCAACCGCCTGGTGAGCAACGCCGAGTACGCCGCCTTCATCGAGTCCGGCGGTTACGAACGCGCGCAGCACTGGCATGCCGAGGGCTGGGACTGGCGCAGCGCCTCGGGCGAGCGCGCGCCCATGTACTGGTTCCGCGGCGAAGGCGGCGCGTGGTGGCACCAGACCCTGGCCGGCCCGCAGCCGCTGCCCGCCGATGCGCCCGTGACACACGTGAACTGGTACGAGGCCTGCGCCTACGCCGACTGGGCCGGCGCGCGGCTGCCCACCGAAGCCGAATGGGAGGCCGCGGCCACCGGCGCCGGCCTGCCCTGGGGCCGGCGCTGGGAATGGACCGCGAGCGCCTACGCGCCGTACCCGGGCTTCCGGCGCGCGACCGGCTCGGTGGGCGAGTACAACGGCAAGTTCATGGTGAATCAGCAGGTGCTGCGCGGCATGTCGTTTGCCACTCCCCCGGGCCACGCCCGCCCGAGCTACCGCAACTTCTTCCACCCGCCGCTGCGCTGGCAGTACACCGGCATCCGCCTGGCCCGATCCTGAACCCGAGGTGAGCATGAACCGCGCACGCCAAGCCCTTCGCCAACCCGTGGCCGCCATGCACCGCGTGCGCGAGGCCCCGGCCCAGCCCGCCCCCGCCCCACTGCCCGGCACGCTGGCCCACGACGCGCTCACGGGCCTGAGCGCCCAGCCCAAGCGGCTGCCCAGCAAGTACTTCTACGACACGCGCGGCTCGCGCCTGTTCGAGCAGATCATGCGGCTGCCCGGCTATTACCCCACGCGCGTCGAGGCCGCCTTGCTGCGCACGCACGCCGAGGCGCTGCTCGCCGAAGCCGCGCCGGGCGACGCGCCGATCGAACTGCTCGAACTCGGTTGCGGCGACGGCAGCAAAACGCTCACGCTGTGCCGCGCCTGGCTCAAGGCCGGCGCCACGCTGGTCTACCGGCCCATGGACATCTCGCCCCAGGCGCTCGATCGCCTGGGGGCCCGCATGGCGCGCCAGCTGCCGCTGCTGCCCGTGCGCCCCTTGTGCGGCGACTACTTCCAGACCTGGCCGATCCCGCAGGCGCACCGCCGCCAGGTGGCGCTGTTCCTGGGCAGCAACCTCGGCAACTTCACCGACGCCGAGGCCCACCGCTTCCTGCGCCGCGTGCGCGTGCACCTGCGGCCCGGCGACAGCCTGGTGCTGGGCCTGGACCTGCGCAAAGACCCCCACACCGTGCTCGCCGCCTACGACGACCCCGAGGGCGTCACCGCGGCCTTCAACCTCAACCTGCTCACGCGGCTCAACCGCGAGCTCGGCATGGACTTCGCGCCCGAGGCCTTCCGCCACTACGCGAGCTACTGCCCGCTGCAGGGCGTGGCGCGCAGCTACCTCGTGAGCCAGGCGCAGCAGACCGTGCACAGCCGCGTGCTCGGCCTCGCCTTTCATTTCGAGGCCGGCGAGGTGATCCACACCGAACAATCGCAGAAGTACGAACGCGCGGGCGTTCAGGCCATGGTCGAGGCCTGTGGCTTCGCCATGGGTGCGTGGATCGAGGACCGCGCGCTGCCGTACGCGCTGGTGGTGTGCCGGGCCGAATGAGGCCGAGCCGCCTCCGTGACAGCGCGGATTTGTTTTCACCAAGCAACCGCTTGCTAAAAATAAAGGCCGCTGCTATGTTTGCGGCCGATGGAGACAGCCCCCCCGGCCACCGAGCCCGATGAAGCGCCCGTGCGCCGCAGCCGCGGACGCCCGCGCAAGACCGCCAACGAGCGCGACGACGGCAACCGCCGCCAGGCGCTGTTGCGCGCGGCCGCGCGGCTGTTCCGCCAGCAGGGCTTCGACGCCACCAGCACGCGCGACATCGCGGCTGCGGTGGGCATGCGTTCGGGCTCGCCCTTCTACCACTTCGAAAACAAGGAAGCCCTGCTCGCCGCCGTGATGGAGGAGGGCATGCAGCGCGCGCTCGACCACCAGCGCGCGCGCATGGACGCCGCGGTGGCCGCGGCCACCGGCCCCCTGAGCGCGCGCGACTGCCTGCGCGTGCTGGTGCGCAGCCACTTCGACAACCTGCTCGGCCCCGAGAGCGACCACATCCCCGTGATGCTCTACGAATGGCGCGTGCTCTCCGACGGCCAGAAGCGCGCCGTGAACCGCCTGAAGGACGACTACGAGGCCGTGTGGGTGCCGGTGCTGCAGGCGCTGCAGCGCGAGGGCGCGCTCGGCGGCGACCTGCGCATCGCGCGGCTCATGCTGTTCGGCGCGCTCAACTGGGCCGCGCAGTGGTACGTGCCCGACGGCCGCGCCAGCCTCGACGACCTCACCGAGACCACGCTGCAACTGTTCCTCAAGGAGTCCCGCGCATGAACGCCGGCTACCGATCCGTGTTCCGTCCCGGCCTGTTCGCGGGCCAGCTCATCGTGGTCACGGGCGGGGGCTCGGGCATCGGGCGCTGCACCGCGCACGAGCTCGCCGCGCTCGGGGCGCACGTGGTGCTGGTGGGGCGCAAGCTCGACAAGCTGCAGACCGTGGCCGAGGAGATCGTGGTCGACGGCGGCCATGCGAGCTTTCACGCCTGCGACATCCGCCAGGAGGCCGAGGTGCAGGCCCTGGTCACGGCCATCGTGGTGGCGCACGGCCGCATCCACGGCCTGGTGAACAACGCGGGCGGTCAGTACATCAGCCCGCTCGAAAAAATCGGCGCCAAGGGCTGGCAGGCGGTGCTCGACACCAACCTCATGGGCGGCTTCCTGGTGGCGCGCGAGGTCTACCTGCAGTCCATGCAGGACCATGGCGGCAGCATCGTGAACATCGTGGCCGACATGTGGGGCAGCATGCCCGGCATGGGCCACAGCGGCGCGGCGCGCGCGGGCATGGTGAGCTTCACCGAGACCGCGGCGCTCGAATGGGCGCGCAGCGGCGTGCGCGTGAACGCGGTGGCGCCGGGCTACATCGCGTCCAGCGGCATGGACCACTACCCGCCCGAGGCCGGCCCCATGCTGCGCGAGATGCGCGAGACCGTGCCGCTGGGCCGCTTCGGCAACGAGGCCGAAACGGCCGCGGCCATCACCTTCCTGCTCTCGCCCGCGGCGAGCTTCGTGAGCGGCAGCGTGCTGCGCGTGGACGGCGCGCGCCCGCAGGTGCGCATGGGCTGGGGCGCGGTGGCCGCGCCCGCCGAGGCCCAGGGCCGCGACGCCGTCAAACCCTTCGACGGCTTCCACCGCTGCGTGACGCCCAAGGTGTTCCAGTGACGGCCGCCGCCATGCCCTTTGTCACCGCCTTCAACTCGCACGGCGAGGCCGCGCAGGCGCGCCGCGCCGCCATGCTCGAGCGCATCGCGCAGCTGCGCGCGCTCGAAGACCGCGCGGCCGCTGCCTCGGCGCAGAGCAAGCCGGTGTTCGACAAGCGCGGCCAGCTGCTGCCGCGCGAGCGCATCGCCCTGCTGCTCGACCCGGGCGCGCCCTGGCTGCCGCTGTGTTCGCTGGCCGGTTTCCTGCAGGACACGCGCGACCCCGCCAGGAGCGTGCCCGGCGGCGGCATGGTCGCGGGCATCGGCTTCATCGCGGGCGTGCGCTGCATGGTGGTGGCGAGCGACTCGGGCATCGAGGCCGGCGCGATCCAGCCGCGCGGGCTTGAGAAGATCCTGCGCGTGCAACAGATCGCGCTCGAGAACCGGCTGCCCTTCGTGCACCTGGTCGAGAGCGCGGGCGCCAACCTCACCAAGTACCAGGTCGAGGGCTTCGTGCACGGCGGCGCGCTGTTCCGAAACCTCGCGCGGCATTCGGCCGCGGGCCTGCCGGTGATCACCGTGCAGCACGGCTCGGGCACCGCGGGCGGCGCCTACATGCCGGGCCTGTCCGACGTGGTGGTGATGGTGCGCGGCCGCTCGCGCGCCTTCCTCGCGGGGCCGCCGCTGCTCAAGGCCGCCACCGGCGAGGTGGCCACCGAAGAGGAGCTGGGCGGGGCCGAGATGCACACCGGCGTGTCGGGCCTGGGCGAGTACCTGGCCGAAGACGACCGCGAGGCCCTGGGCCTGGCGCGGCGCATCGTCGACCAGCTGCGCGACGGCTTTGCGCGCCACGCCGCCCCCGCGTTCGCCGAGCCCGCGCTGCCCGCCGACGACCTGCTCGCGCTCATGCCCGCGCACCACCGCGAGCCGGTGGACATGCGCGAGATCATGGCGCGCGTGGCCGATGGCTCGGCGCTGATCGAATTCAAGCCGCTCTACGGCGCGGCCACGGTGTGCGCGCAGGCGCGCATCGGCGGCCACGCGGTGGGCCTCATCAGCAACAACGGACCGATCGACGTGGCCGGCGCCAACAAGGCCACGCACTTCATCCAGTGGATGTGCCAGCTCGGCCACCCCATCGTCTACCTGCAGAACACCACGGGCTACATGGTGGGCAAGGACAGCGAGCAGGGCGGCATGATCAAGCACGGCAGCAAGATGATCCAGGCCGTCACCGGCGCCACGGTGCCGCAGATCACCATCCAGTGCGGCGCGTCCTTTGGCGCCGGCAACTACGGCATGTGCGGGCGCGGCTTCGAGCCGCGCTTTTTGTTCAGCTGGCCCAACGCGCGCACCGCCGTCATGGGCGGCGAGCAGGCCGCGCGCACCATGCAGATCGTGGCCGAGGCCGGTCTGGCGCGCAAAGGCCTCACGCCCGATCCGGTGCAGATGCAGCAGCAGTTCGATCAGATCGTGCAGGTGTTCGAAAGCCAGGCCGACGCCTTCCACACCAGCGGCCTGGTGCTCGACGACGGCGTGATCGACCCGCGCGACACGCGCGCGGTGCTGGCCTTCTGCCTGGACACCTGCGCCGAGGCTGCGGCCCGCCGCCCCAACCCCCTGCCTTTCGGGGTGGCGCGCATGTAGCCGCCGCCCGGGTCCGCGTTGTTTGCCCATACCGACACAGGAGACCAGCCATGCAGTTCACGCACGAGCACCGCGAAATCCAGAAGACCCTCAAACGCTTCATCGACGACCACATCAACCCGCACGTGGACGAGTGGGAGGCGGCCGAGATGTTTCCCGCGCACGAGGTCTTCAAGGGCCTGGGCGACCTGGGCCTGCTGGGCCTGACCAAGCCCGAAGCGCACGGCGGCGCCGGCCTGGACTACAGCTACAGCGTGGCCATGGCCGAAACCCTGGGCCACATCCACTGTGGCGGCGTGCCCATGGCCATCGGCGTGCAGACCGACATGGCCACGCCCGCGCTCGCGCGCTTCGGCAGCGAGGAACTCAAGGCGCAGTTCCTCGCGCCCGCGATCCGCGGCGAGGCGGTGGGCGCCATCGGCGTGAGCGAGCCGGGTGCGGGCAGCGACGTGGCGGGCATCAAGACCCATGCGCGCAAGGACGGCGACGACTATGTGATCAGCGGCCAGAAGATGTGGATCACCAACAGCCTGCAGGCCGACTGGATCTGCCTGCTCGTGAACACCAGCGAAGGCCCGCAGCACAAGAACAAGAGCCTGGTGATGGTGCCGCTGCGCGAGAACGGCAAGACCGTCAAGGGCTTCGAGGTCGGCAAGAAGATCCGCAAGATCGGCATGCACAGCAGCGACACCGGCCTGCTGTACTTCGACGAGGTGCGCGTGCCGCAGCGCTACCGCATCGGCCAGGAGGGCGCGGGCTTCATCTACCAGATGCAGCAGTTCCAGGAAGAGCGGCTGTGGTGCGCGGCCAGCACCCTGCAAAGCCTCAACAACTGCATCGAATGGACCATCGAATGGGCGCAGGAGCGCAAGCTCTTCGGCGGCGCGCTGGCCGACCAGCAATGGGTGCAGTTCAAGCTCGCCGAGCTCAAGACCGAGGTGGAGGCGCTGCGCGCGCTCACCTACCTTTCGTGCGACCGCTACGTGGCCGGCGAGGACGTGACCGAGTGGGCCACCATGGCCAAGCTCAAGGCCGGCCGGCTCAACCGCCTGGTGCCCGACACCTGCCTGCAGTTCTGGGGCGGCATGGGCTTCACGCTCGAGAACAAGGTCTCGCGCATGTACCGCGACGGCCGCCTGGCCTCCATCGGCGGCGGCGCCGACGAGGTGATGCTGGGCATCCTGACCAAGATCATGGGCATCGCCAAGCGGCCGCTGAAATGAACCGGGCCGTGATCATCGAACGCGACGGCGCGGTGGAGCGCTGGACGCTCAACGACCCGGCCTCGCGCAACGCGCTCAGCGACGCCATGGTGGTGGCGCTGTACGGCGCCTGCCTGCGCGCGCGCGACGACCACACGCTGCGCGGCGTGGTGCTGCAGGGCCGCAGCGGTGCGTTCTGCGCGGGCGGCAGCCTGGGCGGCTTCGCGCACGCCATCGGCCAGCCGCTGCAGGCCGGCGAGACCGACCCGCTGATCGGCATGAACCGCGCGTATGGCGACCTGCTGCACGTGCTGAGCGCCTTGCCCCAGTGGCTGCTGTGCGTGGTCGACGGGCCCGCCATGGGCGGTGGCTTCGGCCTGGTGTGCTGCGCCGACCTCGTGCTCGCGAGTGAGCGCGCGAGCTTCGCCACGCCCGAGGTGACGCTGGGCCTGCCGCCCGCGCAGATTGCGCCCTTCGTGTGGCAGCGCCTGGGCGATGCGCTCGCGCGCCAATGCCTGCTCACGGGCGTGCGCTGGAGCGCGCGCGAGGCGCAGGCCGCGGGCCTGGTGAACACCGTGGTGGCCGACGACGCGCTGGACGCCGCGGTGACCGACACCCTCCACGCGCTCCACCGCGCCGCCCCCGGCGCCGTGGCCGCCACCAAGCAGTTGCTGCAGCGCCTGCGCGCCCCGGTGCCCGATCTGCGCGACGAGGCCGCGCTGGCCTTCGCGGCCGGCCTGCGCAGCGCCGAGGCCGCGCAGGGCCTCGCGGCTTTCGCGAAGAAGCAGCCTGCGCCCTGGACCCTGGGAGAGCCCTCGTGAAGCGCCTGCTGATCGCCAACCGCGGCGAGATCGCGCGCCGCGTGATCCGCACCGCGCGCCGCCTGGGCCTGGCCACCGTGGCCGTGCACAGCGGGCCCGACACGAACGCGCTGCACGTGCGCGAGGCCGACAGCGCGGTGGCGCTCGGCGGCGCGAGCTCGGCCGAGTCGTACCTGCGCACGGACAAGCTGATCGCCGCCGCGCGCGCCAGCGGGGCCGACGCGGTGCACCCGGGTTACGGCTTTCTGAGCGAGAACGCCGATTTCGCGCAGGCCGTGATCGACGCCGGCCTGACCTGGGTGGGCCCGCCGCCCGCGGCGATTCGCGCGCTGGGCAGCAAATCGGCCGCCAAGGCCCTGGCGCAGCAGCACGGCGTGCCCGTGCTGCCCGGCTACTTCGGCGCCGACCAGCGCGACGAGACCTTCGCGGCCGAGGCCGCGCGCATCGGCTACCCGGTGATGGTGAAGGCCGTGGCCGGCGGCGGCGGCCGCGGCATGCGCCTGGTGCGCGAGGCCGCGCAACTGCCGGCCGCGCTCGCGAGCGCGCGCGCCGAAGCGCTCGCGGGCTTCGGCAGCGCCGAGCTGCTGCTGGAGCGCGCCGTGCTGCGCCCGCGCCACGTGGAGGTGCAGGTTTTTGCCGACGCGCTGGGCCATTGCATCCACCTGGGCGAGCGCGACTGCTCGGTGCAGCGACGCCACCAGAAGATCATCGAAGAAGCGCCCAGCCCGGCGGTGACGCCCGCGCTGCGCGAGCGCCTGGGCGCGGCCGCGGTGGCGCTGGCACAGGCCGCGGGCTACCAGGGCGCGGGCACGGTCGAATTCCTGCTCGATGGCGAGGCGGGCGACGCCGCCGGGCCGCCCCAAGGCGGCGCAGCCCCCTCGGAGGGCAGCGACCCGCGCAGCGGCGGAACGTTGGGGCCACCGTTCTACCTGATGGAGATGAACACGCGGCTGCAGGTCGAACACCCGGTGACCGAGCTGCTCACCGGGCTCGATCTGGTCGAGTGGCAGATCCGCGTCGCGCGTGGCGAGCCGCTGCCGCTCGCCCAGGCCCAGGTTCGCTGGCAGGGCCATGCGATCGAGGTGCGCCTGTGCGCCGAAGACGAGCACTTCACGCCGCACACCGGCACGGTGCGCGCGTTCGCCGAGCCCGCGCTGAACGGTGGTGTGCGATTCGATCACGCGATCGAGACCGGCACCGAGGTGACCCCGCACTACGACGCCCTGCTGGGCAAGCTCATCGCGCACGCGCCCACGCGCGCCCAGGCCATCGAACGCCTGGCGCACGCGCTCGACACCACGCTGCTGCTGGGCCTGCCGAGCAACCGCGCCTTCCTCGCGGCCTGCCTGCGCCACCCGGTGTTCGGCGCGGGCGAGGCGCTGATTCCCTTTCTCGCCGAGCACGGCGATGCGTTGCGCGAAGGCCTTGCGCCGCCCGCCGACGCGGTGCTGGCCGGCGTGCTCGCCGCGGCTTTCGGCGCGGGCGCTGCCCAGGCCTTGCCGTGCCCGTTCGCGCGCCCGCTGCGCTGGCGGCATGGCGATGCGGTGCTGGACCTCTCGGTGCTCGAACAGGGCGAGGGCCGGCTGCAGGTGGCGTTGGGCGAGCGCCGCTGCGAGGCCCGCGTGACCGCGGACCGCGTGACGCTCGACGGCCTGGCCCAGGGTGTGCACGCGGTGGCGCTGGGCGGGGGCGCGTGGCAGGTGCAGGTGGGCCCGCACACCCTGGCGCTCACCGACCTGGGTTTTGCGCCGCGCGAGCGCGCGGGCGGCGCCAGCGCCGCGCGCGAGTTGCGCGCGCCCTTCAACGGCAAGCTCGTGGCCGTGCACGCCCAGCCGGGCGCGCGCGTGGCCAAGGGCGATGCGCTGCTCGCGATCGAGAGCATGAAG
Source organism: Hydrogenophaga sp. T2 (assembly GCF_049843535.1). Classification (NCBI taxonomy): domain Bacteria; kingdom Pseudomonadati; phylum Pseudomonadota; class Betaproteobacteria; order Burkholderiales; family Comamonadaceae; genus Hydrogenophaga; species Hydrogenophaga sp. T2. The sequence goes on along the minus strand of NZ_JBBHZJ010000003.1, from coordinate 321,130 downwards.
ATCGAGCACCAGATCGCTGCGCCGCGCGACGGCGTGGTGGCCGCGGTGTCGGTCGCGCCAGGTCAGCAACTCGCGCCGGGGCAGTTGCTCATCACCTTCGCCGACGAGCAGGCCACCGCATGAACTGGACCGCCGAAGACACCACCGCGCTGCTCGACACCGTGGCGCGTTTCGCGCGCGAGGCGCTGGTGCCGCACGTGAACGACTGGGACGCCCAGGCCACCTTCCCGCGCGCGCTCTACCGCGAGGCCGCGCGCATCGGCCTGCCGGGCCTGGGCTACCCCGAGCACCTGGGCGGCACGCCCGCGCCCTGGCGCGCGCGCAACGCGGTGTCGCAGCTGCTCGCGCGGCGCACCGCGAGCGGCGGCCTGCTGGCCAGCCTGTTCAGCCACAACATCGGCCTGCCGCCCATCCTGCACCACGGCTCGGTCGAGCTGCAGGCCGAGGTGATCCCGCCCGTGTTGCGCGGCGAGCAGATCGCGGCGCTGGGCATCACCGAGCCCGGCGGCGGCAGCGACGTGGCCCGCCTGCGCACCACCGCGCGCCTCGATGGCGGCGACTACGTGATCGACGGCGAGAAGACCTTCATCACCTCGGGCCTGCGCTGCGACTGGATCACCCTGGCCGTGCGCACCGACCCGCTGAACCAGGGCGCGGGCGGCATCAGCCTGATCGCCGTGCCCTGCGACGCCCCCGGTCTCTCGCGCACCGCGCTGCACAAGATGGGTTGGCACGCGAGCGACACCGCGCACCTGCGCTTCGACGGCGTGCGCGTGCCCGCGCGCTGCCTGATCGGCCAAGCGCACCAGGGCTTTCGCATGATCATGGGCAACTTCAACGGCGAGCGCCTGGCCATGAGTGCGCTCGCGCTGGGCTTTGCCGAGGCCTGCCACGACGAGGCCCAGGCCTGGGCGCGCGAGCGCAAGACCTTCGGCCAGGCGTTGGTGGAGCACCAGGTGGTGCGCCACAAGCTCATGGACATGCGCATGCGCATCGCCTCCACCCAGCACTGGCTCGACGCGCTCGGCGACCGCGCCGACGCCGGCGACCACAGCCCCGACTGGGTGGGCCAGGTGTGCCTGCTCAAGAACCACAGCACCCAGGCCATGCAGGCCAACGCCGACGCCGCGGTGCAGATCCTCGGCGGCATGGGCTTCATGCGCGGCACCGCCAGCGAACGCATCTACCGCGAGGTGAAGGTGATGATGATCGGCGGCGGCGCCGAAGAGATCATGAAAGAACTGGCCGCCCGACAATTCGGTCCATGAGCACCAGAACGCCCCCCACCGCCTTCGAGCCCGAGTTCGTGCAGCGCCTCACCGAGCTGTTCGAACAGAAGATCGTTTTCAACACCGTGCTCGGCCTCAAGGTCACCGGCATCGCGCCCGAGCGCGTCAGCGGCCGCATCGAGATGCGGCGCGAGCTCATCGGCCACTATGGCCACAACCGCATCCACGGCGGCGTGATCAGCGCCTGCCTCGACGCGCTGGGCGGGCTGGCCGCCATGGCCGCCATGGGCGCGCGCCACATGGACGAAACCCCCGATCAGCGCATGCAGCGCTTCGGCAAGCTCGGCACCATCGACCTGCGCATCGACTACCTGCGGCCCGGCGTGGGCACGCATTTCGAGATGCAGGCCGAGGTGCTGCGCCTGGGCTCGCGCGTGGCGAGCACGCGCATGGAATTCCGCGCTGCCGACGGCAAGCTGCTGTCGGTGGGGGCGGGGGCCTACATCGTGAGTTGAACCCCAGGAGGGCCCGCGCGCGGGCGATGGCATGAGCGACTTCAAACTGACCTATTCCACGATGTTCGCGCCGCCGCCCGAGCTGCACCAGCGCTTCGACGCCGCGCTGGCGGCGGTGCGCCAACACCGGCTCGGCCAGACCCATGGCCTGTTCCTCGACGGCGCCTTCGTGCCGCGCGCGGCCACCATCGAACGCCACAACCCCGCGCGCCTGAGCGAGCTGCTGGGCCGTTTCGCGCTGGCCTCGGTGGACGATGTGGACCAGGCCGTGGCCGCCGCGCGCCGCGCCTGGCCCGCCTGGCGCGCCACGCCCTGGCCCGAGCGCGTGGCCCTGCTGCGCCGCGCCGCGCGCCTGGTCGACGAGCGCCTGTACGAGATGGCCGCCATCGTCTCGCTCGAGGTCGGCAAGACGCGCATGGAAGCCCTGGGCGAGGTGGCCGAGGTGAGCGCCTTCTTCGACATCTACGCGCAGCAGATGCAAGACCACGCCGGCTTCGACCACGCGCTGCCCAACGACCCGCTGCCCCACCTGGTGAGCCGCAACCGCAGCGTGATGAAGCCCTATGGCGTGTGGGCCGTGATCGCGCCCTTCAACTACCCGTTCGCGCTCGCGGGCGGGCCCACGGCTGCCGCGCTCATCACGGGCAACACCGTGGTGCTCAAGGGGTCGGTGGAGACGCCGTGGTCGGGCCTGCTGCTCGCGCAGTGCCTGAAGGACGCGGGCCTGCCCGATGGCGTGTTCAACGCCTTGGTGGGCGACGGCGGCACCGTGGGCGAGGCCCTGATGCGGCACGACGGCATCGGTGGCATCACCTTCACCGGCTCGTACGAGGTTGGCATGCGCATCTACCGCGCACAGGCGCAGCGCGCCTGGCCGAGGCCCTGCATCGCCGAGATGGGCGGCAAGAACGCGGCCATCGTCACCGCGCGTGCCGACCTCGACGTGGCCGCGCAGGGCATCGTGCGCTCGGCCTTCGGCATGTCGGGCCAGAAATGCTCGGCCCTCTCGCGCGTGTACGTGGACCGCACGGTGGCCGACGCGCTCATCGAACGCCTGCAAACCGCGGTGCAGGCCCTGGCCGTGGGCGAACCGCAGTTGCAGACCAGCTGGACCGGCCCCGTGGCCACGGCCGCCGCGGCCGCGCGCCACGCGGCCTGTGTGCGCGAGCTCAGCGGCCCGGGCGCGCGCATCGTGGCCCGCGGGCCCTTGCCCGCGGACGCGACCCAGGGCCATTACTGCGCGCCCGTGGTGGCCGAAGCCCCGCTGGACCACCCCTTGTGGCGCCGCGAGATGTTCGCGCCCCTGGTGATGATCGGCCGCGTGGACCACGCCGAACAGGCCATGGCCGAAGCCAACGCCAGCCCCTTCGGCCTCACCGCCGGCTTCTTCGGCGCCGAGGACGAGGTCGCCTGGTTCCTCGACCACATCGAAGCCGGCGTGACCTACGTGAACCGCCCGCTGGGCGCCACCACCGGCGCCTGGCCCGGCTACCAGCCCTTCGGCGGCTGGAAGGGCTCGGGCAGCACGGGCAAGGCGCTGGCCTCGTTCCACTATTTGCCGCAGTACATGCGGGAGCAGTCGCAGACGCGGATCGGGGGGTGATGGGGGCGGGCACAAGGCGCGGTTCGATGGGGCGTGGCCCCCACCGCCGCCCCGAACCGCCCCTCATCCCACCCCGCTCCCCACAACACCATCCGCGTGTGAAAGTCCTCCAGCACCGCTTCGCTCACCGCATCACCGAGCAGGGTCAAGCGCTTGTCCTGCAGCCGCACGAAGCGCAGCGGGTGGCGGCGGCCCAGCGATCGCCACAGCGCGTGTGCGCCCGGTGACTGCCGCGGTCCGCTGATGAGGCACATGCCTTGTTCCAGCGCCCAGCCGTACACCGCGCTCGCGATGCCGTGGCGGCGGTATTCGGGGGCGATCTTGGTGTGCGGGCTGCGCAGCACGCGGTCGGCGCGGCGGTCGAGTTCGATCAGGCGGTTGAACACGGTGTAGCCGGCCAGGCGCTGCAGGCCCGTGTCCTGCGCGTACACGTAGTGCTCGCCGTCGGCCTCGCGGTGGCGCAGCACCAGACCGCGCAGCGGCACGGGCAGCGTGGCGATACCGTGCAGGGTGTCGCCGGGCGTGCGCAGGCGCCGGCCGAGGCGGTGCAGGTCGTTGTGCACCTGCTCGCCGGGCAGCTCGACGTCGATACGCAGTTCCGCGGGCCGCTGCCAGCGGTTGAAGAAGCCGCGCGGGTCCAGGGCCCAGGCGGTCATAACGCGCCCTCCAGCCGCTCCTCGAACCAATGGCCGCTCAGCAGGTGCTCGGGCAATTGCGCGGCCACCACGCGCGCGCTGGTGGCCCAGTCTTCGCGCGGCACGCACAGGCCGGCGTACACGCCATAGCCATCGCCTGCGCGGATTTCGCCGCGCGCACTCAGGCTTTCGCCGGCGCGGATGGCCCCGCCCGCGGTGATCGCGCCGCCCGCCTTGATGCCCCAGCCCGCGTCGAGGTGGCGGCCGCAGTGCACCGCGTCGTCGCCCAGCAGGCCATCGCCCACGCGCACGCTGCCGTCGGCCTGCAGCACGCCGCGCACGCGCAGGCTGCGTTCGCAACGCAGGTCGCCGCGCACCATGAGCACACCGCCCACGCTGGCCTGCGCGCCCACCGCCAGCTCGCGCTGGCAGACCAGGTCGCGCGCCACGCGCAGGTGGTCGCGCACGCGCACGGGCCCGTCCACATGCAGCGCGCCGGCCTGCAGGTCGCCGCCGCTGTCCACGCTGGCGGCTTCCACCAGCCCGCCGGCCACGATGGCCTCGCCCGCGCCGAGCGCCGCGCCGGCGCGGATGTCGCCGCCCGCGCGCAGCGTGCCGCCCACGCGCACCAGGCCGCGCACGTCCACGCCCTGGCGCACCTGCACGCTGCCCGCGAACACCAGGGCCTCGCCCGCGAAGCTGTCGAGCTGCAGCACGGCCTGGGTGGGGCCGAACTGGGTGAGCAGCCAGCACGCGTCTTCCACGCGGCCGTCGGCCACGAGGGCGTCGAGCAGGGGCTGGTAGTCGTGGCCCTGCGGGTGGTGGCGCAGCAGCCAGCGAAAGCCGTCGGCGCAGGGGCCTTTGGCCTTGATGATCCGTTTGGAGAGTTCCATGCCGCGCCCCTCAGGTCGGCCCCAGCACGCGGTCGAGGCCGCGGCGCAGGGCGTTCGACAGGGCCTCGCGCAGCGAGGGCGCGGGCAGCGGCACGACCACGGTGTCGTCGGCCAGCGCGAGCAGCTGGCGCGCGCGGGGCCGGGCGAGCGGCCACCAGGGGCGGGGCGTGTGGCCCATCACGAGCGTGCCCGGGGCGCTGCGTGCGAGGTGGGCTTCGAGCTCGGTGGGCACGTCGCCGAACAGCACGGTGTGGCCGGGGGCGCAGCCGGTGGTGCGCAGCGGTTCGGCCAGGGCTTCGATGGCGCGGTGGGCCTGCACACGGCGCTCGCGCAGCATGTGGTCGAACACGGTCAGGGCCACGCTGTCGTTCGGGTCGTCGGGCGGCAGCCAGGTGTGCAGCACGTGCACCAGCCGCAGCGGGCGCTGCGCCGCGAACACGCGCGCCCAGGGCAGCAGCGCGGACTCGGCCGGGTCGAGCCGGGTGAGGCAGTGCACGGCTTTGTGGCCGTTGCCGTTCGTGGGCGCGCGGCGGATCACCCACACCGGGCCGGTGCGCGCGCGCAGCAGTGGCGTGAGCAGCCGCTCGGCGAGGCCACGGCCGCGGCCGTGCGGGGCCGGGCCCGCGTCGACCAGGCAGGTGAGGGTGGCGCTGCGGGCCAGGCGCAGCAACTCGGCGCGCTGGCGCACGGGGGTGTCCACCACGTCCACGGCGAGTGCGTGGCGTCGCCGCAGCGCGCGGGCGCGTTGCTGCAGCCGCGCGAGCGGATCGCCCGGCGCGGGATGGCCGGGGTCGGCGCAGTAGGCCAGGCGCAGCCCGGTGTCGAGCGAGCGTGCGAGGCGCGCGGCCTGGTGCAGGTGCTCACCGGTGCCGGCGCGCAGCGGGGTGAGCACCAGCAGCGGTGGGCGGGGCGGGGGTTCGGGAACGTGGCGGGGGCGCGGCTGTGCGCCCGGCGCGCGCTCGTGCCGGAGCGTGAGAGACACGGGGGACTCCTTCCAGGGGCCGCGACCGCACGGCGGTCAGGCCAGGGCTACGCACGGGGTGTCAGGGCCCGGCGATGGAAGGAATGTGCAGAGGGGGGAGGGGAGCGATCGCCGGGCTCAGGAATGTGCGGCCATGGGGCATCGGCCGCGAAGGGCCATGCACGGGCCTGAGCAGGGGCGTGCGGCCACCGTGCGCAGCGCGTGGGGGCTGGCGAAGTCGGGGGTGGCCGGGGTGCAGGTCATGCGCGCGAGTCTAGTGTGAATCGAATGTCGCACGCGAGCGCGGGGCTGTTTGCGGCACGAGGCCCACCCGGGCCTGGGCCTGCGCGATCAGCGTCTGCTGTTCCTCGGTGGGCGCCAGGCCTTGCAGGTGCAGGCCGTGTTGCACGCGGTTGCGGTACTGCAGCACGAGCCGGTTGTCGCGCTGCGCCAGGGCCCGGGCGAGGGCCTGGGTGTCGTGGTCCAGCGCGCTGCGCGGGTCGGGCTCGTGGCGCTGCGCCGCCGCGGTAGCGCGCGCGATGGCCCAGGCCCGGCCCACGAGTTCGCGGCCCGGGGGTTCTAAGGCGCTGGCGTCGGGCCGCTGCTGCTGCGCCTGTTCGCACAGGGCCGCGAACGCATTCAGCGCGGGCCGCAGGCGCTCGAGCCCTGCCAGCGTCTGGTGGCCCGAGAGCAGCAGGGCGGTGAACGCCGCTTGCAGCCGGTCGACGAGCAGGAGCGCCCAGGCCGTTGCGGGATCGGCGCCTTCGTGCACCCAGCGCGCGAGACAGGCCAGGCCTTCGCCGATCCAGCGGGGAGGGGCATCGCTCAGCGGACCCCAGAGATCGAGCGCGTCGAAGCGCTGCATAAGCAGGGCCACGTCGTCGGGCATGGCGATGCGCGGTGCGCCGCCGGCCCGCTCGTGCACCGGCGCAGCGTCGGCCTCGGGACGCGCGCGGGGGTCGCAGACGAAGCGTGCGCGTTCGATCTGTGCGGGCGCGATGGGCAGGCACACGCCGGGGTCGTCGTGGTGCGCCTGCAGCCGCCGGATTGCGTCGTTGAAGGCCTCGGCCTCGGTGATCAGGCGCTCGAGCGCCGGCGGCGTCAGGCGCGGCCCGAACATCGCGTGGGTGAGCTGGTTGCGCCGCCGCAGGTGGTTGCCGAGGTCGGCCAGCCACGGGGGCTGCAGCGGCGCGGGCGGTGGCTGCCACATCGGCCCCGATGGGGCCCGGGCTTGGGCCTGGGACGGCGGCAGGCCGTGGAGCGAAGAGGAGCGTTTCATGCGAACACGCCGGCGACGGCGGCCTCAGAAGGGCAGGGGGGTGGGCCAGCGCTCGGCCAGGCGATCGAAGGCCGACCATTGCAGCTGCACGATCCAGCCCGCGACCGGGGCCTGCGGGTGCTCGGTCTGGAACTGGCGCAGCGCCAGCACGGCCTGATCGACCTGGGTGTTGTCTTCGAGTGCGCGCTTCAACCTGAAGGCCAGGGCCTGCATCTGGCTCGCGGTGTCGAAGCCCTCGGGGTGGGGTGCCTGACATGGAGCGAAGGGCTCGATCGGGTCGCTCAGCCGGCGCTTCAAGGGGGGCCGGGCGCTCGGCAGCGGCATCAGCGCCTGTGCGTTGAGCACGGGCCTGCGCGCCAGAAGGCCTCGCACATCGGCGGGGCAATAGGTTGCATAGGCCTGCCTCCAGGCGGCCTGCTCGATCGTTGCGAAGGTGTGCGGGTAGCGGTGTTGTGCGCGCTCGCACTGCTGCTTGAACCGGGTGAGCAGTTGCCGGGTTCGGATCCAATGCTCGGCGGTCTTCTCGCGCGCCATCAGGGCGCGCAGGGCCTCGTCCATCTGCTGGTGCAGCGCCTGCATGCGCCACAGCGGGCAGTGCGGGTCGCTCAGACAGCCCTGGATATTGTTCAGGCCGTTCTCGATGCGGCTCACGAGCTGCAGCGTCTGCATGGGCGTGGGAGCGCCGGCGCCGGACCGGGTTTGCGGTGGCGAAACGGACCGCGCTGCCGGGGGTTCGCTGGCCGTCGTCGGCGTGTTGTCGGGTGCGTCGGCCTGAATCGGCCAGCCGCCGTCCGGGTCGAGCGGCTGCGGCGTGCGGGGCGTGGTGAGCAGGTTGCTCAGGTCGGTGGGGCGCCGCGCGGATGGCGCGGGCTGCTTCGGCGGCGAGTGCGACGGCGAATTCGACGGGGAATGGCTGGCTTGCTTCGAAAAAGAGAGCGAGATGTGGTTCATGCCTGGGCGGTTGGGGTGGGCGGAGGGTGCGCGCGATGGCACCTTGGCGCCTGAGTGCCTGTGGCGCTGACCGGGTTCCCCCGGGGGCATCCGCCAGGGGCGAAAAAAAACCGCCGGGGCTCGCGCCGCGGCGGTGTCTGCGCATGGCCCGTGGGCCGGGCAGCGCGGGCTTCGTTCGGGTTTACTTCGAAGCGTTGGTGTTCATGTACTCGGTGGTGACCTTCCAGCGGTTGTCCACCAGCTGCGACATGCGCGTGGCGTTGCTGCCCAGGCGTTTGGTGGGGCTGAAGGTCATCTCGGCGCTGCCGAAGATGTCGGGCGGGATGGTCATGGTGTCCATGGCCTTGATGAAGCTGTCGGTGGTGAGGTTGTTGCCCGCCTTGGTGGCCGCGCGGATGAAGGCGTCCATGGCGCTGTAGCCATACACCGAGAACACCGTGGGCTCTTCGTTGAACTTGGTCTGGTACTTGGTGGCCCAGAAGCGGATCGGCTGCGAGGCCGAGTCGAGGTAGGGGTGCTGCACCGTCATGGTGGCGTACAGGCCGTTCATGGCGGGGCCGCCGAGCTTGTGGATCAGGTCGGTGTAGGCCGCGCTCGAGCCGATGAAGGTCGGGTTGAAGTTGAGCCGGCGCGCGGTGGCGATGGCGCCGATGGTCTCGCGGATGATGGTGCCCAGCACCACCATGTCGCACTGCTCGGACGCGAGCTTCTGCATCTGCGAGGCGAAGTCGGTGGCGCCGCGCTTGTAGGTGGTCTCGGCCGCCATCGCCATGCCCGCGGCCTTCAGGCCGTCTTCGGCGCCGCGCTTGACTTCCAGGCCGAACTCGTCGTCCTGGTACATGGCGCAGATCTTCTTCGAGCCCTTCTCCTTGGCGAGCATGGGCACGGCCACGCGCATCTGGTCGTAGTAGGTGGCGGCGAAGCTGTACTTGAGCTTGTGGAAGGGCTCGTACATCTCGCGCGCGGCCGTCACGGGGAAGAAGTTGATGACGTTCTTCTGGAACTGCACCGGCATGGCGGCCATGTTCTGCGCCGTGCCGATGTGGCCGATCATGGCGAAGATCTTGTCCTGGTTGACCAGCTTCTGCGCCGCGAGCACCGCGTTGCGCGGGTCGTACTTGGAGTCTTCGACGATGAGCTTGATCTTGCGGCCGTTGAGGCCGCCCTGCTCGTTGGCTTCGTCGACGCGCAGCATCATGCCCAGGCGCACCTGCTTGCCGAAGCCCGCGATCGGGCCCGAGAGGTCTTGAATGGAGCCGAGGACGATCTCGTCCTTGCTCACGCCCTGCGAGGCCTGCGCGTGCGCGCCGGTGGCCAGGGGCAGGGTGGCGGTCAGCACGACGGCGGCGCCGATCAGGCCCGATGGAATCTTCTTCATTGCCGATGTCTCCTGAGGTGTGGTCCCCGCGGGGATGATGGGCCGTTTCACCGGCCCGGTGATGCGGAAAAACCCTTCCCGGCGCCGTGCGCCGGGCTCACTGGGTCACGTAGTCCGAGATGACCTTCCAGCGGCCGTCCTGGATCTGCGACAGGCGCACCGCCATGCTGCCGATGCGCTTCTGCGGCGAGTAGGTGAGCTGTGCGGTGCCGAAGATGTCGGGCGGCACGGTCATGCTGTCCATGGCCTTCACGAAGCTGTCGGTGCTGAGGTTGGGACCGGCCTTGCCCGCGGCGCGCGCGAACAGGTCGATGGCGTTGTAGCCGTACACCGAGAAGACGTTGGGGTCTTCGTTGAACTTGGTCTGGTATTTGTTGGCCCAGAAGCGGATGGGCTGGGAGGCCTCGTCGAGGTAGGGGTGCTGCGTGCCCATGGTGGCGTACAGGCCGTTCATGGCCGGACCGCCGAGCTTGTGGATCAGGTCGGTGTAGGCGGCCTGCGTGCCGAAGAACACCGGGTTGAAGTCCATCTTGCGCGCGGTCGCGATGGTGCCGATGGTCTCGCGGATGATGGTACCCAGCACCACGAAGTCGCAGTTGGAGGCCTTCATGCGCGCGACCTGCGAGGCGAAGTCGGTGGCGCCGCGCTTGAACGAGGTCTTCTCCACCAGCTGCATGTTCACGGCCTTGAGGCCTTCTTCGGCGCCGCGCAGCACCTCGAGGCCGAACTCGTCGTCCTGGTAGATCGCGCAGACGGCCTTGGGCTTCTTCTCTTTCACGATCTGCGGCAGGAACACGCGCACCTGGTCGTAGTAGGGCGTGGCGTTGGCGAACTTGAGGCGGTGCAGCGGCTCGAACATCTCGCGCGCGGCCGTCACGGGCATGAAGTTCACCACGTTCTTCTGGAACTGCACCGGCATGGCGGCCATGTTCTGCGCGGTGCCCAGGTGGGCCACCATGGCGAAGATCTTGTCCTGGTTGACCAGCTTCTGCGCCGCCAGCACGGCGTTGCGCGGGTCGTACTTGCTGTCCTCGATCTGCAGCCGGATCTTGCGGCCGTTGATGCCGCCCTGCTCGTTGATCTCGTCCACGCGCAGCAGCATGCCCAGGCGGATCGATTTGCCGAAACCGGCCAGCGGGCCCGAGAGGTCTTGAATGGAGCCGAGGACGATCTCGTCCTTGCTCACGCCCTGCTGCGGCTGGGCCAGGGCGACGCCGGCGGCGAGGGTGAGCGCAAGGGCGGTCAGGGTGTGGCGAAGGGTCATGGAAGGGGACTCCGGTGAGACCGCGTCAGCGGTACATGGCTTCGATCTGCTCGGCGTACTTCTGCTGCACCAGCTTGCGCTTGAGCTTCATGGTGGGCGTGAGCTCTTCGTCTTCGGCGCTGAGCTGGGTGTCGAGCAGCCAGAACTTCTTGACCTGCTCGACGCGCGCGAATTTCTTGTTGGCCGCGTCGATCACGTCCTGGATCAGCTGCTGCACCTCGGGCGCGCGCGTGAGGCTGGCGTAGTTGGAGAACGGGATGTCGTTGTCCTGCGCGAATTTCTCGACGTTCTCCTGGTCGATCATGATGATCACCGTGAGGTACTTGCGCTGGTCGCCGATGACCACCGCGTCGGTGATGTAGGGCGAGAACTTGAGCTCGTTCTCGAACTCGCTGGGCGTGATGTTCTTGCCGCCCGCGGTGATGATGATGTCCTTCATGCGGTCGGTGATGCGGAAGAAGCCGTCCGCGTCGACCGTGCCCACGTCGCCGGTGTGCAGCCAGCCGTCGGCGTCGAGCGTTTCGGCGGTCTTCTCGGGCAGGTTCAGGTAGCCCATGAACACGTTGGGCCCGCGCACCAGGATCTCGCCCGTGGCGGGGTCGAGCCGCACCTCGTTGTACTGGGCCGCGGGGCCGATGCTGCCGGGCTTGATGCGGTCGGCCGGGATGCCGGTGGACGCGCCGCAGGTCTCGGTCATGCCCCAGACCTCGAGCATGGGCACGCCCAGCGCGAGGTACCAGCGCACCAGGTCGGGCGAGATCGGCGCTGCGCCCGTGACGAGGAAGCGCGAGCGGTGGATGCCGATGAGCTTGCGCACGTTGTCCAGCGCGAGCAGCCGCGCGAGCTTGAACTGCAGCTTCAGGCTCTCGGGCACGGGCTCGCCCTTGAGCACGAGGTCGGCCACGCGCTGCCCCACGCCGATGGCCCAGGCGTAGGTGGCCTGCTGCACCGGGCCGGCTTCCTTGAGCGCGATCATCACGCCCGAGTAGAACTTCTCCCACACGCGCGGCACGGCGGTGAACACCGTGGGCGCGATCTCGCGCACGTTCTCGGGCACGGTCTCGGGGTTTTCGACGAAGTTGAGCTTGGCCCCGGTGTAGAGCGAGAAGTACTCGCCGCCCATGCGCTCGGCGATGTGGCACAGCGGCAGGAAGCACATGCACTCGTCGTTCTGGTCGCGCGAGATCAGCGTGTTGTAGCCGCGCACGGTGTAGACCAGGCCCTTGTGCGAATGCATGGCCCCCTTGGGCTTGCCCGTGGTGCCCGAGGTATAGACCAGGATCGCGAGGTCTTCGGGCTTCACGCCGGCCACGCGCTGCGCCAGCTCGCCCGCATGCGCCTTCAGGTGCTCGCGGCCCAGCGCGCGCAGCGCGTCCAGGCTCATCACCTGCTCGTCGCGGAACTCGCGCAGACCGTCCATGTCGACCACCACGATCTTGCGCAGCAGCGGCAGGCGATCGCGCACCTCGAGCGCCTTGTCGAGCTGCTCGTCGTCTTCCACGAACAGCACCGTGGTGCGCGAGTCTTCGCACAGGTAGTGCACCTGCTCGGCCGCGTCGGTGGGGTAGATGCCGTTGGCCACGCCGCCCGCGCTCAGCACCGCGAGGTCGGCCAGCACCCATTCGATGGTGGTGTTCGACAGGATGGACGCGGTCTCGCGCGGCGCGAAGCCCAGCGCCATCAGGCCGTGCGCGATCTCGCGCACCGCGGCGCCGGTCTGGTCCCAGGTCCAGCTGCGCCAGATGCCGAAGTCCTTCTGGCGCATCCACACGTGGGGGCCGCGCGCCTTCACGCCATTCCAGAACATCGCGGGAATGGTCTCGCCTTCGAGCACCACGCGGGTCTCGGGTTGGATGTGAGAGAGGTCCCAGAGGTTGCTCATGCCTTATCTCCAGTTCTTCTTTTTCTTCCAGCGCCGGTCGGCCCGCACGCCCTGTTCCTTCATGCCGAGGTAGAACTCCTTGATGTCGTCTTTCTCGCGCAGGCGGGCGCAGGTGTCTTCCATCACGATGCGGCCGTTCTCGAGCACATAGCCGTAGTCGGACGCGTTGAGCGCCATGTTGGCGTTCTGCTCGACCAGCAGGATGGTGGTGCCGCGCTCGCGGTTGATGCGCACCACGATCTCGAAGATCTCCTTGGTGAGCTTGGGCGACAGGCCCAGGCTGGGCTCGTCGAGCAGGATCAGGTCGGGGTTGGCCATGAGCGCGCGGCTGATCGCGAGCATCTGCTGCTGGCCGCCCGAGAGCAGGCCGGCGTCCTGCGCGGCGCGCTCTTTCAGGATCGGGAAGTAGGCGAACACCGCTTCCATGTCGCGCGCCACGCCCTCGCGGTCCTTGCGGGTGTAGGCGCCCATGAGCAGGTTGTCGCGCACGCTCAGCAGCGGAAACACCTCGCGCCCCTCGGGCACGTGCAGCAGGCCCTGCTGCACGATCTGCGCCGGGTCTTGCGCGGTGATGTTCTCGCCCTTGAACTCCACCGTGCCCTTGCGCGGATCGATGATGCCGCTGATGGTCTTGAGGATGGTGGTCTTGCCCGCGCCGTTGCTGCCCAGCACGGTGGCGATCTCGCCGCGGCGCACCTGCAGGCTCACGCCGCGGATGGCCTTGATCGGGCCGTAGGCGCTCTCCACGTTGGAGAGCTTGAGAACGGGCGCGTCGGAAGTGGGCACGCTCATGCGGACACCTTGGCGTTTTCGCGGCGCAGGCTGGACACGTCGTCCACGCTGCCCAGGTAGGCCTCGATCACGCCCGGGTGGCTTTGCACCTCGGCCGGCGTGCCGGTGGCGAGCTCGGTGCCCATGCTCATGGCGAGCACGCGGTCGGACACCTTGGAGACCAGGCTCATGTCGTGCTCGACCATCAGCACCGTGATGCCGAGCTCGTTCTTGATGTCGGTGATCCAGAAGGCCATGTCCTCGGTCTCTTCCACGTTCAGGCCCGAGGAGGGCTCGTCGAGCAGCAGCAGCCGCGGCTCGGTGCACAGCGCGCGCGCGAGCTCGACCACCTTGCGCACGCCATACGGCAGGCCGGCGACCATGCTCTCGCGGTGGTGCTGCAGGTCGAGCAGGTCGATCACGTGCTCGACGCGCTCGCGCGCTTCGATCTCGGCAGCGCGCGTCTTGCGCGTGAAGAAGATCTCGCTCCACAGCCCGGTCTGGCGGTGCGTGTGGCGTCCGATCAGCAGGTTCTGCAGCACGGTGGCGTGTTCGAACAGCTCGATGTTCTGGAAGGTGCGCGCGATGCCCAGGCCCGCGATCGCGTGCGGCGGCTGGTCGGTGAGCCGCAGCGCGCCGTTCGGGCCCGCGTAGTCGATGCTGCCGGTGGTGGGCGTGTAGATGCGGCTGATGAGGTTGAACACCGTGGTCTTGCCCGCGCCGTTGGGGCCGATCAGGGTGAAGACCTCGCCCTTCTTCACGTCGAAGCTCACGTTGTTGACCGCGAGCACGCCGCCGAAGCGCACGCTGAGGTTCTTCGCCGAGAGCAGGGTGTCGTCGTTCATGGTGCTGCTCATTTCAGGCGGTCCGATTTCTGGAACGACTTCTGCCGCTTGAACATGCCCTTGCGGTAGAACGGGAAGAGCTGGAAGTAGGTGCGAACCTTGAGCCAGCGGCCGTACAGGCCCATGGGCTCGAACAGCACGAAGGCGATCAGCACCAGGCCGTAGACCGTGCCCTGCAGGCCCGCGGCCTGGCCGATGGCGTCGGGCAGGTGGTCCTTGCCGAGCGCGATGAGCTGCGGCATCACGATCAGGAAGATCGCGCCCAGGAAGGCGCCATGGATCGAGCCCAGGCCGCCGATCACCACCATCAGCAGCAGGTCGATCGACTGGATGATGGAGAACTGCTCGGGCGAGAGGAACTGGATCTTGTGCGCGTAGAGCGCGCCGCCCAGGCCCGCGAGCGCGGCCGACAGCGCGAACGACAGCGTCTTGTAGCGCGCGAGGTGGATGCCCATGCTCTGTGCCGAGATCTCCGAGTCGCGGATGGCCACGAAGGCGCGGCCGGTGGGCGAGCGCATGAGGTTCACGATCGCCAGCGTGCTCGCCACGCACACCACCAGGCACAGGAAGTAAAAGCTCTGCGTGGTGTCGAGCGCCCAGCCGAAGAGCTGCGGGTAGTTGACCATCAGGCCCTTGTTGCCCCCGGTCACCGATTCCCAGCGCGCCAGGCCCTCTTCGACGATGAAGCCGAAGGCCAGCGTGGCCATGCCCAGGTAGATGCCTTTCACGCGCAGCGCGGGCAGGCCCACCACCACACCCACCGCCGCGGCCAGCAGGCCCGCGCAGACCAGCGCGATGGGAAAGGGCACGCCCGCGTTCACCAGCACCGCCTGGGTGTACGCGCCCACGCCGAGGAAGGCCGCGTGGCCGAGCGAGAACAGGCCGGTGAAGCCCGCGAGCAGCATGAGCCCCAGGCCCACGATGCCGTAGATCAGCACGAAGGTGAGCTGCGCGAGCCAGTACTCGTCGATGGCCCAGGGCGCCACCGCCAGGAACAAGCACAGCAGGCCGTACCAGAACACGTGGCCGCCGTGCTTGGCGAGGCGGATGTCCTGGTCGTAGTTCGTCTTGAAGAGAAAGCGCATGGGATCGGCCTCAGACTTTCTTGCGCAGCTTTTCGCCGAACAGCCCGTTGGGCTTGAGCACCAGCATCAGCAGCACCACGATGTAGGGCGCGATGTCCTTGAAGCCTTCGGGCAGGTAGAAGCCGGCCACCGCCTCGACGATGCCGATGATCAGCCCGCCCACGATGGCGCCGGGCAGGCTGCCGAAGCCGCCCACCACCGCGGCCGGAAAGGCCTTGAGGCCGATGAAGCCCATGTTGGCGTGCACGAAGGTGATGGGCGCGAGCAGCAGGCCCGCGATCGCCGCCACGCCCGCGGCCAGGCCCCACACCAGGCCGTTGAGCCGCTTCACGGGGATGCCCATGTAGTAGGCCGCGAGCTGGTTCTGCGACGCCGCCTGCATGGCGATGCCGAGCTTGCTGTAGCGGAACATGGCGAACAGCAGCGCGCACAGCAGCGCGGTGGCGCCGATCACCACGATCTGCTCGGCCGAGATCACGAGCGCGCCGAGGTTGAGCACCTGGCCCGCGTAGGGCACGGGCAGCGTGTGCGTTTCGGTGCCGATGTTGGGGATCATGGTGATCAGCCCGCGCAGCGTGTAGCCCACGCCGATGGTGAGCATGACGATGGAGAAGGCGGGCTGGCCCAGGATGGGGCGGATCACCAGCCGTTCGAGCGCGATGCCGAACGCCGCCATGCCCAGGATCGCCGCGATCACCGAGAGCCAGAACGGAAAGCCCAGCAGGGTCATGGTGAGCAGGCCGCCGAAGGCGCCCACCATCATGAGATCGCCCTGCGCGAAGCTCACCGTTTCGGTGGCCTTGTAGATGAGCACGAAGCCCAGCGCGATGAGGCCGTAGATGCACCCCTGCGCCGCCCCGCTGATCAGCAGTTGCAGCAGTTGCACGAAGCTGTCTCCTGTCGTTGTATTCCCGGGCTTGTTGGCGGCACTGCTGCAACGATGGGAGCAAGGCCACGTGCCCGGGTGCCGGGATTTATAGCTGTCGTGCCCGGGACTGCCGCTAGGGGTTGTCCCCCATCGGGAGTCGCGCACGCGCCATGAAGATGGCGTGCATGAAAACCGTGCGCATCGGCGCGGGCCTGGGTTTCTACGGAGACGCCTGGGAGCCCATCGCCGCTTCCATCGAACGCGGCGGCGTGCAGTTCATCGCGAGCGATCACCTTGCCGAACTCACGCTGGCCATCCTGCAGAAAGACCGCCAGCGCGACCCGGCCCTGGGCTATGCGCGCGACGTGGTGCCGCTGCTGCTGCGCCTGTGGCCGCTGATGCAGCGCCACGGCGTGCGCTTCGTGTGCAACGCGGGCGGGCTCAACCCGCAGGGCGCGGCGCAGGCCGTGCTCGCGGCCTTCGCGGCCAAGGGCCTGAAGGCGCGCATCGCGGTGGTCACGGGCGACGACGTGCTGCCGCGGCTGCAGGGCGACGCGGCCGACTTCCCCCATTTGTTCAGCGGCGCACCGGTTCAGGGCGTGCGCGAGCGCCTGGTGTTCGCCAATGCCTACCTGGGCGCGGCGCCCATCGTGCAGGCGCTGGACGCGGGCGCGCAGATCGTGATCACCGGCCGCGTGGCCGACGCCGCGCTGTTCCTCGCGCCCGCGGTGCACGCGCTGGGCTGGACGCTGCAGGGCGCGACCGCCGCGCGCGACCTCGACCGGCTCGCGCAGGGCCTCACCGTGGGCCATCTGCTCGAGTGCTCGGGCCAGGGCAGCGGTGGCAACTTCGGCGCGCAAGGCCACTGGCAGACCATTCCCGATCTGGCGCACATCGGCTACCCGATCGCCGAGGTGGCGGAAGACGGCAGCGCGCTCATCACCAAGGCGCCGGGCACGGGCGGGCGCATCAACTTCGACACCGTGCGCCAGCAGCTGCTCTACGAGGTGCACGACCCGCACGCGTACCACAGCCCCGACGTGGTGCTCGACATGGGCAGCATCCGGCTCGACGACCTGGGGCAGGACCGCGTGCAGCTCACGGGCGCGCGCGGCCGTGCGCCGGGCGAGCGGCTCAAGGTGGTGGCGGGCTACCGCGACGGCTACAAGGCCGAGGTCACCTGGGGTTTCTCGTGGCCCGACGCCTGGGACAAGTCGCAGCGGGCGCAGGCCACCATCCGCACGCTGCTGCAGGAGCGCCGCGTGCCGCACGACGAGCTCTATGTGGAGCACCCGGGCTTGAATTCGGCGCACGGCCCGCTCGCGCCGCTGCCCGCGGCGGACGCGCTCAACCAGCTCAACGAGGTGTGGACGCGGCTGGTGCTGCGCACGCCCGAGAAGGCGGCGGCCGAGGGCTTCGGCCGCCTGTTCCCGTGGATGGGCCTGAGCGGGCCGGCCTACACCTGCGGCTTCACGGGCCTGCACAACGTGAGCGAGCTGCTGGGCATCTGGCCCACGCTGGTGGACCGGGCGGCGGTGGAGGCGGGCGTGACAGTGGAACTGATGGGGGCGCCTTCATGAGCCGCATCCGCGTTCCCCTCGCGCGCCTGGCCCACGCGCGCAGCGGCGACAAGGCCGACTGGGTCGACTTCGGCCTGTTCGCCTGGAACGCCGCGGGCTACGCGATCCTCGAGCGCGAGGTCACGGCCGAGCGCGTGCGCGCGCACTTCGCCCCCTGGCTGCCCGGCGAGGTGAACGCCTGGCCGCTGCCCAACATCCTTGCGCTCAAGTTCGTGCTCAAGGGCGCGCTGCAGGGCGGCGGCGCGCGCAACCTGCGGCTGGACAACCTGGGCAAGGCCATGGCCGCGGCGCTGCTGCGGCTGGAGATCGAGGTCGATGCGGCCGAGCTCGACGCCGCGCTCAATGCCCCCCGCGTGGGCTGGTGGGGCGAGGCATGACCCCCACGCTCCACCGCTGCGCGGGTCGCTGCCCCCCGAGGGGGCTGATCCCCCTTGGGGCGGCCCGGCGGGGGATCGCATGAACGCGGCGGTGCACACCGAAGTGATCGACGACATCCACGTCGTCACCCTCGACCGCCCCGCCGTTCGCAACGCGGTCGACAGCGACACCGCGCGCGCGCTGCACGCGGCCTTTCTCGCCTTCGAGGACGACCCGCTCGCGCGCGTGGCCGTGTTCCACGGCGCGCACGGCCATTTCTGCGCCGGCTGGGACCTGCAGTTCGGCGCGCGCGCCGCGCAGGGCGGGCAGGGCGGCGCACTGGCCGACCTCGACTTCGACAGCGCCGACGCGCGCGCGATCGGGCCCATGGGCCCGTCGCGGCTGCGCCTGTCCAAGCCCGTGATCGCTGCCGTGAGCGGCGCGGCCGTGGCCGGCGGCATGGAGCTCGCGCTCTGGTGCGACCTGCGCGTGATGGAAGACGACGCCTATTTCGGCGTCTACTGCCGCCGCTTCGGCGTGCCGCTGATCGACGGCGGCACCGTGCGCCTGCCGCGCCTGATCGGCATGGGCCATGCGATGGACCTGATCCTCACCGGCCGCAAGGTCGAGGCCGCCGAAGCGCTGCAGATGGGCCTGGCCAACCGCGTGGTGCCGCGCGGCCAGGCGCGCGAGGCCGCGATCGCGCTCGCGCGCCAGCTCGCGGCCTTTCCGCAGGCCACGATGCTCGCCGACCGCGAGAGCGCCCACGCGCAGTGGGACCTGCCGCTGGGCGAGGCGCTGCAGCAGGAATGGCAGCGCGGCAAGGCGCGCATTCCCGACGCGCTCGACGGCGCGCAGCGCTTCGCCGCGGGCGAGGGCCGACACGGTCGGTTCTGAGCCGCGCGGCGCGATTGGCCCCGTGGCCGGCGCGGCGCCTGCCTAGCATCGCGCCATGGCTGCTTCCGTTTCTGCCCCCGTTCACGACGTGCTGGTGCTGCAGCACACCCTCGAAGACCACCCCGCCTACCTCGGCCAGTGGCTGGACGCCCAGGGCGCCGACTGGCAGGTGTTCTGCACCGAGGCCGGCCAGGCCTACCCCGCGAGCGTGGCGCCCTACCGCTCGCTCGCGGTGCTGGGCGGCGAATGGAGCGCCAACGACGAGCGCCCCAGCCTGCGCCAGGCCGAGGCCCTGATCCGCGAGGCCGACGCGCTCGGCGTGCCCGTGCTCGGCCATTGCCTGGGCGGCCAGCTCATGGCGCGCGCCTTCGGCGGCCGCGTGGTGCGGCTGCCGCAGCCCGAAGTGGGCTGGCTGCCCATCACGCTGCACGACACGCCCGCCGCGCGCGCCTGGTTCGGCGGGCCGCGCCAGGCCACCGTGTACCAATGGCACTACGACGGCGTCGTGGACCTGCCCGCGGGCGCCGAGTGGCTGGCTTCGTCGCCCGCGTGCCCGCACCAGGCCTTCGCGCTCGGCATCCACCTGGCCATGCAGTTCCATGTGGAGATCACGCCGCCCAAGATCGCCGACTGGCTGGCCGCGCCCGGCGACGTCTACCCCGGCGCGATCGCGCGCCACCCCGATTCGGTGCAGCCGCCCGAGGCCATGCGCGCGGCCACCGCGCGCCACCAGGCCGGCAGCGAGGCGCTGGCCGACGCGATCTACGCGGCCTGGCGCGCGCGCTGGCGGCGCTGAGCCTGCCGGGCCGGGACCACAATCGCGCCATGCCGCCGTTTGCACCCCGCTGGAGCCGCCGCGCCTGGTTGCAGGCCGCGGGCGGGCTCGCGGCCTGGCCCGCGCTGGGAAGCACGCAGGCCCAGGCCCAGGGTCCAGCGCCGGCCGCGCTGCCCACGCACTGGCCCGAGGCCCCGGCGCGCGAGGCCCTGGCCCTGCTGGCCGCGGCCGGCGAGCACGGCCTGGACCCGGCCGACTACGGCACCGACGCGCTCGCGCAGCGCCTGCCCGCGGCGCTGGCCGCGCCCGAGGGGCCCGAGGCCGCGGCTTTCGCGCGCGCGCTCAACGCCGCGATGCTGCGGCTGCTGCACGACCTGGCTTTCGGCCGCATCGACCCGCGGCAGATCCACCACCGCTTCAGCGTGGCGCCGCGCGAGGGCTTCGACCCCGCCCAGGCGCTCGCGGCCGCGCTGGCCCGCGGCCGGCCGGCCGATGCGGTGCGCGCCGCGCTGCCGCCGCTGCCCTTCTACGGCCAGTTGCAGGGTGTGCTGGCGGGCCTGCGCGCGCTGGGCGATCCGCCCGCGTGGGCGCAGCCGCTGCCCGCGCTGCCGCGCCCCGCCGGCGCGCGCCAGCCCAAGCTGGAGCCGGGCGCCGCCTGGCCCGGCCTGCCGCTGCTCGCCCAGCGCCTGGTGCTGCTGGGCGACCTGCCCGCGTCCGCGCCGGTGCCGGCGCGGCTCGAAGGACCGCTGCTGGACGCGCTCAAGGCCTTCCAGGACCGCCACGGCCTTGCGCCCGACGGCGTGATCGGCGCCGGCACGCGCGCCGCGCTCGAGGTGCCACCCGCGGCGTGCGCACGCCAGGTCGCGCTCACCCTGGAGCGGCTGCGCTGGACGCCGCTGTTCCTCGGCCCGCGCATGATCGTGGTCAACATTCCCGAGTTCGTGCTGCGCGCCTACGAGGTGGTGGACGGTCGCATCGCGGTGCGCCTGCAGATGCGCGTGATCGTGGGCGAGGCGCTCGACCACGAAACCCCGCTGTTCGACGAGCGCCTGCGCAGCATCGAGTTCAGCCCGTACTGGAACGTGCCGCCCTCGATCGCGCGCGCCGAGCTGGTGCCGCGGCTGCGCCGCGACCCGGGCCACTGGGCACGCCAGGGCTTCGAGTTCGTGACCGGCGACGGCCGGGTCGAGACCGCCCTGAGCCCGGCCGGGCTCGACGCGGTGCTGGCGGGGCGCTCACGCATCCGCCAGCGCCCGGGCCCGGCCAACGCGCTGGGCGACATCAAGTTCGTGTTCCCCAACCGCGACAACATCTACCTGCACCACACGCCCTCGGTGGGCCTGTTCGCGCGCGAGCGGCGCGATTTCAGCCACGGCTGCATCCGCGTGGAAGACCCGGTGGGCCTGGCCCGCTTCGTCATGGACGGCATGCCCGGCTGGGACGAAGACCGCATCCGCGCGCAGATGGCGGCCGGCACATCCACCCACGTGGCCCTGCGCGAACCGCTGCCGGTGCTGATCGCCTATGCCACGGCGCTGGTCGCCCAGGGCCGCCCGCGCTTCCTGCCGGACGTGTATGGTCTGGACGCGCGGCTTCAGGCCGCGCTCGACGCCCGCCCCCGAACCCCGCCCGAGACCGCCCGATGAAGCCCTGCCCACCGCGCACCGCCACCCGCCGCCACGTGTTGCGCACCGGCCTCGGTGCGGGCCTGGCCGTTCCGCTGCTCGCGCTGCCCGGGCGCGTGTGGGCCGCGCCGGTGCGCGAGCTCGCGCTCGACCACCTGCACACCCACGAACAGATCGATGTGGTGTACGCGCGCGGCGACGCCTACCTGCCCGAGGCCCTGGGCCGGCTCGACCACTTCCTGCGCGACCATTACTCGGGTGCGGTGGGCCACATCGCCCCCGGCCTGCACGACCTGCTGCACGCGCTGCGCCGCGTGCTCGCCACCGACCGGCCCTACCAGGTGATCTCGGGCTACCGCTCGCCGGTCACCAATGCCCACCTCAAGGCCACGCGCGGCGGCGGCGTGGCCACGCGCAGCCTGCACATGGACGGGCTCGCGATCGACGTGCGCATGGCCGGTGTGCCGCTGGCCGACCTGCGCGACGCCGCCTGGTCGCTGCAGGCCGGCGGCGTGGGTTACTACCCGCGCGAGCAGTTCGTGCACGTGGACATCGGCCGCGTGCGGCGCTGGGGCGGTTGACGCCGGGGCCGGCTCAATCCGGCGCTTTCCACTCCGCCCGCGCCTCGTCGGGGATCGGCCGGGGCCGGCCTTCGCGGTCGATCGCCACGTAGGTGAGGCTGGCCTCGGTGACCTTCACGTACTGGCCCTGCGCCGAAAAGCGCTCGGCGAACACCTCGACCATCACCGTGATCGAGGTGCGCCCGATGCGCGTGACGTGCGAATAAAAGCTCAGGATGTCGCCCACGCGCACCGGCTGCTTGAAGACGAACTGGTTCACCGCCACCGTGGCCATGCGCCCGCGCACGTAGCGCGCCGGCAGCACGGCGCCGGCCAGGTCGACCTGGGCCATGACCCAGCCGCCGAAGATGTCGCCATTGGCGTTGCAGTCGGCCGGCATGGGGATCACCTTGAGCACCAGCTCGCGGTGGTCGGACGGCAGCGCGGGCAATGGCGCGTTGGCGGCACTTGAATTGGGGGGCATGGGCACAATCTCCGGTAACCCGCGAATTCTCCCGCATGCGCCCCGACAACCCCACCCAAGGCCGCGTGGCCCTGCCCCACGCCACCGCCCCCGGCGAAGCCGCGCCCGCGCGCCGCTCCGACTGGGCCACCCTCCAGCGTCTGCTGCCCTACCTGTGGGAGTACAAATGGCGTGTGCTCGCCGCGCTCGCGTTCATGGTGGGCGCCAAGGTGGCCAACGTGGGCGTGCCGGTGCTGCTCAAGCAGCTGGTCGACGCCATGAGCATCAAGCCCGGCAGCGCCGAGTCGCTGCTGGTGGTGCCGGTGGCGCTGCTGATCGCCTACGGCGCGCTGCGCCTGTGCACCAGCCTGTTCACCGAGCTGCGCGAGCTGGTGTTCGCCAAGGCCACCGAGGGCGCCACGCGCCGCATCGCCCTGGAGGTGTTCGGCCACCTGCACGGCCTGAGCCTGCGCTTTCACCTCGAACGCCAGACCGGCGGCATGACGCGCGACATCGAGCGCGGCACGCGCGGTGTGCAGTCGCTGATCTCGTACTCGCTCTACAGCATCGTGCCCACTTTGATCGAGGTGCTGCTGGTGCTCACGCTGCTGGGCACGCAGTTCGACATGGGCTATGCCTGGATCACGCTGGGTGCGCTGGTGCTGTACGTGACCTTCACCGTGACCGTGACCGAGTGGCGCACGCAATTCCGCCGCCGCATGAACGAGCTCGAGTCGACCAGCCAGAGCAAGGCCATCGATTCGCTGCTGAACTACGAGACGGTCAAGTACTTCAACAACGAGGCCTTCGAGGCGCAGCGCTACGACGAGTCGCTGCAGAAGCTGCGCCGCGCGCGCCTGCTGAGCCAGCAGACGCTGTCCATGCTCAACGCGGGGCAGCAGCTCATCATCGCGGTGGCGCTGGTGCTCATGCTCTGGCGCGCCACGCAGGGCGTGGCGGCGGGCACGCTCACGCTGGGCGATCTGGTGATGGTCAACGCCTTCATGATCCAGCTCTACATCCCGCTGGGCTTCCTGGGCGTGCTCTACCGCGAGATCAAGCAGAGCCTGACCGACCTCGACAAGATGTTCGTGCTGCTCGAGAAAGACCGCGAGATCGCCGACGCGCCGGGCGCGTTGCCGCTCGCGCTCGACGGCCCGCCCACCATCCGTTTCGAGAACGTGCGCTTCTCGTACGAGCCCGCGCGCGAGATCCTGCACGGCATTCACTTCGAGATTCCTGCGGGCAAGACGGTGGCGGTGGTGGGGCCCTCGGGTTCGGGCAAGAGCACGCTGGCGCGCCTGCTGTACCGCTTCTACGATGTGAGCAACCGCGACGAGGGTGGCCGCATCACCCTCAACGGCCAGGACATCGCGCAGGTCACGCAGGGCAGCGTGCGCGCGGCCATCGGCATCGTGCCGCAGGACACGGTGCTGTTCAACGACACCATCGAATACAACATCCTCTACGGCCGGCCCGAGGCGGGCCACGAGGCCGCGGTGGCCGCCGCGCGCGCGGCGCACATCCACGGTTTCATCGAGCGGCTGCCACAGGGCTACCAGACCCTGGTCGGCGAGCGCGGCCTCAAGCTCTCGGGCGGCGAGAAGCAGCGCGTGGCGATCGCGCGCACTCTGCTCAAGAACCCGCCGGTGATGATCTTCGACGAGGCCACGAGCGCGCTCGACTCGGCCAACGAACGCGCGATCCAGGCCGAACTGCGCAGCGCGGCCGCGAACAAGACCACGCTGGTGATCGCGCACCGCCTGTCCACCGTGGTCGACGCGCACGA
Organism: Hydrogenophaga sp. T2; assembly: GCF_049843535.1. Taxonomy (NCBI): domain Bacteria; kingdom Pseudomonadati; phylum Pseudomonadota; class Betaproteobacteria; order Burkholderiales; family Comamonadaceae; genus Hydrogenophaga; species Hydrogenophaga sp. T2. The sequence continues at coordinate 296,925 of NZ_JBBHZJ010000003.1, read as the reverse complement.
GATCCTGGTGCTCGAACACGGCCACATCGTCGAGCGCGGCTCGCACGCGCAACTGCTGCAGCAGGGCGGCGCCTACGCGCGCATGTGGGCACTGCAGCAAAGCGGCGCCGACACATAATCCGCGTCCTATGGAAACCAAGTGGCTTGAAGACTTCGTGAGCCTGGCCGAGACGCGCAGCTTCAGCCGTTCGGCGCAACTGCGGCACGTGACCCAGCCGGCCTTCTCGCGCCGCATCCAGTCGCTCGAGGCCTGGGCCGGCACCGACCTGGTGGACCGCTCGTCCTACCCCACGCGGCTCACGCCCGCAGGCCAGACGCTGCACGAGCAGGCGCTCGAGATCCTGCAGGCGCTCAACGGCACGCGGCTCATGCTGCGCGCGCACACCGCGGCGGCGCAGGACGTGATCGAGTTCGCCGTGCCGCACACCCTGGCCTTCACCTTCTTCCCGCAATGGCTCTCGGGCCTGCGCGAGGCCGTCGGCCCCGTGAAGAGCCGGCTGATCGCGCTCAACGTGCACGACGCCGTGATGCGCCTGGTGGAAGGCAGTTGCGACCTGCTGATCGCCTACCACCACGCGGCGCAGCCGATCCAGCTCGACCCCGCGCGCTACGAGATGTTGCCGCTGGGCAGCGAGCAACTCGCGCCCTACGTGAAGCCCAACGCCCAGGGCGCGCCGATGTACGCGCTGCCGCCGGCGAATGGCCTGCCCCAGCCTTACCTGGGCTATGCGCCGGGCGCCTACCTGGGCCGCGTGGTCGAGCACCTGCTCAAGGACTCGCCGCTGGCCGCGCAGCTCGACCGCGTGTACGAGACCGACATGGCCGAGGGCCTGAAGGCCATGGCGCTCGAAGGCCACGGCATCGCCTTCCTGCCTTCGAGCGCGGTGCGCAACGAGCTCGCCGCGCGCCGCCTCGTGCCCGCGGCCGACGGCCTGCAGCTCACGCTCGACATTCGCCTCTACCGCGCCCGGCCGCTCGACGCGAACAAGGGCAAGCGCGCGGTGGCCAGCTTCTGGAACCGCCTGAGCGACCTGCTGGCGACCAAGGGCTGAAATGCCGCCAATGCGGTAGCGACCTGGCGGCGCAGGCTGCCTAAGGTGCGGCCCTTTGGGAGGTGCCGCCATGTCCGCCGTCAACACGCTGCGTGTCTGGATCCGTATCGCGGGCATCGCCTGCGTGTTCGCCGCCCTGGGCGTGGCGCTGAGCGCACGCGCCGAGGCGCCGCCCTCGGGCCCGGTGATCGACCGGCTGCGGGCCGAGGGCCGCATCGTGATCGCGCACCGCAGCGCCTCGGTGCCGTTCTCCTACCTCGGGCCCGATGGCCAGCCCATCGGCTACGCGCTCGATCTGTGCGAGCGGCTGGTGCAGGCGCTACGCCAGCGGCTCGCGTTGCCCGAGCTCGCCGTGGTGCACCGCCTCGTGAGCCCGGCCGACCGCCTCGACGTGATCGCGCAGGGCCAGGCCCAGCTCGAATGCGGCTCCACCACCAACAACGCCGAGCGGCGCCAGCGCGTGGCTTTCACCATCCCGCACTACATCACCGGCGCGCGCCTGCTGGTGCGCGCCGACAGCCCGATCGACCGCATCGACCACCCGGCGCTGCTGCGCGTGGTGTCCACGCGCAACACCACGCCGCTGGCCGCGGTGCGGCGCATCAAGGCCATGCGCAACCTGCCGCTGGACATCGCCGAGGCCGACGACCACGAGCAGGCGCTGCGCCAGGTGGAGCGCGGCGAGGCCCAGGCTTTCGTGATGGACGACGTGCTGCTGTTTGGCCTCATCGCGCAGCGGCCCGATCCGCGCGCGCTCGCGGTGCGCGGGCGCTTCCTCACCACCGAGCCGCTGGCCATCATGCTGCCGCCCGGCGATCCGGCCTTCAAGGCCATCGTCGACGGCGAGATGCGGCGCCTGATCCTGGGCCACGAGATCGAGGCCATCTACCGGCGCTGGTTCGAGCAGCCGATTCCGCCGCACGGCCAGGCGCTGAACCTGCCCATGAACTACCTGCTGCGCGACAGCTGGAAGTACCCCAGCGACCAGGTGCCCTGAGCGGGCGGGGCGGCGCGGGCTGCGACAATCCGGGCCCATGAGCGCGACCACCCACGACACCCTCACCCTCACCCGGCCCGACGACTGGCACCTGCACGTGCGCGACGGCAACGCCCTGCAGACCGTGGTGCCGCACACCGCGGCCCAGTTCGGGCGCGCGATCATCATGCCCAACCTCAAGCCGCCGGTGACCACCGCCGCGCAGGCCAGCGCCTACCGCGAGCGCATCCTCGCCGCCGTGCCCGCGGGCATGGCCTTCGAGCCGCTCATGACGCTCTACCTCACCGACAACCTGCCCGCCGACGAGATCGCGCGCGCCAAGGCGGCCGGCGTGGTGGCGCTCAAGCTCTACCCGGCCGGCGCCACCACCAACAGCGACGCCGGCGTGACCGACATCCGCAAGACCTATCAGACCCTGGAAGCCATGCAGCGCGAGGGCGTGCTGCTGCTGGTGCACGGCGAGGTCACTTCGAGCGACATCGACCTGTTCGACCGCGAGGCCGTGTTCATCGATCAGGTGCTGATCCCGCTGCGCCGCGACTTCCCCGAGCTCAAGATCGTGATGGAGCACATCACCACGAAGGAAGCCGCGCAGTACGTGGCCGAGGCGGGGGCGCACACCGCGGCCACCATCACCGCGCACCACCTGCTGTTCAACCGCAACGCCATCTTCCAGGGCGGCATCCGGCCGCACTATTACTGCCTGCCGGTGCTCAAGCGCGAAACGCACCGCCTCGCGCTGGTGCAGGCGGCCACCGGCGGCAGCGACCGCTTCTTCCTGGGCACCGACAGCGCGCCGCACCCGGCGCACCTGAAGGAACATGCCACGGGCTGCGCGGGCTGCTACACCGCGCACGCCGCGATCGAGCTCTACGCCGAGGCCTTCGAGGCCGCAAACGCGCTCGACAAGCTCGAAGCCTTCGCCAGCTTCCACGGCCCCGACTTCTACGGCCTGCCGCGCAACACCGGCAGCGTGACGCTGCGCCGCGAGAGCTGGACACCGCCCGAGGCCTTCGCGTTCGGCGAGGCCGAGCTCAAGCCGCTGCGCGCGGGCGAAGCGCTGCGCTGGAGGCTGGTGGCCTGAACCCGATGGTGCTGGACTGGTCGGCCCCGTGGTTCGCGCCCGTGGCCGAGGCCGGCCGTGCGGTGCAGGCCGCGCGGGCCGCGGGCCTGTCGCTGCCCGAGGCGCTCAACGCCGCCGCGCCCGGCCCCTTGCGTGCCGTGCCGCAGGCCGAACTGCCCGAGGGCGTGGCCTACGAGGCCTTCATCGGCGAGACCGGCCGCGTGCCCACGCGCGAGAACCTGCACGACGGCTTCAACGGCCTGATCTGGCACCGTTTCCCGCTCGCCAAGCGCCGCCTCAACCGCTTGCAGGCCGATGCCATCGCAGCGCAGGGCGTGGGCGCGGTGCGCGGCCCCCTGCGCGATGCGATCACGCTGTTCGACGAGAACGCCGCGCTGCTGCAGGCGCCGCCCGCCCTGTGGGACGCGCTGCGCGCGCGCGACTGGCAGCGCCTGTTCGTGAGCGAGCGCGCGCTCTGGTCAGGGGCGCGGCTGGTGCTGTTCGGGCATGCGCTGCTGGAAAAGCTCGCGCAGCCCTACAAGTCGATCACCGCGCACGTGTTCACCGAAGCCGTGCCCGCCGCGCTGGGCACCGACCTCGCCGCGTGGGACGGCTGGCTGGCCGAGCGGCTGCGGCCCGAGGCCCTGGCGTGCAAGCCCTTCACGCCCCTGCCCGTGCTGGGCATACCGGGCTGGTGGCCGCCCAATGAAAGGGCGGACTTCTACGCCGATGCGCAGGTGTTCCGCGCGCCGCGGCGGGCATGAATCCCGCTTGAAAAAACGCGCCGCCGGCCCCACGTGCGGCCTCGGTATCATCCGCTGCCCCGCCAGGGCGGCGGGAACCTGATGGCCCGAAACGGGTCAGTGCGCTGCCGGCCAGCACGGGCCGGCGCCTAACGGAGCATCCATGAAACGCATCCTGCTGTTCGTCCTGACCAACGTCGCCGTGATGGCGGTGTTGCTCATCACCACGCGCATCCTCGGCGTGGACCGTTTCCTCACGGCCAACGGCCTGAACATGACGGCCCTGGCCGGCTTCTCGCTGGTGATGGGTTTCGGCGGCGCGATCATCTCGCTGCTCATCAGCAAGCCCATGGCCAAGTTCAGCACCGGGGCGCGCGTGATCAACCCGCCGCAGAACGCCGACGAGGCCTGGATCGTGGCGACGGTGCAGAAATTCGCCGACAAGGCCGGCATCGGCATGCCCGAGGTGGCGATCTTCGAAGGCGCGCCCAACGCCTTCGCCACCGGCGCTTTCAAGAACAGCGCGCTCGTGGCCGTGTCCACCGGCCTGCTGCAGAACATGACGCGCGAAGAGGTCGAGGCCGTGATCGGCCACGAGGTGGCGCACATCGCCAACGGCGACATGGTCACCATGACGCTGATCCAGGGCGTGATGAACACCTTCGTGGTGTTCCTGTCGCGCATCATCGGCTACGCGGTCGACAGCTTCCTTCGCCGCGGCAGCGACAACAACTCGGGCCCCGGCATCGGCTACATGGTGACCACCATCGTGATGGACATCGTGCTGGGCTTCCTGGCCGCGATCATCGTGGCCTGGTTCAGCCGCCAGCGTGAGTTCCGCGCCGACGCGGGCGCCGCCCAGCTCATGGGCCGCAAGCAGCCCATGATCAACGCGCTGGCCCGCCTGGGCGGCCTCGAACCCGGCGAGCTGCCCAAGACCATGCAGGCGCTGGGCATCACGGGTGGCCTGGGCAAGCTGTTCAGCACCCACCCGCCGATCGAAGAACGCATCGCGGCGCTGCAGCAGAACTGAGGCGCACCGCCCATGCAAAAGGCCACCCTCGGGTGGCCTTTTTGCTGGGCGCCGCGGTTTCAGCGGCGGTATTCGAAATCGGGGCGGCGGTAGCCCGGCGGGTAGCGGTCCGGGTAGCGGTCGTTCCATTCGTGGCGCGGGCGCCAGCCCGGGGCCGGGTGGTAGCGCTGGCCGCCGATGATCACGACCTCGGTCGAGATGTTCGAGTAGCCGCTCGGGTAGGTGTCGTACACCACGGCCGGCGCGACGGGCGTTTCATAGCGCACCTGCGGGCGGGTCGGGTAGATCGGCGCCGGGGCGGCGGGCAGGGCGTCCACCGGGGCCACGTTCAGGCGCACGTAGCGGCCCGGGTCCTGCGCCATCTGGGTGCGGTACTGGCGGCCCGCGTACTCGTAGAGCACATCGTAGGCCACGGTGCGCGGTTCGTAGAAGGTCTGCGTGCTGCAGTTGCGCACGATCTCGGTCTGCGCCGGGCCCGCGCCTTCGATGCGGTTGCCCAGGATGGCGCCGCCGATCAGGCCGATGGCCGTGGCCGCCGCGCGGCCACCACCGTCGCCGATGGCATTGCCCGCGGCGCCGCCCGCGATCGCCCCCAGCACGGCGCCCGCGCCCGACTTGGCGCCCGGCCGGGTCACCTGCTGGTCGATGCAGACGTTTTGCGGCACGGCCACCTGCTGGATGATGGGCGTGCTGCTGATGACGCGACCCTGCTCTTCCTGGGCGTGGGCCATGCCGGTGGCGGTGGCCGCAACGGCCACCAGGGGAAGCCAGCGAAGCGATCTCGGGGTGTTCACGGAAGACTCCTGGGAGTAAGGGGGAGACTGGATGCTGCGCCCGGCGTGTCAAGCCGGGGTGCCGACCTTGTCACTATTTGTAAGGCGCCCGACGGGCGGCAGGCCCAGCGCGTCGCAGGCCAGGGCCTCGGCCACCTTCAAACCGTCGACACCGGCCGACAGGATGCCGCCCGCGTAGCCCGCGCCTTCGCCGGCCGGGTACAGGCCGCGCGTGTTGAGGCTCTGGAAGTCGTCGCCGCGCGTGATGCGCAGCGGCGACGAGGTGCGGGTCTCGACCGCGGTGAGCAGGGCGTCGGGCAGGTCATAGCCGCGGATCTGGCGGCCGAACACGGGCAACGCCTCGCGCATGGCCTCGACCGCATAGGCGGGCAGCACACGCGACAGATCGGTGAGGTGGATGCCCGGCCGGTACGAGGGCTCGACCTCGCCGAGCGCGGTCGACGGCGTGGCCGCGAGGAAATCGCCCAGGCGCTGCGCGGGCGCGCTGTAGTCGCCGCCGCCTTCCACGAAGGCGCGGCTTTCGAGCTGGCGCTGCAGCACCACACCGGCCAGCGGGTGGTGGCGGCCCTGGGCGCGCAGGGCCTGGGCCTGCTGCGCATAGCGCGTGCCGTCGGCCTCGCCGAAGGCGGCGGTCCACAAGGGCAGGTCCTGCGGAAAGGTCTGCGGGTAGTCGGCGGGGTCGATGCCCACCACCAGGCCCGAGTTGGCGTTGCGTTCGGCGCGCGAGTACTGGCTCATGCCGTTGGTGACCACGCGGCCCGGCTCGGACGTGGCAGCCACCACGGTGCCGCCCGGGCACATGCAGAAGCTGTAGACGGCGCGGCCGTTCTGCGCGTGGTGCACGAGCTTGTAGTCGGCCGCGCCGAGCAGTGGGTGGCCGGCGTGGCGGCCCCAGCGCGCGCGGTCGATCAGGCTTTGCGGGTGTTCGATGCGCACGCCCACCGAGAACGGCTTGGCTTCGAGGAACACCCCCGCGTCCCAGAGCCAGGCGAAGGTGTCGCGCGAGCTGTGGCCGAGCGCGAGCACCACGCGCTGCGCGGGCAGTTCGCTGGCGGTGCCGGTCGCGAGGTCGGCCACGCGCAGCCCGGTCAGGCGCAGGCCCGCGCCATCGGGCACGGTCTGCACGCCCACCACCTGCTGCTGGAAGCGGATTTCGCCGCCGAGGGACAGGATCTTCTCGCGCATGGCCTCGACCACCTTCACGAGCTTGAAGGTGCCGATGTGGGGGTGCGCTTCGTAGAGGATCTCGCTCGGCGCGCCGGCCTCGACGAAGGCGTGCATGACCTTGCGGCCGAAGAAGCGCGGGTCCTTGATCTGGCTGTAGAGCTTGCCGTCGGAGAACAGGCCCGCGCCGCCTTCGCCGAACTGCACGTTGCTCTGCGGGTCGAGCCGGCGCTTGCGCCACAGGCCCCAGGTGTCCTTGGTGCGCTCGCGCACCGGCTTGCCGCGTTCGAGCACGATGGGGCGCAGGCCCATTTCGGCGAGCGCGAGCGCGGCGAACAGGCCGCAGGGGCCCAGGCCCACCACCACCGGGCGTTCGCCCTCGGCGCTGCCGAAGGCGGCCGGTGCGTGGCCGGGCGCGCGCCAGGCCATGTCGGGCGTGGCGCGCACGTGCGGGTGGCGTGCGTGCTGCGCGAGCAGCGCGGCCTCTTGCGCGGGGTCGCGCAGCGTGAGGTCGACGATGTAGACCGCGAGCAGTTCGGCCTTGCGCGCGTCGAAACTGCGCTTGAAGACCTGGAGGTCGGCGATGTCGGCCGGGGCGATGCCCAGCACCTGCGCGGCGAGCGCGGTGAGGGCGGCAACGGGGTGGGGCGCGGGCGCGCGGTCGGCCTCGGTTTCGGCCGGGGCGTCGGCCGCGCGGCGCTCATCGAACGGCACCTCGGCCAGGGGGAGCTTGAGCTCGGCGATGCGGATCATGGTCGTGGGGCTTGTGGTGATCAAGCAGGACGAAAGCGCGCATTGTCCTCGCAGTCGTCCGGCCCGCTGCTCAAAATAACCCGGGTGAAATTAAAAAACCCGGGTAGAATTGCCCGCCATGACAGCCTGCACCGCCTTTCTCGGACACCGCCGCGTGGCCTTCGGCCCCGGCGACGAGGTCGCCCGTACCCTGGCCACGCTCGACCTGTCGGGCGGCGGCCTGCTGGTGTTCGACGACGCCACCGGCGAGCAGCGCGACTACCCGTTCGCGCCCCAGGCTGCCGCGCCTGGCCCCGCCGCTTTGGCCACTGCGGCCCCTGGCGTGGGCCGTCCGCGCCTGGGGGTGGTCGCGCGCGAAGTGACGCTGCTGCCGCGCCACTGGGCCTGGCTGGCGCAGCAGCCGGGCGGTGCGTCGGCCGCGCTGCGCCGGCTGGTGGACGAGGCGCGCCGCAGCCATGCCGAGCGCGATTCGCGCCGCGCGGCCACGGAACGCGCCTACCGTTTCATGAGCGCCATCGCGGGCGCCCTGCCGGGCTTCGAAGAAGCCACGCGCGCCCTGTTCGCGCACGACGGCGAGGCCTTCGCCCGGCGCATCGAGTCCTGGCCGCCCGACGTGCGCGCCCATGCTGCCTGGCTCGCACGCGACGCGTTCGCGCCCACCGACACCGATTCCTCCCGAGGCGATTCATGACACCCCAAGCCCACCGCCCCCTCTGGCGGGTCTACCTCGTGTTCCTCGTGCCCATGGTGTTGTCCAACATCCTGCAGGGCCTGTCGGGCACGCTCAACGGCATCTTCATCGGCCAGCTGCTGGGCACGCATGCGCTGGCCGCGGTGTCGGGCATGTTCCCCATCGTGTTCTTCTTCATCTCGCTGGTGATCGGCATCGGTGCCGGCGCCTCGGTGCTGATCGGCCAGGCCTGGGGCGCGGGCGAGCCGCACAAGGTCAAGCAGATCGCGGGCACGGCGCTGGTGCTGGGGGCGCTCATCGGGCTGCTGGCGGCGGCGCTGGGCGGCGTGTTCGCGCGCCCCGCCATGGTGGCGCTCGGCACGCCCGCCGACGTGCTCGACGACGCGGTGTCGTACGCCCGCGTGATGCTGCTCATCATGCCGCTGCTGCTGGTGTTCATCCTGTTCACGCAATTGCTGCGCGGCGTGAGCGACACGGTGTCGCCGCTGCTGGCGCTGCTGCTGTCCACCGGCCTGGGCCTGGTGCTCACGCCCGCGCTGATCCAGGGCTGGCTGGGTCTGCCGCCGCTGGGCATCCGCAGCGCGGCCTATGCGGGCCTGGTGTCGTACGCGGTGGCGCTGGCCTTTCTGGCCTGGCGCCTGAAGCGGCTGCACAGCGTGATGGCTTTCGACCGCGCGATGCTGCTGGCGCTGCGGCTGGACCGCGAGATCCTGGGCAAGGTGATGCGCATCGGCCTGCCCACGGGCGTGCAGATGGTGGTGATCTCCGCGTCCGAGCTCGTGATCCTCACGCTGGTGAACGCCCATGGCTCGCAGGCCACGGCGGCCTACGGCGCGGTGACGCAGGTGGTGAACTACGTGCAGTTCCCCGCGCTGTCCATCGCCATCACCACGTCCATCCTGGCCGCGCAGTCGATCGGCGCGGGCCATACCGAGCGGCTGGGCGCCATCCTGCGCACGGGGCTGTGGCTCAACGCGGCGCTCACGGGCTCGCTGGTGCTGCTGGGCTATGCGCTGTCGCACCACCTGCTGGGGCTGTTCCTCACCCAGCCCGAGGTGCGCCAGCAGGCCGAGCACCTGCTGCACATCATGCTGTGGAGCATCCTGGTGTTCGGCTTCCAGGCCATCGTGGGCGGCTTGATGCGCGCCAGCGGCGTGGTGCTGGTGCCGATGGCGATCTCGGTGTTCTGCATTCTGGGCGTGCAGTTGCCCGCGGCCTGGTGGCTCGACCTGCGCCTGGGGCTCGAAGGCGTGTGGATCGCCTTTCCCGTGGCCTACCTGTGCATGCTGGCCTTGCAGACCTCGTACTACCGCCTGGTGTGGCGGCACCGCCGGATCGAGCGGCTGGTGTGACGCGGGCCGCGGCGATAATCGCGGCGTGAAGCGCGCCAGACCGCCGCTGGCACAAGACCCGAAAGGGTGTGCTGGAGGAACGTCCGGACTGCACAGGGCAGCGTAGGAGGTAACACCTCTCCACCGACCAGCCGCTGGGTTCGCCCGGCGGCCCTAAGGTGAGGATCAGAGCAACAGAGACGAGTCGGCCCGGGGCGACCCGGGCCGGGTGAAACGGGCAATCTCTACGCGCAGCAACACCAAATAGGCCAGCGTCGATGTGGCTCCGCGGAGCTGGCGGGTAGGTGGCATCGAGCCGGGTGGGTGACCCCCGGCCCAGAAGAATGGCGGTCACGGTCGGGGCGACCCGGCCGCACAGAATCCGGCTTATCGGCGCGCTTCACACTTTTGCGCCAGGCACTCCCGCCCGCGGGAACGGCAATTGCCAATGGACAGCCCCCGCCCCCGGGGTCCGTTCCATCCCCCCACAGGAGTGCCCATGAATCCCCTTTGCAGAACCCTGCTGTCTTCGCTGCTCGCGGCCGGTGTGTGCGGCGCCGCTCACGCACAGTCCACCGACTCGAAGTGGTACGGCGAGATCGGCCTGTCGCAACTCAACATCAAGGCCGAGGACGGCCCGCTGAGCGCCAAGGCGCGCCCCGGCCTGCTCACCGGCACCATCGGCTACCAGTGGCTGCCCAACCTCGCGGTCGAGGGCTTCGTGGCCGGCGGTGTGTCCAAAGACGAGATCAAGCTCAACGGGGTGAACACCGGCATCGACGCCAAGATCCCGAGCGCCTATGGCATCTTCTTCAAGCCGGGCATCCGTCTGGGCGAGCGCGTGGAGTTGTTCGGCCGCGTGGGCTATGCGCGCACCAAGCTGCAGCTGTCGGCCGGGGGCATCAACGTCGACGAGACCGGCGACGACGTGGCCTACGGCCTCGGCCTCAACGTGCACCTGAGCCGGCAGTCGTACCTGCAGGCGAACTGGATGAACTACCACGACAGCGACAACATCAAGGTCGAAGGCGTGGGCCTGGTCTACGGCCGGCGCTTCTGACCCGTGTTCAGAGATTGAAGCCGCCGAGCGCGCGGATGCGCTCCACGTGCGCGAGCAGCGAGCGGCGTGCCACGGGCCACAGACGCTCGGGCACGTCGTCGTAGGCCAGCGGCACCCAGTCGTCGAGGCCGCCGTCGGGGCGCAACTGCATGGCGCGCGCGATCTTGGCCTCGCGCGCGAGGCGGTGGGCCTTGAGCTGGTCGATCGCGCGGCGCGCGCCGCCCTCGACCGGCGCCGACAGGTTGTCGGGCGTGCGCCGCAGGTCGCCCAGCACGTGGCCGTGCGCGGGCAGGATGAAGTCGATGCCGTGCGTGTCGCACAGCGCGGCCAGGCGGTCGAGCGAATCGAGGTAGGCCGCCATGTTGCCGTCGGGCGGGTCGATCACCGTGGTGCTGCCGTTGAGGATGTGGTCACCCGAGAACAGCAGGCCGTCTTCGAGCAGCACGAGGCACAGGTGGTTGGCGGCGTGGCCCGGCGTGTGCACGGCCATGAGCGTGTGCGTGGTGCCCGCGGCGTCGCGCAGCACCAGCCGCTCGCCGTCGGCGAGTTCGCGGTCGGGCGTGAAGCGGCTGTTCTCGCGCGCCGTGGGTGCGCTGGCCAGGCCGAGCACGGGCGGCCGCGGCCGCCCGGCCTTCTCGCAGAGTTGCTGCAGTCGCTTGGCGCCGGGCGAGTGGTCGGGGTGCGAATGGGTGCAGACGATGGCGCGCAGGTCGGCGCCCACGGCGCGCCACAGGCGCTCGATGTGCTCGGGCTCGTCGGGGCCCGGGTCGATCGCGATGTAGCCCGTGCCCGGGTCGCCCACGAGGTAGCTGTTGGTGCCGGGGCCGGTCATCACGCCGCTGTTGGGCGCGGTCAGGCGCTGCACCTGCCGCAGCAGCGGCACCGGCTGCTCGTGCTGCCAGTCCAGCGGGTGCACGATCTGGCCGTCGGGGCAGACCAGCGCGAGTTCGCCAAACGGCGGCTCGTGCTCCATGTGGCGCGATTCGCGGCCATGGATCAGGCCCGCGCGCGGGCAGCTCGTCCACAGCGGCTCGTCGTGCGCGGCGCAGGCCTTGAGCACCTCGTCCACCGTGGCGTGGGCCTGCAGCCGCTCGAGCGTGCGGATGGTGGGGAAGATGATGAAGAAGCGGCCCTCGGCGTGGCGCGCGAGCGCGTCGGCCGGGCGCACCCAGATCGGCTCGAACTGCTCGCTCTCGTCGGCCACGGGCTCCTGGCCCTCGGGCATGCGGGCGACCAGAAAGGGCACGTCGAAGCGGCGCGAGAGGTCGCGGTCGGTGATCCAGTGCGCCAGCACGAAGACCTCGTCGGCCGCGAGCCGCAGGCCGCGCGCGCGGCACTGCGGTGCGAACGGGGCCTTGCGGTCGAGCGCGTCGATGTCGTCGCCATTGGCCCAGCGGCCATCGGCACGGCGCGCGAGCAGCACGCCCAGTTCCTCGAAGCTCTCGCGAATGGCCGCGATGGCCTGGGTGAGCCGCAGATCGGTCTGGGTGGGACGGCGCGAAGCCACGCCGAAGGCCTGGGCGTCGGCGGCGTCGATGCCGCCGCCCGGAAACACGTAGGCGCCGGGCGCAAAACTGGCCGACATCGAGCGGCGGGTCATCAGCACCTCGACGCCCTGGGGGCCATCACGCAGCAGCAGCACGGTGGCGGCGGGACGCAGGGGCGCGATGGCGCGCGGCGGGTGCAGGAGTTGGGTGGGGCGGACCATGGCGGCGATTGTGGGGGAGGGCGGTGCGGTCTTGCGTCGTGCAGGTGTCAGGCCGGCGGGGCTCGGCGGATAATCGCGGCCTTATGCAGATCCGCTTCACCAAGATGCAAGGCGCGGGCAACGACTTCGTCGTGCTCGACGAGACGCATGGTCTGCTCGGCCTGAGCGCGGCGCAGTACCGCTTCCTCGCCGACCGGCATTTCGGTGTCGGCGCCGACCAGATCCTGTCCGTGCGGCCCGCGCCCGCGCCCGGGCTCGACTTCGAGTACGTGATCCACAATGCCGACGGCGGCGAGGTGGAGCACTGCGGCAACGGGGCGCGCTGCTTCGTGCGCTACGTGCACGATCAGGGCCTGAGCGAGCGCAACCCGCTGCGCGTGAAGGTCAAGAAGGGCGTGATCGAGCTCAAGCGCCTGGCCGATGGCCGCGTCACCGTCGACATGGGCCCGCCCGTGTTCGCGCTGGCCGACGTGCCGTTCAACGCCAGCGGGCTCAAGCCCGAGCGCCTCAACGGCTTCGAGCGCTGGCCGCTCACCTTGCCCTACGCGGGCGAAGTGCCGGTGGCCGTGCTGTCCATGGGCAACCCGCACGCCGTGCTGCGGGTCGACGACGTGGACGACGCACCCGTGGCGGGCTGGGGCCCGCTGATCGAAGTCCACGAGCGCTTTCCGCAGCGCGTGAACGCGGGCTTCCTGCAGGTGGTGGACCGCACCACCGTGAAACTGCGGGTCTACGAACGCGGTGCGGGCGAGACCCTGGCCTGCGGCACCGGCGCCTGCGCCGCGGTGGTCGCAGGCATCCGCCTGGGCTGGCTCGACGAGCGCGTGGACGTGCACACGCGCGGCGGGCTGCTCACCATCGAATGGAAGGCCTCCGACGGCCTCGACGCCCCCGTCTTCATGACCGGCCCCGCCACGCCCGTGTTCAACGGCGTGATCGAGGTCCCCGACCACCTGAGCTGAACCCCTCACCCCCTTCACCATGACCCAGCCGATCCCGCCGATCACCGAGGACGACATCGCCCAGTACCTGGCCAACAGCCCCGACTTCTTCGAGCGCCACGCCGGCCTGCTGGCCGAGGTGCAGCTCACCAGCCCGCACGGCGGGCGCGCGGTGAGCCTGCAGGAGCGCCAGGCCGAGATGCTGCGCGAGAAGATCAAGGGCCTGGAGCTCAAGGCCGCCGAAATGGTGCGCCACGGCAAGGAGAACACCGCCATCGCCGACAAGCTGCAGCGCTGGACGCGCGAGCTGCTGATGGTGCGCGAGGCGCGCGAGGTGCCGCTGGTGGTGGCGGTCGAGCTCGCGAGCCAGTTCATGGTGCCGCAGGTGGCGATCAAGGTCTGGGGCGTGGCCGATGCCTTCGCGCACGAGGCCTATGCGCAGGGCGCGAGCGAGGACGTGCGCGCCTTCGCGTCTTCGCTCACCGCGCCGTACTGCGGCAACAACCCGGGCCTGGAAGCCGCGCAGTGGCTGGCCGACCCCTCGGCAGCGGCCTCGCTGGCACTGATTCCGCTGCGCGCGGGCGCGGCGCCGCAGGCCTTCGGCCTGCTGGTGCTGGCCTCGGCCGACCCGCAGCGTTTCGCGCCCGACATGGGCACCGACTTCCTCGAGCGCATCGGCGAGCTCGCGAGCGCCGCGCTCGCGCGCCTGCGGCCCGTGGTGCCTGCCGCCACCGAATGAACGCTGCCGGCCCGCTGCGCACCGACGACGACGCGGGCCTGGTCGCGGCCTACCTCGAACACGTGCGCGTGGCCAAACGGCTGGCCGAGCGCACCGTGGCGCTCTACACCGAAGACCTGCGCAAGCTCGCGGGCTTCGCGGGCGAGGCCGGCGTGGCGCTGCCGCAGGTGCAGATGCACCACGTGCGGCGCTGGATCGCGCAGATGCACAGCGGTGGCCGCAGCCCGCGCGGCATCGCGCTCGTGCTCTCCGGCTGGCGTGGCTTCTACACCTGGCTCGCGCGGCAGGGCATCACGCAGCACCACCCGGTGCGCGATGTGCGCGCGCCCAAGGCCGGCAAGCCGCTGCCCAAGGCGCTCGCGGTCGACGACGCGGTGCGCCTGGCCGAACACACGCAGGCCGACGACCATCCCGGCCTCGAAGCGCGCGACGCCTGCATCACCGAGCTGCTCTACGGCTGCGGCCTGCGCATCGGCGAGCTCGTGGGTCTCGACGTGGCGGCCAGCGCCAGCGCGCGCGGCTGGATCGACCTCGACGCGGGCGAAGCCCATGTGCTGGGCAAGGGCAGCAAGCGGCGCAGCGTGCCCGTGGGCCGCGCCGCGCTCGCGGCCCTGCGCCGCTGGCTCGAGGCGCGCGCCGCCTGGGCAGGCGGCGATGCGGCGCTGTTCATCGGTCAGCGCGGCCAGCGCCTGACGCCGCAGCACATCCGCGTGCGCCTCAAGCGCCGCTCGCTGCAGGCCGGCCTGACCACCCCGGTGCATCCGCACATGCTGCGCCACTCGTTCGCCAGCCACGTGCTGCAGTCCAGCGGCGACCTGCGCGCGGTGCAGGAGCTGCTGGGCCACGCCAACATCGGCACCACCCAGGTCTATACGCGCCTCGACTTCCAGCACCTCGCGCAGGTGTACGACGCGGCCCACCCGCGCGCGCGCAGCGGCCCGGGCAAGTCCTGAGCGGCGCGCGCCCGTTTTTCCTTTTCCATCTCACCTTTTCCCGGAGATCCCATGCCCCGTCTGTTGCTCACCCTGAAGTCCGCGCTGTTCGCGCTCGCCGTGGCGCTGGCCGCGCCGGTCCAGGCGCAGTCCGCAGCGCCGGCGGCCGAGCCGGCCATCAAGACCGTCTACCACATGAGCGAAGGCATTGCCCAGGCCACGCGCGGCCTGGGCAACATCCGCAACCACCTGGCGGCCGACCCGAAGGCCAAGATCGTGGTGGTCACGCACGGCGCGGGCATCGATTTCCTGCTGCAGGGCGCGGTCAATGCGAACAACCAGCCCTTCGCGGGTGCCATCGCCGACCTCGCCAACAAGGGCGTGGAGTTCCGCGTGTGCAACAACACCCTGGTGTCGCGCAACATCGACCCGTCCAAGGTGGTGATGGAGGCCTCGGTGGTGCCCTCGGGCGTGGCCGAGGTGGCCCGCCTGCAGGCGCGCGAAGGCTTTACCTACCTGCGTCCGTGAAGACCATCCGCCTCAAGCCCGGCAAGGAGCGCTCGCTGCTGCGCCGCCACCCCTGGGTGTTCGATGGCGCGGTGGCCAAGGGCAGCGCCGACCCGGGCGAGACCGTGCGCGTGGACGATGCCGAGGGCCGCTTCCTGGCCTGGGGCGCGTGCTCGCCGGCCTCGAAGATCCGCGTGCGCGCCTGGAGCTTCGAGCAGGCCCAGCGCATCGACGCGGCCTTTTTCTGCGAGCGCCTGCGCGCGGCCATCGCGCTGCGCGAGCGCCTGGCCGTGGCCAGCGACGGCGTGCGCCTGGTGCACGCCGAGGCCGACGGCCTGCCCGGTCTGGTGGTGGACCGCTACGGCGACACCCTGGTCGCGCAGTTCGGCGCCGCGGGCGTGGAGCGCTGGAAGGGCGTGATCGCCGACGCGCTGCTCGAGCTCACCGGGTTGTCGCGCCTGTACGAGCGCAGCGACACCAGCAGCCGTCAGCTCGAAGGCCTGCCCGAGGCCACGGGCTGGCTGCGCGGCGGCGGCGACACCGCCCTGGTGCTCCAGGAGCACGGCTGCAAGCTCGGCCTCGATGTGGCGCTGGGCCACAAGACCGGCTACTACCTCGACCAGCGCGACAACCGCGGCCTGTGCCGCGAGCTCGTGCAGCGCTACGGCCTGGCCGAGGTGCTCAACTGCTACAGCTACACCGGCGGCTTCACCGTGGCCGCGCTCGCGGGCGGCGCGCAGCGCGTGGTGTCGGTCGATTCCTCGGGCCCGGCGCTGCAGCAGGCCGCGGCCAACGTGGCGCTCAACGGCCTCGACGCGGCGCGCTGCGAATGGCTGGACGCCGACGTGAACGCCACGCTGCGCCGCTTCGTCGAGCAAGGCCGCCAGTTCGACGCCATCGTGCTCGACCCGCCCAAGCTCGCGCCCACCGCGGCGCATGCCGAACGCGCCGCGCGCGCCTACAAGGACATCAACCGCCTGGGCTTCAAGCTGCTCAAGCCCGGCGGCTTGCTGCTCACGTTTTCGTGCTCGGGCGGCGTGGGCGTGGAGTTGTTCCACAAGATCGTGGCCTCGGCCGGGATCGACGCCGGCGTGGACGGCGTGTTCCTGCAGCGCATGGGCGGCGCGCCCGACCACCCCATGACCGTGCAGTTCCCCGAGGGCGAATACCTCAAGGGCCTGGTGGTGATGCGCCGGCCCACCGCCTGAGCGGTTTGCTATCGATACACTGTTGCGTTTTCTGTTCACCCACCCCTGACCGCCCATGGCCCTCATCCCCGCGACCATCCTCACCGGCTTCCTCGGCTCGGGCAAGACCACGCTGCTCAAGCGCGTGCTCACCGAGGCCCACGGCCAGAAGATCGCCGTCGTCGAAAACGAGTTCGGCGAAGAGAACATCGACAACGAGATCCTGGTGGCCGACACCACCGAGAACATCATCCAGATGAGCAACGGCTGCATCTGCTGCACCATCCGCGACGACCTGCGCGCCACGCTGGCCGACCTGGCGCAGAAGAAGCGCAAGGGCGAGCTCGATTTCGAGCGGGTGGTGATCGAGACCACCGGCCTGGCCGACCCCGGCCCCGTGGCGCAAACCTTCTTCATGGACGACGAGGTGGCCGAGCAGTACCTGCTCGACGCCATCGTGACCCTGGTGGACGCCAAGCACGCGGCCCAGCAGCTCAACGACCGCCAGGAAGCGCGCCGTCAGGTGGGTTTCGCCGACCAGATCTTCATCAGCAAGGCCGACCTGGTGGGCGCCGAGGAGGTGGACGCGCTGATCCACCGCTTGAAGCACATGAACCCGCGCGCGCCCATGCGAACCGCCCACTTCGGCGACGTCGCGATCAAGGAGATCTTCGACCTGCGCGGCTTCAACCTCAATGCCAAGCTCGAGATCGACCCGGACTTCCTCAAGCCCGACGACCACGATCACGACCATGGGCACGACCATGACCATGATCACCACGACCATGACCACGCGCATGGCGAGCATTGCAACCACCCCTCGCACCAGCACGGTCACGGCCATCACCACCACCACGACGATGATGTGAAGAGCTTCGTCTTCCGCGCCGACCGCCCCTTCAGCCCCGAGAAACTCGAAGACTTCCTGGGCGCGATCGTGCAGGTGTATGGCCCGCGCATGCTGCGCTACAAGGGCGTGCTGCACATGGACGGCACCGGGCGCAAGGTGATCTTCCAGGGCGTGCACCAGCTCATGGGCAGCGACCTCGGGCCCGAGTGGGGGCCGGACGAGAAGCGCCAGAGCAAGATGGTGTTCATCGGCATCGACCTGCCGCGCGACATCCTCGAACAAGGCCTCAACCAGGCCTTGCTGTGAAGCGCGCCGGGTCGCCGGTGCGCGGCGTGTCGTGGGGTTTGGCACAACACCCGCAACGTCCTGCGCCATCAAGGCCTCGGCACATCGCTACAATCGCGCGCGCCGAAAGGGCTGGGGGGTCCGTCCGGGGTGTTCACGCCCTGGGCCTGGGTTGGCAAGCGGTATAACAGTGCCCTTGCCGACGCGACTCCGGTCCGAATCGTCGACACCGGTCCACGGGCCGGGGCTTGATGCCCTGTCCGTGCCACGCCCGCCATCCACAGGAGTTCCTTTGTGAAAGCCCCGGCTTCCAAGGCAGCGAAAGCAGGCAAGTCTTCCGCTGCGGCCAAGACGGCCAAAGCGGTGGCGAGCGCGCGCAAGCCGGTCACGAAGGCTCCGCCGGCCAAGACCGCCGCCAAGAAGGCGCCGGTGGCCAAGGCCGCGAAAGCGGCACCGGCCAAGGCCCCTGCAAAGGCGCCGGCCAAGGCCGCTGCGAAGCCTGTGGCCAAGGCGCCGGCGAAGGTGCCGGCAAAAGCGCCTGCGAAAGCACCGGTCAAGCCCGTGGCCAAGACCGCCGCGAAGCCCGCCCCCAAGACGGCGGTGCCAGCGGCGGCGAAACCGGTGGCGAAGGCCGCCGCTCCCGCAGCGGCCAAACCCGTTGCCAAGGCTGCGGTGGCCCGTGCGGCCTCCGAGGCCCAGGCCCTGATCGACAAGGTGGCGGCAACACCCGCACCCCTGACGACCGTTGCCGTGCCCAAGCCCGCGAGCAAGCGCGACATGCGCAAGGCCATGCTCGAACAGATGACCCAGGCGGAGGTGGTGCCCACCCACGCCCCGGACGCCGCCAAGGCGACCTTTACACACACGATTGAGCGAACCGCCATGACGACCCCAGTCCCTGCTTCCCTTCAAAAAGACCCCAAACGGGCCAACAACTGGAAGACCTTGCCGGTCGAACAACTCACCGATCAGGACGTGCTCTCCATGCCCGATGGCGAGTACATGAACGACCAGCAGCTCGCTTTCTTCCGCCTCAAGCTGCAGCGCCTGAAGGCCGACATGCTGGCCAACGCCGGTGAAACCACCGAGCACCTGCGCGAAGACACCGTGGTCGTGCCCGACCCGGCCGACCGCGCTACCATCGAGGAAGAACACGCCCTTGAGCTGCGCACGCGCGACCGCGAGCGCAAGCTGCTCAAGAAAATCGAACAGGCCATCGCGCGCATCGACTCGGGCGACTACGGCTACTGCGAGGAAACCGGCGAACCCATCGGCGTCGGCCGCCTCATGGCGCGGCCCACCGCCAGCCTGTCGCTTGAAGCGCAGCAGCGCCGCGAGCTCAAGCAGAAGATGTTCGGCGACTGAGTTCTCTCGGCACCTTTCCCGATTCCCCGACGACTTCTCCATGGCCAAGGACGATTCCAGCGGCGGCTTTCTCTCCAAGGTGGTGAAGTTCGTTCGCCACCCCACCACCAGCTGGGCCGATCTCGACACCCGCCAGGCCGACCGCGAAAGCGAGTACAGCAAGGCGGCGCTCAAGGAGATGATCGAGCGCAAGCGCCGCAACGACTTCGTGCGCAAGCGCGAGTTCGACATGCTGCGCAAGATCCGCAGCCGCGAAGGCACGCCCGCCGAAGCGCAGGGCATGCGGCCGTCGTTCTTCCAGAGCAGCATGCCGTCCAAGCCCGACGACCGGGCCATGACGCTCAAGAAGATCGACGAGATCGAAGCCCAGATGTCCATGCAATGGTGGAAGACCAAGGGCGCCGACTCCATCAACAGCACCGGCTCGGGCGGCAACAGTTCGCAGGCCCCGATCTCGGGCGCGCACAAGCCCAGCGAGCCGCGTCCCATGCCCGCGGTCGACCCCGCGCGCCTGAAGGCGCAGTACGACGTCACCGAGCCCGCGCCGCTGCTCAACCCGGTCAACGCACGCGCCGCGCCCGCGCCTGCGCCCGTGGCCGATGCGGCCGCCAAGACCGTGCCCGCGCCGCTCAAGCCCTCGTCCACCGCGCGCACCGGCCTGATGGCGCCGCGCGCCAGCGGGCACAGCAGCCACGGCTCCACCTTCTCGGCGTCGCACTTCTACGCGCTCGACGTGCAGGAGATCGTGCAGGACCCTGAGGTGGAGGAGGCCGCGATCCGTTTCGCCAACGGCGACGACGCGGGCGCCGAGCAGGGCCTGCTCGAGGTGCTGGGCGCCGACGGCCCGCGCCCGGCGCAGGAGTCCGACTGGCTCGCGCTGTTCGACCTCTACCGCGCCACCGGCCAGCTCGCCCCGTTCGAGAACCGCGCCGTCGACTTCGCCACGCGCTTCAACCGCTCGGCCCCGCAGTGGTACGACATGCCCGCCGAAGTGGCGCGGGCCGTGGGCCGCACCGAGACGCCCTGGGCCGCCGGCCAGACCCGCGCCATCTGGGTCGCCGAGGCCGAGCTCGACGCCCATGCCATCGGCACGCTGCAAAACGTGCTGGCGCGCGCGCGCCAGCCCTGGGTGCTCGACTGGACCCCGCTCACCGCCATGGACCCCAAGGCCGCGCGCGCGCTGCTGGGCCTGGTCACGCTCTGGACCGACCAGGACGTCGACCTGCAGTTCGCCGGCGGCAGCCGCCTGCGCGACCTGCTCAAGAGCATGACACCCTCGGGCCGCCGCGACGTGGAGCAGCTCTGGTGGGAGCTGCGCATGGCCGTGCTGCGGCTCATGAACCGCGTCGACGAGTTCGAGCTCACCGCGCTCGACTTCTGCGTCACCTACGAGCTCTCGCCCCCGGGCTGGGAGAAGCCGCGCTGCCGCTACCAGTCGGTGCGCGGCGACAACGGCGACGAAAGCCTGCACTCGGTGCTCGGCGAATCGGTGCTGGAGGCCGCGCCCACCACGGTGTCGGGCGAGTCCATCATCGATTCGCCCACGGGCGGCTACAGCCACCTGGGCCTGGTCGAGCTGCTCGGCGAAATCCGCGGCGATGCGCAGGGCACGATCGACATGCTCGAGCTGCGCCTGAACGGCGCCGACGTGCTCATCCTCTCGTGCCGCAACCTGATCCGCGTCGACTTCTCGGCCGCCGGCACGCTGCTCAACTGGGTCACGGGCCACCACGCCGAAGGCCGGCTGGTGCAGTTCGTCGACGTGCACCGCCTGGTCTCGGCCTTCTTCCACGTCGTGGGCATCACCGAATACGCCAAGGTGGTGGTGCGCAACGACTGACCGGCGGCACCCCCGCCGCGCTGCGCGCGACCCCGCAAGGGGCGGCACCGATGGCCGGGCCAAGCCGGTTGCACGGTGTCTCTTGATCGGCTCCCTCGAACCCCCATCTTGTTTTCCATGGAATCCTTTCACGGCACCACCATCGTTTGTGTCCGGCGCGAAACGCCGTCGGGCGTGCAGGTCGCCATCGGCGGCGACGGGCAGGTGACGCTCGGCAACATCGTGATCAAGGGCACGGCGCGCAAGGTGCGCAAGCTGCACCACGACCGCGTGCTCGCGGGCTTCGCGGGCGCCACGGCCGACGCCTTCACCCTGTTCGAGCGCTTCGAGGCCAAGCTCGAAAAGCACCAGGGTCACCTCGCGCGGGCGGCCATCGAACTCACGCGCGACTGGCGCACCGACCGCGTGCTTCGCCGGCTCGAGGCCATGCTGGCCGTGGCCGACAAGACCGCGGCCCTGGTCATCACCGGCAACGGCGACGTGCTCGAACCCGAACACGGCATCGTGGCCATCGGCTCGGGCGGTGCGTATGCGCAGGCCGCGGCCAAGGCGCTGATCGACCACACCGCGCTCAGTGCCGAGCAGGTGGTGCGGCAATCGCTCGCGATCGCGGGCGAGCTGTGTATCTACACCAACATGAACCACACGATCGAGACACTCGACTGACCAGCGCCATGTCGTCCATGACCCCGCAGGAGATCGTCTCCGAACTCGACCGCTTCATCATCGGCCAGCAGGGCGCCAAGCGCGCCGTGGCCATCGCGCTGCGCAACCGCTGGCGCCGCCAGCTCGTGGACGAGAAGCTGCGTCCCGAGATCACGCCCAAGAACATCCTCATGATCGGGCCCACGGGTGTGGGCAAGACCGAGATCGCGCGCCGGCTCGCCAAGCTCGCTGATGCGCCCTTCATCAAGGTCGAGGCCACCAAGTTCACCGAGGTGGGTTATGTGGGCAAGGACGTGGACAGCATCGTGCGCGACCTGGCCGACATCGCGATCAAGCAGATGCGCGAGAGCGAGATGCGCAAGCAGCGCGCGCGCGCCGAAGACGCCGCCGAGGAACGCATCCTCGACGCGTTGATCCCGCCGCCGCGCAGTGTGGGCTTCGAGCCGCCGCCACCGGCGCAGGACAGCACCGCGCGCCAGACG
This sequence comes from Hydrogenophaga sp. T2, assembly GCF_049843535.1. NCBI lineage: Bacteria > Pseudomonadati > Pseudomonadota > Betaproteobacteria > Burkholderiales > Comamonadaceae > Hydrogenophaga > Hydrogenophaga sp. T2. The sequence goes on along the minus strand of NZ_JBBHZJ010000003.1, from coordinate 274,742 downwards.
TTTCGCAAGAAGCTGCGCCAGGGCGAACTCGACGAGCGCGAGATCGAAATCGAACTCGCCGAGCCGCGCCCGGCCATGGAAATCATGGGCCCGGCGGGCATGGAGGAAATGGCCGAGCAGCTCAAGGGCCTGTTCGGCCAGTTCGGTGCCGGCCGCAAGCAGGTGCGCAAGCTGCGCATCGCCGAGGCCATGAAGCTGCTCATCGACGAAGAAGCGGCCAAGCTCGTCAACGAGGACGACATCAAGACGCGCGCCCTGCACAACGCCGAGCAGAACGGCATCGTGTTCATCGACGAGATCGACAAGGTCACCTCGCGCAGCAGCGAGGGCGGCACCGCCGAGGTGTCGCGCCAGGGCGTGCAACGCGACCTGCTGCCGCTGGTGGAGGGCACCACGGTGTCGACCAAGTACGGCCCGATCAAGACCGACCACATCCTGTTCATCGCGAGCGGCGCGTTCCACCTGTCCAAACCCAGCGACCTGATCCCCGAGCTGCAGGGCCGTTTCCCGATCCGGGTCGAGCTGCAATCGCTCTCGGTCGACGATTTCGAGGCCATCCTCACGCAGACCCATGCCTCGCTGGTGCGCCAATACCAGGCCTTGCTGGCCACCGAGGGCGTGAGCCTCGCGTTCACGCCCGACGGCATTCGCCAGCTCGCGCAGATCGCCTGCGAGGTCAATGAACGCACCGAGAACATCGGCGCGCGCCGCCTGTCGACGGTGATGGAGCACCTGCTTGACGAGGTCAGCTTCGATGCCCCGAACCGGCAGGGGCAGACGGTGGCCATCGACGCGGCCTATGTGAATCAACGCCTCGGCGCGCTGAGCCGCGACGAAGACCTGTCGCGCTACATCCTCTGAGGTGCCGGCCGGCGGGCCTCAGGCCGCGTGCACCCGGCTTCGGGTGCCGTCCAGGGCCATGGGCAGGTCGCCGGCCACCGTCACGCGCCGCATGATGCGCATGCGGTCGCCATAGTCGTTGATCGCGTAGTGCTGCGTGGCGCGGTTGTCCCACATGACCAGGTCGCCCGGGGCCCAGCGCCAGCGGATGGTGTTCTCGAGGCGCGTCACATGGGCCTGCAGGATTTCGTAGATGCGGTCCGAATCGTGGGTGTCGCAGTGCACGAAGCGCTGGGCGTAGTGACCCAGCAGCAGGCAGCGCTCGCCGGTTTCGGGGTGCACGCACACCACGGGGTGTTCGCTCTTGATCACCTGTGATGCGTACCGCCGGCGGTACTGGCGCGCGGCCTCGTCGCGCAGCAACTCGACCCGGCTGGCCGCGTAGTCGAAGTCGTTGCCGTGCACCGCCCACAGGCGGTCGGCCATGGCCCGGATCGGCGCGGGCAGGTGGTCGTAGGCCGCGGCGGTGTTGGCCCACACCGTGTCGCCGCCGCGCTGCGGCAGCGTCACCGCCCGCAACATCGAGATCTTCGGCGGGCGCAGCTCGAAGGTGACGTCGGTGTGCCAGGAGTTGGCACGGCCACCGCGGTGCGAATGCAGCTCGAGGATCGATCCGTCGGCCGGGTCGCCCACCGTCGGGTGGCCCACGATGTCGCCGAATTGCGCCGCGAAATCGCGGTGCGATTCGTCGCTGAGCTGATGCTGGTTGCGAAAGAACACCACCCGGTATTTCAGCAGCATCTGGTGGATAAATCCGATTTCGTCGGCCGACATGTTGTGCCGCACGACCATGCCGCGCAATTCCACGCCGAATTCGTCGGAAAACGGCAGGGCGTGGTGAATCGATCGACCCTTGACGTCGCACGCAGACAGTTGTGATTCAGGCAGTGGTGTTTCCATGGGCGGCTCAAGTGGCGCGTTGAAAGGCGAAACGGAGCAGGGTGGCTTCACAGCGCCCCCGCAAGATGAACAAGGCCTGCGTCACGGTGCCCTGAATGGGAGGGCCGGGCGGCTGGCTTTGCAGCAGGCTTGCCAATGCCGGGCCGAGCGCCGCCTGGTAGCGTTCGATGAATTCGTCGGTTTCACCGTCGGGCGGTGAAACCATGAAGGCGCAAAAATCCACATTGGCCACGAAACGGTCCAGTGGGGTGGCCATTTGGGCGCCAGTCGGGTTGAAGAGGAGGGGGAAGAGAATGGTTGAGAGGGATGCCTTTTTGATCATGGATTCGTGACAGCGTTAGGCCTCGATTTCATGGAATTATTAGATTGATCTTAGGCTTGCAAAACGCCTGCAGGCAAACAAAGAGTTGTTATCCGCGGCATAACAGACCGTGAATTCACCCACGCCACCCGCGCCTTCCGACCCCCCGGCGCGCGCCGACATGCTGCGCGGGCGCCTGCTCGCACCCGAGCTGCTGCGCGCCTTCGTGGCCGTGGTCGACTGCGAGGGCCACACCGCCGCGGCCCGCTACCTGCACCGCACCCAGGCCGCCATCAGCCAGCAGATCTCACGGCTCGAAGACTGCGTGGGAACCGATCTGTTCGAACACCGCAAGAAGCCCTTGCGGCTCACCGATGCCGGTCGCGTGCTGCTGGGCTACGCGCGCCGCCTGCTCGCGCTCAACCAGGAGGCGATGGCGCAGATGCAGCCGGACATCGTGCGCGGCACCGTGCGCATGGGCGCGACGCACTTCTACGCCACGGCGGTGCTGCCGCCGCTGCTGGCCGAGTTTTCGGCGCTCTACCCGGCGATCCACATCGATCTGCAGGTGGGCGTCGCCGGAGAGATGCAGCGCAAGCTCGGCACGGAGTTCGACATCACGATCAACGCCTTCCAGAGCGGCCAGGGCCACGGCGTGCTGCTGCGCCGCGACCCGGTGGTGTGGGCGGTGTCGCGGCGCGCCGATCCTCACCGCAAGACCCCGCTGCCACTGGCGGTGTTGCCTTCGGGCTCGCTGCTGCGGCGCTGGGCCGAGGAAGCGCTGACCGCCGCGGGCAGGCCCTGGGTGGTGGTGCAGGAGAGCGCCAGCGTGGAGGTGCTCAAGGCCTCGGTGATGGCCGGGCTCGCGGTGGGTGTGTTCCAGAAGGCCTCCGTCGGCCACCTCGCGGGCCTGCGCTTGCTGACGCCCGACGAGGGCTTTGCGCCGCTTCCGCTGTCCGAGATGTGGCTGGAGCGCGCCGATCGCGAGCTGCCGCGGGCGGCGATGTGCCTGTATGGCTTTCTGCGCGAGCAATTGCCGCCCTGGGACCTGCCGCTGGCCGCGCCGATCGGGCCGGGCGCGGCCTGAGCGACCGCCTGTCGCCCCATCACGGGGCACGGACACCCCATGCGGGTGTTCCGGTTTTGAAGCATCACATGCAGAGCACGTTGTAAGTGCTTGCTTTTTATGTGCTTTTTGGCTTCAAAAGTTGCACGAAATCGCCTCTAAGTGGTTGATTTCATTGGAAAAAAGGCGAGCGACACCGCTCGCTTTGCGGTTTTTTCCTGCTACAGTGGAAAAAAGTGCAATTAAGTGGTGGAAAGTCCCATTTCCAGGGTGATCGCGGTGTTCCAGGGCGCCTCCAATCTCAGTCTCGATGCCAAGGGTCGGCTCTCCGTGCCGACCCGGCACCGTGACGCCCTGGGCGGCGCGCTGACCATCACCAAGCACCCGCACGGCTGCCTGATGGTGTTTCCGCGCGAAGCCTGGCTCGAGTTCAGCGGCCGCATCGCCACCCTGCCCATGCAGGCGCAGTGGTGGAAGCGGATTTTCCTCGGCAACGCCATGGACGTGGAGGTCGATGGCACCGGCCGCGTGCTCGTCTCGCCCGAGCTGCGCGCCGCCGCCGGCATCAGCAAGGACGTGGTGCTGCTCGGCATGGGCGCCTACCTCGAGCTGTGGGACGCCCAGGCCTATGCGGCCCAGGAGGCCGAGGCCATGAAGGCCGAGATGCCCGACGTGTTCAAGGACTTTTCGTTCTGAGGACCCGGGTGCAGACCGAATGGACCCATCAGACCGTCTTGTTGACCGAAGCCGTGCAAGCGCTTTCGATCAACCCGGACGGCCACTACGTCGACGCGACCTTCGGCCGCGGCGGTCACAGCCGCGCGGTGCTCGAGCGCCTGTCTCCCCGGGGCCGGCTGACGGTGTTCGACAAGGACCCGCAGGCGATCGCCGAGGCGCAGGCCCTGGCCGCGGCCGATGCGCGCGTGGCGCTGCGCCACGAAGGATTTCGTGCCCTCGGCGCGCTCGGTGCGGGCTCGGTCGACGGCGTTCTCATGGACCTGGGTGTGAGCTCGCCCCAGCTCGACGACCCCTCGCGCGGTTTCTCGTTCCGCCACGAGGGGCCGCTGGACATGCGCATGGACACCACGCGCGGCCAGAGCGTGGCCGAGTGGCTCGAGACGGTTCCGGTATCCACCCTGGCGGAGATCATTCGTGACTATGGCGAAGAACGGTTTGCTGCACCGATTGCAAAGGCGATTGATCGCCGCCGACAGGAACGGGGCGCTTTTCGAACCACCCGTGAGCTGGCCGAAGTCGTGGCTGGCGCGGTCAAAACCCGCGAGCCGGGCAAGGACCCTGCAACGCGCACATTTCAGGCTCTTCGGATTTTCATCAACGCCGAGCTTGAAGAGCTGCAAGCGGCGCTAGAAGCCAGTCTGACCGTGCTCAAGGCCGGAGGCCGTCTCGTGGTGATCAGCTTCCATTCGCTCGAAGACCGCATGGTGAAGCAGTTCATGGCGCGCCATTCGCGCACCGTGGTGGACCGGCGCGCGCCTTTCGCCGAGCCCGCGCCGACGCTGTTGTGCGACGTGCAGCGCCTCATGCCCTCGGAGGCCGAGGTGCAAGGCAACCCCCGTGCCCGCAGCGCGGTGATGCGCATGGCCACGCGCAGCGCGGTGGGGGTGTCCGCATGATCCGGCTCAACCTCGTGCTGTTGCTGGCCGTGCTCGCGAGCGCCTTCTACCTGGTGCACACCCAGTACGAATCGCGCCGCCTCTACACCGCACTCGACCGCGCGCAGGCCCAGGGCAAGCGGCTCGACGTGGAGCACGAGCAGCTCGTGGTGCAGCGGCGCGCGCAGGCCACGTCGGCGCGCGTGCAGCAACTGGCCTCGCGCCAACTGCAGATGCGCCCGGTGTCGCCCGGCATCACGCAGTACGTGAGCGAGCGCGCCAGTGGCGGCCAGCCCGCACAGCCGGCCACCGGTGCGGAGGCCCGGCCATGAGCCGCAGCATCAACTACACCTCCAGCCCGCTGCTGGCGAGCAAGACGCCGGTGTGGCGCAGCAAGTTCATCGTGGCCGGCCTGGCGCTCGCGTTCGCGGGGCTCGCGGGCCGTGCGGCCTACGTGCAGGTGCTGGGCAACGACTTTTTCCAGCGCCAGGGCGAGGTGCGCTTCGCGCGCACGCTCGAGCTGCCCGCCAACCGCGGCCGCGTGCTCGACCGCAATGGCCTGATCCTCGCGTCCAGCGTGGTGGCGCAAAGCATCTGGGCCATCCCCGAAGACGTCGACAAGAACCACCCCAAGCTGCGCGAGCTCGCGCGCCTGCTCGAGATGCCGCTGGCCGAGCTGCGCAAGCGCCTGGCCGACGAGGACAAGACCTTCGTCTGGATCAAGCGCCAGGTCGACGAGCCCGTGGCGCGCCAGATCGCCGCGCTCGACATCAAGGGCATCTACCAGCGCCGCGAGTACAAGCGCCAATACCCCGAGGGCGAATCCGCCGCGCACGTGGTGGGCTTCACCAACGTGGAAGACCGCGGTCAGGAGGGCGTGGAGCTGGCCTTCAACCAGGAGCTCGCGGGCAAGGCCGGCTCGCGCCGCGTCATCAAGGACCGCCTGGGTCGCGTGGTGGAAGACGTGCGCGACGTGGTGCCGCCCGAGGACGGTCCCGACCTGCAGCTCTCGATCGACAGCAAGGTGCAGTACTTCGCGTGGCAGAAGCTGCGCGACGCGGTCGCCCAGCACAAGGCCAAGGCCGGCAGCGTGATCGTGATCGACACCCGCACCGGCGAGGTGCTCGCGCTGGCCAACATCCCCGGCTACGACCCGAACCGGCGCCGCAACCTCAGCGGCGAGCAGCTGCGCAACCGCGTGCTCACCGACACCTTCGAGCCCGGCTCGACGATGAAGCCATTCATCACCGCGCTGGCGCTCGAAAAGGGCATGGTCAAGCCGACCACGCCCATCAGCACCGCGCCGGGCCGCATCACCATCAGCGGCTCGACCATCCGCGACACGCACCCCTCGGACATCCTCACGGTCTCGCAGATCATCCAGAAGTCGAGCAACGTGGGCACGGTCAAGCTGGCCATGCAGATGAGCCCGCGCGAAATGTGGGAAACCTACGCGCAGGCCGGCTTCGGCCAGAAGCCGCAGGTGCCCTTTCCCGGCGCAGCCGCGGGCCGGCTGCGGCCCTACAAGAGCTGGCGTCCGATCGAGCAGGCCACCATGAGCTACGGCTACGGCCTGTCGACCTCGCTGTTCCAGCTCGCCCATGCATACACCATCTTCGCGCGCGACGGCGAGCTGATCCCGCTCACGCTGCTCAAGAGCGACGCGACCGTGCAGGGCGTGCGCGTGTTCAGCAGCCAGAACGCCCGCGCCGTGCGCGACATGCTGGGCCTGGCCGTGCAGCCCGGCGGCACCGGCACGCGCGCGCAGACCATGGGTTATTCGGTGGGCGGCAAGTCGGGTACCGCGCGCAAGCAGGAAGGCAAGGGCTATGCCGAAGGCAAGTACCGCGGCGTGTTCGTGGGCCTGGCGCCGATCGAGAACCCGCGCATCGTGGTGGCGGTGATGATCGACGAGCCCGGCAACGGCCAGTTCTACGGCGGCCTGGTGGCCGCGCCCGTGTTCAGCGAAACGGTGCAGCAGACGCTGCGCATCCTGGGCGTGCAGCCCGACATGAGCGTCAAGCCCATGATCGTGGCCGAGCCGGTGGAGGAGTCGTTCTGATGGTGCAGACCCTCGTGCACCCGCAGGCCGTGGCCACCTGGTTGCGCTCCAGCGTCACGGGCTCGCTCGTGTGCGACAGCCGCCGCGTGGGCGCAGGCGACGGCTTCGTGGCCTGGCCTGGCGCCGCCACCGACGGCCGCCGTTTCGTGCCCGATGCGCTGCACGCGGGCGCCGCGGTGGCGCTGGTCGAGCGCGAAGGGCTGGAGGCGCACGATTTCCGCGACGACCCGCGCGTGCTCGCCGTGCCCGGCCTCAAGGGCCAGGCCGGCCCGATCGCCAGCGCCTTCTGCCGCGAACCCAGCGCCGCGCTCGACGTCATCGCCATCACCGGCACCAACGGCAAGACCTCCAGCGCCTGGTGGATCGCGCAACTGCTCGGCGCCTGCGCGCGCCCCGCTGCGGTGGTGGGCACCCTGGGCATGGGCCGCCCGGGCGAGGCGCTCGTGGCCACCGGCCTCACCACGCCCGACCCGGTCATGCTGCAGCACCAGCTGCGCGATTTCGTCGACCAGGGTTTGCGCGCGGTCGCGATCGAGGCCTCGTCCATCGGCGTGGTCGAAGGCCGGCTCAACGGCACGCGCGTGTCGGTGGCGGTGTTCACCAACTTCACGCAGGACCACCTCGACTACCACGGCAGCATGGCCGCGTACTGGGCGGCCAAGCAGCGCCTGTTCGACTGGCCCGGCCTCAAGGCCGCGGTGGTCAATGCCGACGACCCCCAGGGCGCGGGCCTGCTCGAGCGCCTCACCGGCCGCGGCCTGGACCTGTGGTCCGTGGGCATCGCTCACCCGGCGCGGCTGCAGGCCCAGCACCTCACCGTCACGCCCGCGGGCGTGGCCTTCGACCTCGTCGAACGCGACCGCCAGGGCCAGGTGCTGAGCCAGCGCTCGATGAGCCTGCCGCTGGTGGGGCGCTACAACGTGCACAACCTGCTCGGCGTGATCGCCACCGCGCGCGCGCTGGGCATTCCGCTGGCCACGGCCGTCGAGGCCTGCGGCGCGATCACGCCTGTGCCCGGCCGCATGGAACAGGCCCGTCCCGCCAGCGCCGGCGCGCCGCTGGTGCTGGTCGACTACGCGCACACGCCCGACGCGCTCGAAAAGGCCTTGCAGGCCCTGCGCCCGCAGGCGCAGGCGCGCGGCGGCCTGCTCTGGGTGGTGGTCGGCTGCGGCGGTGACCGCGACCCGGGCAAGCGCCCGCTCATGGCCGCCGTGGCCGAGCGCCAGGCCGATCGCGCCGTGCTCACGAGCGACAACCCGCGCAGCGAAGCGCCCGAGGCCATCCTCGCGCAGATGGCCGCGGGCCTGTCTTCGCCGCAGGCCGCGCGCACCGTGGTCGACCGCGCCGAGGCCATCGCGCTCGCGATCCGCGACGCCGCCCCGGCCGACGTGGTGCTGATCGCGGGCAAGGGCCACGAGGACTACCAGGAGATCCGTGGCGTGAAGACGCCCTTCGCCGACATCGAACACGCGCGCCGCGCGCTCGACACCCGCCAGGGGGCCGCCGCATGAAGACCATCGCCGAACTCATGCTCGCATTGCCCGGCGCCCGCGCCGTCGGTGCCCTGAGCGCGCCGGTGCAGCGCGTGCACACCGACACCCGCAGCCTGCAGGCCGGCGACCTGTTCGTGGCGCTGCGCGGCGAGCGCTTCGATGCCCACGCCTTCCTGCCCCAGGCCGCGGCCGCGGGCGCCGTGGGCGCGATCGCGCACGCGGGCCTGGCCGAAGCGGGCCTGGCCGGCGTGGAGGTGCCCGATACCCTGGCCGCGCTGCAGCTGCTCGCGCAGGCCTGGCGCGCGCAGTTCACGCTGCCGCTGATCGCTGTGGCCGGCAGCAACGGCAAGACCACCGTCACGCAGATGGTGGCGAGCATCCTGCGCGCGCACGCGGGCGATGCCGCGCACGCCACGCAGGGCAACTTCAACAACCACATCGGCGTGCCGCTCACGCTGCTGCGCCTGGGGCCGCAGCACCGCTGCTCGGTGGTCGAGCTCGGCATGAACCACCCGGGCGAGATCGCGCTGCTCGCGGCCGTGGCCGCGCCCACGGTGGCGCTGGTCAACAACGCGCAGCGCGAGCACCAGGAATTCATGGCCACGGTGGACGCCGTGGCGCGCGAGAACGGGGCTGCCATCGAGGCCCTGCGCGCCGACGGCACGGCGGTCTTTCCCAGCGACGACGCCCACACCGCGATCTGGCGCGAGCTGGCCGGCGCACGCCGCGTGATCGCCTTCAGCGACACCGACCCCGGCGCCGAGGTGCGCGCCACCAGCGCCCGCTGGCTCGGCGAAGCCTGGGCGCTGCACCTCGCCACGCCCGCGGGCGAGACCGAACTCACCCTGCGCATCGCGGGCCAGCACAACGTGCGCAACGCGCTCGCGGCCACCGCGTGCGCGCTCGCGGCCGGTGTGCCGCTCGACGCCATCCGCCGCGGTCTCGAGGCCTTCGAGCCCGTGGGCGGCCGCTCGCGCGCCATCGCCCTGCAGGTCGGTGGCCGCGTGGTCACGCTGGTGGACGACAGCTACAACGCCAACCCCGATTCCGTGCGCGCCGCCATCGAGGTGCTGGCCACGCTGCCCGGCCCGCACCTGCTGGTGCTGGGCGACATGGGCGAGGTCGGTGACCAGGCCCTGGCCTTCCACCTCGAGGTGCTGCGCCACGCCTACGCGCGCGGCATCGACGAAGTGCGCGTGAGCGGCGAGCACATGCGCGCGGCCGTCGAGGCACTGCAGGCCGCCGGCGAGCCCGCGCCCCAGCACGTGGCCGACGTGGCCGCGCTGGCCAGCGACGTGGCGGCCGAGGTCGCCACCGGCGCCGTGGGCAGCGTGCTCGTGAAGGGCTCGCGCTTCATGCGCATGGAGCGCGTGGTGCAGGCCGTGCGCGCGCTCGATCCCACGCAGAACAATCCCGACAAGGACCATCCCCATGCTGCCTAGCATCGCCCTCTGGCTGCAGGGCCTCTCACCCGACCTGGGCTTCCTGCGGGTGTTCCAGTACCTCACCTTCCGCGCCGTCATGGCGGCGCTGACCGCGCTCGTGCTGGGCCTGGTGGCCGGCCCCTGGTTCATCCGCCGCCTGGCCGCGCTCAAGATCGGCCAGCCGATCCGCACCTACGCGATGCAGACCCACATCACCAAGGGCGGCACGCCCACCATGGGCGGTGTGCTGATCCTGTTCTCGATCGCGCTGTCCACGCTGCTGTGGTTCAACTGGAGCAACCGCTTCGTTTGGATCGTGCTCATCGTCACCCTGGGCTTCGGCGCCATCGGCTGGGCCGACGACTGGCGCAAGGTGGTGCACAAGAACCCCGAAGGCATGCGCTCGCGCGAGAAGTACTTCTGGCAGTCGCTGATCGGCCTGGTGGCCGCGTTCTACCTCGTGTTCGCGGTGTCCGAGACCAGCAACGCGCGCGTGTTCGAGCTCTTCATGGACTGGGTCAAGTCGGGCTTCACGCTCGACCTGCCGCCGCAGTCGGGCTTTCTCGTGCCCTTCTTCAAGGAAGTGAACTACCCGCTGGGCGTGGCCGGCTTCGTGATCCTCACCTACCTGGTGATCGTGGGTGCGAGCAACGCGGTCAACCTCACCGACGGCCTCGACGGCCTGGCCATCATGCCGGTGGTGATGGTGGGCTCGGCGCTCGGCATCTTCGCCTACGTCACGGGCAACGCGGTGTTCGCGCGTTACCTGCTGCTGCCGCACATCCCGGGCTCGGGCGAGCTGCTGATCTTTTGCGGCGCCATGGCCGGCGCGGGCCTGGCCTTCCTGTGGTTCAACACCCACCCCGCGCAGGTCTTCATGGGTGACGTGGGCGCGCTCGCGCTCGGCGGCGCGCTCGGCACCATCGCGGTCATCGTGCGCCAGGAGATCCTGCTTGCCATCATGGGCGGCATCTTCGTGGTCGAGGCGCTGTCGGTGATGCTGCAGGTCTCGTACTTCAAGTACACCAAGAAGCGCTACGGCGAAGGCCGGCGCCTGTTCCAGATGGCGCCGCTGCACCACCACTTCGAGAAGAAGGGCTGGAAGGAGACGCAGGTCGTGGTGCGCTTCTGGATCATCACCATGCTGCTGTGCCTCGTGGGCCTGTCCACGCTGAAGCTGCGATGAAAGACCAGCCTGTCCTCATCCTCGGTCTCGGCGCCTCGGGCCTATCGATGGCGCGCTGGTGCGTGCGCCAGGGCGCGCGCGTGACCGTGGCCGACACGCGCGAGGCCCCGCCGCAGCGCGAGGCGCTGCAGCGCGACTGCCCCGAGGCCACCTTCGTGGCCGGCGCCTTCGACGCCACCCTGCTCGCGCGCGAGCCCTGGGCCCTGATCGCGCGCAGCCCGGGCCTGATGCCCGAGGCGCTCCAGACCGTGTTCGAACACGCCCGGGCGCAGCAGATCCCCGTGCTCACCGAGCTCGACCTGTTCGCCCAGGCGCTGCAGGCGCTGTCGCAGCGCGAGCGCTTCCCCTACCGGCCCAAGGTGCTGGCCATCACGGGCACCAACGGCAAGACCACGGTCACCTCGCTCACCGGCCTGCTGCTGCAGCGCGCGGGCTGGCCCGTGGCGGTGGCCGGCAACATCGGTCCCGCGCTGCTCGACGTGCTGGGCCAGGCGCTCGACGCCGAGGCCGTGGCGCAAGCCGCCGACGATCAACGCGCCGCCGCCGAGGCCGCCGAGCAGGCCGCGAAAGACGCGGCCGAGCAAGCCCTGCGCGAAGCGGCCGAGGCCGCCGAAGCGCCCGCCCAGGCCGAGCTGCCGGTGGACGCCGACGCCCCCGACACCGAGGACCCGGCCGACGACGAACCGCTGCCCGCGCCGCCCGAGGACGAGGCCGAACCCCTGCTGGTGCCGCCGCCCGCCGAGCCGCCGCCCGCGCCGCACCTGCCGCGCGTCTGGGTGCTCGAGCTCTCGAGCTTCCAGCTCGACGGCACGGCCCAGGGCGCCTGGGCCGCCGTGCCCACCGCGGCCACGCTGCTCAACCTCACCGAAGACCACCTCGACTGGCACGGCAGCATGGACGCCTACACGCAGGCCAAGGCCGCCGTGTTCGGCAGCCAGGCCCTCATGGTGCTCAACCGCGACGATGCGCGCGTGATGGCCCTCAAGCCCGGGCTGGTCACGGTGAAGGTCGGCAACCGCAACCGCCAGGTGCCCGCGCGGCCCTGGATGAGTTTCGGCCTCGATGCGCCCACGCGCGCCGGCGACTGGGGCCTGGAGACCGTCAACGGCATGACCTGGCTGGTGCGCGCGCTCGCACTCGACGAAACGCGTGCCAAGGGCAAGGCCCAGGCCGACGAAGAGGTGTACTTCCAGCGCCTCATGCCCGCCGAGGCGCTGCGCATCCGCGGCCGCCACAACGCGGCCAACGCGCTCGCCGCACTCGCGCTCGCCACGGCCACCGGCGCACCGCTCGCGCCCATGCTGCACGGCCTGCGCGAGTACCGCGGCGAGCCGCACCGCGTCGAGCCCGTGGCCGTCGTGAACGAGGTCGAGTACTTCGACGACAGCAAGGGCACCAACGTGGGCGCCACGCTGGCCGCGGTCAACGGCCTGGGCGCCGAGCGCCGCCTGGTGGTCATCCTCGGCGGCGACGGCAAGGGCCAGGATTTTTCGCCGCTGGCCGAGCCGCTGGCGCGCCACGCGCGCGCCGTCGTGCTCATCGGCCGCGACGCACCGCGGCTGCGCGCCGCGCTCGGCGAGGCCTTGCAGGCCGCGGGCGTGGACCTGATCGATGCCGGCGAACTGGCCGCCGCGGTGCCGCTCGCGGCCGAGCGCGCGCACGCGGGCGACGCGGTGCTGATGTCGCCGGCCTGTGCCAGCCTGGACCAGTTCCGCAACTACGTGGCGCGCGCCGAAGCCTTCGTGGCCGCCGTGCGCGAGCTGGCCGAGAGCCGCGGCATGAGCCTGGAGGGTGGGCTGTGAGCCGCGCCCAGCGCAAGACCCCCGCCGCCGACACCGGCAGCCCCGCCAGCGGCCTGCGCGCGCGGCTGTCGGGCTGGCTGCCCGCCTGGGCCGGCGGCCTCGCGGGCTCGGGCGTGGGCGACATCCCGGTGCGCCTGTCCAGCCGCAGCTACGGCGGCCAGCGCAACATCGCGGTGCGCGAAACCGGCTTCGACCAGCCGCTGCTGTGGGTCACCGTGGCGCTGGTCTGCTGGGGCCTGGTGATGGTGTATTCGGCCTCCATCGCGCTGCCCGACAACCCGCGCTTCGCCAACTACGCGCACACGCATTTCGTGGTGCGCCACGCGCTGTCCATGGCCATCGGCGTGGTCGCCGCGCTGCTGGCCTTCCAGGTGCCGCTCAAGACCTGGGAACGCACCGCGCCCTGGCTGTTCGCGGCGGCGCTGCTGCTCATGGTGGTGGTGCTCGTGCCCTTCATCGGCAAGGGCGTGAACGGCGCGCGCCGCTGGATCTCGCTGGGTGTGATGAATTTCCAGCCGTCCGAGCTCGGCAAGCTCGCGGTGCTGTTCTACGCGGCCAGCTACATGGTCCGCAAGATGGAGATCAAGCAGAACTTCTGGCAGGCCGTGTGGCCCATGGCGGTGGCCGTGGGCGTGGTGGGCATGCTGCTGCTGGCCCAGCCCGACATGGGCGCCTTCATGGTGATCGTGGTGATCGCCATGGGCATCCTGTTCCTGGGCGGCGTGAACGCGCGCATGTTCTTCCTGATCGCGGCCGTGGTGGTCGCGGCCTTCGCGCTCATGATCATGGCCAGCAGCTGGCGGCGCGACCGCATCTTCGCCTACCTCGATCCCTGGAGCGAAGAGCACGCGCTGGGCCGCGGCTACCAGCTCTCGCACGCCCTGATCGCCATCGGCCGCGGCGAGATCTTCGGCGTGGGCCTGGGCGGCAGCGTGGAAAAGCTGCACTGGCTGCCCGAGGCGCACACCGACTTCCTGCTCGCCGTCATCGGCGAGGAGTTCGGCCTCGTGGGCGTGCTCACGCTGATCGCCATCTTCCTGTGGATGACGCGCCGCATCATGCACATCGGCCGCCAGGCGATCGCGCTCGACCAGGTCTTCTCGGGCCTGGTCGCGCAGGGCGTGGGCCTTTGGTTCGGCTTCCAGGCCTTCATCAACATCGGCGTGAACCTGGGCGCGCTGCCCACCAAGGGCCTCACGCTGCCCTTCATGAGTTATGGCGGCTCGGCCATCCTGCTCAACATGATCGCGCTCGCGGTGGTGCTGCGGGTCGATTACGAGAACCGCCAGATGATGAAAGGGGGCCGTGCATGAGCCCCAACACGGGCACCCGCGCTCCCTGCGCCCTCGTGATGGCCGGCGGCACCGGCGGCCACATCTTCCCGGGCCTGGCCGTGGCCGAGGCCCTGCGCGCGCGCGGCTGGCGCGTGCACTGGCTGGGCGCGCCGGGCAGCATGGAAAGCCGCCTCGTGCCGCCGCGCGGATTCCCGCTCGAGACCGTGGCCTTCGGCGGCCTGCGTGGCAAGGGCCTGCTCACCCAGCTGCTGCTGCCGCTGAACCTGCTGCGCGCCTTCTGGCAAAGCCTGCAGGTGGTGCGCCGCGTGCAGCCCGACGTGCTCGTGGGCCTGGGCGGCTACATCACCTTCCCGGGCGGCATGATGGGCGTGCTGCTGGGCAAGCCACTGGTGCTGCACGAACAGAACTCGGTGGCGGGCCTGGCCAACAAGGTGCTCGCGGGCGTGGCCGACCGGCGCTTCAGCGCCTTCCCGAACGCGCTCGCCAAGGCCGAGTGGGTGGGCAATCCGCTGCGCGAGGCCTTTCTGCGCCAGCCCGCGCCGGCCGAGCGCTTCGCGGGCCGCAGCGGTCCGCTGCGGGTGCTGGTGGTCGGCGGCAGCCTGGGCGCGCAGGCGCTCAACCGCGTGGTGCCGCAGGCGCTCGCGCGCATGCCCGAAGACCGGCGCCCGCTGGTGCTGCACCAGAGCGGCGAGAAGCAGATCGAGGCGCTGCGTGCCAACTACGCCGCGGCCGGTGTGAACGCCGAGCTGACCCCTTTCATCGACGACACCGCGAGCGCTTTCGCCGAGGCCGATGTGGTCATCGCCCGCGCCGGCGCGAGCACCGTGACCGAGCTCGCCGCCGTCGGCGCGGCCTCGGTGCTGGTGCCGTTCCCCGCCGCGGTGGACGACCACCAGACCCACAACGCGCGCTTCCTGGTCGACGCGGGCGCCGCCTGGCTCGAACCCCAGGCCGGCCTCACGCCCGAGAAGCTCTCGGCGTTGCTGCTCGCGCTCGACCGCGAGCGGCTGCTGGCCATGGCCGAGAAGGCGCGCGGCGTGGCGCGCACCGGCGCGGTGGAGGCCGTGGTCGACGCCTGCGTCGAACTCGCCGGAGCACGAACGACATGAAACACGCCATCCGCCA
This sequence comes from Hydrogenophaga sp. T2, assembly GCF_049843535.1. Lineage (NCBI taxonomy): Bacteria > Pseudomonadati > Pseudomonadota > Betaproteobacteria > Burkholderiales > Comamonadaceae > Hydrogenophaga > Hydrogenophaga sp. T2. The sequence goes on along the minus strand of NZ_JBBHZJ010000003.1, from coordinate 259,575 downwards.
CATCCATTTCGTCGGCATCGGCGGCGCCGGCATGAGCGGCATCGCCGAGGTGCTGCTCAACCAGGGCTACCGCATCTCGGGCAGCGACCTGGGCGAGAGCGCGGCCACGCGCCGCCTGGCCGCGCTGGGCGCACAGGTGCACGCGGGCCACGACGCGAAACACATCGAAGGCGCCGACGCCATCGTCACCTCCACCGCCGTGAAGGCCGACAACCCCGAGGTGCTGGCCGCGCGCGCCAAACTCATCCCCGTGGTGCCGCGCGCCGTGATGCTGGCCGAGCTGATGCGGCTGCAAAAGGGCGTGGCCATTGCGGGCACGCACGGCAAGACCACCACCACCAGCCTGGTGGCCAGCGTGCTCGCCGAGGCCGGCATGGACCCGACCTTCGTGATCGGCGGCCGCCTCAACAGCGCGGGCGCCAACGCGGCGCTGGGCAGCGGCGAGTACATCGTGGTCGAGGCCGACGAGTCCGATGCCTCGTTCCTGAACCTGCTGCCCATGATCGCGGTGATCACCAACATCGACGCCGACCACATGGACACCTACGGCCACGACTTCGGCCGCCTCAAGGCCGCGTTCGTGGAGTTCCTGCACAAGATGCCGTTCTACGGCGCGGCCGTGGTCTGCGTGGACGACCCTGCGGTGCGCGAGATCCTGCCGCAGATCGCACGGCCCATCACGAGCTATGGCACCAGCGAAGACGCCCAGGTGCGCGCGCTCAACGTGCGCGCGGTGGGCGCGCAGATGCACTTCACGGTGCAGCGCCGCAACGGCGTGCAGCTGCCCGACCTGGACGTGGTGCTCAACCTGCCGGGCCGGCACAACGTGCTCAATGCGCTTGCGGCCATCGGCATCGCGGTCGAGCTCAACGTGCCCGACGACGCCGTGCAGCGCGCGCTCGCGGGCTTCAAGGGCGTGGGCCGGCGCTTCCAGCGCTATGGCGAGGCCACGCTGCCCGGCGGCGGCCAGATCACCGTGGTGGACGACTACGGCCACCACCCGGTGGAGATGGCCGCCACGCTCGCGGCCGCGCGCGGCGCGTTTCCGGGCCGCCGGCTGGTGCTGGCCTTCCAGCCGCACCGCTACACCCGCACGCGCGACTGCTTCGAGGATTTCGTGAAGGTCATCGGCCAGGCCGATGCGGTGCTGCTGGCCGAGGTCTACGCGGCCGGCGAGGCGCCCATCGTGGCCGCCGACGGCCGCTCGCTGGCGCGCGCGCTGCGCGTGGCGGGCAAGGTCGAACCCGTGTTCGTCGACGACATCGCCGCCATGCCGCAGGCGGTGCTCGACAACGGCCGCGACGGCGACGTGGTGCTGTGCATGGGCGCCGGCACCATCGGCGCGGTGGCCGGACAGATCATTGAACGCGCGCAGGCGCACAAGGCGTGAAAGAGGCCATGGAGAAGACCCTGGTGGATGTGAAGTCGTTCGGCAAGGTGGCCGTGCTCATGGGCGGGCGTTCCGCCGAGCGCGAGGTCTCGCTGATGTCGGGCACGGGCGTGCTGCAGGCCCTGCGCGCCAAGGGCGTGGACGCCCATGCCTTCGATCCCGCCGAACGCGACATCGGCGAGCTCAAGCGCGAGGGCTTCCAGCGCTGCTTCATCGCGCTGCACGGCCGCTTCGGCGAAGACGGCACGGTGCAGGGCGCGCTCGAACTGCTGGGCATTCCCTACACCGGCCCGGGCGTGATGGCCTCGGCGGTGGCGATGGACAAGCTCATGACCAAGCGCATCTGGATCGCCGAGGGCCTGCCCACGCCGGCCTGGCGCCAGGTGCGCAGCGCCGCCGACACGCGCGCCGCGTTCGAGGCCCTGGGCGCGCCCATGATCGTCAAGCCCGTGCGCGAGGGCTCCACCATCGGCCTCACCAAGGTCACCCGCATCGACCAGTGCGACGCCGCCTACGCGCTCGCCGCCCAGCAGGACCCGATGGTGATGTGCGAGCAGTTCATCGCGGGCGACGAGGTCACCTGCCCGGTGCTGGGCGCGGGCGCGCAGGCGCAGGCGCTGCCGGTGATCCGCATCGTGGCGCCCGACGGCAACTACGACTACCAGAACAAGTACTTCACCGACGACACGAAATACCTCGTGCCCTGCGGCCTGCCCGCGGGCGAGGAAGCCGCGATCCAGCTGCTGGTGCTCAAGGCCTTCCAGACGCTGGACTGCCGCGGCTGGGCGCGCGCCGACGTGATGATCGACGCCGCCACGCGCAAGCCCTACCTGCTCGAGATCAACACCTCGCCCGGCATGACCGGCCACTCGCTGGTGCCCATGTCCGCGCGCGCGGCCGGCATCAGCTACGAAGACCTGTGCGTGCGCCTGCTGGCCGCCGCGGCACTGGACAACGCGTAAGCCCCCGACCATGGCGACGAGCACCGAACTGCCCCTGGACGTGAAGCTGATGGCCGTGGCCACCCAGCTTCTGCTGGGCGTGTTCGCGCTCTTCGCCCTGGTGGGCGTGGGCACCTGGGCGGTGCGCCACCCGGTCTGGACCGTCAAGGCCATCAGCGTGCACGGCGACGTCGCGCACCAGAGCGTGGTCACGCTGCGCGCACAACTGGCCTCGCAGATGCGCACGCGCCTGTCGTCGAGCTTCCTCAGCGTCGACCTGCAGCAGGTGCGCGCGCTGTTCGAGCAGGTGCCCTGGGTGCGCCGCGCGGTGGTGCAGCGCGAATTCCCCAACCGCCTGCGCATCACGCTCGAAGAGCACCGGCCCGTGGCCTGGTGGGGCGACACCGGCTCGGGCGAGCTCGTGAACACCCTGGGCGAGGTCTTCGAGGCCAGCCCCGACGACGCCGACTACCTGCCCGAGCTCGCGGGCCCGGCCGACCGTTCGGCCGAGATCTGGGCGCTGTACCAGGCGCTCGAACCCGTGTTCTCGCGCCTCGAGCTCGGCCTGGACCGGCTCGAACTCGGCGAGCGCGGCAGCTGGCGCGCTCGCCTGCACAGCGGCGCCGTGATCGAGATCGGCCGCGGCACGCCCGACGAACTCGTGGCCCGCGTGCAGCGCTTCACCGCCACGCTGCCGCAGCTCACCGAGCGCTACGCCGGCGCGCTGCAAAGCGTGGACCTGCGCTACCCCAACGGCTATGCGCTGCGCGTGCGCGGCGTCACGACCACCGAACAACCCGTCCGCACCCCCTCACACCGGTAAAGAAGCCTCCACACATCATGGCCAAGGAATACAAGGACCTCGTCGTCGGACTCGACATCGGCACCGCCAAGATCATGGTGGTGGTGGCCGAGGTGCAGAACGGCGGCACGCTCAAGCTCGCGGGCCTGGGCGTGGCCGCCAGCCATGGGCTCAAGCGCGGCGTGGTGGTCAACATCGACGCGACCGTGCAGAGCATCCAGCAGGCCTTGAAAGAGGCCGAGCTCATGGCCGACTGCCGCATCGCGCGCGTCTACACCGGCATCACGGGCAGCCACATCCGCGGCATCAACAGCAGCGGCATGGTGGCCATCAAGGACCGCGAGGTCAGCGCCACCGACGTGGCGCGCGTGATCGAGACCGCCAAGGCCATCAACATCTCCACCGACCAGCGCCTGCTGCTGGTGGAGCCGCAGGAGTTCGTGATCGACGGCCAGGAGGTGAAGGAGCCGATCGGCATGAGCGGCATCCGCCTCGAAGCCAAGGTGCACATCGTCACCGGCGCGCAGAGCGCGGCCGAGAACATCATCAAGTGCGTGCGCCGCTGCGGCCTGGAGGTCGACCAGCTCATGCTCAACCCGCTGGCCAGCAGCCAGGCCGTGCTCACCGACGACGAGAAGGAGCTCGGCGTGGCGCTGGTGGACATCGGCGCCGGCACCACCGACGTGGCGATCTTCTCGGGCGGCGCGATCCGCCACACCGCGGTGATCCCGATCGCGGGCGACCTGATCACCAGCGACATCGCCATGGCGCTGCGCACGCCCACGAAGGACGCCGAAGACATCAAGGTGGAGAGCGGTTGCGCCAAGCAGCTGCTGGCCGACCCCGACACCCAGGTGGAGGTGCCCGGCCTGGGCGACCGCGGCCCGCGCCTGCTGGGCAAGCAGGCCCTGGCCGGCGTGATCGAGCCGCGCGTGGAAGAGATCTTCTCGCTGGTGCAGCAGGTGCTGCGCGACAGCGGCCACGAAGAAATGCTCTCCAGCGGCATCGTGCTCACCGGCGGCAGCGCCGTCATGCCCGGCATGGTGGAACTCGGCGAGGACATCTTCCTCAAGCCGGTGCGCCGCGGCGTGCCCAACTACACCAGCGCGCTCTCGGACATGGTGGCGCAGACCCGCGCTTCGACCGTGATGGGCCTGCTCGAAGAAGCGCGCCTGGCGCGCGCGCGCGGCCACAAGGTGGCGCAGAAGGCGGGCTCGATGTCGGGCGCGCTCGAGCGCGTGAAGAACTGGTTCGTGGGGACCTTTTGATGAACACCCCCCGCCACGCTCCGCGTGACCCCCCGAGGGGGGCGGCGCCAGAGGCCCGGCAGAGCCGGTTCCTCGGCGCCCCCGGGTTCGACCCGGGCGCGCGACGGCGACGACGATGTTGCACCGGACCGCCGGACTGAACCGAACCCGATTTCCCAGGCTACTCAGACATCCACAGACAAACAGGCAACTGCACAAGGAGCACCGAAATGAGCATCGAAATGATCGAAGTCGAAGAATTCAACATGGGCACCCAGATCAAGGTCATCGGCGTGGGCGGCGGCGGCGGCAACGCGGTCGAGCACATGATCGCGCGCCAGGTGCAGGGCGTGGAATTCATCTGCGCCAACACCGACGCGCAGGCCCTCACGCGCAGCGCCGCGCACAAGACCATCCAGCTCGGCGTGACCGGCCTGGGCGCCGGCAGCAAGCCCGAGAAGGGCCGCGAGGCCGCCGAAGGCGCGGTCGACCAGATCCGCGAGTGCATCCAGGGCGCGCACATGCTGTTCATCACCGCGGGCATGGGCGGCGGCACCGGCACCGGCGCGGCGCCCGTGATCGCGCGCGTGGCCAAGGAAATGGGCATCCTCACCGTGGGCGTGGTCACCAAGCCCTTCGACTGGGAAGGCGGCCGCCGCATGACCAACGCCGACAACGGCCTGGCCGAGCTCGAGGCCAACGTCGACTCGCTGATCGTGGTGCTCAACGAGAAGCTGCTCGAGGTCTACGGCGACGACATCACCCAGGACGAGGCCTTCGCCCAGGCCAACGACGTGCTCAAGAACGCCGTCGGCGGCATCGCCGAGATCATCAACGAGTACGGCAACGTCAACGTCGACTTCGAAGACGTGCGCACCGTGATGGGCGAACCCGGCAAGGCCATGATGGGCACCGCCACCGCGGCCGGCCCCGACCGCGCGCGCATCGCCGCCGAGCAGGCCGTGGCCTGCCCGCTGCTCGAAGGCATCGACCTCTCGGGTGCCAAGGGCGTGCTGGTGCTGGTCACCGCGGCCAAGGGCTCGCTCAAGCTGTCGGAATCCAAGCTCGCGATGAACACCATCCGCGCCTACGCCTCGCCCGAAGCGCACGTGATCTACGGCGCCGCCTACGACGACAGCCTGGGCGACGAGATGCGCGTGACCGTGGTGGCCACCGGCCTGAGCCGCCAGGGCGCGCGCCGCACCGCGCCGCCGCTGCAGGTGCTGCGCACTGGCACCGACAACACGCCCTTCCATGTGCCCACCGTGAACCAGGCCGTGGGCGGCCCGGGCGCGGGCGGCATGGGCGCCAGCGCCGGCGTGGCCCAGCCCGACTACCAGCACATGGCCGTGCCCAGCGTCTGGCGCACCAACCGCACCCAGGCCGCGGCCAAGGTCGACGCGCTGGCCTCGGGCGGCATGGACGACTTCGAGATCCCGGCGTTCCTGCGCAAGCAGGCGGATTGATCGACCGCCAGCGGGGGCGGGCATGGGCCCGCCCCTATCGCGGTCATCACCTTTTCTCACCGTGTTCCACAGGGCGAAAACCTACAATCCGGGGATGCTTGCGCAACGAACCCTCAAATCCCTGACCAAGGCGGTGGGCGTGGGCCTGCACAGCGGTCAGCGCGTGGAGCTCACGTTGCGCCCGGCAGCGCCCGACACCGGCATCGTCTTCCGCCGCGTCGACCTGCCCCAGCCGGTCGACATTCCCGTGAGCGCCACCTCGGTGAGCGACACGCGGCTGGCGTCCACCATCGCCAACGGTGGCGCCAAGGTGCACACCATCGAACACCTCATGAGCGCCTGCGCCGGCCTGGGCCTGGACAACGTGCTCATCGACATCACCGCCGAAGAGGTGCCCATCCTCGACGGCTCCTCGGCCTCGTTCGTGTACCTGCTGCAGAGCGCGGGCATCGTGGCGCAGAACGCGCCCAAGCGTTTCATCCGCGTCACGCAGCCCGTGGAGGTGCGCGAAGGCGAGGGCCGCAGCCTCAAGTGGGCGCGGCTCGAGCCCTACCACGGCTACAAGCTCAGCTTCGAGATCGAGTTCGACCACCCCGCGGTGAACGCCTCGGGCCAGCGCGTGGCGTTCGACCTCGGCAGCGGCAACTACGCGCGCGAGATCGCGCGCGCGCGCACCTTCGGCTTCACCAAAGACGTCGAGATGATGCGCTCGCACGGCCTCGCGCTCGGGGGCGGCCTGGACAACGCCATCGTGATGGACGACGTGAAGGTGCTCAATGCCGATGGCCTGCGCTATGGCGACGAGTTCGCCAAGCACAAGATCCTCGACGCCATGGGTGACCTCTACATCGTGGGCAAGCCGCTGCTGGCCGCGTACAGCGCCTTCCGCAGCGGTCACGCCATGAACAACCAGCTGCTGCGCGCGCTGCTCGCGCGGCCCGAGGCCTACGAGATCGTGAGCTTCGACAACGAACGCGAAGCCCCGCGCGGCTTCGCCCAGGTCGCGCCCGCCTGGTGAGCGCGGCGCGGGCCTTCTGATGCTGCTCTTTCGCTGGACCGTCATGCTGCTGCTGCTCGCGGCGGGCGTGTGCTTCGCCTTCTACGTGGGCACGGGCCAGGGGCGCTACCGGCAGTGGGGGCTGGTGATCCTCAAATGGACCATCCTCGCGGCGCTGGGCTTCTTCGGGGTGCTGGTGCTCGAACGGCTGCTCTAGCGGCGGGCGCGTCAGACCCGGCCCTGGTTCCTGGACCGCAGGTGGTCGCACGCGTCGGTCACTGCCTGGCGCAGCGCCTGGTGCACGGGGTTGGCCGGAACGGTCTCCGGGTGCACGAGCAGCCAGGTCGAAAGCATCTCGTTCATCGAGTCGTCCAGCACGAACAGGTTGACCGCCCGGTACCAGCCCTTGAAGTCCTCGCTGTCGGCGAACACCAGCCGCTTGCCCAGCTCGGTCCATTGCGCCGCCTCGGGGCCTTCGAACGAGAGCGCGCGCAGCAGCTGGATGGACGCCGCGCTGTTCGCGTAGGGCAGCAGCGGGAGCAGCGCGGGCAGCAGGTCGTCCAGCGTCGCGCCGCCCGCGGCCGATTCGTTCGAGGCTTCGCGCCGCCGGCGCAGGCAGTGGTCCATGAACCCGATCAGGCGCACCGTCACCACCGACGGCACGACGCCGCGCGCCAGCGTCGCGAGCATGGCCGACTGTGCCGGCGTCCAGGTGTCGGGCCGGGGCGCCCCCGAGGCCTTGAGCAGGGCATCGAACAGCTGCGCCACCGCCGGGCCGGCGTTGCGGTCGCGGCGCAGCGTCTGCACGAACTGCAGACCGATGGTGTCGCCCGGCGTCTCGGCCCATTGCAGCAGGGCCTGGGCCAGGCCCTCGTCGATCGCCAGCCGGCCCTGCTGCCGGTGCCACTGCAGCAGGTGCAGCGACAGCGCGCGGGCGTTCGGGCTGGCCAGCAGCCACGCGCTGCAGCTCGCAACGCTGAACACGCCCGAGCCATCAAGGTTGAGGCCTTGCGGGCCAGGATCGACGAAGGCCAGGGTGAGCTGCATCGCTTCCGGCAAGGCCGCGATCTGGGCCTGCAACTGCCGCCGGAGGTCGTCCATCGCGGCGGGCGTGCCGGCGGCCTCGGCGGGCGCGCCGGGCGGTGGCAGCCGGTGCAGGCACAGCCGGGCTTCGGGGTGGGCGCCGAGGCGCTGGTGCCAGTAGGCCACCAGGGCCGGCTGTCCCTCGCCGTCGAAGCCCGACGCCAGGCTGGCGCCCAGCCACACCCATTGCGCCAGGCGCGCCACCACCGCCGTGTCCTCGGGCGCGCGGATGGGTTCCTGGCCGCGCGCAGGGGCGGGCACGAGCAGCTTCATGAGCGCCTTGGGCAGGCGCTGGAGCACCAGGTCCGTGAACAGCGCCCGCTGCTGCGGCGACAGCACACCGTCGTCGGTGGTGAGGAAGAGCGACAGCGGCGTGAGCAGGTCGAGGGCCTCTTTGGCGCTGGAGAAGGTCTTGGCGGTTGCCGTGAAGATGCGCACCATGGCCCCGGGCGCTTCGATGGGCGCGAGGCAGTTGAGCAGGCACACGATGGCGGGCGGATCGCAGTGGCCGAACAGGGCCATTTGCAGCGCTTCGCCCACCACCCGCGCGCGGTGGAAGTCGCAGGCGTCGGCGGGTTCGCTGCGCCGGGCGTACAGCCGCGCCAATGTCTGGAACGCCTGCTCGATGCTCACGAGGTCGCCGCGCGCGGGCGCGTTCTGCAAGGCGAGGTCGCAGATCGCCCGCAGGTGGTCGAGCGCGTCCAGGGTCGGCTGGTCCGGCTCGCCCTCGGCCGGCTGCCACCACTGCAACAGGGTGTCGATCAGGGGCAGGTAGAGGTGCGCGGTGTCGCGCGAGACCTCGAGCTGGCGCGCGATGTGCAGAAAGGCCTGCTGCGACAGGCAGGCATCGGGCCAGCGCGCGACCGCATCGATGCGATCGCTCGCGTCGATCTTGAGCGCCCATTGCATCTGCAGATCGGCACCGAGCCGGCCTTCGAGGGCCTTGAGGGTGCTGGCCGCCTTGGCCGCGGCGTCCACGCGCAGGCTCAGGGCGCGGCTCTTGCGCCAATGGCTGGGCGCGCCGGCCCGAGGCGAGCCTTCGGTGCTGCGCACGGGCGAATGGGGGTTGGGGGGCGGCAGGCGCCGGCTCGCGCGCCACTCCTGCCGCACGATCGGGTTGGACTGGGCGCGCAAGGGTTTGTCGCGCGCCGGCTCGGCCGGGCCGGGGCCGGTCGCGTCGGGGGCCGCATCATTGAACAGCGGGCGTTGCGTCAACGGCAGGCGGCTCCTGACCTGGCTGCGCAAGACGGGGCCGCGGCAGGCCTGGAACACGCGCCGGGCCCACGCGGTGTCTCCGCCATCCAGCAAGACGCGCAGCATCGCGGCCAGCGCCTTGAAGGTGTCCGGTCCGGCGTCGTCCTGCCGGGCGAAGCGCACGTCCGCGCCGTCCGCGTCACCGAAGCCGGTCACCAGTTCGAAGCTCGATGCATCGCAGCCGTGCAGCGCGTCCCACACCTCGTCGCTGTCGATCAGGGTGATGGCCGTCATGAGCGGCAGCCGGAACGCGCCGATGAACGCCACCAGCGCATCGGCGACGCGGCAGATCGCCTGGCCCTGGTCTTGCGAGGCTTGGGCGATGGCGTCCTTGAGCCGGCTCTGGACCGCGAACGCAATGGCCTGGCTGAGGTCGTCGCCGTCGGGGCCGGGGTGGGTGCGCCGGATGTTGACGCTGGCCTGCCGCGTTGTGGGCAGCCACTCGACGTGCACGAGCGGCCGCGACAGCGGGGGCAGCTCTTCGTTCGAGTGCGACACCGGGGGCTGCACCGGTGGCGCTTCGGTCACGTGCGCCGGGTTTTTGCGGTGGCGGGGGTTCCTGGCGATCACGATGGGGCTTCCCCTGTCGCTGTGATCCACATGAAAAACGTGGCCTGTGTGGTTGCCTGAGCTCTTGCGCATGGCGTCGACTCCCTGTGATGAACGAACCCGGCGGCGCCTCAGTTCGGAGCGCGCACCCTCTCCATTTCGACGACCGCGGCCTCCACGGTGCTCCAGAGCCGAGGCGGGCTTTGGGGCGTGTCCTGGTGTTCCATGAGCCAGGCCCGCAGCACCTGGATCTGGTCTTCCCGGTGCGGGTCGCTGTAGAAGGCCTGGAACCACTTCAGAAAATCGTCCTGCGTGTGGAACGTCAGGTGGCGGCTGAAGTGGGCCAGCTCGGCCTTGCGCAGCCGCTGCGGCGACAGGCGCTTGGTCAGCGCCACGGACGACAGCCGATCCACAAAGGGCAACAGCGGGACCACGACCGGCAGCAGGGCGTTGATGTCCTTGTTCTGGCGGGCGGCAGGATGCGCCGTGACGAATTGCAAGAGCGCTTTGCCCACCGCGGCGGGCACCACATGGCAGGCCACCTGCGCGAGCAGCGCGCCGATCGATGCCGGCCATTCGGGGCGCGGCGCTTGCGCGATGGTGTCGAGCAAGGCCCTGAACAGCGGCGGCATCTGGTGGCGCTCGTCTTGCAGCCGGTTCAGCAGCGCCGCGCTGCCGCCCGACTCGCGGCCCCAGTGCAGCAGGCCTTCGAGCAGCATGTCCGGGGGGCCGGGCGGGCAGAGCCGGGCCCCGTCGGGCCCGTGGAGCCGCAGGAGCAGACGCGCTTGCGCCTCGCACGGCAGGCTCTGCACCTGCTCGGTGAGCCGGCGCTCGATGGCGTCGGCGTCGGCCGCGGCATCGGTGGGGCCCTGCAGCGCTTTCAGGCGCTTGAGCGGCAAGGCGAGCTCGAAGCCATTGCTCCAGCGGTGGCCGACATGGGCCGCGAGCGCGGGCGCCTGGGTCCAGTCGAACGGCGGATTGAGGCTGCGGCAGAGCCAGATCCAATGCGCCAGCCGATCGTGCGCCGCGCTGTCTTCGGGCGTGGCATCGGCGGCGGGCGCGACGCCGGCCGGCTGGAGCAGGCGCGCGAACTCGCCGGGCCAGTAACGCAGCACGAGGTTTTCGAGCGGGCCACAGGCGTGCTGCAGCCCGGCCGCCGTGTCGCTGGTGAGGAAGCGCGTGACCATGGCGATGAGGGCCAGCGCGTCGGCCGCCGTCACGCAGGCGCCCGCGGCGGTGCCGAGCACGCCGCAAAAGACCGCGGCGGGGTCCTCGATCTGCAGCAGCAGGCCCAGCAGCCGGTCCACCGCCGCGGTGTCGCGCTGGCGCAGCGCGTCCAGCAGCCGCTCGCCCACCAGGCCGGCTTCGCGCGTGCGCAGCCGCTCGGGGTCTTCGCCCGTGAGGCCGGACACGTCGCGCCAGACGGCGAAGGCCCGGGACGCGCCCGGCGTGTCGCCGCGCGCCAGCGCCGCGCCGTAGGCCGCGGCGCAGCAGGCCTGCAGCCGCTGCAGGGCCTGCGCCACCCGCGGCTCGGCGTCGCGCCAGGCCGCAAAGTCCGGGTCCTGCGCCAGGCCTTGCTGCAGGGTGTCGATGAGGTCGAGGTAGAGCGGCTCGGTGTCGGGCTGGATCTGCAGCTGTTCGGCCACCCCGAGAAACAGCGCGGACGGAAAACGCGCCGAGGCCTGCGGGTGCACCAGGCGGATGCCGCCGTCCACCGCTTCGAAGGCCCAGCCGTGCGCCCCGCACGCGGGCCCCAGCCGCTCGCTCAGGCCGTTGAGCACGGCGCCGGTGTCCCAGGGCGGGGCAAAGCTCGCGCGCAGGTTCTGGCTCGAGCGCCGCGCCGGCGCCATGGTATGGGGCGAAGGCGAGGCCTTGCGCGAGCCCGGGTTGCGCGAGTGGCGGGAGTGGCGCCCCGATCGCGGGGGCGACAGGCGCGCATGCGACTGCTGCGCCCCGGCGATCGCCGCCGCGAGCGCACCGGTGTCGCCCAGCCGGGCCAGGGGCTTGGCCGGGTCCAGGCGCAGCTTGTCGATCACGCGCTGGCAGAAGCCCGGGTCGGTGCAGGCCTTGAACACCTCCAGGGCCTTGGCCGGGTCGCCGACGGCGATCAAGGCGCCCATGAGCGCGGCCACCGGGCCCGTGCGGCGCTGCTGGGCGAAGCCGATGGCGTCGTCGTGGGGGGCCTCGGGCCGCGCGAGCAGCGCAAAGCTGTCGGCCGAGCCTTCGGCGAGTTGCCACCACAGGCCGTCGTGGGCCAGCAAGGCCGCGAGCGTGTCCCGCGAGGGGCGGAACGCGAGCAGGAAGCCGCTCAGGGCGTCGGCGGCGGCGCAGAGGCGGGGCGCGGTCGTGGCGCTGCGCGCGAGCCGCTCGTTGAGCGCCTCCTGCAACAGGGCCGCGCACTCGATCAGGCCTTGCACGCTGCTGCCCAGGGCAACGCTGGCCGAGCCCGACGCGGCGTCGAAGGCGACGTGCCGGCCTTGCCACGGCGCGTCGTGGTCGGCGGGCTTGGGCTGGGGGGACGACTGCGTGAGCTTGGGCGAGGGCTCGGGGCTGGTGCCCGAGGGGTCCCGCGCGCGCGACCCGTGCAGGGCAATGGGCACCTTTTTGTGAACGATCGGGCTGTGCGAGTCGCCCGTGGCATGGGCGACACGATGGGACGCGCTGAGGCGTGCATCCTTGTGCATGGCTGGAACTCCCTGTGGTGACCGAAAGGCCCCCATGCGTGGGGTCCATACCCCAGGCGGTTCCGTATGCACGGTCCGGCGCCGCGCCGGAAAACCCCTATGGTCAAACGCCCGTCGCGGCATTACTCGCGCGGCCTCGGTTCGACCCGGCGCCGGGCCGCCCCAAGCCGGGTCAGCTCCCTCGGGGGGCAGCGACCCGCACAGCGGCGGAGCGTGGGGGCATCAGTAGTTTCGGCCGCCCTTGTACGCCGCGTGCGTGCGCGCGCGCAGCGGCGCCACGCGTTCGATGGCCGCGGTGGTGCGCGCCACCTGCGCGTGCGTGATCGCCAGGCCCAGCGCGTCGGCCGCGTCCTTGCCGGGCAGGCCGGGCAGCTGCAGCAGGCGCTTGACCATCTCCTGCATCTGCTCCTTGTTGGCGCGGCCGTGGCCGGCCACGGCCTTCTTGAGCTGCAGCGCGGTGTACTCGGCCACGTTCAGGCCGTTGGCCACCAGCGCGGTGAGGCAGGCCCCACGCGCCTGGCCCAGCAGCAGCGTGGCCTGCGGATTCACGTTGACGAACACGATCTCGCAGGCCGCGACCTCGGGCTGGTAGCGCCGCACCACCTCGCCGATGCCGTCGAACAGCACCTTCAGGCGCGCGGGCAGCAGCGCGCCGTCGGCGGGGCTGGTGCGGATGGTGCCGCTGGCCACGTAGTGCAGCCGCGGGCCGTCGGTGTCGAGCACGCCGAAGCCGGTGCACTGCAGGCCGGGGTCGATGCCGAGGATCCTCATAGCAGGGGCGTGGCCGCGCGCAGCGCGTGGAAGAACACGGGCGCGGCGAAGCACAGCGCATCGACGCGGTCGAGCAGGCCCGCGGCGCCCGTGACCGAGCGGCGCTCGCCGCCCCAGTTCGTCACGCCGCGGTCGCGCTTGATGGCCTTCATCACCAGGTGGCCCGCGGTGCCCGCCACGCAGGCCACCAGCGCCATGGCCACGGCCTGCACCGGCTTGAAGGGCGTGACGCCCGCGAGCAGGCCGCCCACCAGGCCGCCCGCGAGCAGGCCCCAGCCCCAGCTCTGCCAGTGAAAGCTCGCACTGATGGCCGGCGCCACGGGCTTGCGACGGCCGCGCGCCGCGAGGTGCTGCACCAGCATGCAGGTCTGCACCACCAGCACCAGGAAGAACACCAGGAAGGCGTTGTTGCCGAGCCAGCGCGGGAACTGCAGCAGCAGCAGCGCAGGCACGTGGCTCAGGCCGTAGATGCAGACCATGATGCCCCACTGCAGCTTGGCGTTGCGTTCGAGGAAGCGCTGCGGGTCGTTGCGCAGCGCGCTCACCACGGGCAGCGCCAGGAACACGTAGACCGGGATGAACACCGTGAACAGGTTGAAGTGGCCGTTCCACACCAGCGCGTATTGCAGCGGCAGCACCACGAAGAAGGCCAGCACCAGGCTGCGGTGGTCGCCGCGGCGCGTGGGCGAGAGGCTGATGAACTCGCGCAACGCGAAGAACGAGAGGATGCCGAACAGCGCAATGGACACGCCCTCGCCGAGCACCCAGCCGACCCAGAACACGAGGGCCATGATCCAGGAGATGTTGAGCAGCGCGGCGTTGTCCTGGCGGCGCTGGGCCAGCGCGAGGTCGTCGCCGTGCGCGCGGCGCTCGCGCAGCGACAGCAGCACACCCGCCACCGACACCAGCGCGAGCAGGCCGAACAGCACCAGGAACAGCAGGCCCACCTGCTCGTTGGCGCTGAGGTTGCGCAGGTAGCTGGTCATCAGACGTCCCTCAGCGCCATCACGGCGGCGCGCGCGCGCACCAGGAAATCGGCGCGCGGCTCGTCGGCGCCAGGCTTCACGGGCTCGCCGAAGGTGACCGAGCACAGCACCGGCACGGGCACGACCTCGCCCTTGGGCATCACGCGCTGCACGTTGTGGATCCAGGTGGGCACGAGCACCACGTCGGGGAAGCGCGTGGCCAGGTTGTAGAGGCCGCTCTTGAAGGGCTGCGGGTCTTCCTCGAAGCCGCGCGTGCCTTCGGGGAACAGGATCAGCGAATCGCCGCTTTGCAGGGCCGCGATCAGCGGCGCGAGCGGGTCTTCGTCACCCTTGCGCTCGCGTTCCACGTAGACCGCGTTGAACACCTCGGTGGTGATCCAGCGCTTCAGGGGCGAGGCCGTCCAGTAGTCTTTGGCCGCGATCGGGCGCGTGATGCTGCGCAGCTCCTTGGGCAGCGCGGCCCAGATCAGCACCAGGTCGGCGTGGCTCTGGTGGTTGGCGAAGTAGATGCGCTGCTCGGCCTTGGGCGGGCAGCCGTACCAGCGCGCCTGCGCGCCCGTGAGCAGGCGCACCAGGCCGAGCAGGAAGTAGCCGACGGCGGTGGCGGCGAGTCTCATGGCAGGCGCACCTCGCCCATGCGCGCGGCGATGGTGCCGGCGCGGCGCGCCAGGTAGGCCGAACCGGGGCGGGTCTCGAAGAACTTGGGCGAGGGCAGCATCACGGCGAGCCGCGCGGCCTCGTAGGCCGTGAGCCGGCTCGCGGGCTTGTTGAAGTAGCGCTGGGCGGCGGCCTCGGCGCCGAACACGCCCTCGCCCCATTCCACGCTGTTGAGGTAGATCTCGAGGATGCGGCGCTTGTCGAGCACGAGTTCGAGCATGAGCGAGAGCACGAGCTCCTGGCCCTTGCGCAGCAGCGTGCGCTCGCCCGACAGCAGCAGGTTCTTGGCGAGCTGCTGCGTGATGGTGGAGCCGCCCACCACCTTGGCCTCGCGCGCGGGCCGATCGGGGTTCTGCGCGGCGCGGCGCTCGGCCAGTTCCTGGCGGCGCTCGTTCTTCTGCCGCGCCTGCTGGATGGCCTCCCACTCGATGCCGCGGTGCTGGAAGAAGCCCGCGTCCTCGGACGCCACCACCGCGCGCCACAGGTGCGGGCTGATCTGCCCGCCGTCGACCCACTGCTGGCGCCAGCGCCAGTCGCCGTCGCGGCGCGCGCTCTTGACCGCGATGCGCCAGGCCTCCGAGCGCTGGAACGCGGTGCTTTGCGGGTCGACCACGGCCATGAGCGCGATGCGCGCGAGAAAGAACAGCTGCAGCGCGGCGCCCGCGAGCAGGAGCCAGAGCAGCCAGCGACCCAGGGAGCGCAGCACCGCCATCGCGCGACTACTGGCCCGAGAGCTGGGTCTGCAGGCCGTCTTCGCGCGTGAAGCGGAAACGGGAGACCACCAGGATCTGGTCGGCCTGGCGGCGCATGGCGTCGCTGAAGCGGCCGAACATGAGGCCGCGCACGATGGCCTGGGCACGGCGGTCGAGCAGGGCGTTGCCCGAGCCCTGCACCACCTCGCTCTCGAGCACCTGACCGGTGTGGTTCACGGTGATCAGCATGGTGAGCTCGCCATAGAGCTTGCGGCCGTTGGCCTCGGGGAAGTTGGCCGTGCCGTGCTGCTCGATGCGCCGGCGCAGGCTGTCGTAGTACACGGCGTACACGGCCTCGCGCGTGGCCGGGCTGATGTAGCGCTTCTTGGGCCGCGCGTTCTCTTCGTTGATGCGCTTTTCGATCTCGGCCAGGATCTTGACCAGCGCCTGGCGCTTCTGCTCGCGCTCGCGCGCTTCGGGGCTGGGCTGGGCGCTGGCCTTCTCGGGTGGCGGCATGGCCGCGAGCGCCGAACGCACCTGGGCCAGCAGGCGGTCCTGCTGTTCGCGCAGCGCCTCGATGCGGCGGGCTTCTTCGTCGGGCGCGTCGCCCAGGCGCGCGATGGCCGAGGGCGGCAGCGGCGAGGTGGCGCGGCCGCGTTCGGCGTCGCCGCCGCCCGCGAGCGAGGCCTGGGCGATGGCCTGGGCCTTCTCGGGGCGCTGGTCGCTGCGCGCGTTCACCAGGATGACTTCGAGCGGCGTGTCCTTGAAGACGCGCTCGATGCGCTCGGGGCCCACGAAACGCACCGTCAGCAGCGCCGCGTGAACACCGAGCGACACCAGCAGCGCGAGCTGCAGGGTGCTCAGGTTGCGCAGCCGGCGGGCCACCGCCGACGGGGCGGGGCGCGAGGGCGCGCGGGCGGGCTTCACGCGGTCGGGCTTCACGCGGCGGATTATCCGTTCTCGTCGGGTGCCGCAGCGGCGTTGTCGGGCTGGGCGTCGTTCACGTCGATGGCCAGCGCCAGCGGGGCGCCGAGCGGTTCCTCGTCGTCCTCGGCCTCGGCCTCGGTGTCGAGCGCGGCGGCGCTGTCCACCGGCGGGTCCAGGCGTTCGACCACGGTGCCCGAGATCTCGAGGGTGATGTCGTCGGCCTGGCCCAGGCGCACGCGCAAGTGCGCGCCTCGCGGCAGGCCCTCGGCGCCCAGCACGGGCAGCACCAGGGGCAGGGTGTCGGCGCGCACCAGGCCGTCCTTGATGAGGGTGGCGCTGAGCTCGGTGATGGCGTTCTGCCGCAGGTACTGCAGCGTCCAGTAGCGCTCCATGCCGCCCTGGAAGCCGTTGTAGGCGCTGTAGGCGGCGTCGAAGGCGCTGATGACCGCGAACAGGTTGGCGTCCTTGGGCTTGAAGGGCGCGGCGAGCGCGGCCGTCTTGCCGTGGCGCGCGCAGGCAATGATCTGCCACTGGTTGACCAGGTCCACGTAGCGGCGCAGCGGCGAGGTGGCCCAGGTGTAGCACTTGACCCCGATGCCCGCGTGCGGCAGCGCCTTGGTGCCCATGCGCACCTTGATGCCGGGCAACAGGCTGGCCTGGCTGCGGTAGATGCCGGGCACGCCGCAGTCGGCGAGCCACTGGCCCCAGGTCTTGTTGGCCAGGATCATGGCCTCGGCCACGATCAGGTCGAGCGGGGCGCCGCGCGAGCGCGTGCCGATGAGCACGCGTTCGCTGCCATCGGGTTCGTCGCCCTGCACGCCCTCGAGCTTGAAGGTGTAGTCGGGCCGCGTGAAGGTTTCGGGCTTGCCGCGCACCAGCTCGCGCTGCGCCTTGTGGTGCTGCGCGAAACGGTGCAGGAAGGCCAGCATGGGCTGCAGCGCGGCGAGATCGGCGGGCGCGTCGGCGCTCGGTGCGCCGCCCAGCCAGGCCTCGGTGATGACGGCGTCGAGCTTGTCGTGGCGCAGGTTGCGCACGATGGGCACGCGTTCGAGCGCGGTGCGGCTGTCGCGCACCTCGAGCGTGGCCTCGTCGAACACCACGTAGAGCGACACCGCGGGGCAGTCGCGCCCCTCCTGCAGCGTGTAGGCCTGCACCACGGCGTCGGGCAGCATGGTGATCTTGTGGCCCGGCATGTACACCGTGGACAGGCGGTGGCGCGCGATCTGGTCGAGCGCGCTGTCGGGCGTGATGGCCAGGCCCGGCGCCGCGATGTGGATGCCCAGCGTGACCGTGCCCGTGCCCAGGCCTTGCAGCGAGAGCGCGTCGTCGATCTCGGTGGTGGCCGAGTCGTCGATGGAGACGGCCTGCACCGGCGCGAGCGGCAGGTCGTCGGTGATGGCGGGCGCCTGCAGGGCCGCGAAGCCCGTGCCCTTGGGAAAGTGCTCGAACAGGAAGCGCTGCCAGTGGAACTGGTAGGCGCTGCGGATCGCGCCAGCCTGCTGCAGGAGCGCGAGCGGCGCGGTCTGGCTGCGCTTGGCGGCCTCGACCACGGCCTTGTACTCGGGGCCGTTCTTGTCGGGCTTGAAGAGGATGCGGTAGAGCTGGTCGAGCACCGGCGGCGGGCAGCGGCCCTGCACCAGTTCTTCGGTCCAGGCCTCGATCTGCGCCTGCAACTGCTGCTTCTTTTCGATCGCGGCCAGGGCCTGGGCCACGGTCTCGGGCGGCGCCTTCTTGAAGCGGCCCTTGCCCGCGCGACGGAAATAGTGCGGCGCGCCCTGCAGCGTGAGCAGCGCGGCCACCTGCTGGGCGGGGCTGGCCTGGGCGCTGAAGTACTCGCGCGCCAGGTCGGCGAAGCCGAATTCGTCGTCGGGCGCGAATTCGTAGGCGAGCTCGAGCTCCAGGGTCTGGGCGATCTGTGCGGCCTCGGCCATGAGCTCGGCCGGGGCGGGTTTGTCGAAGCGCAGCAGCGCGTTGGCCGCTTTCACTTTCACGCGCTTGCCCGAGTCGAGTTCGACCTGCATCGAACTCTCGGCCTCGGACATCAATCGGCCGGTCAGGAACTTGCCGGCCTCGTCGAACAGGATGTGCATGGACGGCATTGTCCCATTCCGCCCTGGCCTGTTCTCAGAACGGAGCGACCGCCCATACCGGCGCCGCCCAGGCGGCCTGCTGCTCTGCGGCGGTGGAGACCATGGCCGCAGGCGGCGCGAACGCGGCCATGGCCTGGACCATCTGGTCCACCTGGGCGTTGAACCGGGCCTGCTGCGGCGTGATCTGCGAGGGCTCCAGTGGCGGCGGTGCCGCCCCCTGCATCGCGCTGCCCCACCACGGCCGCGCCAGTTCCTCGCGGTGCTGCTGGTCCCACAGGTCGCGGATCCAGTTCGTGTCCATTCCACTGCCCATGCGATCATTCTCCTGGGTCATAGCCAGCGCGAGCATTTCCTCGCGCGACCACACCGTGCCATCGGCGAACTCGAAGCGCTCGATGCCCACGCCGGGCTGTGCATCGCCGTCGGGCATGACCACGTTCACCCCGCCCGGCCCGGCCCGCCCCAGCTCAGCGCCAAAGCGCGCTCGGGCCCGCGTTCCGTGTCCACCAGGGTCCATTGCGCCCGCAGCTTCGCTGCCTCGATGCCCGGGCCGAAGCGCACGGTATCGGCCTTGAGGGTGCGCAGCACCGCGTCATCGAAGTGCATCTGGGAACGCGCCTGCAAGGACTGCGCAGCGGTCGGGTCCCGAATCGGCTCGCCGCTGGCTTGCGCGATCAGGCTGTCCAACCCCGGGGAGCGGATGGACGAGTACGGGGTGGCAAAGCCGCCATCGTTGAGCCGGCCAAGCACAGGCAAGGCGTCCATCTGCATCAGGGCGTTGAGCGTGGTGGCGTTGGCCTGCAAGTAACCCATGCCCAACCCGAAGTCCAACGCGTCATACCACGCGCCGCTGGGCACGCGGTTGTCCTCCAGTGTTTGCCACAGCGGCTGCGGCACCGGGCTTTGGTAGTTCAGGGTGTCAATGCTCACCTGCAGCAGCGAACGCGCCTGGTCATCGATCAGGTCCCAACCGTCGTCGTTCGCATCGATCACGTACACGTCGGCGCCGGCGCCGCCCTCGAGGCGGTCGCTGCCCAGGCCGCCATGCAACTCGTCGTCGCCTGCACCTGCGCGGATGATGTCGTTGCCCGCACCGCCATCGATCCAGTCGGCGGAGCCGCGCATTTCCCCCCAGATGTCGTCGGCGTTCAGCCCGTCGCTTTGAGACCCATCGATGGCCTCGATCACGTCGTCGCCTGCGCCGGTGCTCACGATCTTGGACGCCGAGCCCAGCAGGGTGAGCCGATTGGCGCTGTCGCCGCCCTGGTACACCACGCTGGTGTCCTCGATGGTGCAGGTGGTGCGGTAGTAGTGGTCGCTGTAGGTGTGCGTCGACAGGACGGGCTCATAGACGGGCGTGGAGACATAGCGCCCGTCGCCCGGGATGCTCACATACAGCCGGCCATCGCGTTCGAACGGAATGACGGGGCCAGGGGATAAAACCACATTGCTGTCGCCCCAGAACGCCTCTGCGGTCATGGTCCGGTCCGGTGTGCCGACATAGCTCACGTCGTAACGCACGATCTGCGTGCTCCAGAAGCTCACGGAGCGTTCGACGGTGCGCAACAACTCGGTCGTGGACTCAACCGTCTCACGCTCGGCCTCGATGCACACGTCCGCATCGTCGTTGGCGATGCGCAGCGTGGTTTTCTTCAGGGTGTCCATGCGCTCGGCGGTGGTGCCGACACCGGTGATCACGGTGCCAGGCCGATCGGTTCCCGTGGCTCCGGCCTGCGCGTCGGCGGCCAAGGCAAAGCCCTGCTGCTGCTCTTCGGGGCTTTGCGCGTCGATGGCCTGTGCCGCCAGTGCGAGCAGGTCGTGTCCGGTTTCTGTGGCGTCCACCAGCGTCCACTGCGTGCCTGGCAAGTAGGCGTTGCGGATGAAGGCGGCGCCGTCCAGGGGCGACGCGGCATCGGCACGCCAGACCAGCAGGTCCAGGCCGATGCGCGCATAGTGCAGCGCTGTCGACACGTCTTCGGGCGCGAGGTCGACGAACACCAGGCGTGAGCGCTGGCCCGGGGCTTCGGCAATGCGGTCCAGACCGTCGCCGACCTCTTTCATGTAGCTGTCAATGCCGCGTCCGCCGTGCAGGTCGTCCGAGCCGCTGCCGCCCACGAGTTGATCGTCGCCCGCGCCGCCGAGCAGGGTGTCGCTGCCGCCTTCGCCCATGAGCAGGTCGGCACCGGCGTAGCCTTGCAGCACCTCATCGCGATCGCTGCCCACGGCGGCGAAGCCTTCGACAGCGAGGATGTCGGCGCAAAGGCCACGGGCCTGCAGCCGTTCGCCGTTGTCGAACTCCAGGCTCAGGCGATCGAGCAAATCCTCGGGGAAGAGCACCGCGTCGTGTGGGCTGTAACCCAGCCGGATGTGGCCCACGCCATCGATCTCCTCAAGCGTGGCGTGCAGCGAGGCCGCGGCGATGCCGGGGCCGAAGCGCAGCCGGGTCATGCCCTCGCTGACGTCGGTTTCGATCACGCGGTCCACGCCGTCGCCGAGCTGGAAGGTGTGAGTGTCATTGCCCTGGTTGCCGATCAGCAGATCGTCGCCGGTGCCACCCATGAGCGTGTCGTTGCCTTCTCCTCCCTGCAGTTCGTCGTCGCCGCTGCGCCCCGAGAGGGTGTCGTCACCCGCGGCGCCTGAGATGAAGTCGGCATGCGGACTGCCCGAGAGAATGTTGTCTTCTGCGGTGCCGACCAGGGTCAGGCCGCTGGTGGGCGCGATGCGTTCGATGAGGGCGGAAGACGTCCACACGGTGCCGTCGTCGAACACATAGCGCTGCACGGCGCCGTCGAGTGCCTGGCGTACCGTGAGGCTGTGTTCGGCATCGAGCCACAGGCGCACGTCGGTGCTTTCGCTCAGGCGTTGAATCTGCAGGTCTTCGGGCCGCAGTCCGGGCGCGAAACGCACGGTGTTGTGGCCCAGAAGGTCGGCGATGCGCGCGTGACCGGGCGCAGCGCCGGAGCGCAGGTCGATGCGGTATTCGTCGTCGCCCGCACCGCCCAGCAGGGTGTCGCTGCCGCCCTGGCCATCGAGGATGTCGTCGCCCGCGTTGCCGATGAGCACGTCATCGCCCTGGCTTCCAATGAGCTGGTTGTCGCTTGCATCGCCGCTGAGGCCCATGGGTCCCAGCGAGCGCACCAGATCGGCGAGGGGACGGATGCTGTCCGGATGGCCGTCATCGCCGAGCACGATGTCGAAGCGTGCACCGTGGATGAGGGCTTCGCTCAGGCGGATCGTGGTGTCGCCTGCCTGGAGCAGCAGATCGTTGCTGACCTGGCCATCGGCATCGGGGGCGGCGCGCTCGAGCCGCAGCGCGCTCCAGTCGTGTGCGATGCCGGCACCGAGCATGATGCGGTTGCGGCCCTCCCCGTCGTCGACGGTGGTCGGGGTGGTGGATGGGCTGGTGCCGCTATTGAATCGGTATTCATCGTCGCCGGCCCCGCCCGCGAGGAAGGCGCCCGCGGGCGGGGCGGCGAAGCGGTCTGGCAGCGGGGTGCCATCGACGTGCGTGGCGCCCGCATCGACCTCGATGCCCACGCCGTGGGCCAGCAGTGTGGGCCAATCGAGGGTGCGGCCGTCGGCAAACCGCAGTTGTGCGATGAAGCCGCTGTGGCCGATGTCCGAACGCGTGATGGGCAATTCGATGCGATCGCCTCTGTCTTGGCCGTCGTTGTCGGCGATGGCGATGGCCAGCTGGCCCGAGGTCGACAGGCGCAGGCCGAGCTCGTCGGGCGTGATGTCAGGACCGAAGGCGATGCGGTGCTGGCTGCCCCAGCCGGAGAGCCGGTCGTGGCCATCGCCGCGGTCGAAGCGAACCACCGTGCCAGCGGCATCGAGCTCGAGGCGGTCGTCGCCGCGTCCGCCCATGATCTCCGCATTGCTGCCCGTCACGCTCAACACGTCGTCGCCCGCGGCGCCCGAGAGCAGGCGCCCCGGTTCGCTGCTGCTGGCGGTGATGGACGCTTGCAGCGCATCGCCCATCCAGCGCGCGAGCGCCACGCGCTGGCCATCGGCGAATTCCACGTCGAAGCTGGTGGCTGTGGTGATCGAGTCCAGGGCCAGCAGGGCCATCTGCGGCTGGCCCTGGGCGTCGGTGCCGGTGCGCCAGGCCAGCAGCACGGCGCAAGCGCCGTTGTCGTGCAACGCAGGCAACAGCGTGATGTCCTGTTGCAGGGCGTCGACGTGCAGGGTGTTGTGCCCCTGGTTGTCACTGATCGTGGTGGACGGCTCAAGCGGGGCACCTTCGGCAGGGGCGGCGTGGGCCAGGTCGGCGCCACGCACGAGGTAGCTGTCGTTGCCGGCGCCACCCTCGAGATGGTTGATGCCGTTGCCGCCATCGAGCAGGTCGTCGCCGTCATCACCATACAGCGCGTCGTCGCCCTGGCCGCCGAGCAGCAGATCATCACCACCGAAGCCCCTCAACGTGTCCTGGCCCGCGCCGCCCTCCAGGACGTCGTCTCCATGGTCGCTGGCGGGCGTGTTCACGCCGTCGCCGTACAGGGTGTCGTCGCCGGCGCCGCCCAGTAGCCAATCGTCACCTCCGTCGCCATACAGGCGGTCATTGCCCGCCCCGCCGTCGAGGTGGTCATCGCCATCGAGCTCGTGGCGCACATTGCTCGAATCGCCCACCAGCACGTCGTCGCCCGCGCCGCCGTCGAGCCAGTCGCTGTCCGCGCCGCCGAACAGCACGTCCTCATCGCTGCCGCCATCAAGCAGGTCCTGCCCGCCTTCGCCGAACAGCCAATCGCCGCCGGCGCCGCCATGCAGTACATCGCCTTGGCCGGCGCGTTCGGTGTCGGCACCGGTGAAGGCGATGCCCGTGATGAACACGCGCCGGTTGTTGAAGCCGGTCACCGGGTCGGTCTGAGTGATGCGCTGCAGCGTCCATTCCCATGGCGTGACGTCGGTGTCGCGATCGCCGTAGAGCACGTCGTCGCCGGCGCCGCCCCAGAGGTCGTCGATGCCGGCGCCGCCGAGCAGCAGGTCGGCGCGGGTGTTGCCCACCACCCAGTCCTCGCCTGCACCGCCGGCGAGCAGTTCGCCTGGCAGGGCCACGCTGGCAGGGGTGAGGGTGTGCTCGAGGATCACGTCGGCGTCGCTTTGTTCGAGCTGGGCGAAGAGGCGGTCGTCGCCGTCCTGCCCGAACAGGCGGTCCAGGCCGTCGCCACCGATGAGCGTGTCGTCCCCGGCGCCGCCGCACAGCCAGTCGGCACCGTTGCCGCCATCGAGCAGGTCGTTGCCACCACGCCAGGCATTGAGCGTGTCGTCGCCGCCGTGGCCGTAGAGCCGGTCGTTGCCCACGCTGTCGTTGAGCGTGTCGCGCCGGTCGGCCTCGATGCGGTCGGGCTCGACGATGACATTGCCCAGTTGATCAAGGCCGGTCTGCACGTCGGCGGCGACGGGGTCGCGGTCGGCGGGCGCCCGGTCGCCCTCGAGCACGAGGTCGGCCGCAGGCAACGCGGGAGCGGGCGCTGCGTCCTGCAGGTGGATGCCCAGGTGGCCGTCGTGCCAGTCCTGCACGCGCACGCTGCTGGCACCGGCCTGAATGAGCAGGTGCTGGCGGTCGACCTCGGAGACGAGGCGATAGCGCACGCCGCCTTGCTGCCACTCGCGCGAGCCGGGGGAGGTTTCCGGGCCGCCGCTGAGGGCTTGGCCCCGGTAGAGGATCAGGCCACCATCGGGATCGATGATCACGTCCTCGCCGGCCGATCCGTCGAGCACATAGGTGTCCTGGCCGTCGCCGCCCATGAGCGTGTCGTTGCCGGCGCCGCCGTCGAGGGTGTCGTTGCCCGAGCCGCCTTCGAGGTGGTCGGCGCCGCCGAGGCCGGTGAGGGTGTCGGTGCCGGCGCCGCCGTAGAGGCGGTCGGCGAAGCCCTGGCCATCGAGCGCATCTGCTTGTTCACCGCCGAACAGCACTTGGATGCGCTGCGCGCTGCCCGCGCCCACGAGCAGCTCGGTGTGGCTGTCGACGTCGAGGTAGCGCCTGTTCTGGCTGCCCGGCAGGATGCCTTCGCGGTTCTCGCGGTTGCGCCGCAGTTCAAGCTCAAGCAGGGCGCTGCGATCGGTGAGCCATTGATCGCTGAAGTTGAAGGCATGGGCCGTGTCGCCTTGCAGCACGGCATTGCGGTCGGCGGCCCAGGCCAGGTAGAGATCGCCTTGAATGGCTTGCCAGGTGGTGTTGAGCGCGGCCTGATCGGTGGGGTCGGCGCAGCTCAGCACGAAGGGGCTCAGGCATTGCAGGGCGAGGAAGGAAGCGAAGTCGAGGCGGGCGGTGGAGGCGGCGGGTGCTCGGGCGGCCATGACGTCAACCCGGCCCGCCAAGGCCCCGAAGGCGCTGGACGACAGGATGTCATGGATGGACGCATACAACGACTGCAGGTCGCCCGTGGGCAAGGGCGCCTCACGGGTAGCAGTCAGCACATAGCGCAGTGCATCTACCGCGCGCTCGAGGCTCGCGTCATCGGCGTTGGCGCATGCCTCCAGCAGCGGCCCGTAGCGGGTCAACATTCCGGCCGGGGTGTCGGGCGCGCCCTCTCCTTCAAGTTGCCGAAAGACCTCGTACACAGCCAGGGCGTGCGCCATTTGGGCGGCGCCGTGCCCCACAGTGGTTTCCAAGGAGGTGCTTTCAATGAACACGGGCAGGTGGGTGCCGGGCTGGCGCAGGCCCAGGGGCGAATCCTGCGTGATGACGTTGAGGCCACGATCGCCGTAGAGGTTGAGGATGCGATCCGCGGAAAACGCAGCCGCGCCGCCCAACGTGACGAACACGCGGTCGATGTTGCCGGAGGCCGCCCCCAATGCGCTGTAGCCAGCGCCATTGATGCTCACGGCGTTGGCGGTATCGGTGGGAAACAGGCGGCTGAAGGCGCTGGCAAGGTGGCCGCCCAGACTGTGGCCGGTCACGTCCACGCGCTCGTCGGGGCCCACAAGCCCAAGCCCCGGCTGTGCCGATGGGCTGAGCACGATCTGCCAGGCCTGCCCGGCTTCCACAACCACGTCGGTGCGTCCCTCGGCGATTCGAGCGCTTGCCGCCAAGCCGGTGATGGGCACCGCGCTGGCCACCTGGTAGTCCGAGGTGCTGGGCGTGGAAATCGACTGCCACCAGTTGTACATGTCCAGGATCTGTTCCCAGGCCAGACCATTGGCCACGAGGTCGGCGATGTCGGCCGAGATCAGGTCGGGGTAGACCTGCGACAGCACATTGCCTTCGGTGCCGCGCACGGCCACCGCGAAGCGCGGCTCGCCGGCCTCGGGATCGGTGCGCTCGAACAAGGTGGCGCTGAAGCCGCTGGTGGTGTTGGGACAGTGGGCCACGACGCGCCAGTGGTTGGAAAAGTCTTCTCGGCGGGCTTCGGGCCAGGCTGCTTCGTCCTTGAGCAGCTGCTTGTTCAGATCGCTACCGGCCCATCCGTTTGCAGGTACTGGGTCGAAATTGATGTATGCAGCTTGTGCAAGGGCTGCGAGTGGCTCGACTTGATTGGCGTTGATCATTTGAGAGCTCCCTTCAATTGCTGGTTAAAGGCTATCAATTGAGAAATTGGATGCCTTTCCTCAGGAAAACAACTTCGGCGGGTCAGCCAAATGCGCGCGTCGTCGCGAGTTCCAAGTGAATAGTCAACGGCTTGTGCCAAGACCTGGTCTGTTTCTGCATCCACGATGCGCGTCTCGGATCGCAGCATTTCAAGAGCGAAGACCTCAGTGCGACTTGATCGGTGATCGTCCGCAAGCAAGCCGCCCATGTGCTCGTAGCGAGAGAAGCCCGAAGAGGTCTTCCAAGACTTGGACTTTGCTTCTGGATCGATCCCACGAAGTTCTTGAATCCGCACCTGGTGCGAGGCGACCCAATCCTTGGGGTCGATGAAGGCCTGAAATCCAGCGTCTTGCTCACAGGCCTTTCGATAGATCACTGCGGAGGGAACGACATTCCAGAACGCCAGCAAGTACACGGCCAGAAAGCCCAGCGCGCCGAATCCCATGCTTTTCAAGACAGAGCCATCGTTCTGTCGCCCCCGTCGCCAGGCCCAGCGAACGACAAAGAACATCAGCGATAGATAGAGTGCTGCGGCGCCCAGGTACATCAAGCCGAGCATGCCAACGCCTCTTTGTGGGTAGATGCAGCAAGCCAGGCTTTGGAAGCAGGCATGGACTGGCCCTTGACCGAAACCAATTCCCAGCCCGGGGGCGCCTCGCCCTCAGCACGCACGCACGCGCCGATCAGCAGCAGTGCGCTTATCCCGAATACACGCCAGCGCATGTGCCGACGCGATTCGATCCTGGGCCGTGTCGCTTGCATGGAATCTCCCTGCCAAATGCATTGACGCCAAGGATCGCGGTGTGCCACACCTTGGACCTATAGATACCCAAGACCCGTAGGTATGAATCACTCAAAAATCAAAATCCGTAGACTTACGGATTCGATGGGGTGTTCAGTACGATGTCGCGGTCGTCGACCAGGCAGGCGGCTCGGCGTCCAGCAGCACGATGCCGAACGCGCCGTCCGTCCAGTCCTGGATCAGGACGGCGCTCTCGCCGGCGCAGATGATCAGGTGCTGGCGATCGCCTTCGATCAGGCGGTAGTAGGTGGCGTCCTCGCCCTGCCACTCGTCTGCGCCGGGACGGGTTCTGCGGCCGCCGCTGAGCACCCGGTTCCGGTACCGGACCACGCCACTGGCATCGTCGATGAGGATGTCCTGGGCGTTGGAGCCGTCGATGACGTGGATGCCGAGGCTATTACCGCTCGTCAGGGTGTCGCCCTCCGCAGGGGCGTCGGGCATGGTTGGGCTGCAGGGCGGCGACGCTTCGGGCTCGAGGATGTGGAGGGTGAAAAGAAGCGCGTTGACGGCAAGGACCGCCTTGCTCATGTGTTCCCGCTCCAGTACCTCGCTCATGTTCGTTTCCCTCGGATGCTGGCGTTGGTGAGGGCCACCACCATAGCCAGGTCGATCGGGGGCAACGGCCCGGGGTATGGGCGCTCGAGACCGGTGGCGTTGCCAGAGCCGGCTCAGGCCAGCCGCAGGAACCCGAACAGCACGCCGATGTGCCGATCGAAGTCGCTGATCGCGTGGTCGCTGTGTTCGAGCAGGCGGATCTGCCCGCCCGCGGCGAAGGCCTGCATCTCGCGCCAGTCGAGCAGCTCGTCGCCCTTGGCGATGAGGGCGAACAGCCGTTCGGGCGTGGCCGGGTGCTGCGGCGCCAGGCGCGCGATGTCGGCCTCCTGCGCGCGCAGCTCTTCGACGAAGCGGGCCTCGAAGAAGAAGTGCTCGTCGGGCTTTTGCCAGGTGCTGTGCTCGCCGATGTGGGCCGCCAGGCTGTCGGCCGGCCGCGGTGCGGGGTTGAGCAGGGCGGCGCGGCAGCCCGTGTGCAGCGCCAGCCAGCGCGCGTAGAAGCCGCCCAGCGACGAGCCCACCACGGCCATGCGCGCGCGCGGCCAGCCCGCCACGCCCGCACTGACCAGGCCCATGGCCTCGCGCGGCGAGGGCGGCAGGGGCGGGCACCACCAGGTGACGCCCGGATGCTCGCGCGCCACGCGCTCGGCCACCAGCTGCGCCTTCTGCGACAGCGGCGAGGAGCGGAAGCCGTGCAGGTAGAGCAGGTGGGTGACGGGTTCGGTGAGGGGCTCGAAGACCGGGGTGTCCATGGCCGCAGGATAATCGCCGGCCATGGCCATCGTGATCGAAAAACCCAGCCTGATGCAGCGGATCGTGCCCTTCCTCAAGGGCTTCGACTGGCCGCTGATCACCATCGTGCTGTTCATGGCGGCGCTGGGCCTGACGACCATGTACTCGGTGGGCTTCGACCACGGCTCGCGCTTCGCCCAGCACAGCCGCAACATGCTGATCGGCGCCACCGTGATGCTGGTGTTCTCGCAGATCCCGCCGCAGCGCCTCATGCGCCTGGCACTGCCGCTGTACGTGGTGGGCGTGGTGCTGCTGCTGGGGGTGGAGGTGGCGGGCATCGTGCGCAAGGGCGCGCAGCGCTGGCTCGACGTCGGCGTGACCGTGATCCAGCCCAGCGAGCTCATGAAGATCGCCATGCCCATGATGCTGGCCTGGTGGTTCCACCGGCGCGAAGGGCAGCTCAAGGCGGCCGACTTCCTGGTCGCGGGACTGATCCTCGCGGTGCCCGCGGCCCTGATCCTCAAGCAACCCGATCTCGGCACCACGCTGCTGGTGGTGGCTTCGGGCCTGGCGGTGATCTTTTTCGCCGGACTGAGCTGGAAGCTCATCATTCCGCCGGTGCTGATCGCGGCTGTCGGCGTCGTGGTGCTGATCACCAACGAGTCGTCGTGGTGCGCGCCGGGGGTCGACTGGCACGTGCTGCACGAATACCAGCGCCAGCGCGTGTGCACCCTGCTCGACCCCACCAAGGACCCGCTGGGCAAGGGCTTCCACATCATCCAGGGCATGATCGCTATCGGCTCGGGCGGCGTCTGGGGCAAGGGCTTCATGCAGGGCACGCAGACCCACCTCGAGTTCATTCCCGAGCGCACCACCGACTTCATCTACGCCGCCTTCTCCGAGGAGTTCGGCCTGCTCGGCGTGCTGCTGCTGCTCGCGGGCTTCACGGCGCTGATCGGCCGCGGGCTGATGATCGCGGCCGAAGCGCCCACGCTGTTCGCGCGCCTGCTGGCGGGCGCGCTCACGCTCAACATCTTCGTCTACGCCTTCGTCAACATGGGCATGGTCAGCGGCATCCTGCCGGTGGTGGGCGTGCCGCTGCCCTTCGTGAGCTACGGCGGCACCGCCATGGTCACCATGGGCGTGGGCCTGGGCATGTTGCTGTCGATTTCCCGGGCCAAGCGGCTCGTCCCCACATGAACCTTCTCGATCCCGTGGCCTTCGTGGGTGCCGGCATCATGGGCGGCGCCATGGTGCATCGCCTGCGCGAGCGCGGCTGGCCCGTGGCCGTGTGCGACATCGACCCGTTGCGCCAGCGCGAGGCGCGCGAGGCCGGCGCCACCGTGTGCGACACGCCGCACGCCGCCGCGGCCACGCTGGGCGAGGGTGGCTTGCTGGCCGTCGTGGTGGTCGACGCGGCCCAATGCCGCGAAGTGCTGTGGGGTGCGGCCGGTGCGGCCGCGGCGCTGCGCGCGGGTCAGACCGTGCTGCTGTGCCCCACCATCGCGCCCGAAGACGTGGAGGCGATCGCGCTGCGCCTGGCCGGGCAGGGCGTGCACACGCTCGACGCGCCAATGTCGGGCGGCCCCGCCCGGGCGCGCGCCGGCACCATGAGCCTGATGCTCGCGGGGCCGGCCGGCGTGGTCGATCGCCACGCGCGCCTGATCGGCGACCTGTCGAACGCGGTGTTCCGCGTGGGCGAGCGCGTGGGCGACGGGGCGCGCACCAAGCTCGTGAACAACCTGCTCGCGGGCATCAACCTCGCGGGCGCGGCCGAGGCCATCGCGCTGGCCGAGCGCCTGGGTCTGGACCCGCGCGGCACGCTCGATGTGATCGAGCGCTCCAGCGGCCAAAGCTGGATCGGCGGCGACCGCCTGGGCCGCGCGCTGGCCGGTGACACCGCGCCGCGCGCCCACATGACCCTGCTGGCCAAGGACACCCGGCTCGCCGTGGCCGCGGGCCGCTCGGCCGGCCACGAGGGCGTGCTCGGGCCGCTGGCCAGCGCCGTGTTCGCCGCCGCCCTGGGCGACGGCATGGCTGGCGAGGACGACGGCGCGCTGCTGCACTGGATGCGCGACCACCCCGGCGGCCTGCCAAAACCCTGAGCCGCGCGCGCGGGCGCGCGCTTCCTACAATGGCCCCCATGATCGCGCGCGAACCCACCCTGGCCCGCCTGGCCACCGCCGAGCAGCTGCTGCTCGAACCCTTCGGCCTCACCACCGCCCACCTGCACAAGGCGCTGGCGGAAATCCGCTCGCACGGGGTGGACGACGCCGACCTGTACTTCCAGGCCACGCGCAACGAGGGCTGGAGCCTCGAGGAAGGCATCGTCAAAACCGGCAGCTTCAGCATCGAGCAGGGCGTGGGCGTGCGCGCGGTGAGCGGCGAAAAGACCGCCTTCGCGTACTCCGACGACCTGTCCTGGGACTCGCTGATCGACGCCGCGCGCGCGGTGCGCAGCATCTCGGGCCAGGGCCAGGCGAAGAAGGTCAAGGTCGCCACGGCCAAGGTCGCCAAGTCGCGCTCGCTCTACGCCGGCGTCGATCCGATCGCCTCGCTCGACAGCAATGCCAAGGTGGCGCTGCTCGAAAAAGTGGAGCGCCTGGCCAAGGCCCAGGACCCGCGCGTGGTGCAGGTGATGGCCGGCCTCGCGGCCGAGCACGACGTGGTGCTGGTGGCGCGCGCCGACGGCACGCTCGCTGCCGACGTTCGGCCGCTGATCCGCCTGTCCGTCACCGTGATCGCCGAGCAGAACGGCCGCCGCGAAATGGGCAGCTCGGGCGGCGGTGGCCGCTTCGGCCTGGCCTATTTCGACGACGCCATGGTGCAGAGCTACGTCGACGAGGCGGTGCAGCAGGCCCTCACCAACCTCGATTCGCGTCCCGCGCCCGCGGGCGAGATGGTGGTGGTGCTGGGCAGCGGCTGGCCCGGCATCCTGCTGCACGAGGCCGTGGGCCACGGCCTCGAAGGCGATTTCAACCGCAAGGGCTCGAGCGCGTTCGCGGGCCTGATCGGCCAGCGCGTGGCGGCCAAGGGCGTGACCGTGCTCGACGACGGCACCATCGCCGACCGCCGCGGCTCGCTCAACGTGGACGACGAAGGCAACGCCTCGCAGCGCAACGTGCTGATCGAAGACGGCATCCTGCGCGGCTACATCCAGGACGCGATGAACGCGCGCCTGATGGGCGTCAAGCCCACGGGCAACGGCCGCCGCGAGAGCTACGCGCACACGCCCATGCCGCGCATGACCAACACCTACATGCTCGCGGGCGACAAGCACCCCGACGAGATCGTGGCGAGCATCAAGAAGGGCCTGTACGCGACCAATTTCGGTGGCGGGCAGGTCGACATCACGAGCGGCAAGTTCGTGTTCTCGGCCAGCCAGGCCTTCTGGGTCGAGAACGGCAAGATCCAGTACCCGGTCAAGGGCGCCACGCTGGTGGGCAACGGCCCCGACGCGCTCAAGCGCGTGAGCATGATCGGCAACGACATGCGCCTCGACACCGGCGTGGGCACCTGCGGCAAGGAAGGCCAGAGCGTGCCCGTGGGCGTGGGCCAGCCCACGCTGCGCATCGAAGGCCTCACGGTCGGCGGCACGGCGTGAGCGCGCGCGGGGCCGTGCCGTTCGGCCAGGCCCTGCGCTTCTGGCTCAAGCTCGGCTTCATCAGCTTCGGCGGCCCGGCCGGCCAGATCGCGGTGATGCACCGCGAGCTCGTGGAGCAGCGGCGCTGGATCAGCGAGCGCCGCTTCCTGCACGCGCTCAACTACTGCATGCTGCTGCCCGGCCCCGAGGCGCAGCAGCTCGCGACCTACATCGGCTGGCTGATGCACCGCAGCTGGGGCGGCATCGTGGCGGGTGCGCTGTTCGTGCTGCCTTCGCTGCTGCTGCTCATCGGCCTGAGCTGGGTCTATGTGGTGTACGGGCAGGTCGGCTGGGTCGCAGGCCTGCTCTACGGCATCAAGCCCGCGGTGGCGGCGATCGTGCTGCAGGCGGTCTGGCGCATCGGCGGGCGTGTGCTGCGCAGCCCGCGCCGCGCGCCCTGGCTCTGGGCGCTGGCCATCGGCAGCTTCGTGGCGATCGCGCTGCTCAAGCTGCCGTTTCCGCTTGTGGTGCTGTCGGCGCTGGCCTTGGGCTGGCTGGGCGGGCGCGTGGCGCCTGCGCAGTTCCTGCCTGCGGGCGGCCACGGGCGCGCCGCGGCCGACGGCAGCCAGCACCCGCCCGCGCTGATCGACGACGACACCCCCACGCCCCAGCACGCGCGCTTCACGCGGCCGCGCCTGCTGCGCGTGCTGTTCGCGGGCGCCGCGTTGTGGCTGCTGCCCATGGGCGTTCTGCTGGCCTGGCAGGGCCTGCAGGGCACGCTGCCCACCATGGGCCTGTTCTTTTCGAAGGCCGCGCTGCTCACCTTCGGCGGCGCCTACGCGGTGCTGCCCTACGTGTACCAGGGTGCGGTGGTACAGCACGGCTGGCTCAGCGGACCGCAGATGATCGACGGGCTCGCGCTCGGTGAAACCACGCCCGGACCGCTGATCATGGTGGTGGCCTTCGTGGGCTTTCTGGGCGGCTGGCACACCGGTGTCCTGGGGCCAGAGGCGCGCTTTCTCGGCGCGGCGCTCGCCGCCTGCGTGGTCACCTGGTTCACCTTCCTGCCCTCGTTCATCTTCATCCTCGCGGGCGGGCCGCTGGTGGAGCGCACGCACGGACAGCTCGGCTTCACCGCGCCGCTCACGGCCATCACGGCCGCGGTGGTGGGCGTGATCGCGAGCCTGGGGCTGTTCTTCCTGGTGCACATCGCCTGGCCCGTGCCCGGCGGGCCGGTGGACGTGGCGGCCCTGCTGATTGCAGCGCTGGCCGCGCTCGCCCTGCTGCGGTTCAAGCTGGGTGTCATTGCCGTGATCGCGGCCTGCGCGCTGCTCGGTGTGTTGCTCAAAACCACCGGTCTGGCCGGCTGAGCGCAGCCCCCCGATCGCCTGTGCTACATTGCCGGCCATGGTTTCGCGCTCCGCTTACTTCGCTTTTTACTTTTGGTTCTCTGTCCCCGGCGGACGAGAGGCGAAGTCGTAAGCGCGCCAAGAATCTCGAACAGAAACCGCCGGGCCCCCAAAGCCCGGCGGTTTTTTTTCGCCCATTCGCCGTATTCCCCCAAACCCACCCTGGAGCCCATGATGAACGCCAAAGCCACCTCCGCCGCCAGCGACGCCTGGTATGCGCGTCCTCTCGACAAAACCAGCGAGACCGACGACGAACGCATTCAGGACATCACCGTGCTTCCCCCGCCCGAACACCTCATCCGCTTCTTCCCGATCGCCGGCACGCCGACCGAAGCGCTGATCAGCCAGACCCGCCACCGCATCCACCGCATCCTGCACGGCAAGGACGACCGGCTGCTCGTGGTGATCGGCCCATGCTCGATCCACGACCCGGCCGCCGCGCTCGATTACGCGCGCCGCCTGAAGCCGCTGCGCGACCAGTACGCCGACACGCTGGAGATCGTGATGCGCGTGTACTTCGAGAAGCCGCGCACCACCGTGGGTTGGAAGGGGCTGATCAACGACCCCTACCTCGACGAGAGCTACCGCATCGACGAAGGCCTGCGCATCGCGCGCCAGCTGCTGATCGAGATCAACCGCCTGGGCCTGCCCGCGGGCAGCGAGTTCCTCGACGTGATCTCGCCCCAGTACATCGGCGACCTGATCAGCTGGGGCGCGATCGGCGCGCGCACCACCGAGAGCCAGGTGCACCGCGAACTGGCCTCGGGCCTGTCGGCCCCGATCGGCTTCAAGAACGGTACCGACGGCAACATCAAGATCGCGACCGACGCCATTCAGGCGGCGGGCCGTGGCCACCACTTCCTGTCGGTGCACAAGAACGGTCAGGTCGCCATCGTGCAGACCAAGGGCAACAAGGACTGCCACGTGATCCTGCGTGGTGGCAAGGCGCCCAACTACGACGCCGCGAGCGTGGCGAGCGCGGTGAAAGACCTCGAGGCCGCCAAGCAGGTGCCGCGCCTCATGATCGACTGCAGCCACGCCAACAGCAGCAAGCAGCACGAGAAGCAGCTCGACGTGGCGCGCGACATCGCGGGCCAGATCGCGGGCGGCAGCCGCTCGGTCTTCGGCGTGATGATCGAAAGCCACATCGAGGCCGGTGCCCAGAAGTTCACGCCGGGCAAGGACGACCCGTCGGCCTTGCGCTATGGCCAGAGCATCACCGACGCCTGC
Source organism: Hydrogenophaga sp. T2 (assembly GCF_049843535.1). Lineage (NCBI taxonomy): Bacteria > Pseudomonadati > Pseudomonadota > Betaproteobacteria > Burkholderiales > Comamonadaceae > Hydrogenophaga > Hydrogenophaga sp. T2. The sequence continues at coordinate 225,200 of NZ_JBBHZJ010000003.1, read as the reverse complement.
CTGGGCTGGAGCGATTCGCTGCAGGCGCTCGAGCTGCTGTCGGCCGCGGTGAAAGCCTCGCGCGGCTGAGCTCGCATCGGGGCTTGCCCGGAGCAGCGCGCGGCGGTGGCGGGGCACAATGCCCCGACATTGCAGACCAGCCGAGGAGCCCCCATGCGCAGCCAAGTCACCGTCACCTGGGGCGAGCCCGCCGCCTACCGCATCGATCTCGAGGAGGTACAGCCCATGCCACACGACCAGGCAAGGCAGTGGCTCGACGAGCAGTTCACGCAGATGGGTTGCGAGCCGCTGCGCGCCACGGGCAAGGTGCTCACGGTCGACAAGATCCTGTGCATCGCGCAGGCGGCGGGGCAGGACCACTTCCGCGATCCGGGCCACCGCGAATGGGCGCTGGCCTATGCGCGCGCCGCGAGCGCGGCCCTGGCCAAGCCGGTCATCACGGTGGACGTGCCCGGCCAGGCGCTGGCTTACTGAGCCGGCGCGCGGGCCTTCAGGTCTTGAGCGCCTTCAGCAGGCGCTCGTGGATGCCCCCGAAGCCGCCGTTGCTCATGCAGACGATGTGGTCGCCGCCGCGCGCGGCCTGCACCACCTGCTGCACCAGGGTGTCGATGTTGGCGGCCACCGCCGCGCGCGCGCCCATGGGGGCCAGTGCCTCGGCCGCATCCCAGTCGAGCCCGCCCGAATGGCAGAAAGCCAGGTCGGCGTTCTCCAGGCTCCAGGGCAGTTGCGACTTCATGGTGCCCAGCTTCATGGTGTTGCTGCGCGGCTCGAACACCGCAAGGATGCGCCCGCGCGGTGTGCCGAGGCGGCGCGCCAGGCCGTCGAGCGTGGTGCGGATGGCCGTGGGGTGGTGGGCGAAGTCGTCGTAGACGGTGATGTCGCCGCCCGCGCGCGCCACGCTGCCGCGCAGCTCCATGCGGCGGCGCACGTTCTGGAAGCGCCCGAGCGCGGCCGCAGCCTCGGCCGGCGGCACGCCCAGGTGCTCGGCCGCGGCGATGGCCGCGAGCGCATTGAGCTGGTTGTGCACGCCCGACAGTGCCCATTGCACGCGGCCCACGGGCCGGCCGTTGCGCTGCACCGCGAAGTCGTGCGGCTCGCCCTCGGCGGTGAAGTCGCTCACCGCGCTGCCGAAGCTGCAGACCTCGCTCCAGCAGCCCTGGTGCAGCACGCGTGTGAGGCTTTCTTCGAGACCGTTGACCACGACACGGCCACTCGCGGGCACGGTGCGCACCAGGTGGTGGAACTGGCGCTCGATCGCCTTGAGGTCGTCGAAGATGTCGGCGTGGTCGAACTCGAGGTTGTTGAGCACGGCCGTGCGCGGGCGGTAGTGCACGAACTTGCTGCGCTTGTCGAAGAAGGCGGTGTCGTACTCGTCGGCCTCGATCACGAAGGCCTTGCCCTCGCCGAGCCGGGCCGAGACGCCGAAGTTCATCGGCACGCCGCCCACCAGGAAACCGGGTTGCTGGCCGCAGGCGTCGAGCACCCAGGCCAGCATCGAGGTGGTGGTGGTCTTGCCGTGTGTGCCGGCCACCGCGAGCACATGCCGCCCCTGCAGCACGTTTTCGGCCAGCCACTGCGGCCCGCTGGTGTAGGGCGCGCCCGCGTCGAGGATGGCTTCCATCAGCGGGAACTTGGGCGAGCCGTCGGCCAATCGCGCGCGGCTCACCACGTTGCCGATCACCCAGACGTCGGGCTGGAGCGCCATCTGTTCGGCGCCGAAACCTTCGATGAGCTCGATGCCCAGGGCCCGCAACTGGTCGCTCATGGGAGGGTAGACGCCGGCGTCGCAGCCGGTGACGCGGTGGCCCGCTTCGCGGGCCAGGGCCGCGACACCGCCCATGAAGGTGCCGCAGATGCCCAGGATGTGAATATGCATGTGCGGATTCTAGGTTTGGCGCCCCGGGCACAATGCGGGATGCTTTCGCGAGACGACACCGCTGCCGAAATCGCTGCCGTGGCCGCCGGTCTGGTGGTCGACGAAGGGCAGGACTACGCCGCGGCCAAACGCGCCGCGGTCCGCCAACTCGGCCTGCCGCCGCGCACCGCCTTGCCCGACAACGACCTGCTCGAAGCCGCCGTGCGCGAGCACATCGCCGTGTTCTGCGCCGACACCCAGCCCGGCGAGCTGCGCGCGCTGCGGGAACTGGCGCTGGTCTGGATGGATCGTTTGCAGGCATTCCGCCCGCACCTGGGCGGCGCCGTCTGGCACGGCACGGCCACGCGCCACAGCGACATTCACATGCACCTCTTCTGTGACGACCCCAAGCAGGCCGAATGGGCCTTGATCGACCACCGCGTGGACTACCACCCCGGCACCGCCAGCGACTGGCGCGGCGACGCGGTGCAGGCGCTCACCGTGCGCACCCGCAGCGAGGCGCTGGGCCAGTGGGTGCTGTTGCACCTGCTGGTGCACGACCACGATGCCCAGCGCGGCGCGCTCAAGCCCGACAGCCAGGGCCGCAAGCCGCGTGGCGATGCGGCCGCGGTGCGTGCGCTGCTGGCCACGGAGGGCGGGGCATGAAGCTGCAGCGCCGACACTTGCTCACGGGCGGCGTGGCGGTGGCCGCCGCGGGCGCGGGGGTCTTCTGGGCGGAGCGCCGCTGGCGCCCCCAACCCGTGCTCGATGGCACGGAGGCCGAGTTCTGGGCGTCCCGCTTCGACACGCCCGAGGGCCAGCCGCTGGCGATGGCGCCCTACCGCGGCAAGCCGCTGCTGGTGAACTTCTGGGCCACCTGGTGTCCGCCCTGCATCGAGGAACTGCCCATGCTCAACGCCTTCCAGCGCGAGCAATCGGCCAAAGGCTGGCAGCTGCTCGGCCTAGCGGTCGATCGGGTGGACGCTGTGCAGGCCTTCCTCAAGAAGCTGCCGCTCGACTTCCCGGTCGCCATGACCGGCTTCGCGGGGGCCGACCTGAGCCGCAAGCTCGGCAATCCCTCGGGTGGCCTGCCGTTCACCGTGGTCTTCGGGCCCGGGGGCGGCATCGTCCAGCGCAAGATCGGCCAGCTCAAACCCGACGACCTCGCGGGCTGGGCGAAATCCATCTGACGCGCTGAAATCACGCCAACGTCGTTGATCGCCCTGCCAAGTGCGGGGTGATGGGCGTTTGGATCCGGGGAAACCCATCGTGTACACTGCTGCACCCTTGCGCTGGCCGGTGCTGTGCGATTTCGCGAAATTGCATGCAATAGAGCCAATTTGGTGCAGAAATCGTTGGAGATACCATGGATTTGCGAAAACTTAAGACTCTGATCGATCTGGTGTCGGAGTCGAACGTCTCGGAGCTCGAGATCACCGAGGCCGAGGGCAAGGTCCGCATCGTCAAGGCCAGCCCGGCGGTCATGCCGGCGCCGGTGACCTACAGCATGGCCCCCGCTCCCGCCCCCATGGCGGCCGTTCCCGCGGTGGAGGTTGCGGCAGCGCCCGCGCCCGCTGCCGCCCCTGCAGCGCCCACCGGACACGTGGTCAAGTCGCCCATGGTCGGCACCTTCTACCGCTCCTCCGCGCCCGGCGCAAAGCCTTTCGTCGAAGTGGGCTCCACCGTCAAGGAAGGCGAGACCATCTGCATCGTCGAGGCCATGAAGATCCTCAACGAGATCGAGGCCGACAAGAGCGGCACGGTGACGCAGATCCTGGTCCAGAACGGCCAGGCGGTCGAGTACGGCCAGCCGCTGTTCGTGATCGAGTGAGGACCGCTCACCCATGTTCAAGAAGATCCTGATCGCCAACCGCGGCGAGATCGCGCTGCGCATCCAGCGCGCCTGCCGCGAGATGGGCATCAAGGCGGTGATGGTCTATTCCGAGGCCGACCGCGATGCCAAGTACGTCAAGCTCGCCGAAGAAGCGGTGTGCATCGGTCCGGCGCAGTCGGGGCAAAGCTACCTGAACATGCCCGCGATCATCTCGGCCGCCGAGGTGACCGACGCCGAGGCCATCCACCCGGGCTACGGCTTCCTGAGCGAGAACGCCGATTTCGCCGAGCGCGTCGAGAAGAGCGGCTTCACCTTCATCGGCCCCACGCCCGACTCGATCCGCCTCATGGGCGACAAGGTCTCGGCCAAGCAGGCCATGATCCGCGCGGGCGTGCCCTGCGTGCCCGGCTCCGACGGCGCATTGCCCGACGACCCGGTGGTGATCAAGCGCACCGCCAAGGCCGTGGGCTACCCGGTGATCATCAAGGCCGCGGGCGGCGGTGGTGGCCGCGGCATGCGCGTGGTGCACACCGAGGCCGCGCTGCTGCACGCGGTGCAGACCACCAAGGCCGAGGCCGGCGCCGCCTTCGGCAACGCCGAGGTCTATATGGAGAAGTTTCTCCAGAACCCGCGGCACATCGAGATCCAGGTGCTGGCCGACCAGCACCGCAACGCCGTCTACCTGGGCGAGCGCGACTGCTCCATGCAGCGGCGCCACCAGAAGGTGATCGAAGAAGCGCCGGCGCCGGGCATTCCGCGCCGCCTGATCGAGAAGATCGGCGAGCGCTGCGCGGCGGCCTGCAAGAAGATCGGCTACCGCGGCGCGGGCACCTTCGAGTTCCTGTTCGAGAACGGCGAGTTCTATTTCATCGAGATGAACACGCGCGTGCAGGTCGAGCACCCGGTGACCGAATGGATCACGGGCATCGACATCGTGCGCACGCAGATCGCCGTCGCCGCGGGCGAGAAGCTGCCGTTCACGCAGCGCCAGATCCAGCTCAAGGGCCATGCGATCGAGTGCCGCGTGAACGCCGAAGACCCCTACAAGTTCACGCCGTCGCCGGGCCGCATCTCGACCTGGCACCCGCCGGGCGGGCCCGGTGTGCGCGTGGACTCGCACGCCTACGCCAACTACTTCGTGCCGCCCAACTACGACTCGATGATCGGCAAGATCATCGTGCACGGCGACACGCGCGAGCAGGCGCTGGCGCGCATGCGCACCGCGCTGGCCGAGACCGTGGTCGAGGGCATCAAGACCAACATCCCGCTGCACCGCGAGATCATGGTCGATGCCAACTTCGTGGCCGGCGGCACCAACATCCACTACCTCGAAGAGTGGCTGTCGCAACGTGAGCGCTGAGCCCGGGTCCTTGTTCGAGCTCGTGCTGCTCGTGCCCGAGCAGGCGGTCGAACCCGTGGGCGACGCGCTCGACGCGCTCGATGCGCTGAGCACCTCGGTCGAAGACGCCGACGCCATGACCGAGGCCGAGCAGGCCTTGTTCGGCGAGCCAGGCATGCCGCCGCCCAAGGAAGGCTGGCAGCGCTCGCGCGTGGTCGCGCTGTTCAACACCGAAGCCGCGGCGCGTGAAGCCGCCACCCTGCTGCAGGCCCAGGACTTCTTCGACGGCTGCGCGGTGCAAGGCGTGCGGCCCGTGGCCGAGCAGGACTGGGTGCGGCTCACGCAGTCGCAGTTCGACCCGGTCGAGATCACGCCGAGCTTCTGGATCGTGCCCTCGTGGCACGAGCCGCCGGCGCAGGCCGAGCGCATCATCCGGCTCGACCCGGGTCTGGCCTTCGGCACCGGCACCCACCCCACCACGCGCATGTGCCTGCGCTGGACCGCGGGCCACGCGCCCGTGGGCCCGCGCGTGCTCGACTACGGCTGCGGCTCGGGCATCCTCGCCATCGGCGCGGCCAAGCACGGGGCGCAGCAGATCCTCGCGGTCGACATCGATCCCGCGGCCGTGGAGGCCACGCGGCTGAACGCCGAGGCCAACCACGTGCAGCTCGTGACCGGCCTGCCCGATGCTGCCGTGGGCGAACACGACCTGGTGCTCGCCAACATCCTCGCCACGCCGCTCAAGGTGCTCGCGCCGCTGCTGTGTGCGCACGTGCGCAGCGGCGGCCACCTGGTGCTCGCGGGCATCCTCGCGCGCCAGGCCGACGAGCTCAAGGCGGCCTATGCGCCCTGGGTCGCGCTCGAGGTGAGCGACGAAGAGGACGGCTGGATCCTCATGACCGCGCGCAAGGCCTGAGTGGGCCGGGCCGGGCGTGAGGCCGCCATAATCCGCGCATGAGTTTCACCACCCGCTGTCCGGCTTGCGGCACCGTGTTCCGCGTGGTGGCCGACCAACTCAAGATCTCGGATGGCTGGGTGCGCTGCGGGCATTGCTCGGACGTCTTCGACGCCACCATCCATCTGCAGCCCTGGACGCCCCCCGCGCGGGCGGCCGCAGAACCCGTGGCCGCGCCGGCACCGCCGGCCGTGCCGCAGCCCGACGAACCGCTGGCCCCGCCCCCGCCACCCCCGGAGCCCACACCGCCCGCACCCGAGGTCGCGATCGTTGCGGCGGGCGAGCCCGACCTCGTGATCGAACCCGAGCCCGCGATCGGGCCTGCTGACGCGGTCGAGCCCCAGCCCGAAGCCGTTGCGCCCGCGCCCGCAGAGGAAACCATCCCCGACGATGACCTGCGCGCCTGGTTCGGTGACGGCCCGCTCGATGCGCCCGCCGCTGCCGAAACGGCGCCGCCCGAAACGCCGGCTCCGCCCGAAGCGGCGCCGGTTCATTCAATGCCCCTCGAAGCGGAGCCGGTCGCTGCGCGCGACGAGGGCCCTTCGTCCGAATTCCGGGCCGAGCTCGAACGCTTCGCGCAATCGACACGTGGCGCGCTCGAGGTGTTGCCCACGCTGCCCGCCACGGCGCGCCAGGACCATTCCACCGACAGCGGCTTCGATGCGCCCGCGGCCGAAACCGCTGCGCCGTCCGTTGCCCTGCCGCCCGCAGCCGCCGACGAAGACGAGGCCCCGGCCGTGCCCGGCTTCGTGCGGCAGGCGCAGCGCCGTGCGTTCTGGTCGTCGCCGGGCATGCGCATCGGCCTGGGCCTGATCGCCGTGCTGCTCGCCGGCCTGCTCGCGGGCCAGTGGGCGGTGCAGCACCGCCACCAGCTCGTGGCCGCGCACCCGCCGCTGCGGCCCGCGATCGAGCAGGCTTGCGGCTGGCTGGGTTGCGACCTGCAGCCGCTGCGCCGCATCGACGAGGTCGAGATCGAAAGCGCCGAGCTCGTGCGCCGCCTGGGCAACTTCTATTCGTTCGACTTCGTGCTGCGCAACCGCTCGGCACTCGAAGTGGCGCTGCCCGCGCTCGAACTCACGCTCACCAACATCGGCGAACAGGCGGTGGCGCGGCGGGTCTTCCTGCCGCAAGACTGGCCCGACGCCCCCACCGCGCTCGCGCCCCACGGGCGGGTGTCCATCAGCCTGCGGCTGTCGCTCATGCTCGGTGACGATGCACCCACCGCGGGCTACCGCGCCCTGGTCTTTTACCCCTGACCTCCACCCTTCAATCCCATCGCCATGGCCATCCTCGTCTGCGGCTCGCTTGCCTTCGACACCATCATGACCTTCGAGGGCCGGTTCGCCGACCAGATCCTGCCCGATCAGCTGCACATCCTGAACGTGTCCTTCCTCGTGCCCGGCCTGCGGCGCGACTACGGCGGGTGCGCGGGCAACATCGCCTACGGGCTGCGCCAGCTGGGCAGCGAAGTGGTGCCGCTGGCCGCGATCGGCAACGACGGTGCCGAGTACCTCGAGCGCATGCGCGGCCTCGGTGTGGACGTGAGTCACGTGCAGACGGTGCCCGATTCGTACACCGCGCAGGCCATGATCATGACCGACCGCGACAACAACCAGATCACCGCGTTCCACCCGGGCGCGATGTCGTTCGCGCACCAGAACCCGGTGCCGGCGCGCAGCGATCTTCAGCTCGGCATCGTGGCCCCGGACGGCCGCGACGGCATGCTGCAGCACGCCGCGCAGCTCCAGGCCGCGGGCATTCCCTTCGTGTTCGACCCGGGCCAGGGCCTGCCCATGTTCAACGGCGACGAGCTGCGCGCCTTCATCGCGCAGGCCACCTGGGTGGCCGTCAACGACTACGAAGGGCGCATGCTCAGCGAGCGCACGGGCCTGTCGCTGGCCGACATCTCACGCCAGGTGAAGGGCCTGATCGTCACCTTGGGCGAACACGGCTGCGACGTGTGGGAGCAGGGCGAGGCGGTGCGTGTGGCCGGTGTGAAGGCCGAGCAGGTGGTCGACCCCACGGGTTGCGGCGACGCCTTCCGTGCCGCGCTGCTGCACGGGCTCTCGCAGGGCTGGCCGCTGCAGCGTTGCGCCGAGCTGGGCAACCGCATGGGCGCGCTCAAGATCGCGGTGCGCGGCCCGCAGAACTACACGCTCGGTGGCCTGCAGGGCTGAAGCCGGCGGCGCCCGCGCATAAAAAAAGCCCGGCGCTTTCGCACCGGGCTTTTCAGATCAACCCAAAGGGACTCAGGGTTTGCTGGACGTGGGGAACGGCCAGGCAGCCTGAGGATTGAGTTTGGTCTGAGCGGCAGGAGCGGCCGCGGGCGCAGGGGCAGCCGGCTTCTTGGCCGGCTCAGCTTTTTTTGCGGGGGCTGCCTTCTTCGCAGGGGCGGCCTTTTTCGCAGCGGCTTTCTTCGCAGGCGCGGCCTTCTTGGCCGGGGCCTTCTTCGCAGGCGCGGCTTTCTTGGCCGGCGCTTTCTTGGCAACGGCCTTCTTGGCCGGCGCCTTCTTCACCGCGGCCTTCTTGGCCGGGGCTTTCTTGGCAGCGACTTTCTTCGCCGGTGCCTTCTTCGCCACGGCCTTCTTGGCCGGGGCTTTCTTGGCAGCGACTTTCTTCGCCGGTGCCTTCTTCGCCACGACCTTCTTGGCCGGGGCTTTCTTCGCAGCGACTTTCTTCGCCGGTGCCTTCTTCACCGCGGCCTTTTTGGCCGGGGCTTTTTTCGCCGCAGCCTTCTTGGCCGGGGCTTTCTTCGCAGTTGCCATTGCTTTCTCCTTGATCAAGTTGCAAAGAGCACTTCATCCGGTCGGATGGCCGGTGAAGTGATTCAACGCCTTGTGGTTGTGCGGCGGTGCCGCAGCAACCCCAGGGGGCTGAATCCGGGTTTCAGGTCAGCGCAGCGTCTGGGCGCGGTGTCGGGCTGACCTGATGAATCGATGCAGGGTCTTTCTTCTTGTGGGATGGCAATGCGGTGTGAGCCCTCGGCCTTTGAAAGCCTCAGTCCCAGGACAGCGCGCCGCCCGATTGGTACTCAATCACCCGTGTCTCGAAGAAATTGCGTTCCTTCTTGAGATCGATCATCTCGCTCATCCAGGGGAACGGGTTCTCTTCGTTAGGGAACAGGGGCTCGAGGCCGATCTGCGTGGCGCGCCGGTTGGCGATGTAGCGCAGGTAGCCCTTGAACATGGAGGCGTTGAGGCCCAGCACGCCGCGCGGCATGGTGTCCTCGGCATAGCGGTACTCGAGGTCGACGGCCTTGAGGAACAGGCCCTTGATCTCGGCCTTGAACTCGGGCGTCCAGAGCAGCGGGTTCTCCATCTTGATCGCGTTGATCAGATCGATGCCGAAATTGCAGTGCATCGACTCGTCGCGCAGGATGTACTGGTACTGCTCGGCGGCGCCGGTCATCTTGTTCTGCCGGCCCAGCGCCAGGATCTGGGTGAAGCCGACGTAGAAGAACAGGCCTTCCATGAGGCAGGCGAACACGATCAGGCTCTTGAGCAGCTTCTGGTCGTTCTCGGGCGTGCCGGTGTGGAAGTTGGGGTCCATGATCGCGTCGATGAACGGGATCAGGAACTCGTCCTTGTCGCGGATGGCCTGGACTTCGTTGTAGGCGTTGAAGATCTCGCCCTCGTCGAGGCCGAGCGACTCCACGATGTACTGGTAGGCGTGCGTGTGGATGGCCTCTTCGAAGGCCTGGCGCAGCAGGAACTGGCGGCACTCGGGCGCCGTGATGTGCCGGTAGGTGCCCAGCACGATGTTGTTGGCGGCCAGCGAGTCGGCGGTGACGAAGAAGCCGAGGTTGCGCTTGACGATGCGGCGCTCGTCTTCGGTCAGGCCGTTGGGGTCTTTCCAGAGCGCGATGTCGCGGCTCATGTTCACTTCCTGCGGCATCCAGTGGTTGGCGCAGGTGGCCAGGTACTTCTCCCAGGCCCACTTGTACTTGAAGGGGACGAGCTGGTTGACGTCGGTCTGGCCGTTGATGATGCGCTTGTCCGCCACGTTGATGCGGCGCTGCGCTGCGCTCTCGCCATGCTTTGCTTCAGCGGTCACTGCAGCTTGCAGATCCGATTCGCTGGCGGCGTTCGGGTTCTGCTTCGATGGCGAATGAGGTGTCGTGGGTTCTTCCCAGGTCAACATAGGGTCGGTCCGATTCAGCGGATTATCAAAGTGTCTGTGCGAATTGCAAAGCGATCAGCGCGCGTGCGATCAAATTTTGTTGCGATGCTGCATCGAATGAATCGATGCAATGCAGCGCGACGCAGTTCGATTGCACGCGATGCAATCACTGGCAAGCCTCGCAGCCCGGGTCGTCAATGGCGCAGAACTTCACATCGGTGGCGGGTTCGCTCGCCATCGCAGCGCTGCTCGCAGCGGCCGGTGCGCTCGGCGTCACCGACACCGCGTTGAGCTGGCCCGTGCGGCCGGTCGATTTCTCGACCTGCGTGGCCGAAGTGGTGCGCAGGTAATAGGTGGTCTTGAGGCCGCGCAGCCAGGCGAGCTTGTAGGTCTCGTCGAGCTTCTTGCCCGAGGCGCCGGCCATGTAGATGTTCAGGCTCTGTGCCTGGTCGATCCATTTCTGGCGGCGGGCGGCGGCCTCCACCAGCCACACCGGCTCGACCTCGAACGCGGTGGCGTAGAGCGCCTTCACGTCCTGCGGCACGCGGTCGATGGGGCGCAGCGAACCGTCGAAGTGCTTGAGGTCCATCACCATCACGTCGTCCCACAGGCCCAGGCGCTTGAGGTCTTTGACGAGGTAGCTGTTGATGACGGTGAACTCGCCCGACAGGTTCGACTTGACCGAAAGGTTGCCGAAGCAGGGCTCGATCGAGGCGTCCACACCGATGATGTTGGAGATGGTCGCGGTCGGCGCGATGGCCACGCAGTTGGAGTTGCGCATGCCGTCCTGCGCGATCTTGCGGCGCAGCGCCTCCCAGTCGAGGCTGGTGGAGCGGTCGACGTCGACGTAGCCGCCGCGCTCGCGCGCCAGCAGGTCGAGCGTGTCGGGCGGCAGGATGCCCTTGTCCCACAGCGAGCCTTTGAAGCTGCTGTAGCGGCCGCGCTCCTTGGCGAGTTCGGTCGAGGCCCAGTAGGCGTAGTAGCAGACGGCTTCCATCGAGCGGTCGGCGAACTCGACCGCTTCGTTGGAGGCGTAGGGCAGGCGCAGCTCGTACAGCGCGTCCTGGAAGCCCATGATGCCCAGGCCCACGGGGCGGTGGCGCAGGTTGGAGTCGCGCGCCTTCTTGACCGCGTAGTAGTTGATGTCGATCACGTTGTCGAGCATGCGCATCGCGGTGGCGATGGTGCGCTTGAGCTTGTCGTGGTCGAGCACCTTGCCGTTTTCACCGTCTTTGAGGTGGCGCAGCAGGTTGACCGAGCCGAGGTTGCAGACCGCGGTTTCGCTGTCGCTGGTGTTGAGCGTGATCTCGGTGCAGAGGTTGGAGCTGTGCACCACGCCGGCGTGCTGCTGGGGCGAGCGCACGTTGCAGGCGTCCTTGAAGGTGATCCAGGGGTGGCCGGTCTCGAACAGCATCGAGAGCATCTTGCGCCACAGGTCGGTGGCGGGCACCTTCTTGTAGGGCTTGATTTCGCCGCGCGCGGCCTTTTCTTCGTAGGCCACGTAGGCCTTTTCGAAGTCGGTGCCGAACTTGTCGTGCAGGTCGGGGGTGTTGGAGGGCGAGAACAGGCTCCACTCGCCTTTTTCCAGCACGCGCTTCATGAACAGGTCCGGAATCCAGTTCGCGGTGTTCATGTCGTGCGTGCGGCGGCGGTCGTCGCCGGTGTTCTTGCGCAGCTCGAGGAATTCCTCGATGTCGAGGTGCCAGGTCTCGAGGTAGGTGCAGACCGCGCCCTTGCGCTTGCCGCCCTGGTTCACGGCCACGGCCGTGTCGTTGACCACCTTCAGGAAGGGCACCACGCCCTGCGACTCGCCGTTGGTGCCCTTGATGTGGCTGCCGAGCGCGCGCACGCGGGTCCAGTCGTTGCCCAGGCCGCCCGCGAACTTCGACAGCAGGGCGTTTTCCTTGATCGACTCGTAGATGCCGTCGAGGTCGTCGGGCACCGTGGTGAGGTAGCAGCTCGAGAGCTGCGAGCGCAGCGTGCCGCTGTTGAACAGCGTGGGCGTGCTGCTCATGAAGTCGAAGGTGGAGAGGATCTCGTAGAACTCGATGGCGCGCGCTTCGCGGTCGATTTCGTTGAGCGACAGGCCCATGGCCACGCGCATGAAGAAGGCCTGCGGCAGTTCGATGCGCGACTTGCGCACGTGCAGGAAGTAGCGGTCGTAGAGAGTCTGCAGGCCGAGGTAGTCGAACTGCAGGTCGCGCTCGGGCTTGAGCGCGGCGCCCAGGCGGGCCAGGTCGAACTGCAGCAGGTCGGGGTTGAGCAGCTCGTTGTCCACGCCCTTCTTGATGAAGCCGGGGAAGTAATCGGCGTAGCGCTGGCCCATCTGCTCGCGCGGCACTTCTTCGCCCAGGATCTCCTTGACGATGGTGTGCAGCAGCAGGCGCGCCGTGGCGTAGGTGTAGTCGGGGTCTTTTTCGATCAGCGTGCGCGCGGCGAGGATGGCGGCCTTGTAGACCTCTTCCATCGGCACGCCGTCGTACAGGTTGCGCTTGGTTTCGGCCACGATGGGCTCGGCCTTCACGTCGGCGCCCAGGCCGGCGCAGGCGTCGGTGAGCAGGCGGGTGAGGGCATCGACGTCGAGCGGCACGCGCTGGCCGTTGTCGATCACGTGCAGCACCGGCTCGTTGGCGCGCGCGGCGGCGGCCTGGCTGGCGCGCTCGGCGGCGCGGCGTTCGCGGTAGAGCACGTAGGCACGCGCCACTTCATGGTGGCCGCTGCGCATCAGGCCGAGCTCGGCCTGGTCCTGCACGTCTTCGATGTGAAAGGTGCCGCCGCCCGGGCGCGAGCGCAGCAGGGCGCGCACCACGTTCTGGGTCAGCTCGTCCACGGTTTCGCGCACGCTGGCCGAGGCCGCGCCCTGGGTGCCGTGCACCGCCAGGAAGGCCTTCATCATGGCCACGGCGATCTTGCTGGGTTCGAAGGGCACCACCGCGCCGTTGCGGCGGATGATCTGGTACTGCGCGTAGAGCGAAGCGCTGCCGGTGCTGCCGCCGCTGGGCATGCCGCTGGCCGGCCGGGCAGTCGATTGCGGTGGGGTCTGGGGGGTGGTGGCGGTCAGCATGGTTCCTCTTGCGGTCCGGTCGGGTTTCTTTATTGGGTGGCTGGTGTCGATGCCCGCTGCATGCCCGTTGCGGTCGGCGGGCCGGGCCTTCGTGCGCGCCCACGAGCATCGCTGGGGGCACACTATATCTGGTGTGTAGGGGGGCTTCAAGGCACTACCGCTAGCGTTTTACGCGTGTGCTTGAGCTACCCCTGCATGGTATCGCCGAAGGCCATTCCCCACACCCGCCAGGGCCTCAGTTCCCGCGTGCGGATCCGCGCGTGAATGCAGTGGCGACGCGCCTTGCAGGGCGATTTGCCGTGGCGGCCCGCATGGCGCCTGCATTCGGCGTTCAGGCGCTGTTCGAAGGCATCGCCGGGGCGCTGCCGATGAATTTTTTTTCGACCTCGGGAAAACACGTGGCCGACCAGCCGAGCGTGTGGCGCAAACGGCACCAATCGAAGCCCGCGCCGGGGTCTTGCTTGCGGCCGGGCGCGATGTGTTCGTGGCCCACGACCTGTGTCAGCGGGTGGTGCGCGGCCAAGGCGCGGCACACGCGGGCCAGTGCCGTGTACTGCGCGTCTTCGAAGGTGCCACCTTCCAGGCCTTCGAGTTCGATGCCAATGGAAAAGTCGTTGCAGTTCTCGCGGCCCCGCCAGGCCGAGCGGCCCGCGTGCCACGCGCGGTCGAGCGTGGACACGAACTGCTGCACGCGGCCGTCGCGGCGCACGAAGAAGTGCGCCGAGACCTCGATGCCGCGGATGGTCTGGAAGTAGGGGTCGGCGTCCCAGTCGAGGCGGTTCGTGAACAGCCGCTCCACCGCGTCGCCGCCGAACTCGCCGGGCGGCAGGCTGATGGAGTGCACCACCACGAGGTCGATGGCGGTGTGCGCTGGCCGCGCACCGAAGTTGGGCGAGCCCAGGGCTTGGGCACCGGCCCACCAGCCCCGCTGCCAGGCCTCAGACATCGCCGGCTTCGGTGTCGGCGCCGCCGGCGGCGCCGGGCAGCACGATGCCCAGGCGCTGGATGCGGTAGCGCATCTGCCGCAGGTTCAGCCCGAGCCGGGCCGCGGCCGCGGTGCGGTTGAAGCCGCAGGCCTGCAGCGCCTGCAGCAGCACGCGGCGCTCCTGCTCGTCGAGGTAGCGTTGCAGGTCGTCGGGCAGCGCCGCATCGCGCGCATCGCTCGCCGCGGAGGGCCGCGCGAACGCGTCCACGGCGGCAGGCAAGGGATCGACCAGGGTGTCGGGGATGGTGTCGCCGGCCTCGCCGAAATCGGCCGGGTGCAGCACCGCGCCGCTGGACAGCGCGAGCGCGCGCTGCAGCAGGTTTTCGAGTTCGCGCACGTTGCCCGGCAGCTCGCGCGACTGCAGCCATTGCAGGGCCGCGGGCGACAGGTCGGGCACGGCCTGACCCGCGTCGTGGCACAGGCGCACGAGCAGCGCGTGCGCGAGCTCGGGCAGGTCCTCGGGCCGGTCGCGCAGCGCGGGGGTGCGCAGGCCGATGACGTTGAGGCGGTAGTAGAGGTCTTGCCGGAACTGGCCCGCCTGCACCAGGGCGGGCAGGTCGCGGTGCGTGGCGCTGACCAGGCGCACGTCGACCGCTTCTTCCTGCACCGCGCCCAGGGCGCGCACGCGGCGCTCCTGGATCACGCGCAGCAGCTTGGCCTGCATGGCCAGCGGCAGGTCGCCGATCTCGTCGAGGAAGAGGGTGCCGCCGTTCGCGGCCTGGAAGTAGCCTTCGCGGTCGGCGCTGGCACCGGTGTAGGCGCCTTTGCGCGCGCCGAAGAACTCGGCCTCGATGAGGTTCTCGGGAATGGCGCCGCAGTTGACCGCGATGAACGGGCCGTGCGCGCGGTGGCTGCATTCGTGCACCGCGCGCGCCACCAGCTCCTTGCCGGTGCCCGATTCGCCCAGGATGAGCACCGGCGCCATGCTGGTGGCGACCTTCTCGATGCGGCCCTTGATCTGCACGATGCTGGGCGAGCGGCCCACGATGCGTTCGAGCGCGCGCACACCCGACGGCGGCGGTGGCGCGACGCGCTGGGGTTCGTTGGGCGCCGCGGCCGGCGCGCGCTGGCTCAGCAGCGCGGCGCTCACGGCGCTGCGCAGCTGGCGCAGATCGACCGGTTTGGTGAGGTAGTCGAAGGCGCCGGCCTTGAGCGATTCAACGGCGTTCTCGGCCGAGCCGTGCGCGGTGATGACGATGCACTTTTCGCTGCGCTGGCGCTCGGCGACTTCGCGCAGCAGCGACAGGCCCAGGCCGTCGGGCAGCTGCATGTCGGAGATCAGCACGTCGAAGCGGCGGCTGGCGAGCTGCTCGCGCGCCTGTTGCAGGTCGGCCGCGGTGGTCACGGCATGGCCCTCGCGCAGCAGCGTGAGTTCGTACAGCGTGCGCAGGTCCGGCTCGTCGTCGACGACCAGGATGGAGGCGCTCGGCGTGGGCGAAGGCATGCGGGCGGCGCTCGGGCTCAGGACGCGGCCAGCGGCGGGCGTCCCGAGCGCAGGGGGTCGACGATGGTGCGTTCGAGATCACCGGGCTCGGCCGGGTAGGGCAGGCTCTGCTGGTGGCCGGCGTCGCGCGCGGGCGCCGCGCTGCCGCCGCGCACCGCGGGGATCAGGACGAAGAACTCGTTGCCCTCGCGCTGGTCCAGGCGCGAGCGCTGGTAGGCGATTTCGGCGCCGTAGCGCTCGCAGAGCTCACGGCAGATGTAGAGGCCCAGGCCGCTGGAACGGCTTTCGGACGAGAAGAAGGGCTCGAACAGGTGCTTGTGCACGGTGGCCTCGAGCGGGCCGCCGTCGCTCCAGACCGAGATGCGCAGGTGGCCGCCACTGGGTTGGGTGATCACGCGGATCGAGGCGGGCTTGCCGCTGGCGTGGCGCAGCGCGTTGTCGAGCAGGTTCACAAGCAGGCGGCGCAGGTGCTCGGGGTCGAAGGCCACCTGCCCCTGGCCCGCGTGCAGGTGCACGCCCAGCGCCTGCGCGACCTGGTTCTGGCGCGACCATTCACCGGTTACCTGGCGCATCACGCTGTCGAGCGGCACCGGGCTGGTCAGGCCGTCGGCCCGGTTCGGCTGGGGCCGCGCCACGTTGAGGATGTCGTCGACGATGCGCGAGAGGCGTTGCGCGTTCTGGTCGATCATGCGCGTGAGCCGTTTGTGCTCGGGCGTCTTCACCTCTTCGTCGAGCAGCGCGTTGGCCTGCGTGATCGCCGACAGCGGGTTGCGGATCTCGTGCGCCACCGCGGCCGACATGCGGCCCATGGACGCGAGCTTTTCGGTGCGCACCCGCGCCTCGACCTCGCGCAGGTCTTCGAGGAACAGCACGCACAGCGCGCCGCGCTCGCCCATCACGGGCGTGAGCTGGGTGCGCGCGTGCAGGCGCTGGTTGGGCCGGTCGGCGTGGTCGATGGTGGTTTCGGTTTCGAGTGCGGCGTCGATCGCGAAGCTCTCCTGCACCAGCGCCGCCAGGTGGGCCCAGCTCGGTCGCGCCGACAGCAGCAGCTTGGCACCGGCCGGGAAGCTTTCGCCCATGAGCATGGCGCGCGCGGCCGGGTTGGCGTTGCGCACCACGCCGTGCGGATCGATCACCAGCACACCCACGCCCAGCGTTTCGATGATCACCTCATTGACCGCGGCCTGGGCGCGCGCGGCGGCCTGGTTGCTGGCCGACACCGCCTCTTCGCGGGCCAGCCGCAGCGCGAGCTGGTGGGCCAGCACCGCAACCACGAAGAAGCCGGTGCCGGTGAGGCCGGCCTGCAGCAGGCGCGTGGCGTCGGCCGTGCCATGCCCGGGCGCGATCCAGGCCTCGGCCAGCATCAGCAGCGTGACCGCGGCGGCCGTGCCCAGGCCCATGAGCAAGGGGCCCAGGATGGCACCGAGCAACACCGGCAGCGCGAACAGCGGCGTGAAGCTGATGGTGCTGGTGTCGAAGTACTGCAGCGCGGCGAACACCGCCACGTCGACGCCGATGGTGAACAGCCATTGCAGGCTGGGCGCGCGGCCGTGTTCGGCCGGCCGCCAGAACAGCATGACCAGCACGCAGGCCAGCAGGTGCAGCGAGGCCAGCGTGGTGAGCCCGATCGAGCCGTTGCCGCCGCCCAGCAGCAGGAACACCTGCAGGCCCAGGATCACCAGCGCCACCACCATGCGCGCACGCATGAAGGCGCGCCACAGGCGCACGAAGGCCTGGTGGCGTTGCTCGCGCGAGCGGTTGACCGGGCTTTCGAAAGCCGAATACCAGGAGGTGGCGAACTGGGAGCTGTCGTCGGAAGGCATGGTGCGATCAGCCGGCGGGGCCTTCGAGCCGTTGGCGGTGTTCGGCGCTGCAATAGCTGCCCTGGCGTCCGGTCACGGCTTCGGTCTGCGGCAGGTGGGTGCCGCAGACGCGGCAGGCCACCATGGTCACCGGCTGGCCGGCCGGGCGGGGGGCGGGGCGCTGTGCGGCGCGTTCGGCCGCCTCGGCGCGCCGGTTGTTGCGCCAGATCCAGAAGGCGACCATCACCACGGCGATCACGAGCAGGTATTTCATGCGGGCTGTATCCAGGGGGTCTACACGGTGCGCTGCAGCAGCACCTCGAGCACGAAGCGCGACCCCACGTAGCCGAGCAGCAGAAAGCCCGCACCGAGGTAGAGCATGCGCACCGCCATGCGCCCGCGCCAGCCCAGGCGCCAGCGGCCCCAAAGCAGCACGCCCATGGTGAGCCAGGCCAGCACCGAGAACACGGCCTTGTGGTTCCACACCATGCGCTGGTTGACCAGTTCCGAGAAGTACCAGCCCGCGGCCAACGTGAGGCTCAGCAGCACGAAGCCGGCGGCCACAAAGCGGAAGGTCAGGCGTTCGAGCGTGAGCAGCGGCATGGCCGCTTCGTTCGCCTGGCCGCTGCGCATGGCCCGTTCGGCGCGCTGCATCAGCAGCGCGTGCACCACCGCGGCCGCGATCAGCCCGTAGGAGGCGATGCCCAGCGCCCAGTGCAGCGGCATCCAGACGGAGGGCAGCGCCGGGTGGTGGGCGCCCGGAAAGAGCAGCGCCAGCAACATCACGGCCGCGCCCAGCGCCGACAGGGTCCAGCGCGCACGCAGTTGCGGGTAGAAGCGGGTTTCGACCAGGTAGACGGTGAGCACCAGCCAGGCCGTGACCGACAGCGCGGGCGCAAAGCCGAAACGCACCGGGTCGCTCATGAGCCCGGTGAGCAGCGCCAGCAGGTGCAGACCCCAGGTGATGCCCAGCACCGCACGGGCCTGCAGGGCGCCCATGCGGGGATAGGCCCAGGGCGCCAGCGCATAGGCCAGCGCGGCGACGGCCGACAGCACCGCCGCCGGCAGGTTCAGCGCCAGTTGGGGCAGCAGGTTCATGACCGTGGGCTGGGGCGGGGCACTAAAATCACCCGCACATCTTAACGGTGCCTCCGGCCGCGAATGCCCGGCCGCCTGCGCCCCGGCCCGAGGCCGCTGCCGCGGCCGCCCTCCATCCCCTCACACCGAGCTCTGCCCATGGCCTCCGCCCTGTCCGAACGCCTGTCACGCATCGTCAAGGAGATGCGCGGGCAGGCGCGCATCACCGAAAGCAACGTCAGCGACATGCTGCGCGAGGTGCGCATGGCGCTGCTCGAGGCCGACGTGGCGCTGCCCGTGGTGCGCGACTTCATCGCGCGCGTGAAGGACAAGGCCCTGGGCGCCGATGTGGTGGGTTCGCTCACGCCGGGCCAGGCGCTGGTCGGCATCGTCAACCGCGAACTCGCCGCCACCATGGGCGAGGGCGTGGCCGACCTCAACCTCGCGGCCCAGCCGCCCGCGGTGATCCTGATGGCCGGCCTGCAGGGCGCGGGCAAGACCACCACCACCGCCAAGCTCGCGCGCCACCTGATCGAGAAGCGCAAGAAGAAAGTGCTCACGGTGTCGGGCGACGTCTACCGCCCCGCGGCCATCGAACAGCTCAAGACCGTGACGGCCCAGGCCGGCGCCGAGTGGTTCCCCAGCACGCCCGACCAGAAGCCCGCCGACATCGCGCGCGCCGCGCTCGACCACGCGCGCCGCCACCACTTCGAGGTGCTGCTGGTCGACACCGCGGGCCGGCTCGCGATCGACGAGGCGCTGATGCGCGAGATCCAGGAACTGCACGCCGTGCTCAAGCCGGTGGAGACGCTGTTCGTGGTCGACGCCATGCAGGGCCAGGACGCGGTCAACACCGCCAAGGCCTTCAAGGAGGCGCTGCCGCTCACCGGCATCGTGCTCACCAAGCTCGACGGCGACGCGCGAGGCGGTGCGGCGCTGTCGGTGCGCTCGGTCACGGGCGTACCGATCAAGTTCGCGGGCGTGTCCGAGAAGATCGACGGTCTCGAGGTGTTCGACGCCGACCGCCACGCGCAGCGCGTGCTCGGCATGGGCGACATCGTGGCCCTGGTCGAGCAGGTCACCGCCGGCGTGGACATGGCCGCGGCCCAGAAGCTCGCGGCCAAGGTCAAGAGCGGCGAGGGCTTCGACCTCGAGGATTTCCTGGAGCAGCTGCGCCAGATGAAGCAGATGGGCGGGCTGTCGAACCTGATCGACAAGCTGCCCGCGCAGCTCGCGGCCAAGGCGGGTGAGGCCGACCTCTCGCGCGCCGAGAAAGACATCAAGCGCAAAGAGGGCATCATCTGCAGCATGACGCCCACCGAGCGCCGCAAGCCCGATCTCATCAAGGCCACGCGCAAGCGCCGCATCGCCGCCGGCGCCGGCGTGCACGTGCAGGAGGTCAACCGCCTGCTCAAGGAGTTCGAGCAGATGCGCGACATGATGAAGAAAATGAAGGGCGGCGGCCTCATGAAGATGATGAAGCGCATGGGCGGCATGAAGGGCCTGCCCAAGCTGCCTGGCATGGGCTGACCCGCGTCAAACCCGCCCGGCCCGCTCGCTCGCATACTGCGGCGCATGTGGCCCCTGATCGAAACCGCCGGCACCGCGCTGGCCCTGATGCTCGCGCTTGCGCTGCGCCCCTGGCGGCTGCTGCGCGGGCCACTGCTCACGCCCGTGCTCGGCGCGCTGGTGCTGTTGCCGCTGCTGTGGCTCACGCCGCAGCTCATGCCGGCGGGGCTGCGCATCCAGCTCTCGGGCGCGAGCCTGCTGGTGCTGATGCTGGGTTGGCCGCTCGCGGTGCCGGTGCTGGCCGCGGTGGCCGCGCTGGTCTGGCTGCTCGGGTCGGGTGGTGCGCTGGACGCGGTGGGCCGCCTCTGGTGGCTGGGTGTGGTGCCGGCCACGCTGGCGCTGGGCATCGGGGCCGCGCTGCGGCGCTGGCTGCCGCCCAACCCCTTTGTCTACACGCTCGGCCGCGGCTTCATCGGCACCGCGCTGGCCGGCTTCGCGGCCGGCGCGCTCATGCAATGGGCCCATCCGGTGGCGGCGGACCAGGCGCTGGTCGCGGCCTGGTTGATGGCCTGGGGCGATGCGTTTCTCACCGGCCTGCTGGTCGCGGTGTTCGTGGCCTTCGTGCCGCAGTGGCTGGCCACGTGGTCGGACGCGCGCTACCTGCGCACGCCCGACGGGGAGTGAAGCGGCGACCTGCCGGTCTCAGGCGGCCTTGAGCGCCAGGCGGCTCGCGTGGCGCCAGGCGCTGCGCAGCACCGCGGGCGACCACGACTCCTCGGGGATCAGCAGCACGCCGCGCGAGCGCATCCAGGCGCCCAGGTCGACATGGCTGGTGGCCACGGTGAGCGGAATGGCCAGCAGCAGCGGCAGCGCCACCGGGGCCAGCCAGAGCAGGGCGTCGGCGTTGAGCAGGGCCACGCCCACGCCCATCAGGCCGATCACCACGCTCATGGGGGCCAGGCGCTGGGCGGCGTCGATCCAGCCGATGCCATTGGCTTCGCGCGGGGGCGACTTCCATTCGAGCTTGATGCCGGTGAGCGCCACCAGCACGAACAGCGAGTGCGCGAGCATGCGGATGGGCGCCTGCAGCAGCGCCAGGCCGGTTTCGATCACGGCGCTCATCACCAGGGTGCGACCACCGCCGAACTGGCGCTGTTCGCGCTTGAGGAACACGGCCACCAGGCCGAGCACACGCGGCATGAACAGCAGGCACAGCGTCCACATCCACAGGCCACGCAGCTCCATGGGCACGGCGTCCCAGCTCGGCACCACGGTCTGGTCGGTCACCCAGAGCGCGGTGCCGAAGGCCAGGAAGGCCAGCCACAGCGGCGCCGACAGGTAGGACATGGCGCCGATGGCGAACATGCTGCGGTGCACGCGGTGGATGCCGGGCTCGGCCATCAGGCGGGCGTTCTGCAGGTTGCCCTGGCACCAGCGGCGGTCGCGCTGCAGCTCGCTCAGCAGGTCGGGCGGCTGTTGTTCGTAGCTGCCCTGCAGGTCGGACACCAGCCACACGTGGTAGCCGGCACGGCGCATCAGCGCGGCTTCGACGAAGTCGTGCGACAGGATGCCGCCCGACATGCCGCCTTTGCCCGGGATGGGCGCGAGCGCGCAGTGCTGCATGAAGGGCTCGACGCGGATGATGGCGTTGTGGCCCCAGTAGTGCGATTCGCCGAGCTGCCAGAACTGCATGCCCAGCGTGAACAGGCGGCCCGTGACGCGCGAGGCGAACTGCTGCGCGCGCGCGTGCAGCGTGGCGTGGCCCACGGCCTGGGTGGCGGTCTGGATGATGCCGGCGCGCGGATTCGCTTCCATGAGCTTGACCATGTCGACCAGGCAGTTGCCGCTCATGACGCTGTCGGCGTCGAGCACGATCATGTAGCGGTAGTCCTTGCCCCAGCGGCGGCAGAAGTCGGCCACGTTGCCGGCCTTGCGGTGGGTGCGGCGCGTGCGCAGGCGGTAGTACACCTCGACCGAGGCACGGCCGCTCTGGGTGGCGAGTTCGGTGCGCAGGTTTTCCCAGGCGGCGCGCTCGGCGCGCTGGATCGCCGGGTCGAAACTGTCGGACAGCACGAAGACGTCGAACACGCGGGCCTCGCCGGTGGCGGCGAGCGAGTCGCAGGTGGCGCGCAGGCCGGCGAAGACGGTGGCCACGTCTTCGTTGCAGATCGGCATGATGATGGCGGTGCGCGCCTCGGGGTTCATGGCGTGGCCGCGCACGTCGGCCGCGCGCAGCGTGTGCTTGTCACCGAACAGCGAGACCCAGAAACCCATGAGCGCGGTGACGAAACCGGTCAGCACCCAGGCCGACAGCGTCACGAACAGCACCAGCTGCCCAGCCTGCAGCCAGGGGTTGCCCTCTTCGGGTTGCAGGTGCGAGAACATCATCGCGGCCATCACCGTCCAGGCCAGCGTGAGTGCGGCAAACACCGCGCGGCGGCGGTTCGCCGCACCCTGCCAGGGCTCGCGCGGCTGCGGCGCGCGCGCAGCGCGCTGGCCGTAAGGCGGCAGCAGGTCGCTCGCGGTGCTCAGCAGCGCGGTGCCCACGCTGTTCCAGAAGCCGCGCCAGGGACGCGGCACCATGGAGCCGCGGTGGATCGGCGGGGCCGTCACCGCGTTCGGGTGGCGCTCCTCGCGCAGGGTGCTGCGCAGGTTCATTCGGGCAGAAGCAGGTGCGTCCATGTTTCGCTCACGGTGTGTTGCTGGTGTTGCAGGAAGGCGCGCAGCTCGACGGGCTGCGTGGGGTCGATGCGCGTGACGCGCAGGCTCACGCGCCAGCTGCGCGTGGCCGGGTTCGGGTAGGCGATGGCCTGGATGACGCGGCCGTTGGCGTTGGCGCTGACCACAGCACGCACGTCGGCGTTGGGGGGCAGGGCGTCGATCGCGGGGCCGGCGAAATCGAGCACGTACTGCGGCTGAGCGGCCTGTTCCTGGGCGCTGAGCCGGGTGTAGCCATGGCCGCGGCGGCTCTGTGTCACCCAGCTCGAGGGCGGGCGCTGCTGCTCGTCGCCCTGCCAGGCGATGTCGTAGGCGAATTCGAGCGGCTGGCCCGCCACCAGGGGCTGCGCGGGCACCCAGTAGGCCACGATGTTGTCGTGCGTCTCGTCGGGCGTGGGCAGCTGCACCAGCTCGACACGGCCCGCGCCCCAGGCGCCGCGCGGCGTGATCCAGGCGCTGGGGCGGCGCTCGTAGCGCGCCTCCACGTCTTCGTAGCTCGAGAAGCGGCGGTCGCGCTGCATGAGGCCAAAGCCGCGGGGGTCGGTGGTGGTGAACGAGCTCACCTGCGGCGTGGCTGGGCGCTGCAGCGGCCGCCACAGCCATTCGCCCTCGCCGGTGGCCAGCATCAGGCCGTCGGAGTCGTGCACCTCGGGGCGGAAGTCGCTCGCCATGGGCTGGTTCTCGCCCGACAGGAACATGCTCGTGAGCGGGGCCACGCCCAGGGTCTTGATGGGGGCGGCGCCATCGCGCGCGAACAGCCGGGCGCGCACGCCCAGGGTGGTGTTGAAGCCGGGGCGGATGTCGAAGCGGTAGGCACCGGTCACGCGCGGCGACTCGAGCAGCGCGAAGACCGTGAGCGCCTTGGCGTCGGCTGCGGGGCGCTGGATCCAGAACTCGGAAAAGCGCGGGAATTCTTCGCCGTTGCCGCCCGCGGTGTCGACCGCGAGCCCGCGCGCCGACAGCCCGTACTGCTGCTGTGCGCCGAGCGCGCGGAAGTAGCTCGCGCCCAGGAAGACCACGAGCTCGTCCTTGTAGGCGACGTTGTTGAGCGGGTAGTGCAGGCGAAAGCCCGCGTGGCCGAGGTCGCCCCAGGCGGTGGTGTCGAAGCGGTTGCCACCGAAGTGGAAGTCGTCGGTGCGGTAGGGCAGGTGGCGCACGCTGCCGTCGGGCATCAGCTCGTGGATGCGCACCGGCTGCGTCTGGTACAGGCCGAGGTGGAAGTACTGGGCTTCGAAGGGCAGCTTGAGGTCGCGCCAGGTGGAGCGCTCGGGGCGGAAGCGGATGTCGCGCAGCTGGTCGTAGGTGATGCTGGCGAGGGGCTCGGGCAGCTTGTCGCCGCTTTCACGCCAGGGCTCGCTGGCGCGCACCTGGGCGAGGTGGGTGAGCTGGTCCCAGTCGAAGGCGTGTGCCGGGGCGAAGGCGAGCAGGGGCGCGGCAAACAGGGCGCTGGTCAGGCGTTGGCGAAGGGTGGGGAAGCTGAGGAAACTCCTTGGCATGCCCTGTCTAGGGCAAACCCTGTGCCAGCTCTGAAAAGTCGTTTCAGATCAAAGGCTTGCACGAAACTGACGGGCGCACCCCCGACCCGGGCCCCCGACGATCAGGGTAAACCCGGGTTTTTTGTCGCCAATGGGCGACGCGGTGCCCGTCGTTCGAAAAAAAGCCCTTGTAAACCAAAGGCTTGGGCGTGTCACGAATCGGCGACAGGGCCCTCGTCGGGCGCCTCGGGCAGGCCCGCGCCATCGCTCTTGAACAGGCCCGGCGTGAGCGCATGCTTTTGCAGCAGGCGATAGAACTCGGTGCGGTTGCGCTGCGCCAGCCGCGCGGCGTCGGCCACCACGCCGTCGGTCATCTTGAGCAGGTCCACCAGGTACTCGCGTTCGAAGCGGTGGCGGGCCTCGGCGAAGCTGAGCACCTCGACCGAGGGCGTGCGCAGCGCGCGCTGCACCAGCGCCAGTGGCACCAGGGGCGTGGTGGTGAGCGCGCACACCTGTTCGACCACGTTGTAGAGCTGGCGCACGTTGCCGGGCCAGGTGGCCATGGTGAGCGCCTTGAGCGCCTCGGGCGCGAAGCCCGAGCTGCGCTTGCCGTACTTGGCCGAGAGCTTGGCCAGGAAGTGGTTGGCCAGCAGGGGGATGTCTTCGCGCCGCTCGGCCAGCGTGGGCAGCGTGAGCGTGACCACGTTGAGGCGGTAGTAGAGGTCTTCGCGGAACTGGCCTTCGGCCATCGCGGCCTCGAGGTCGCGGTGGGTGGCCGAGATGATGCGCACGTCGACCGGCACCGACTGGCTCGAGCCCAGCGGGCGCACCGCGCGCTCCTGCAGCACGCGCAGCAGCTTGACCTGCAGCGCGGGCGGCATGTCGCCGATCTCGTCGAGCAGCAGCGTGCCGCCGTCGGCGGCCTGGAACAGGCCCTTGTGGTTGGCAACCGCGTCGGTGAAGGCGCCCTTGACGTGACCGAACAGCTCGGATTCGAGCAGCGCCTCCGGGATGGCGCCGCAGTTCACGGCCACGAAGGGCTTGCCCGCGCGCGCGCTGGCCTTGTGGATGGCGCGCGCCAGCATTTCCTTGCCGGTGCCCGAGTCGCCGCGCAGCAGCACGCTGGCGTCGCTCTGCGCCACCATGCGCGCCTCGGCGAGCAGGTCGGCCATGCGGTTGGAGCGGCTCACGATGTCGCTGCGCCAGGTCTCGTCGGCGTGCTTCGTCGGCAGGCTGGGGGCGGTGAGCGCCAGCGCCTGCGCGATCTTCTCGAGCAGCTCTTTGGCGTCGTAGGGCTTGGTCAGGTAGGTGAAGACACCGCGCGAGGTGGCCTCGACCGCGTCGGGAATGGTGCCGTGCGCGGTGAGCAGGATCACGGGCAGCGAGGGGTGGCGCGCGCGCACCTCGTCGAACAGGGCCAGGCCGTCGCGGCCGGGCAGGCGCACGTCGGACAGCACGAGCTGCGGGCGCTCGATCGCGAGCTGCGCCAGCGCGGCCTCGGCCGAGCCCACGGCGGTCACGTGGTAGCCGGCCGCGCCCAGGCGCATGGAGAGCAGGCGCAGCATGTCGGCGTCGTCGTCGACCACGAGCAGGCGGGCGCGGGGTGCAATGGGGGTGCTCATGGCGGCCTTCATGGCGAGGGCGGCCGCGGGGCGGTGGCCGGTGTGCGGTTGTTGAGGCTGCGCTCGATCGCGCGCATCGCCTCGAGGCGTTCGTTGAGCAGGTCGATGCGCCGTTGCTGCTCGCGCAGCTGCTGCGCCTGGCGATCGATGTTTTCCTCGAGCTTGCGCTGCTCGAGCAGGCGGTGCGCGATCAGGCGCGCGATCGGCCGGTAGGGGGTGGCGTCGGCTGCGTTGCTGTTGGCGGCGCGCTGTGCCAGCCCGAGCGCGCGCGCCGTGTCCACCGCCTGGCTGGTGCTGGCGAGCGCGAGCGCGAGCTGCAGTTGGCGCGCGGGCTGGTTGCCGGGATCGCCGAGCGCAGCGATCTCGAGCGCGAGCTCGGCGGGCGTGAGGGCGCGCACACGGTCGGCGTAGCGCAGCAGCGCGGCGGTGGCCTCGTTGGCGTTCAGGCCGTTGGGCGCGGGCATCACGAGCGAGGGCGCCAGTGTGGGTGCGGGGGCGGCGGGTTCGGCCAGGGCCGGTGCGGCGGCCGGCGCCGGGGGCTGTGCGGCGCCGGGCGCAGCGCTCGATGCGGCGGGCGCGGACGCCGGTGCGACCGCGCTCGCGGGCGCGCTCGCGGGTGCGCCGGCCGGCGCGGTGGCGGCGGGCGCCGGGCCCGCGGGGGCCTGGGCCGGTGGCAGCGGCGTGACGGCGCAGGCGCCGGCGAGCGCGCTCAGCGCCAGCGCGCAGCCCAGGCGCAGCGCGCGGGCGCCGGGGGATCTGCGCGGGGCGCGTCGGAGGTCATGAGGCATGGGGCAACTCGATGCGGAAGTGGGCGCCCTGCGGGGCATCGATCAGCTCGATGCGGCCACCGTGGGCGACGATGTACTCATGGACGATGGACAGCCCGATGCCGGTGCCGCGCACCGCGCCCTCGGGCTGCCGCTCACCGCGGTAGAAGGGTTCGAAGATCCGGTCGCGATCGGCCGGCGCCACGCCCGCGCCCTGGTCGACGATGTCGATGCTCACGCGAGCGGGCTGGCTCAGCAGCACCAGGCGGATGGTGCCACCGTGCGGCGAAAAGCGGATGGCGTTGAGCAGCAGGTTGCCGATCGCCGAGGCCATCTTCTCGCGGTCCACCGGCACGTGCACCGCATCGCCTTCCACGCGCACCTGCAGGCCGTGCGACTGCCAGTGCAGGCGCTGCGATTCCACCTGCTCCTCGAGCAGGGCGCGCAGGTCGGTGCGCTCGCGCTTGAGCTGCCGCGCCTCGAAGGCCGCGGCGTTGAAGCGCAGCAGGGCTTCGATCTGCGACTGCAGCACCTGCGTGTTGTGTTGCAGGATGTGGGCCACCTCGGCCTGGTCGGTGTTGAGCGGACCGGCCACGCCGTCGCGCAGCACCGCCACGCCTTCGCTCATCGAGGCCAGCGGCGTCTTGAGCTCGTGCGAGATGTGCCGCAGGAAGCGCGCCTTGTCGGCGTCGAGCTCGGTCAGGCGCAGGCGCAGCCACTCGAGCTGCTGGCCCACGCGGCGCACGTCCCTGGGGCCGGGGATGTCGATCGGCTGGTCGAGCCGGTTCTCGCCCAGGCCCACGATGGCGCGCTCCAGGCGCTGGAAGGGCTTGGCCAGCCAGATGCCGAAGCCCAGGGCCATGGCCGCGGCCAGCAGGATGGAGCCGGTCACGATCTGCGTGAGCTGGTCCTGGCTGCGCTTGAAGCCGGCCTGCAGGGCGCTGTTGCGCGCCGCGATGATGGCCTGCACCTGCTGCGCGATCGCGGCACTGTGGCCGTCGATCTCGCGAAAGGCCAGCGCCACCTCGCGCTCGCGCTCGAGCATGGTGTCGGCCGGACCGTCGAGCAGCGCGCTCACCGAGTCGAGCGTGCGGCTCCAGTCGTCGGCGAACTCGGGCGGCAGCTCGTTGTCCTGCAGCTGCCGCAGGATGTCGCGCGCGTTGCCCGCGGCCTCGGTGAAGCGCTGGCGCAGCTGGTTGTCGCGCAGCACCAGCGACTGGCGCGCCGCGCGCTCCATGGTCAGGCTGCGCTCGGACAGCGACTGCGCCGCGGTGGACAGGGCGATCGCCTGCGCCGTGCCTTCGCGGCTTTGTTCGAGCAGGGTCTCGAGCGAGAACAGCGCGCGCACCGCCGCGGCGCCCAGCAGCGCGCCGATCAGCAGGAAGGCGACCAGCAGCAACTGCTGGAAGGACAGCGAGGAGGGCCGCACGGCGCGAGGCAGGCTCAGGCGGTTTCGCGCACCAGCACCTCGCCGCGCAGCGAGTGCGGCAGCGCCTGCGTGATGCGCACGTCGATCATCTGCCCCACCAGGCGCGCACCCTGCGGGCCGCCGTCGAAGTTGACGATGCGGTTGCACTCGGTGCGGCCCATGAGCTCGGCCTTCGCCTGGCCGTGCTCGTCCTTGCCCGGGCGGCGCGACGGGCCTTCGACCAGGATGCGCTGCACCGTGCCTTCGCGGCTCGCGCTGATGCGGCGCACGTTGGCCTCGATGGTGGCCTGCAGGTGCTGCAGGCGCTGCAGCTTGAGCTCGTGCGGCGTGTCGTCGGCCAGGTTGGCCGCGGGCGTGCCGGGGCGCGGGCTGAAGATGAAGGAAAAGCTGCTGTCGAAGCCGATGTCTTCGATGAGCTTCATCATCTTGTTGAAATCGTCCTCGGTCTCGCCGGGGAAGCCCACGATGAAGTCGCTGCTCATCGAGATGTCGGGGCGGATCGCGCGCAGCTTGCGGATGGTGCTCTTGTATTCCATGGCGGTGTAGCCGCGCTTCATGGCCATGAGGATGCGGTCCGAGCCGTGCTGCACCGGCAGGTGCAGGTGGTTCACGAGTTGCGGGATCTTCGCGTAGGCCTCGATCAGGCATGGCGTGAACTCGTTGGGGTGGCTGGTGGTGTAGCGGATGCGCTCGATGCCGGGGATGTCGGCCACGTACTCGAGCAGCAGCGCGAAGTCGGCGATCTCGGCGGTGTCACCCATGGCGCCGCGGTAGGCGTTGACGTTCTGGCCCAGCAGCGTCACCTCTTTCACGCCCTGGTCGGCCAGGCCCGCGATCTCCACCAGCACGTCGTCGAAGGGTCGGCTGACCTCTTCGCCGCGCGTGTAGGGCACCACGCAGTAGCTGCAGTATTTGGAGCAGCCTTCCATGATGGAGACAAAGGCCGAGGCGCCGTCGACCTTGGCCGGCGGCAGGTGGTCGAATTTCTCGATCTCGGGAAAGCTGATGTCGACCTGCGGCCGCGCCTGGCGGCTGCGCTGTGCGAGCAGCTCGGGCAGCCGGTGCAGGGTCTGCGGGCCGAACACCACGTCGACGAAGGGCGCCCGCTGGATGATGGCCTCACCCTCCTGGCTGGCCACGCAGCCGCCGACGCCGATCAGCACGCCCTTTTGCTTCAGGTGCTTGACCCGGCCGAGGTCGGAGAACACCTTTTCCTGCGCCTTCTCGCGCACCGAGCAGGTGTTGAACAGGATGAGATCGGCCTGCTCGGGGTCGTTCGTGGGTTCGTAGCCTTCGGCGGCGTTGAGCACGTCGGCCATCTTGTCCGAGTCGTACTCGTTCATCTGGCAGCCGAAGGTCTTGATGTAGACCTTTTTCTGGGTCATGGCATGGCTCCTGCGGGCGCGGGCGCGCCCTGGTGCGCGCCCGGCGCGGGCGCGCGGTCTGGCGGGGGAATCAGTTGGGGCGCGCGGGTGCGGTGCGCGGGTTGGCCGGGGTCTGCTGCGACTCGAACTCGAAGTTGCGTTCCACGCCGTAGCTGGGCCGCTTCTGCTTCTTTTCTTCGGCCGTGAGCACCCAGGCCTGCGTGACCTGGCCGCGGCGGTCGACCAGGTAGTTGACCGTGAGCGGGCGACCGATCAGCGACGCGGGGCGCAGCACGCGGTTGTCTTCGTCGAACAGCCGCGCGCCGGGCGACAGGCGCGTGAGCTTGTCGTCCATCTCGACGATGGGCGGCTGCTTGATGGTCATTTCGCCACGCCAGGCTTCCCTGGGGAAGTTGCGCACCTGGGTGTTCTGCGCGTGCGCCGTGCCCACGAGGGCCAGGGCGAGCAGCAGGGGGCTTAGGCAGCGGTTCATGGTGTAGATCCAGAGGCTGAACAAGGCCGGGATTGTCTCACGCAGGGGCTCAGCGCCAGCGCACCGGCTCCAGGCTCACGCTGCCGCGCTCGCCCGAGAGCGTGAGCACGCCTTCGAGCACCGTGGCCTGCAGCTGCATGCTGCGTTCGGCCAGGGCGGCGAGCGCGTTGATGCCCTCGGTGGGCAGCCGCCAGACCTGCAGCTTGTCGAGCCGCGTGAGCTTGTTCTCGATGCCGCGCCACCAGACCTCGGCGGCCGAGCCGTAGGCGTAGACGCGCACCGCGTCGGCCTGGCTGCAGGCCTTGGACAGCGGCTTGTCCTCGGGCTGGCCCACCTCCACCCACAGGCGCTTGCGGCCGGTGAAGTCGGTGAGGTGCAGGTCGGGGTCGTTCGGGTCGGACAGGCCGGCGCCGAAGGCCAGGGTGCCGTCGCCGCCGCAGGTGTCGGTGAGCTCGTGCGCGTTGAGCGCAAGCGCGACCAGGCGGGCCATCATGCGCTCGTCGGTCTCGCTCGGGTGGCGGGCCAGCGTCAGCGCGTGGTCGGCGTAGTAGCCATGGTCGATGTCGGCGATCTGCAGGCTTGCCTTGAAGATGGTGGACTTGAGGGCCATGGCGAGAAGGGGGCGGCGGTGCGCGGGCAATGAAAAAGGCGGGACCCGTTGCCGGGGCCCGCCTTCTGGGGTTTGGTGGCGATAGGTGGACTTGAACCACCGACATCAGCATTATGAATGCTGCGCTCTAACCAACTGAGCTATATCGCCGAAGCCCTGCATTATAGACCATGCGCGCGGGCCTGATCAATCAGCGGTTCTGGAAAACGGGCTTGCGCTTGTTCACGAACGCGTCCATGCCTTCTTTCTGGTCTTCGGTGGCGAACATGGCGTGGAACATGCGGCGCTCGAACATCACGCCGTCGGACAGGCCGCCCTCGAACGAGCGGTTCACCGATTCCTTGGCCGCCATCACGCTGGGCAGCGAGAACTCGCAGATGGTGAGCGCGGCGCCCAGGGCCTCGTCCATGAGCTTGTCCAGCGGCACCACGCGGCTCACCAGGCCGGCGCGCTCGGCCTCGGTGGCGTCCATCATGCGGCCGGTGAGCACCAGGTCCATGGCCTTGGACTTGCCCACGGCGCGCGGCAGGCGCTGGGTGCCGCCGGCGCCGGGGATGATGCCCAGCTTGATCTCGGGCTGGCCGAACTTGGCGTTGTCGGCTGCGATGATGAAGTCGCACATCATGGCCAGCTCGCAGCCGCCGCCCAGCGCAAAGCCGCTCACGGCGGCGATCACGGGCTTGCGGATGCTGCGGATGGTTTCCCAGTTGCGGGTGATGTAGTCGCCGTTGTAGGCGTCGGCGAAGGTGTACTTGGCCATGGCGCCGATGTCGGCGCCCGCGGCGAAGGCCTTTTCGCTGCCGGTGACGATCATGCAGCCGATGCCGGCGTCGGCGTCGAAGGCCTTGAGCGCGGCGCCGAGCTCGTCCATGAGCTGGTTGTTCAGCGCGTTGAGCTGCTTGGGTCGGTTGAGCGTGACGATGCCGACGCGGCCTTCGGTGCGCACGGTGATCAGTTCGGGGGCCTGGCTCATGGGGTCTCCTGTGGCGGTTTGTGGGCTCAGCCGGGCACTATAGCGACCCCGGGCTAGGGGTATTCATTAGCCGACCGATCGGTTGGTTAATGGTAGATTGCGCCCCAGCCACCCACCGAGGAGACCAGACGATGAGCGACACCACCGTGGTGTACGAAGAGCGCGGGGCCGTGGCCCTGCTCACGCTGAACCGGCCCGAAGCGCTCAACAGCTTCACGCGCGCCATGCACCGCGACCTGTGGGCCGCGCTCGACCGCGCCGAGGCCAACGCCGCGATCCGCGCGCTGGTGATCACGGGCGCGGGCCGCGGCTTCTGCGCCGGCGCCGACCTCGCCGAGTTCGATTTCGAGCCCGGCCCCGACCTGGTGAAGCGCGCCGACCCCGGCCCGGTGATCGAGCAGGCCTTCAACCCCACGGCGCGGCGCCTCATGGCGCTGCGCATGCCCACCCTCGCCGCGGTGAACGGCGTGGCCGCGGGCGCGGGCGCCTCGCTGGTGATGTGCTGCGACATCGCGATCGCCGCGCCCGGCGCGAGCTTCATCCAGGCCTTCAGCAAGATCGGCCTGATCCCCGACGCCGGCGGCAGCTGGCTGCTGGTGGAGCGCCTGGGCCTGGCGCGCGCGATGGCGCTGGCCATGACGGGCGACAAGCTGCCCGCCGCGCAGGCCAAGGAGTGGGGCATGGTGTGGGATGTGGCCGACGACTGCCTGGCCGCTTCGCTTGCCATGGCCGACAAGCTCGCCGCCATGCCCACGCAGGCGCTGGTGGCCACGCGCCGCCTGCTGCGCGAGGCCGGCACGCGCAGCTTCGATGCCCAGCTCGACGCCGAGCGCGACGCGCAGTCGGCCCTGGGCAAGACGCACGACTACATCGAGGGCGTGATGGCCTTCCGCGAAAAGCGCCCGGCGCGCTTCAAGGGCGCATGAGCATGACACCTGCCGAACGCGCCGCCAAGGTCGGCCAGACCATGTTCGCCGTCGACACCGCGAGCAAGGACACCATGGGCATGGAGCTGCTGGCCTGCGAGCCTGGCCGCGCCGTGATGCGCATGGTGGTCAGGCCGCTGCACCTCAATGGCCACCAGATCTGCCATGGCGGCTTCATCTTCACGCTCGCCGACTCCACCTTCGCCTTTGCCTGCAACAGCCACAACCGCAATGCGGTGGCCGCGGGTTGCAGCATCGAATTCCTGCGGCCCACGCACGTGGGCGACGTGCTCACCTGCGAGGGCGTGGAGCAGACGCTGTCGGGCCGCCACGGCGTGTACGACATGAAGGTCAGCAACCAGCGCGGCGAGGTCGTGGCCCTGTTCCGCGGCAAGAGCGCGCAGATCCCCGGCAACGTGTTTCCCGAAGAGGACCCGGCATGAGCCAGCTTCCGCTTGAACCGATCGAAAAGGCCAGCGTCGACGAGCTGCGCGCACTGCAGCTCAAGCGCCTGCGCGCCACGCTGCAGCACGCCTACGCGAATTCGCCCGTCTACCGCGCCAAGTTCGACGCCGCGGGCGTGCACCCCGACGACTGCCGCAGCCTGGACGACCTCGCGAAGTTCCCCTTCACGACCAAGGCCGACCTGCGCGACAACTACCCCTTCGGCATGTTCGCGGTGCCGCGCGCGCAATGCGCGCGCATCCACGCGAGCAGCGGCACCACGGGCAAGCCCACGGTGGTGGGCTACACGCAGCGCGACATCGACACCTGGGCCACGGTGGTGGCGCGCAGCATCCGCGCCAGCGGCGCGCGTGCGGGCGACCTGGTGCACGTGAGCTACGGCTATGGCCTGTTCACGGGCGGCCTGGGTGCGCACTACGGCGCCGAGAAGCTGGGCCTCACGGTGGTGCCCTTCGGTGGCGGCCAGACCGAGCGCCAGGTGCAGCTGATCCAAGACTTCCGGCCCGACATCATCATGGTCACGCCGAGCTACATGCTCGCCATCGCCGACGAGTTCGAGCGCCAGGGCCTGGACCCGCGCGAGAGCAGCCTGCGCATCGGCATCTTCGGCGCCGAGCCCTGGACCAACGACATGCGCCAGGCGATCGAGCAGCGCATGGGCATCGACGCGGTGGACATCTACGGCCTGTCCGAGGTGATGGGCCCGGGCGTGGCCAACGAGTGCGTGGAAACCAAGGACGGCCCGACGATCTGGGAAGACCACTTCTATCCCGAGATCATCGACCCGGAGACCGGCGCGGTGCTGCCCGATGGCGAACTGGGCGAGCTGGTGTTCACCAGCCTCACCAAAGAGGCGCTGCCCATCATCCGCTACCGCACGCGCGACCTCACGCGCCTGCTGCCGGGCACCGCGCGCACCATGCGCCGCATGGAAAAGATCACCGGCCGCAGCGACGACATGATGATCGTGCGCGGCGTGAACGTGTTCCCCACGCAGATCGAGGAGCTGATCCTGCGGCAGCCCGCGCTGACCGCGCACTACCAGTGTGTGCTCACGCGCGAAGGGCCCATGGACTGCCTCACGGTGCGCGTGGAAACCCGCCCGGGTCTCGACCCCAAGGCCGCCGAGGCCGTGGCCGCGGCGCGCGCGCTGCAGCACGATGTGAAGACCTTCGTGGGCACCAGCATCGACGTGCAGTTGCAGGCCGAAGGCGGCGTGGAGCGCAGCCAGGGCAAGGCCAAGCGCGTGCTCGACCAGCGCCCGAGGTAAGCGTCAGACCGACAGCCAGGGCGCCAGGCGGGTGGCGTCGCCCACGGTGACGCGCCAGGCGGTTTGCGGCGCGGGCCATTGCAGCGGCAGGCGCAGCAGCTGGCGGTCGCGCGACACCAGCGCGGTGAGCTGGGTGCGCGGCCCGCGCAGGGCCTGTACCTCGTCGAGCTTGCCCACGCGCCAGGCCTCGGGCGCGCCGCCGCGCCGGGCGGGCGCGAATTCCACACCCAGCCATTCATCGCCCGCGGCCAGGCCGGCCGCTTCGCCGGCCCCGCCGCGCAGCACGGCCTTCACCGTGAGCGTGCCGCCGGCTTCGGCCACGCGCAGGCCCAGCTGCTGGGCCAGCGGCGCCGGGTCGTGCTGCACCTTGGCGCCCAGGGCCTGCAGCAGCGCTTCGAGCGGCAGGTCGGCGGTGCCGTGCACCCAGGCATCGAGCTCGGCGTCGTAGGCGCGGCCGCCGAGCTGGCGCAGCGTGCGGCGCAGATCGGTCTCGCGCATGGGGCCGGCCTCGCAGCGTTGCCAGAGCGCGCGCATCACGTCGTCGAGCGTGGCGCGGCCTTCCTGGCGCAGCGTGAGATCGAGCGCCAGCGCCACCAGCGCGCCCTTGGTGTAGTAGCTCACCGTGGCGTTGGGCGTGTTCTCGCCCACGCGGTAGTACTTGGTCCAGGCATCGAAGCTGGCCTGGGCCACGGTCTGCAGCTGCCGGCCCGGCGTCTGCAGCACCTGGTTCACGGTCTTGGTGACCAGCTGCAGGTAGGCGGCGTCGTCGATCAGGCCGGCGCGGCGCAGGAACAGGTCGTCGTAGTAGCTCGTGAAGCCTTCGAAGAACCACAGCAGCTCGGTGTGGTTCTCGCGGTCGTAGTCGTAGCGCGCGAACTCGGCCGGGCGCAGCCGCTTCACGTTCCAGGTGTGGAAGTACTCGTGGCTGATCAGGCCCAGCAGCGTGGTGTAGCCATCGCCGGCCTTGAGGGCCGCGGGCTTGGCGTCGCCCGTGCGGCGCGCGGGCAGGTCGCTGCGCTGGCAGATCAGCGCGGTGCTGTTGCGGTGTTCGAGCCCGCCGTAGCCGTCGCCGCTGGCGTGCAGCATGAACACGTAGCGCTCGAAGGGCGGCGCACCGTCGCCATGCCAGAACGCGATCTGGGTTTCGCAGATGCGGCGCGTGTCTTCGACCAGGCGCTCGGTGTCGGCCCAGCCGCCCGCGCCCGTCATCACGAAGCGGTGCGGCACACCGCCGGCAGTGAATTCGGCGCTGAAGAAGCGGCCCAGGGTGACGGGGCAGTCGGCGAGCTCGTCGTAGTCGGCCGCGTGGTGCGTGCCCCAGCCTTGTTCGTCCACCCGTTGCGGCGCCAGGCCGGTGGCCACGGCCCAGTCGGCCGGTGCGTTGCCGCGCGCGATGTCCAGGGTGTGCGGCCGGTCTTCGTGGCCGAGCACGCGCAGGCAGGTGCTGGTGGCGTTGAAGAAGCCGCGCGTGGCGTCGAGCCAGGCGGTGCGCACCGAGGCGTCGAAGGCGTAGATCTGGTAGCGCAGCTCGAGCGGTGCGCCGGCCGCGTTGGCGGCCTGCCAGCGGTGCTTGTCGAGCTGCTTCAGGGCCACGGGCGCGCCGCCCTGGCTGGCCTGCAGGCCTTGCAGGTGCTGAGAGAACTCGCGCACCAGGTAGCTGCCCGGGATCCACACCGGCAGCGCGAAGCGCTGGGCGCGCGCGGGTTCGGTGACGGTGAGCGTGACGCCGAAGAGGTGGGCGTGCAGGTCCAGCACCTCGACGCGGAAGTGCACGGAAGCGGCCGCCTTGCCGCGCGGGCGGCTCATTTGGCCTTCGCTTCCTTGAACTGGGCCTCGATGCGGTCGGCGGTGATGAAGCCCGGCACCCGCGTGTCGTTGGCGAAGATCAGCGTGGGCGTGCCGTTGATGCCGTGTTTGGCGGCCAGCGCGGCGTTGCGTTCGATGGCCGCGGTGTCGCAGCTCGCCTCGGCGGGCGGCTGCTGGTTGAGCATCCAGCTGCTGTAGGTCTTGGCGCGGTCCTTGGCGCACCAGATGCGCTGCGACTTCACCACCGAGTCCGGGCCGAGCACGGGGATCAGGAACACGTGCAGGGTGACGTCGTCGACCTTGGTGAGTTCCTGGTGCAGGCGCTTGCAGAAACCGCAGTTGGGGTCTTCGAACACCGCGAGCTGGCGCGTGCCCTTGCCCTTGACCAGCTTGAACGAGTCCTTGAAGGGTAGGTCCTTGAAGGCCACGGCGTTGAGCTTGTCGAGTCGGGCGTCGGTGAGGTTGGTGCGGTTCTTGGTGTCGATCAGCGGGCCGCCGAGCACGTAGGTGGCGTTGTCGTCGGTGTAGACGAGCTGGTTGCCGCTCAGGCGCACCTCCCACAGGCCGGGGAAGGGTGTCTTGCTCACCTCTTCGATGGGCGGCAGGTTGGGCAGGCGCTCGGCGAGGTTCTTGCGGATGGCCGCGTCCTGGGCCGCGGCCGACAGGCTCAGGCCGGCGAGCAGGCCGAGCAGCAGGGTTTTGAGAATGTTCATGGGGCAGGCCCGGGCGAAGAATCGGAAAGGCGTCAGAGCGACAGGCCCATGGCCTGGCGCGCCAGCCAGCGCTTGAGCGGTCCGCTGCGGTCGAAGCCCGACAGGCCCCGGTTGCGCAGCAGCTGCACCCGTGCATCGGCCAGGCCGAACAGCGAGAACAGCCCGTCGGTCACCCAGGCCATGGCCTGCAGGTCGCCGGCGCGGGCGCGCTCGTAGCGTCTGAGCAGTTTGGGGTCGTCGAGTTCGCGCCAGTACTCGCGTGCATGCAGCACGCGCGCGAGCTCGGCCGCGTCGGCCAGGCCCAGGTTGAGGCCCTGGCCGGCCAGGGGGTGCACGGCGTGGGCGGCGTCGCCCGCGAGCACCACCGTGCCCTGGTCGCCCCGGGCGATCCAGCGTCGCGCGCGCGACAGCTGCAGCGGCCAGGCCTGGGGCGCGCCCAGCAGCGTGAGTTCGCCGAGCGCCTGCTGCGAGCGCTCCTGCACCGCCTGCGCGAAGGCCGCGGGCTCGGCACCCAGCCAGGCGGCGGTGCGCTCGGCGGGCAGCGACCACACCAGCGCGAGCTCGTGCGCGCCTTCGCCGCCCAGCGGCAGCAGCGCGAGCACCTCGCCCTCGGTGAACCACTGGCGCGCGACGCCACCGTGCGGCTGCGCGGCACGCAGCCGCGCCGCGATGGCCTTGTGCGGGTAGGGCCGCACCTCGTGCTCGATGCCCAGGGCCTCGCGCGTGCTGCTGTGCCGGCCTTCGCAGACCACGGTCAGGCGCGCGGGCGGGGCCTCGGTCACGCGCTCCACACCGGCGGCGAAGCCGATCGCGTCCGCGAGCCGGCGCTCCAGGGCAGGCACGTCGACGATCCAGGTGAGGGCTTCGGCGCCGAGCTCGGCGGCCTCGAAGCGCAGCGAGCCGTCGGCGTCGCCCTGCACCTGCATGGCGTGCACCGGGGTGACCGCGCCCGGCACGTCGTCGGGCCAGGCGCGCAGGGCGCGCAGCAGCTCGCGCGAGGCGGTGTTGAGCGCGTAGGCGCGCACGTCGTCGGGGCGGGGGGCGGCGGCAGGGGCCACGAGCGCCACGCGCAGGCGCTCTTGCGCCAGCAGCAGGGCCAGGGCCTGGCCCACCACGCCCGCACCGCGGGTGACCACGTCGGCGCGTCGTGAGGTGGCGTTGGAAGACATGCCCGGATTCTAGGAGCACTGCCCCCACGCTCCGCCGCTGCGCGGGTCGCTGCCCCCCGAGGGGATTGCGCCGGCTTGGGGCGGCCCGGCGCCGGCGCGGGCACAATCCGGCGCTTTCGCGCCACCCCCAAGTCCCCAGCGCCATGTCCGACACCGCCGACGTCCAAGCCACCATCGACGCCCTCTGGGTCTACCCCGTGAAGTCCTGCGCCGGCGTGCGCGTGCAGGAGGCCGAGCTCACCGAGACCGGCCTGCTCTACGACCGCGCCTGGATGGTGGTGGACGCCGACGGCGAATTCGTGAGCCAGCGCGAGCTGCCGCGCATGGCGCTGATCCAGCCGAGCTTCAAGATGGGCCAACTGGTGCTGCGTGCGCCCGGCATGCTGGCGCTGCACCTGCAGCTCGACGCCGCCGAGCGCCCGATGAAGGTGCGCGTGTGGGACGACGAGGTGGCCGCCTGGGACATGGGCGACCTGGCCGCGCAGTGGTTCAGCGACTTCCTCGGTCCCGGGGCGCCGGCCGCGCTCAAGAAGCTGCGCCTGGCGCGCTTCGACCCCGAGGTGAAGCGCGCGAGCGATCCCCGGTGGACCGGCGGCCGCGAGGCCGGCACGCAGTTCGCCGACGGCTTCGCGCTGCTGGTCACGAGCACCGCGTCGCACGACGAACTCAATGCGCGGCTCGCCGCGGGGGGCCACGCGCCGGTGGACGCGCGCCGCATGCGGCCCAACATCGTGCTGGGTGGCCTTCAGGCGCACGACGAGGACCGCGTGGGCGCGCTGCGCATTGAGGCCGAGGGTGGCCCGGCCCTGATCGAGCCCGTGAAGCCCTGCGCGCGTTGCCCGATTCCGGATGTGAACCCCGACACCGCCGAAACCGGCACCGCGGTCAACGACACGCTGCGCGGCTACCGCGCCGATGCGCGCGTGAAGGGCGCCCTGACCTTCGGCATGAACGCCATCGTGCTCGAAGGCGACGGCCGCCTGCTGCGCGTGGGGCAGCGCGTCAGCGGCGACTGGCGCTTCGACTGAGGCCGGCGCGGCCGAACTGCGCGCGGTACTGTGCCGGCGTGAGGCCGGTGTGCGCACGGAAGCGGCGCGCGAAGTGCGGCTGGTCGGCGAAGCCGCTGGCGTAACCCACCTCGGCCAGGGACGCATCGCTGTCGGTGAGCCAGCGCGCCGCGTGGTTCAGGCGCGCCTGGGCCAGCAGCGCGCTGAAGCTCTGCTGCTCGCGCGCCAGTCGGCGCTGCAGCGTGCGCGGCGCCGTGTGCAGCGCCTCGGCCAGTCGCGCGAGCGTCCAGCCGCGCGCGGGGTCTTGCTCGAGCAGCGCCAGCGGGCCGGGCGCGGGCGCCGATGCCGTCGCCGATGGCCCGTCGGCCGCGGGCACCGGGCGCTGCTGCCAGCGCCATTCCCACTCGGCCAGCGCTGCGGGCCAGGCGCCGCTTGCGTCGGGCGCGGCCCAGCGGCCGTCGAAGGTCCAGGCCGTCGCCCCTGCGGGCCGCGCGCGCAGCCCCTGCATGGCGGGCAGGTGCGCGGCGAGCGCCAGCAGCAGGCCGGCCACCAGCAGGTCTTCGGCCGCGGTGGGCGGCGCCTGCGATCGCAGCGAGGCGTGGCGCCAGCGCAGGTGCTGCGGTCCGGCGTCGAGCACCAGCACCCGGTGGCGCGAATGCACGAAGCGTTCGAGCCGCTGCCAGCGCTCCAGCAGGTCGCCGGGGCCGCTCGCGTGCACGAACACGCGCCCCATGGGGTCGCCGTGCAGCGCCTGCACCGCCTCGCCCAGGCGGGCGATGGCGCATGGCCCGTGCGCCTGCCACAAGGCCTGCAGCTGCGCACGTTTGTCGGGCAGGGCGACACGGCCCAGGTGGCTGGGCGGGGGCGCGGGCGCCGGCAGGCCCTGGCGGCGCAGGCCCTCGCGCACCACGCGCATCATCGCGGCCGAAGCGAAATCGTCCATGGCCTCAAGTCTGCGCGAAGGCGGCGGGGTCGAGCGGGAAGCGCGTGGGCCGCCGCCCGGTGGCCGCGCGCACCGCGTTGGCGATGGCCGCGGCCGCGGCCACGATCACCGTCTCGCCCGCGCCGCCCGGTGGCTCGCCTTCGTCCACCAGCACCACGTGCAGCGGCGGTACCGCGTCCAGCCGCGGGATCGGCGCGCTCGCGAAGCTGTCGCTCGCGATGCGGCCCTCGGCCACCGTCAGCGCGTCGCTGAGCGCCATGCCCAGTCCCCACACCA
This sequence comes from Hydrogenophaga sp. T2, assembly GCF_049843535.1. Lineage (NCBI taxonomy): Bacteria > Pseudomonadati > Pseudomonadota > Betaproteobacteria > Burkholderiales > Comamonadaceae > Hydrogenophaga > Hydrogenophaga sp. T2. Next base: position 185,191 of record NZ_JBBHZJ010000003.1, on the reverse strand, counting down.
GGTTGCCCTCGCACTGCGCGCGCACGCCGTCGGCGTCGATCACGTGGCCACCGTCGTGCGCGCAGCCCAGGCGCGTCACCCGCACCCGGCCATCGGCGGCCACGCTCACGTCCGCCACCACCGCGGCGTGGCTGCCCTGCTTGTAGGTGCCGCAGGCCACGCCGCGTCCGCGGCGTTCGCCAGCGGCCGCAGGCGTGGGGGGCGGCGCGGCCTGCACCGCGGCGCGCAGCACGCGCGCGAGCCGCGGCTCGCCGATGTGCGCGAGGCGAAACGCCACCGGGTCCTGGCCGGCGAGCCAGGCGCATTCGTCGATGGCCGACTCGATCGCCAGGCCGTTGGGGCCCGCACCCAGGCCGCGCCACGGGCCGGTGAACACGGGCAGGCGCGCGAGCGCGAAGCGCACCTCGCGCCGGGGCACCCGGTAGGGCGGGGCGGCACCGCGCGCCACGCCCGGGTCGCCCGCCACCACGTCGGTGATGCGCTGCAGCCAGGCCGGCACGCCGGCCGCGGTGAACAGGATGTGGCTGCTCGCGAAATGGTGCTGCCAGTCCTGCAGGCGGCCCTCGCGCCAGCGGGCGCGCAGGCGGTGGCTGGAGGGCGGGCGGTGAAAGCCCTGGCGGAACTCCTGCGTGCGCGTCCATTGCACCTTCACCGGGGCGCGCACCGCTTCGCACAGCAGCGCGGCTTCGAGCTCCACGGTGCAGATCGTCTTGCCGCCGAAGGCGCCGCCCACGCGGCAGGGGTGCACGCGCAGCTGCGTTTCGCCGCGGCCCAGCGCCTTGCCGACCACGTCGCGCTGGTACCAAGCGTCCTGCGTGCCGACCCAGAGGTCGAGCGCACCCGCGGCATCGAGCGCGGCCACGGCGGCGCGCGGCTCGATGGCCGCGTGCGCCGCGAGCGGCACGTCGATGCGCAGGTCGAGGTCCCAGGGCGCCGCGGGGTCGATGCGGCCTTCGTCGAGCACCGCGTTCGGCAGCCGGCCTTGTGCGGCATGCGCGTCGACGTCGATGCGGCGCGCGATGGCGGGGTCGTCGCCTGTGCCGTGCACGCCCCACTGCACCGCGAGCGCGGCCTCGATGCGATCGAGCGCGCCCGGCGTGCGCGCCACGATGCCCAGACCCTCGGCCTGGGCCTGCTGCAGGCGCGGGTCGCGCACCAGCGCGACGAATCCGGGCACGTCGCGCGCCGCGCGCTCGTCCAGGCCGAGCACGCGCGAGGGCAGCTCGGGCGACAGCGGTGCGCGCAGCACGCGGCCGTGCAGCAGTCCGGGCAGGCGCACGTCGGCCACGTAGAGCGGCGCGCCGGTGACGATCTCGCGGTCGTGCACACGCGGCACCGGCCTGCGCGCCCCGGGCGCGGGTGCGGCACCGGCCGGGCGCCGGAACGATCGCAGGGCCGTGGGCGGCAGGGGGTCGGCGTCGCGCCAGCCCCGCGTCTCGCCGCGCGCGACGGCCTCGCGCAGCGTGGCGCAGGCCTGGGCCAGCGGCAGGGCGAAGTCGCGCACCGATTCGCTGCCCACCGTGGCGCGCACGCGCGCCAGGTCGGCCGTGCCCGCAAGCTGCACGGCCACGGCCTCGGCGGCCACGCCCAGTTCGTCGGCGGCGACCTGGCGCAGGGCGGTGGCGATCTGCTGGCCCATTTCGGCGCGGGGCAGCCGCAGCGTGTAGCGGCCGTTCTCGTGGTGGATCCAGCCCAGCGCGTCGTGCGGGCTGGCGGCGGGCCGCTTGGGAAACACCGGCAGCGCGCAGCCGCCCAGCCAGAAGCTCACGCCCAGGCCGCTTCCCGCCAACAACAGGCTGCGGCGCTTCATGACGGCTCCCCGCCGGGCTGCCCCGAAGCGCGCTTCACAGCGGCCCAGATGCGCTGCTGGGTGCCGCAGCGGCAGAGGTGACCCGCGAGGGCGTCGGTGGTTTGTGCGTCCGTGGGCCGGGGGTGTTGATCGAGCAGCGCGGCGCAGGCGAGGATCTGGCCGGCCTGGCAGTAGCCGCACTGCGGCACGCGCTCGTCGACCCAGGCCTGCTGCACCGGGTGCAGCCGGCCGTCGGGGCCGGCCAGGCCTTCGATCGTGGTGATGCGCCGGCCCTGCGCCGAGCGCACGGGCAACAGGCAGCTGCGCTGCGGACGGCCGTCGAGCAGCACCGTGCAGGCGCCGCACAGGCCCTGGCCGCAACCGTACTTGGCGCCCGTCAGCGCCAGGTGCTCGCGCAGCACCCACAACAGCGCCTCGTCCTGCCACTCGGGCGCCACGCCGCGGCGCTGCCCGTTCACCATGAGTTCCATGCCGGCTCCTTGGGTTGAATGGGCGGCATGGTGCGTGGCCGGCGCGCCGCCGTCTTGAACCTGCGCGCCATGCGGCGACCGGGTGTGAACACCCCCTGGGCTACACTGCCGGGTTCGTCACGAGGTTCCCCCATGAGCTTGAAATGCGGCATCGTGGGCCTGCCCAACGTGGGCAAGTCCACGCTCTTCAACGCCCTCACCAAGGCCGGCATCGCGGCCGAGAACTACCCGTTCTGCACCATCGAGCCCAACACGGGCGTGGTGGAAGTGCCCGACCCGCGCCTGGCGCAACTGGCCGAGATCGTCCAGCCGCAGCGCGTGGTGCCGGCGATCGTCGAGTTCGTGGACATCGCGGGCCTGGTGGCCGGCGCGAGCAAGGGCGAAGGCCTGGGGAACCAGTTCCTGGCCCACATCCGCGAGACCGACGCCACGGTGAACGTGGTGCGCTGCTTCGAAGACCCGAACGTGATCCACGTGGCGGGCAAGGTCGACCCGATCGCCGACATCGAGGTGATCCAGACCGAGCTTTGCCTGGCCGACCTGTCCACCGTGGAAAAGACCATCCAGCGCGCGCAGAAAACCGCGCGCGCGGGCGACAAGGACGCGCAGAAGCTGCTGGTGCTGCTCGAGAAGTGCCAGGCCGCGCTCAACGAGGCGAAGCCGGTGCGCACGCTGGACCTGTCCAAGGAAGAGCGCGCGCTGCTCAAGCCCTTGTTCCTCATCACCGCCAAGCCCGCGATGTTCGTGGGCAACGTGGCCGAGGACGGGTTCGAGAACAATCCGCTGCTCGATCGCCTCAAGGCCTACGCCGAGGCGCAGCACGCGCCCGTGGTGGCCATCTGCGCCAAGCTCGAGGCCGAAATGGCCGAGATGAGCGACGAGGACCGCCAGATGTTCCTCGAAGAGCTGGGCCAGGAAGAGCCTGGCCTGAACCGCCTGATCCGCGCGGCCTATGGCCTGCTGGGCCTGCAGACCTACTTCACCGCGGGTGAAAAAGAGGTGCGCGCCTGGACCATCCACAAGGGCGACACCGGCCCGCAGGCCGCCGGCGTGATCCACACCGATTTCGAGAAGGGCTACATCCGCGCCCAGACGATCGCCTTTGCCGACTACATCGCCCACAAGGGCGAGCAGGGCGCGAAGGAGGCCGGCAAGATGCGCGCGGAGGGCAAGGACTACGTCGTGCAGGACGGCGACGTGATGAACTTCCTGTTCAGCGGTTGAGGAACCCTGGCGCGGCCCACCGACCCGCAGCGCCGCCGTTCAGGCTTTTTGCGACGGGGGAAGCGGCATCGCGTCGAGCACGCTGAAGATGTCGATGTTTTCATCGGCTCGCGCGCGTGGCGTCGCACTGCCGGTGACGGGCGTGTGGGCGTGTGCGGGCGGCGCGACCGCTGGCAGAGGTTGAAGGGCCTGCGACCGCTCCATCAGTTGGGCCAGCGCCGAGACGCTGTCGCGCAGGCCGGAGGTGATCAGGTGCCTCCCATGCCCATGCTCTTGATCGAGGTGAGGCATGAACAGCAGCGCCATCGGGGCCCGGGCCTCTTCCCAGGTCGACAACTGCAAGCCCCTGAGCTGCGTGACGAACTTCTCCAGCATGCGGTCCACCGCGAGCGAGCGCGTTTCCTCGGGATTGCGGAACAGCGTCAGGTGCCGGTCGATCCAGTTGCCATGGCGGGACGAAATGCGCGTGTTGTGGCCGCTCAGCCCGCGCATGTACAGGGTTTTGGATTTCTGCCCGTTGGTGCCCTTGAGGTAGCGGTCCAGCGCCTGGATGCGGTCCTTGATGTTGGCGTTTTCGTCGGCGACCGTGCGCTTGTCGGCCGCGCGTTGCCGCGAGGCATCGAGGCGGTTCTGGATGACCTGGAGCGGATTCCTGATGGGCGATGTCATGTGATGTCCTGCAGAAGGAGGGGGTCGGGGGCGGCCCGGAGGCGGGACGCCGCTCAGGTCGCGGTTTCGTCCATCACGAACGCCACGAGCTTGTCCACGTCGCGCCGCAGCAGCGGGTCGACCTGCACCGCGTCGGCCAGCGCACCGCTGCGCAGCAGTTCGGCCAGGGCCTGGCGGCGGGCTGCATGGCCCTGGGCGTGCGTGAGCAGGCGGTCGCGCCGGGCTTGCGTGCGCGCATCGGGCGGTGTCTGCGCCGGTTCATGGCCGGCGCGCGCATACAGGGTGCGTGCGCCCGAGGAGGCGTTGTCGGGTTGAGCCCCCGCCGGGGGAAGCGCCGCACCGATGGGGGTGCCGGCGTTGTCGGGATGGGTTGCGTCGATCTTGTTCATGGACGTGCTCCCTCAGGCGCGCTGCAGGGCCATCATGTCCAGGGCCTTCGAAGGCCCGCCGTCGCCGGCTTCGGCGTTTTCCACCAGCATGGTCCAGAACAGGCGCATGCCTTCGTGGCGCAGCAGGGTGTTGGCGAGCAGCACGTGGGCCGCTTCGGCGTCGTCGAGCTGGACATCGTTGATCAGCAGCAGGTGGCCGTCTTCGTCGTCGCGCGCCAGCCGCATGGCCCCGAGTTCGCTCCACAACGTGTTGAAGCTGAGGCAACTGGCGTGCACCTTGGCCTGCACCTCCTCGCGGGGTTGTCCGACGCCTGCCGTGATCACGAGCCGCTGTGGGGACTCGGCCCATTCCACCAGGCACTCGCCGCCGGTTTCGAAGTGCACGAACCAGGTGCCCGGCGAGAGTTCGACCACCGCCTCCATGGCCTCGGCGTGTTCGGCGGCGGCCACCAGGCACCGGGCCGCGGCATCGGGAGAGGGAATGGCGTTCATGGGATCGCGGGATGAAAGCTGGGGCGAAGCTGGGTAACGCATACCCACCCGAGGTTCCCGCGCCCGCGGTGGACTAGGCCTGGGCGCGCGCTGCCGCCCAGGCGCTGAGGCCCATGGACAGGCCCATCAGCACCAGGCCCACCCAGTGCAACTGCAGCAACTGGCCCTGGGCGATGAGCAGCCCCCCGAGCGCCGCCCCCAGCGCCTGTCCGCCGTACATGGCCGAGGTGTTCAGGGCCACCGTGGCCGGCGCGAGCACCGGCGAGGCCTGCACCAGCCGCGCCTGCTGGGCCGAATTGGCCGCGAAGCAGCCCAGCGCCCAGGGCACCATCACCAGGGCCTGGCCCCACCAGTGGCCGCGCCCCAGCGGCCAGAGCAGCAGGCTCATGGCCATGAGGCCGAGCGTGATGAGCACCGCGCGCGCGGCGCCCAGGCGGTCGATCTGGCGCGTGACGGCCACATTGCCCAGCAGGCCGAAGGCCCCGAACCAGAGGAAGAGCAGCGACAGGCCCGCCCCGCCGGCCCCCAGGGTCTGGGTCAGGTAGGGCGCGAAGTAGGAGAACAGCGTGAACTGCCCGAAGGCCGACAGCAGCGTGACCCCCACGGCCATCATCAGCGGGGGCGACCCCAGTGCGCGGCCCCAGGCTTCGCGCGAGAGGGCGGCGGGCCGAACGCCGTCGGGCATTTCGCGCCAGACCCAGGCGCCGCTGAGCAGGGCCATCACGGCGACCAGGCCGAAGGCCCAGCGCCAGCCCAGCTCGCCGCCGATCCAGGCCGACAGCGGCATGCCCATCACCGAGGCAACGGACCAGCCCAGGAACACGAAGGTGATGGCCCGGCCCCGGTGCGCCGGCCCCACGAGCAGGCCCACGCTGGCCGCGGCCTGGGGCGTGAAGACCGCAGGCGGGACCATGGCGAGCACGCGCAGCACCAGCAGCGCCGGGTAGTTGGGCGCCAGCGCGCAGGCCGCGTGCAGCACCGCGTACCAGACCAGGGACCAGGCGAGCAGGCGGCGCCGGTCCCAGCCGGCGACCAGGGTGGCGAACAGGGGCGCGCCCACGCCGATCAGGGCCGCGCCCGCGGTGATCAGCAGCCCGGCCTGAGGAATGGACACACCCAGGGAGCGTGCGATGTCGTTGAGCGTGCCGGCCACGGCCATCACGCCGGTGCCGATCACGAGGTTGCCGACCATCAGCGCCCACAGGGCGCGCGGCAGGGCAGGCCGGCTCATGATGGAAACGCGCCGGGGAAGGCCCACAGCAGCGCTGCCGTCATGACGAGGTAGCGCGCGAACTTGCCGATGGCCATGTAGAACAGGCAGGGCCAGAACGCAAAGCGCAGCCAGCCGGCCACCGCGCACAGCGGGTCGCCCACCACGGGCAGCCAGCTCAGCAGGCAGGCCTTGGGGCCGAAGCGTTCGAGCCATTGCAGGGCGCGCAACTCGGTCGGGTTGCCGCGTGCGCGGTCGACCAGGCGGTGGGTGCCCAGGCCCATGAGCCAGCTCACCGCGCCGCCCAGCGTGTTGCCCGCCGTGGCCACCAGCACCGCGGGCCAGAACAGCTCGGGGTTGAGCTTGACCAGGGCGAAGACCGCGGGCTCGGAGCCCAGCGGCAGCAGCGTGGCCGAGACGAAGGCCACCACGAAAACGGTGCTCAGGCCGACCTCGGGCAGGGCCAGCCATTGGGCAAGGTTGGAAAACCAGTCGGGCATGGTGTTGGGGTCGGTCGCGTGCGCTCTCTCGGGCTCCCGTCTGCTGAAAAAACAGGCAGGTACAATGCGCACCCTTCGCGCCCGCCCGCAGGGGCCCGCGGCGCCGACAAGACCGCCACATTCTCCCATCGCCATGCAGATCGGGCCCTACCGCCTGCCCAATGCCCTTTTTGTCGCGCCCATGGCGGGCGTGACGGACCGGCCGTTCCGCAAGCTGTGCAAGCGGCTGGGTGCGGGCTACGCCGTGAGCGAGATGGTGACGAGCCGGCGCGACCTGTGGGACAGCCTCAAGACGTCACGCCGCGCCAACCACGAGGGCGAGGCGGCGCCGATCGCGGTGCAGATCGCGGGCACCGACGCGGCCATGATGGCCGACGCCGCGCGCTACAACATCGACCGCGGCGCGCAGATCATCGACATCAACATGGGCTGCCCGGCCAAGAAGGTCTGCAACAAGTGGGCCGGCAGCGCGCTCATGCAGGACGAAGCGCTGGCCATCGCCATCGTCGAGGCCGTGGTGCAGGCCTGTGCGCCGCACGGCGTGCCGGTGACGCTCAAGATGCGCACCGGCTGGTGCGACAGCGCGCGCAACGCGCCCGTGCTGGCGCTGGCCGCCGAGGCCGCGGGCGTGCAGATGCTCACCGTGCACGGTCGCACGCGCGAGCAGGGCTACCGCGGCGAGGCCGAGCACGACACGGTGGCGCTGATCAAGAGCCGCGTGCGCATTCCCGTGGTCGCCAATGGCGACGTCGACTCGCCCGAGCGCGCGCGCGAGGTGCTGCAGCGCACCGGGGCCGATGCCATCATGATCGGCCGCGCGGCCCAGGGCCGGCCCTGGATCTTCCGCGAGATCGCGCACTTCCTGGCCACGGGCGAACCGCTGCCCGCGCCCGACCTCGCCGAGGTGCGGGGCTGGCTGCTCGAGCACCTCGACGACCACTACAGTCTCTACGGCGAGAACACCGGCGTGCGCAGCGCGCGCAAGCACCTGGGCTGGTACGCGCAGTCGCTGCCGCTGACGCGCGAACAGGTGAGCGATTTCCGCAGCCGTGTGAACGCCACGACCACCATCGACGCGCAGCGCCGCGTGGTGGCCGACGCCTTCGATGCCTGGATCGATGCCGCCGCGTCGCCCGCCTGGAAACTCGCCGCCTAGGCCACCGAATGAGCAACAAGAAGCACCCCTCGGGCAACCCGCTGGACGCCTGCGTCCGCGACAGCCTGCAAGCCTATTTCCGTGACCTCGACGGCACCGAGCCCGCGAACCTGCACGACATGCTGGTGCGCGCGGTCGAGCGCCCGCTGCTCGAGGTGGTGATGGAGCAGGCGCAGCACAACCAGTCGCGCGCGGCGCAATGGCTGGGCCTCAACCGCAACACGCTGCGCAAGAAGCTGCTCGAGCACGGCCTGATCGACTGACCCTTTTTCTTTTCCTCCGAACTCCCATGCGCGCCCTTCTCTCCGTTTCCGACAAGACCGGCATCGTCGATCTCGCCCGCTCGCTGCACACGCTCGGCGTGCAACTGCTGTCCACCGGCGGCACCGCCAAGCTGCTGGCCGAGCAGGGCCTGCCCGTGACCGAGGTGGCCGAGGTCACCGGCTTTCCCGAGATGCTCGATGGCCGCGTGAAGACGCTGCACCCCAAGGTGCATGGCGGCCTGCTGGCGCGCCGCGACCTGCCCGAGCACATGGCCGCGCTCCAGGAACACGGTATCGCCACCATCGACATCCTGGTGGTCAACCTCTACCCCTTCGAGGCCACCGTGGCCAAGCCCGGCTGCACGCTGGCCGACGCGATCGAGAACATCGACATCGGCGGCCCGGCCATGGTGCGCAGCGCGGCCAAGAACTGGCGTGACGTGGCCGTGCTCACCGACGCTTCGCAGTACGCGGCCGTGATCGACGAGCTCAAGGCCGGCGGCACGCTCTCGCTCAAGACGCGCTTCGCGCTGTCGGTCGCCGCCTTCAACCGCATCAGCCAGTACGACGGCGCGATCAGCGACTACCTCTCGGCCATTGAATTCGACGAGGCCGCCGAGGTGCCCACGCGCAGCGCCTACCCGGGCCAGTCCAACGGCCGCTTCATCAAGCTGCAAGACCTGCGCTACGGCGAGAACCCGCACCAGACCGCGGCCTTCTACCGCGACCTGTACCCCGCGCCCGGCTCGCTGGTCACCGCGAAGCAGTTGCAGGGCAAGGAGCTTTCGTACAACAACATCGCCGACGCCGACGCGGCCTGGGAATGCGTCAAGAGCTTCGACGCGCCGGCCTGCGTGATCGTCAAGCACGCCAACCCCTGCGGCGTGGCCGTGGGCGAGGGCCCGCTTCAGGCCTACCAGAAGGCCTTCCAGACCGATCCCACGAGCGCCTTCGGCGGCATCATCGCGCTCAACCGCCCGCTCGACGGCGCGGCGGCCGAGGCCATCAGCAAGCAGTTCGTCGAGGTGCTGATGGCGCCCGGCTACACGCCCGAGGCGCTCGCCGTGTTCAAGGCCAAGGCCAACGTGCGCGTGCTGCAGATCGATCTGCCGCCCGGCGGCCCCACGGCCTGGGACAAGGGCCTGAACCTGAGCGACGTCAAGCGCGTGGGCTCGGGCCTGCTGATCCAGAGCGCCGACAACCACGTGCTGCAGCGCGAAGACCTCAAGGTGGTCACGAAGCTGCAGCCCACGGCGCAGCAGCTCGACGACCTCATGTTCGCCTGGAAGGTGGCCAAGTTCGTCAAGTCCAACGCCATCGTGTTCTGCAAGGACGGCATGACCATGGGCGTGGGCGCGGGCCAGATGAGCCGCCTCGATTCCGCGCGCATCGCGAGCATCAAGGCCGAACACGCCAAGCTCTCGCTCCAGGGCACGGCGGTGGCCAGCGACGCCTTCTTCCCCTTCCGCGACGGCCTCGACGTGGTGGTGGACGCGGGCGCGAGCTGCGTGATCCAGCCCGGCGGCTCCATGCGCGACCAGGAGGTCATCGACGCCGCGAACGAGCGCGGCGTGGTGATGGTGTTCTCCGGGGTGCGCCATTTCCGCCACTGAGCGTTCCTTGCCCGACGGCCTGCCGCAGCCGCAGCGCCGCTGGGCGGTGCTCGTGATCCTCGTGGGCATCGCCATGGCGGTGCTCGACAGCACCCTGGTCAACCTCGCGCTGCCCACGCTGGCGTCCGATTTCGGCGCCCCGCCCGAGAGCGCGATCTGGGTGGTCAACGCCTTCCAGCTCGCGGTGCTGTGCGTGCTGCTGCCGCTGGCCTCGCTCGGCGACCGTCTGGGCTACCGGCGTGTGTACCTCGCGGGCACGGCGCTGTTCACGCTGGCCTCGCTGGCCTGTGCGCTCGCGCCCAGCCTGTTCTGGCTGGCGGCCATGCGCTTCGTGCAGGGCCTGGGGGCCGCCGGCATGATGAGCGTCAACCTCGCGCTGGTGCGCGCCACCTATCCGCGTGCGCTGCTGGGGCGCGGCATCGCGCTCAATTCCATGGTGGTGGCCTCGGCCTCGGTGCTCGGGCCCTCGCTCGCGGCGGCGGTGCTGTCGGTGGCCGACTGGCCCTGGCTGTTCGCGGTGAACGTCCCCGTGGGCCTGTGGCTGCTGTGGATGGGCGCGCACGCGCTGCCGGACCATGCCGGCGCGGTGGCGAGCCGGGTCGGCCCGCTCGACGTGGTGCTGAATGTGCTCACCTTCGGGCTGGTGTTCCTCGGGGTCGACGCGCTGGCCACGGGGCAGGGCGCGCACGGCGGCTGGCTGCGCGGCGACCTGGCCGCCGCCCTGCTGGTCGCGGGCCTGCTGGTGGGCGCGGTGTATGTGCGGCGGCAACTGGTGCAGGCCACGCCCCTGCTGCCACTCGACCTGTTGCGCATCCGTGTGTTCGCCTTGTCCATGTGCACCTCGGTGAGCGCGTTCAGCGCACAGATGCTGGCCTACGTGTCGCTGCCCTTCCTGTTTCTCGACCTGCTGCGCCGCAGCCACTGGGAAACCGGTCTGCTGATGATGGCCTGGCCGGTCGCGACCATCGCGGTGGCGCCGTTCGCGGGCCGCCTGATCGGGCGGGTGCCGGCCGGTCTGCTGGGCGGCTTGGGCCTGGGCACGATGTCGCTGGGCCTGGCCTTGCTGGCCGTGTTGCCCGACACCGCAGGCGTGCCGCGCATCGTCGTGGGCCTGCTGTTGTGCGGGGCGGGCTTCGGCCTGTTCCAGTCGCCCAACAACCACACCATCGTGACCTCGGCGCCGGCCCATCGCAGCGGCGGCGCCGGGGGCATGCAGAGCGCCGCGCGCCTCACGGGTCACCTGATCGGGGCCATGGCCGCGGCCACCGTGTTCAGCCTGTGGCCGCCCGCGCAGGGCCACGGGCCTTTCGTGGCCCTGGGCCTGGCCGCCGGCCTGGCCTGCCTGGCCGGGGCTTTCAGCCTCACGCGGCTGGCGCGCTGAGCGCGCCGCGGTGGCCGGCGCTCAGCGCGGCAACTGGCGCAAGGCCTCGCGCGCGGCCGACAGGGTGTCGGCGATGTCCTGCTCGCTGTGGGCCGCGCTCACGAAGCCGGCCTCGTACAGCGCCGGGGCGATGTACACGCCGCGATCGAGCAGGCCGTGGAACAGCGCGTTGAAGCGCGCGCCGTCGGTCTTCATCACGGTCTGGTAGTTCTGCGGCAGCTCGGGCATGAGGAAGAAGCCGAACATGCCGCCCTCGCTGTCGCCGCAGAAGGGCACGCCGGCCGCCTGTGCTTCGGCCGTCAGGCCGTCGACCAGCGAACGCGTGCGCGCCGACAGGGCGTCGAAGAAGCCGGGCTTGCGGATCTCGGCCAGCGTGGCCAGGCCGCAGGCCGTGGCCACCGGGTTGCCCGAGAGCGTGCCGGCCTGGTAGACCGGACCCAGCGGCGCGAGCTGCTCCATCACCGCGCGCTTGCCGCCGAAGGCGGCCAGCGGCATGCCGCCGCCAATGACCTTGCCCATCACCGTCATGTCGGGTTCGAAGCCGGGGATGAGTTTCGCGTAGACGCTCTGCGCGCCGCCCAGCGCCACGCGGAAACCCGTCATGACCTCGTCGAAGGCCAGCAGGGCGCCGTGCCTGGTGCAGAGCTCGCGGCAGCGCGTCATGAAGGGCACGCTGGCGCGCACGAAGTTCATGTTGCCCGCGATCGGCTCGATCATCAGGCAGGCGATGTCGGCGCCGTGCTCGGCGAAGGCGGCCTCGAGCTGCTCGAGGTTGTTGTATTCGAGCACCAGGGTGTGCTGCACCACCTCGGGGGGCACGCCCGCGCTGGTGGGGTTGCCGAAGGTGGCCAGGCCCGAGCCGGCCTTGACCAGCAGCGCATCGGCGTGACCGTGGTAGCAACCCTCGAACTTGACGATCTTCTTGCGGCCGGTGGCGCCGCGCGCGAGGCGGATGGCGCTCATGCCGGCCTCGGTGCCCGAGCTCACCAGGCGCACCATCTCGAGGCTGGGCACGAGTTCGACGATGGCCTCGGCCAGCGCCACTTCGCGCTCGGTGGGGGCGCCGAACGAGAAGCCGTCGAGCGCGGCCTTCTGCACTGCCTCGACCACCGCGGGGTGGCCGTGGCCCAGGATCATCGGGCCCCAGGAGCCGATGTAGTCGATGTAGCGCCGGCCGTTGGCGTCCCAGAAGTGGGCGCCCTGGGCGCGTTGCACGAAGCGCGGCGTGCCGCCCACGGCGCGGAAGGCGCGCACGGGCGAGTTCACGCCCCCGGGAATCAGCGCCTTGGCGCGCTCGAACAGTTCGGCATTGCGGTCGGTCATGGGCGATCGGTCAGTGGCGGGTGGTGTCGAGGGGGAAATCGTCGGCGTCGAGCGTGCTGTCCGACGCGGGTTCGGCGGCCGGGGCGTCCTCGGGCTCCTCGTCGTCGTCGTGGGCCCAGAACAGGCGGTCGGGCACGGCATTGCCCATGCCGGGCTGGAAGCCCGCGTCCAGGCACTGGTCGAGGTAGGTGAGCGCTTCGGCGCAGGCGTTCTGCAGGTCGGCGCCGCCCGCGATCAGCGCGCACAGCGCGGCCGACAGCGTATCGCCGGCGCCGCTGAAGGTGGCTTCGAAGCGCTCGTAGCGCGCGGTGGCGAGCACGGTTTCGGGCGAGGCCAGGTGGCTTTCGAGGAACTGGTCGGCGGCGTTGAAGCCGGTCACCAGGGTGTACGACACCCCATGCACCGCGGCGGCGCGGGCCACCTCGCGCGGGCCGGGCGGGCGGTCGCCCTCCCAGTCGGGCAGCAGCCAGCGCGACAGCGTGCTGTGGTTGCCCACCAGCACCGTGGTCTGCGACAGCAGCAGTTCGGTGCAGGCGTCCAGGTAGGTTTCGATTTCGAGCTCGTCCCACCAGGAGAGGTCGGGCATGTAGGTGATGACCGGCACCTCGGCGTAATCGCTCGTGATCTGGGCGATCGCGCTCAGGTTCTCGGGCGTACCCACGAAGCCCACCTTGAAGGCCTGCACGGGCATGTCTTCGAGAGCGCAGCGCGCCTGGTCGAGCACGGCCTCCTCGTCGAAGGCGATGTGGTCGCGCACCGCGGTGGTGTCGCGCACGTAGGTGCCGGTGACCACCGGCAGCACATGGGCCGAGGCGCTGGACATGGCGGTGAGGTCGGCGCTGAGGCCGCCCGCGCCGCTCGGGTCGTTGGCGTTGAAGCTCATGACGCACGGCAGCGAGGCCTCGCCGGGCTGGTCGGGGGAGACGGGTTCGGAAGGGGAGGAGGACATGGTGGGGGATCGTGGGCCGGGGTGGCTCAACCCGTGGCGTGCCGAGCACGCGTCAGTGTCGCGTCCATTCGCCTGAGAAATTGCGCCGCAGAGCGCTTGAACAGGCTAGATACAATTCTTGCATTCTACGATACCGCCTCTAGTAACCATGACCGATAGCAAGACTTGGATGTGCCTGATCTGTGGCTGGATCTACGACGAAGCCGCGGGTGCACCCGAGCACGGCGTTGCGCCGGGCACCGCATGGGCCGACGTGCCCATGAACTGGACCTGCCCCGAGTGCGGCGCCCGAAAAGAAGACTTCGAAATGGTGCAGATCTGACCGGTTGACGGGCCCTCGCTCGATAACCGGTTTTCCGTGTGACGGGGTGGGCTGGCCACGCCGTCACGGATGGTTTGAGGAGCCCGTCCATCGTGAGCGCAACGTCCGCCCTGAAGGTTCTTGTCGTCGACGACAGCAACACCATCCGGCGCAGTGCCGAGATTTTTCTGAAGCAGGGCGGCCATGAGGTCCTGCTGGCCGACGACGGCTTCGACGCCCTGGCCAAGATCAACGACTACCAGCCCGATCTGATCTTCTGCGACATCCTGATGCCGCGCCTCGACGGCTATCAGACCTGCGCCATCATCAAGCGCAACGCCCGCTTCGCCGGCATTCCCGTCGTCATGCTGTCCTCCAAGGACGGTGTCTTCGACAAGGCCCGCGGCCGCATGGTCGGCTCGCAGGACTACCTCACCAAGCCCTTCACCAAAGACCAGCTGCTGCAGGCCGTGCAGCAGTTCGGCGTGCAATTCAACGGAGTGTCCTGATGCCCATCCAGAAGATCCTCGTCGTCGACGATTCCAAAACCGAACTCATGGTGCTCTCGGACCTGCTGAGCAAAAACGGCTACACGGTGCGCACCGCCGAGAACGCCGACGAGGCCTTCCGTCGTCTTGGCGAGGAAAAGCCCGACCTGATCCTGATGGACGTGGTGATGCCCGGCCAGAATGGTTTTCAGCTCACGCGTGCCATCACGCGCGACCCGCAGTTCTCGAGCATTCCCATCGTCATGTGCACCAGCAAGAACCTGGAAACCGACCGGGTCTGGGGCATGCGCCAGGGCGCTCGCGACTACGTCACCAAACCGGTCAACGGCGAAGAGCTGCTGTCCAAGATCCGCGCGCTCGCCTGAGCGCCCACGGGAACCCGATCCACCCAGCATGCCCAAACGACAGTCGCTCAAGGAACTGCAGGAACGCCTGGCGCAACGGCTCACGGCCGCCAAGACCGAGTCCGTGACCGCGACCTGGCTGGCCCTGGAGGCCGGCGGTCAGCGGCTGCTGTTGCCCCTGGTGCAATCGGGCGAAATCTTTCCCTGGTCGACGGTGCAGCCCGTGCCGTACACCAAGCCCTGGTACGTCGGCGTGGCCAACCTGCGCGGCGGCGTGCACGGCGTCATCGACCTCGCGGCCCTGCTGCGCGGCGATGCGGCGCGCAGTCCCGTGCGGCCTGCCGAACGCATCACCTCCGATTCGCGCCTGGTGAGCCTGCACGGCGCCCTCGGCCTCAACGCGGTGCTGTGGATCGACCGCCTGCTGGGCCTGCGCAACCCCGGCGCCTTCCGCGCGGTCGCCGACCGCCCGGCGGACGCGCCGCCGTACGCCACCCGCGTGCTGATCGATGAGAGCGGACAGTCCTGGCTCGAACTGGACCTGCAACTGCTCGTCAACGAGCCCGAGTTCCTGGCCATAGCGGCCTGATGTCGATGCCGTCGCACGGCACACCCTGTATCCGTCACCCGTTCTGAGTTGGAAGGTAATCACATGGCCACGCTGGATCGCTTTCAGGGTCTTTTCTCCAAGAAGGGCAAAGACGCCGACGAGCCCGACCTGTCGAAGGCGACCGACCTGGACATCGCCGAGATCGCGGCGGCCCGGCTGGCGCCCGACGACAACGGCGGCGACCTGGGCGACAACCTGCTGATCACCGACGACGACGGCGACGCCCCCAAGGAAGCGCTGGTCTCGCTGCCGCTGCTGGGCCGCAAGCCCGCCGAACAGCACCAGCGCACGCTCGCCGTGCTGCTCGCGCTGGCGCTGCTGGTGCTCGGCGGCATCACCTTCTTCATCCTGAGCCAGACCAACAAGGTCAGCCAGCAGGTGGCGGCCAGCGGTCAGGCCCTGATGCAGTCGCAGCGCCTGGCCAAGAGCGTGTCGCAGGCCCTGGTGGGCAGCCCCTCGGCCTTCCCGGAGGTGCGCGAGAGCTCCACCGTGCTGGCCGCCAGCGTGCGCGGCCTCAAGCAGGGCGACAACACCATGGGCCTGGAGCCGCTCGGTGGCGAGCTGGGCAGCTCGCTCGAGCCGCTGATGGCGCCGGTGGACGACGCCGAGCGCAACGCCGCCACGGTGCTGGGCCAGCAGGCCACGCTGACCCAGGTGGGCACGGCGCTGCGCACCATCAACCGCCAGTCGTCCGACCTGCTCGAGATCGCCGAGACCATCGCTTCGCTCAAGCTGCAGCAGAACGCGCCCGCGGCCGAGATCTCCGCCTCCGGCCAGCTCGTGATGCTCACGCAGCGCATCGGCAAGTCGGCCAACGAATTCCTCACGCTCGAGGGCGTGAGCCCCGAGGCCGTGTTCCTGCTCGGCAAAGACCTGATCACCTTCAAGGAGGTCAGCGAGGGCCTGCTCAATGGCAGCCAGGAACTGCGCCTGGCGCCGGCGCGCGACGAGCAGGTGCGCGAGCGCCTGCGCGCGCTGCTGCAGGCCTACGAAGCCACCCGCACCGAGGCCGGCGCCATCCTGGGCAACCTGCAGGGCCTGGTGTCTGCGCGCGAAGCGCAGGCCGCCATCGTGGCCGACAGCGAGAAGCTGCGTGTGGGCCTCGAGAAGCTGCAGCAAGACCTCTCGGGCCGCTCGGGCCTGGGCGCCGGCTCGCTGCTGGCCCTGGCGCTGTCCGCGGCCTTCGCGCTCGCCTGCGCCGGCGGCCTGGCCTACGTGCAGCTGCAGGACAGCCGCCAGCGCCAGCTCGTGGCCGAATCGCAGCGGCTCGCTGCCGAGGCGCAGGAGCAGGAAGCCAAGCGCGTCAACGACGCCAACCAGGCCGCCATTCTTCGCCTCATGAACGAACTGCAGACGGTGGCCGAAGGCGACCTCACGCAGGAAGCCACCGTGACCGAGGACATCACCGGTGCCATCGCCGACTCGGTGAACTACACGGTGGAAGAACTGCGCTCGCTGGTGGGCAACGTGCAGGCCACGGCCACGCGCGTGGCGCAAACCACGTCGGCGGTGGAAAACACCTCCACCGAGCTGCTCGCCGCCTCCACCGAACAGCTGCGCGAGATCCGCGAAACCGGCCAATCGGTGCTCGACATGGCGCAGCGCATCAACCAGGTGTCCAACCAGGCGCAGGAATCGGCCGATGTGGCGCGTGCCTCGCTGAGCGCCGCCGAATCGGGCCTGAAGGCCGTGCAGGACGCCATCGGTGGCATGAACGCCATCCGCGACCAGATCCAGGAAACGTCCAAGCGCATCAAGCGCCTGGGCGAGTCCTCGCAGGAGATCGGCGAGATCACCGAGCTCATTTCCGACATCACCGAACAGACCAACGTGCTGGCCCTGAACGCCGCCATCCAGGCCGCGTCGGCCGGTGAAGCGGGCCGCGGCTTCTCGGTGGTGGCCGAAGAGGTGCAGCGCCTGGCCGAACGCTCGGCCGACGCCACGCGCCAGATCGCGGCGCTCGTGAAGGCCATCCAGACCGACACCCAGGACGCCGTGGCCGCCATGGAGCGCTCCACGCAGGGTGTGGTCGAGGGGGCCAAGCTGTCCGACAACGCGGGCACCGCGCTGTCCGAGATCGACCGCGTGTCGCGCCGCCTGGCCGACCTCATTGAACAGATCTCGAACGCCGCTTCGCGGGAAGCCGAATCGGCCAACGAGGTGGCGGGCAACATCCAGCACATCTTCGCGGTGACCGAGCAGACCGGTGAGGGCACGCGCTCCACGGCCCAGCAGGTGCGAGAGCTGTCGGCCATGGCCGAGGAACTGCGCCAGTCGGTGGCGCGGTTCAAGATCGCCTGACATCCCGCCCCTGTGTTCCGCTGACCCACTGATCACACCATGGCCGAAGCGACCGATTCCGTTCTCCAGGACCTCCCCGTTGCCGACCTGGGCCCGCTGGCCTGGGTCTTCGAGGAACTGCGCAAGTCGCTCGACGGTGCGAACAAGGCGATCCGGCGTTTCGTGCGCGAGAACGATCAGGCACGCCACAGCGACCTCGAGGCCGTGGACCCGGCGGCGCTGCGCATCGCGCGCCAGCAGCTGCACCAGGCGGTGGGCGCGCTCGAGGTGGTGGGTCTGGCGGCGCCGGCCCAGGTGCTGCGCGCCATGGAATCGGCGGTGCAGCGCTTCGTGCAGAAGCCCGACACCTGCAACGAAGACGCGGCGGGCCGCGTCGAGCGCGCGAGCTTCGCGCTGATCGAATACCTCGAGGCGGTCCTCAACCACAAGCCGGTGCAGCCGGTGGCCCTGTTCCACCAGTACCGCGAGGTGCTCGAGGTGGCGGGCGCCGAACGCATCCACCCCGCCGATCTGTGGGACGCCGACCTGCGCCACCTCGATCTGCCCGCGCCCGAGGGCGTGAAGCCGCTCGAACCGGCGCCGGCCGTGCGCTCGCTGTTCGACCGCCTGATCCTGTTGGCCGTGAAGACGCAAAGCGTGGCGGCCTGCCAGCAGCTCTCCAAGCTCTGCGCCGGCCTGTCGGCCGGGGCGGGCGAGCCGCGCCAGCGCACCTTCTGGCGGGTGGCCGCGGCCTTCTTCGAGGGTGTGGCCTCGCACGGCCTGGGCTTCGACGTCTACGCGAAACGCGCCACCTCGCGCCTGCTCATGCAGTTCGGGCAGCTCGCCTCGGGCTCGGCCCAGGTGTCGGAAACCCTGCTGCACGACCTGCTGTTCTTCTGCGCCCAGACGCCCGTGCGCGAGGGCCAGCCCTCGGCCCACCTCGGGCCGGTGCGCGCGGCCAGCGGCCTCGACGCCTACCGCGCGGCCGACTACCACCAGGCCACGCTGGGCCGCTACGACCCCGCGGTGCTGGCCCAGGCGCGCAAGCGCATGAACGCCGCCAAAGAGGCGTGGTCGCTGTTCTCGGGCGGCGACAGCTCGCGCGCGCGCCAGGTGGTCGATCAGTTCGGCCTCATCGGCGAATCGCTGCTGCGCCTGCACCCGGCCAGCGCGCCGCTGGCCGCGGCCCTGGTGAAGGCCACCGACCGCGCCGTGAACGAGCCCGGCGGTGCGCGCCCCGAGCTGGCGATGGAAGTCGCCACCACCACCCTTTACCTCGAAGCCGCGTTCGACGACTTCGACCCGACCGACCCCGCGCTGGCCACGCGCACGCAAGACCTCGCCGATCGCCTCAACGGCGTCATCGACGGCCAGCCGCCGCGCCCGCTCGACGACTGGATGGAGCAGCTCTACCGCCGCGTGAGCGATCGCCAGACCATGGGCAGCGTGGTCGACGAGCTCAAGGTCTCGCTGGCCGAAGTCGAGAAGTCGCTCGACCACTTCTTCCGCCACCCGAACGAAAAAGGCGGCCTGCACGTGGCCGCCACGCAGCTTGCCCAGATGCGCGGCGTGCTCTCGGTGCTGGGGCTGGACCACGCGGTGCAGGCGGTCGCGAGCATGCGCAACCGGGTCGAGCAGATCCTCGACACCGAGGTCGACGAAGGCCGCGCGCGCGAGGCCGGCACCTTCCAGCAGCTCGGTGACAACCTGAGCTCGCTGAGCTTCCTCGTCGACATGCTCAGCTACCAGCCGGCGCTGGCCAAGAAGCTCTTCGTGTACGACGAAGCGCAGGGCGGCCTGGTGGCGCTCATGGGCCGCGCGAGCGTGGGTCGCGACCGCGCGCCCGCGGCCCAGGCCGACGCCGAGGCCCTGCAGGACGGCGTGCGCGACGTGGTCGACAGCGTCTTCGGCGGCATCGACGACCTCAGCGGCCTGAGCCAGCAGCTCGGCTCGCTGGCCGAGCAGGCCGCGCTGGCCGAACAGCCGTCCATGGCCAAGGCCGCACGCGAGGCCGCCGAGGCCGTGGTGCGCGACGACGCGCTGCAGGCCGCGCAGGCCCTCGTGGGCCTGACCGAGGTCGCCTCGGCCGCGCAGGCCGCGCCCGCCGAAACGCCGGCCGCCCCGGCAGGCGACGCCGACGAGGGCGACGAAGGCGAACTGCTCGACATCTTCCTGGAGGAGGCGCGCGAGGTCGTGGCCAATGGCCGCGAGGCCATCGCCCGCCTGCGCGACGACGGCGCCGACCTCGACCACCTCACGACCCTGCGCCGCGCCTTCCACACGCTCAAGGGCAGCTCGCGCATGGTCGGCCTCAACGAGTTCGGCGAGGCCGCCTGGGCCATGGAGCAGTTGCTCAACGCCGTGCTGGCCGAACAGCGCGCGGCCAGCGACGCCTTGCTGGGCCTGTCGGGCGAGGCGCTCGACCGCTTCGAACAATGGGTGCAGGCGATCGGCGCGCAACAGGCCGACACCTGGCGTTCGCACCCCTTCCGCGTGAGCGCCGAGGCCCTGCGCGAGCAGGGCGTGTGGGTGCCCATCCGCACCACGGTGAGCGCGTTCGCGCCGCTGCCCGAGCCGGTGGCGGACGGGCCGGCCGTGTCCGAGCCGCTCCTGGCCGAACCCGTCGTGTCCGAACCGCTGGCGCCCGAACCGCTGGCGCCCGAGGCGATCGCCCCGACCGAGGCGCTGCCCGATCACGAACACGCGCCGCTGCTCGCCGACACCGACCTCGACCTGCTGGCCGCGATGCCTGTGGCCGAGCCCGAGCCCGAGCCCGAGCCCGAGCCCGTGTCCGAGATGTCCGTGGCCGAGCCCGAACCCGTGTTGTCCGCCGCCGAGCCTGAGCCCGAGCCCGAGGCCTCCGCCGAACCCGGCCCGGACCGCCGCGTGATGCCCGAGTTCGACGCCATCGAAGACTTCCCGCGCGACGCGGTGGAGTCGGGCTTCGCGGACATCGAACAAATCGAACTCACCGAGCCGCCCGTGGTCGAGCCGCTGCCGCCCGAAGTGGTCGTGGCCGAGGCCGCGGCGGCCGAGTCGCCCGACGAACAGGTGCGCGAGATCGGCCCGCTGCGCATCGGGCACAAGCTCTACAACGTGTTCCTCAACGAGGCCGACGAATGGTCGCGCCGGCTCGGCACCGTGCTGTCCGAGTGGGCGCTTGAAACCCATGCGCCGCTGCCCGAGCCCGCCGAGGCCCTGGCCCATTCGCTGGCCGGCGCGTCGGCCACGGTCGGCTTCGATTCGCTGTCGGGCGTGTCGCGCGCGCTCGAACACGCGCTCGAGGCCGTGGCCGCGCGGCAGAACACCGGCACCGTCGCGGCGCCCGCGCTCGGCGCGGTGTTCGTGGCCGCGGCCGACGACATCCGCCGCCTGCTGCACCAGTTCGCGGCCGGTTTCCTCAAAGAAGCCGATCCCCAGGTGCTCGCCGAGCTGCAGCGTGTGCTGCACGAGCCTGAAGCCTTCGAGGCCCCCGCGGCGCCCGTGGCGGCCAATGGCCACGACGCGGTGTTCCTGCAACTGACCGACGAGGTCGAGCTGCTCGCGCACGACGACGCGCCCGAGGACGGCGCGCCCGAGCCCGAACCCCTGGCCGAACCGCAACCGCTGCCCACGCCCGAGCCCGAGCCGGTTTCGACCGGCTGGGGGGCGCTGGCGCCCGAGCCCCTGGCCCCGCTCGCACCGGCCGAGCCGGTGCCCTCGGTCCACCAGGACATCGACGACGACATCGACGCGGTCGACACCATCGACGTCGACCTCTTCCCGATCTTTGCCGAGGAAGCGCAGGAGCTGCTGCCCCAACTGGCCTCGGCGCTGCGCCAGTGGGTCGCGCGGCCCGACAACACCAGCGCGCGCGGCGAGGTGCTGCGCACGTTGCACACCATCAAGGGCAGCGCCCGCCTGGCCGGCGCGCTGCGGCTGGGCGAAATGGCCCACCGCATGGAGACCGCGGCCGAGCGCCTGGGCTCCGATGTGCAGCGCTCCAGCGACGTGCAGGTGCTGCAGGAGATTTTCGACGCCATCAACGCGCGCTTCGAGCAGCTGCGCCACCCCGACGCCGCCACCGGCGCGGTGGTGCAGTCGCTGCCCGAGGCCGTGCCGCCCGAAGCCCCTGTGGCCGCGCCGGCCGAGGCCGCGCCCGCGCCCGTGCCGGGCACGCCGATCGGTCCGCAGTTCGTGGCCCCGGTGGCGCCCGCGCAGCTCGCCACGCGCAGCGGCGCTGCCGTGCGCGTGCGGCCCGAGCTGCTCGACCGCCTGGTGAATCAGACCGGCGAGGTGATCATCTCGCGCTCGCGCATGGAGGCCGAGATCCTCACGTTGCGCACCTCGCTCAAGGACCTCACGGGCAACCTCGACCGCCTGCGCCAGCAGCTGCGCGACATCGAGCTGCAGGCCGAGAGCCAGATGCAATCGCGCCTGGCCCAGGCGCGCGACGTCAACCAGTCGTTCGACCCGCTCGAGTTCGACCGCTTCACGCGCGTGCAGGAGCTCACCCGCATGATGGCCGAGTCGGTGAACGACGTGGCCACGGTGCAGCGCAACCTGCAGCGCGCGGTGGAAGCCACCGAAGACAACCTCGTGGCCCAGGCGCGCCAGACGCGCGAGCTGCAGCGCGACCTGCTGCGCACGCGCATGGTGGAGTTCGAAGGCATTTCCGAGCGCCTGTACCGCGTGGTGCGTCAGGCCTCCAAGGAAACCGGCAAGCAGGTGCGCCTGGACATCGCGGGCGGCAACATCGAAATGGACCGCGGCGTGCTCGACCGCATGACCGGCGCCTTCGAACACCTGCTGCGCAACCACGTGGCGCACGGCATTGAAGCCCCGGAGCGGCGCGAGCAGCAGGGCAAGCCGGCCGAAGGCCGCATCGAGATCCGCCTGCAGCAGGAACTCAACGACGTGTCGCTGGTGTTCGCCGACGACGGCGCGGGCATCGACACCGCGCGCCTGCGCGAAAAAGCCGTGGAAGCCGGCCTGCTGGCTACCGACACGGTGCTCGACGACGCCCAGGCCGCGCAACTGATCTTCGAGCCCGGCCTGAGCACCGCCCGCGAGGTGTCCGAGCTCGCGGGCCGCGGCATCGGCATGGACGTGGTGCGCAACGACGTGCTCGCGCTCGGCGGCCGCATCGAGACCGCCACCCGGCCCGGCCAGGGCACCGAGTTCAAGCTCGTGCTGCCGCTCACCACCGCGGTGACGCAGGTGGTGATGCTGCGCGTGGGCGAGCTGGCTTTCGGCGTGCCCTCCAACGTGGTCGAGATCGTGCGGCGCCTGTCGCCGGCCGAGCTGCAGGCCGCCTACGCGAGCGGCCAGCTGCCGCACGGCGGTGAAGACGTGCCCTTCTACTGGGGCGGCGCGCTGCTGCAATCGTCCGCGCAGTCGCAGGAAACGCACCGCACGCTGCCCGTGGTGATCTTCCGAAGCGCCGCGCAGCGCGTGGCCATGCACGTCGACGAGGTGCTGGGCAACCAGGAAGTGGTGGTCAAGAACCTGGGCTCGCAGCTCTCGCGCCTGCCCGGCCTGGCCGGCATGTCGGTGCTCGCCTCGGGCGCGGTGGCACTGATCTACAACCCGGTGGCGCTGTCCACCGTGTACGGCCCGCAGGTGGCCGACTGGGTGCGCGCGCAGCAGGCCCTGCCGCAACAGGCCGGGGCCGTCGCCGACAACCCCGCCGACGCCGCGATGGCGCACGTGCCGCTGGTGCTGGTGGTCGACGACTCGATCACGGTGCGTCGCGTCACGCAGCGCCTGCTGCAGCGCGAGGGCTACCGCGTGGCGCTCGCGGCCGACGGCCTGCAAGCCCTGGAACGCCTGCAGGCCGAGCGCCCGAGCGTGGTGCTGTCCGACATCGAGATGCCGCGCATGGACGGCTTCGACCTGGTGCGCAACATCCGCAACGACGCGCGCCTGAGCGACCTGCCGGTGGTGATGATCACCTCGCGCATCGCCGAGAAGCACCGCGAACACGCGCGCGAACTCGGGGTGGACCACTACCTGGGCAAGCCGTACTCCGAAGAGGAACTGCTCGCGCTCGTGGCCCGCTACGCGCGCGCCACGGCCGACGCCTGAGCCCGGCCGTACGGCGCAGAGCCCGTCAGGCCGCCGCGCCGGGCCGCCCCAAGCAAGGCCTCGCCCCCTCGGGGGGCAGCGACGACACGCAGTGCGGAGCGTGGGGGCGCATGCTCAGGCCGGGTTCTGTTTTTTCACGACCGCGTAGCGCTCCAGCGTTTTCTCGCGCGCCGCCGCGTGGTCCACGATGGGCAGCGGGTAGGTCTCGCCCAGCGTGATGCCCGCGGCCGCGAGCTCCACCGCGTTGGCCATCCAGGGCGCGTGGATCGCGGCGTCGGGCAGGCCTGCCAGCTGCGGCAGGTAGCGGCGGATGAAGCGGCCCTGCGGGTCGAACTTCTCGCTCTGCGTCACCGGGTTGAAGATGCGGAACCAGGGCTGCGCGTCGCAGCCGGTGGATGCGGCCCACTGCCAGCCGCCGTTGTTGGCCGCGAGGTCGAAGTCGATCAGCTTCTCGGCGAAGTAGCGCTCGCCCCACTGCCAGTGGATGCCGAGGTCTTTCACGAGAAAGCTCGCCACCACCATGCGCAGCCGGTTGTGCATGTAGCCGGTCTGGTTGATCTGCGCCATCGCCGCGTCCACCAGCGGGTAGCCGGTGCGGCCCTCGCACCAGGCCTGGAACTTCGCCTGTGCGGCCTTGCCGTGTTCGAAGCGCACCGCGTCGTACTCGGGCTTGAAGCTGCGCTCGACCACGTGCGGGAAGTTGGCCAGGATCTGGTGGTAGAAGTCGCGCCAGACCAGCTCCGACAGCCAGCTCGTGGCCCCGGCATTGCCCTGCTGGTGCAGCAGGTGCGCGGCCGAGGCCAGCGCGCGCACCGACACCGTGCCGAAGCGCAGGTGCACGCTGAGGTAGCTCGGGCCCTTGACGGCCGGGTAGTTGCGGGCCTCGGTGTAGCCGTCGATGCGCTGCAGGAAATCGTCGAACAGCGCCTGCGCGCCGGCCTCGCCCGTGGGCATGGGCAGCTTGGACAGGTTGGTCGGCTCAAAGCCGATGTCGGCCAGCGTGGGCACGGGGCGGTTCAGTGTCTCGGGCAGCGGCGCGAGCGCGCCTGCGTGGCGCTCGATCGGGTAGGCCTTGAGGTAGAAGGGCGTGAGCGCCTTGAGCCAGGCGTTCTTGTAGGGCGTGAAGACGCCGAAGGCCTGGCCGGCCTGGGTCAGCACCTCGCGGCGCTCGAACACCACGTGGTCCTTGAAGCTGCGCAGGATCACGCCCTGGTGCGCGAGCTCGCCGAACACGCGCGCGTCGCGCGCCAGCGCCGCGGGCTCGTCGTCGTGGTTGGTGAACACCGCCTGCACCTGCAGGCGCTGCGCGAGTTCGGGGATGGCCCGGGTGGCGGGCGCGTGCAGCACGATCAGGCCGGTGTCGGCGTGGCCGTGGGCGGCGCCCAGGGCACGCAGCGAAGCGTCCAGCCCCACCAGCGATTCGCGGATGAACTCCACCCGGCGGTCGGCACGCGGCAGCGGATCGAGGATGTCGCGGTCGAACACGAACACGCACCACACACGCCGGCAGCGGCGCAGGGCGTGGTGCAGGGCCGCGTTGTCGCTTGACCGCAGGTCGCGACGGAACCACATCAAACCGCTGTCGAATTCGCTCATCCTAAAATCGCCTTTATGGCCGCCGATTCTGCTCCGATCAACCTGACCCACCATTTCCTGATCGCGATGCCCGGCTTGAACGATGAGCTTTTCGGGCGCAGCGTGGTGTTCATGTGCGAGCACAGCGAGCGCGGCGCCCTCGGCCTGGTGATCAACAAGCCCAGCGACATCCTGCTGCCGCGCCTGTTCGAGAAGGTCGACCTCAAGCTCAACCGCGAAGACCTCATGGACCTGCCCGTGTTCCAGGGCGGCCCGGTGCAGACCGAGCGCGGCTTCGTGCTGCACGAGGCCGTGAGCGGCCCCGAGGACACGGTCTACGCGTCCACCCTCACCATTCCCGGCGGGCTGGAGATGACCACCTCCAAGGACGTGCTCGAGGCCATGTCCTCGGGCGCGGGCCCGCGCCGCGTGTTCGTTTCGCTGGGTTATGCCTCGTGGGGGCAGGGCCAGCTCGAATCGGAGATTGCCGAGAACAGCTGGCTCACCGTGCCGGCCGACGTCGACCTGATCTTCGACGTGCCGGTGGCCGAGCGCTACGAGCGCGCGCTCGCGCTGCTCGGCCTGCACCAAGCCTGGAGGCTCTCGCCCGATGCCGGCCACGCCTGACGCCGCGGCCAGCGCGGCGACCACCACGGCCCAGACCTTCCTGGCCTTCGACGTCGGCACCCAGCGCACCGGCGTGGCCAGCGGCAACCGCCTCACGCGCAGCGCCACGCCGCAGGCCACCATCGTGGCCCAGGGCGATGCGCGGCTCGAACACGCGGCCGCGCGCATCCACGAATGGCAGCCCGACGCGCTGGTGGTGGGCGTGCCCTTCCACCCCGACGGCGCGCCGCACGCCAACACCGCCATGGCGCAGAAGTTCGCGCGCCGCCTGCGCGGGCGCCACCGCCTGCCGGTGTTCGAGGTCGACGAGCGCTACAGCACCACCGAAGCGCACGCGCGCGGCGCCAAAGACGCCGACGCCGAAGCCGCCTGCATCATCCTGGAACAGTTTCTGAGGAGCCTGCCTTGACCCAGACCGCCGCCCCGCCCGACGCCGAGGCGCTCTACACCGAACTGCTGCGCCAGGTGCGCGAGCGCGTGCAGGCCGAACCCGGGCTGCAGCTCGTGGGCATCGCCAGCGGCGGCGCCTGGATCGCCGCAAGGCTGCACGCCGACCTGGGCCGCCCCGGCGCGGTGGCGGTGATCTCGTCGTCCATGCACCGCGACGACTTCGCGCAGCGCGGCCTCGCGCGCAGCGTGCAGACCCACATCCCCTTCGATGTGAATGGCGCCAGCGTGCTGCTGGTCGACGACGTGCTCTACACCGGCCGCACCGTGCGCGCCGTGCTCAACGAGCTCTACGACCACGGCCGCCCCGCGCGCGTGGCGCTCGCGGTGCTGGCCGACCGCGGCGGACGCGAACTGCCCATCGCCGCCGACCTGTGCGCCGCGCGCGTGACCGTGCCCGCGGGCGCCTCGCTCGAGCTCGCGCAAGGCGAGGGCGGGCGGCTGCGCTTCCTGCTGGAGGACCGGACCTCATGACCACCCGACGCAACCCCCAGCTCAACAAGAACGGCGAGCTGATCCACCTGCTCTCCACCGAGGGCCTGTCGCGCGACATCCTCACGCACATCCTCGACACCGCGGCCGGCTTCACCAGCGTGAGCAACCGCGAGGTCAAGAAGGTGCCGCTGCTGCGCGGCAAGAGCGTGTTCAACCTGTTCTTCGAGAACAGCACGCGCACGCGCACCACCTTCGAGATCGCGGCCACGCGCCTGAGCGCCGACGTCATCAACCTCGACATCGCGCGCAGTTCCACCGCCAAGGGCGAGTCGCTGCTCGACACCATCGCCAACCTGAGCGCCATGGCCGCCGACATCTTCGTCGTGCGCCACAGCGAGTCGGGCGCGCCCTACCTGATCGCGCAGCACGTGGCCCCGCACGTGCACGTGGTCAACGCGGGCGACGGGCGCCATGCGCACCCCACGCAGGGCCTGCTCGACATGTACACCATCCGCCACTACAAGAAGGACTTCACCCAGCTCTCGGTGGCGATCGTGGGCGACGTGCTGCACTCGCGCGTGGCGCGCTCCGACATCCACGCGCTCACCACGCTGGGCTGCCCCGACGTGCGTGTGGTGGGCCCGCGCACCCTGGTGCCCGGCGACCTGTCCCACATGGGCGTGCGCGTGTGCCACACGCTCGAAGAGGGCATCAGGGGCTGCGACGTGGTGATCACCCTGCGCTTGCAGAACGAGCGCATGAGCGGGGCGCTGCTGCCTTCGAGCCAGGAGTACTTCAAGAGCTTCGGCCTCACGCCCGAGCGCCTGAAGTGGGCCAAGCCCGACGCCATCGTGATGCACCCGGGCCCGATCAACCGCGGCGTCGAGATCGACTCCGCCGTGGTCGACGGCCCGCAGAGCGTGATCCTGCCCCAGGTCACTTTCGGCATCGCGGTGCGCATGGCGGTCATGGGCATCGTCGCGGGGAATGAAGCATGAAGATCCTGATCCAGAACGGCCGCGTGATCGACCCGGCCAGCGGGCGTGACGAGATGGCCGACGTGGCGATCGCGGCCGGTCGCATCATCGCCATCGGCCAGGTCGCGGCCGACTTCCATCCCACGCGCGCAATCGACGCCAGCGGCTGCGTCGTGGCGCCGGGCCTGGTCGACCTGGGCGTGCGCCTGAAAGAGCCCGGCCAGGAACACGCGGGCATGCTCGAAAGCGAAACCGCCGCGGCCGTGGCCGGCGGCGTCACCGCGCTGGTCACGCCGCCCGACACCGAGCCCGTGCTCGACGAGCCGGGCCTGGTGGACATGCTCAAGTTCCGCGCCGAGAAGCTGCACCGCTCGCGCGTGTTCCCGCTGGGCGCGCTCACGCGCGGCCTGCAGGGCGAGGTGCTCACCGAGATGGCCGAGCTCACCGAGGCCGGCTGCGTGGGCTTCGGCCAGGCCGAGGTGCCGATCCAGAACACCCAGGTGCTGCTGCGCGCGCTGCAGTACGCGGCCACCTTCGGCTACACCGTGTGGCTGCGCCCGCAAGACCTGTGGCTGGGCAAGGGCGTGGCCGCGAGCGGCCCGCTGGCCACGCGCCTGGGCCTCTCGGGCGTGCCGGCCGCGGCCGAAACCATCGCGCTGCACACGCTGTTCGAGCTCATGCGCGGCATCAAGGGCGGCGTGCACGTGCACCTGTGCCGCCTGAGCAGCGCGGCCGGCGTGGCCCTGGTGCGCGCGGCCAAGGCCGAAGGCCTGCCCGTGACCTGCGACGTGAGCGTGCACAACCTGCACCTCACCGACGTGGACATCGGCTTCTACGACAGCCGCTTCCGCGTGCAGCCGCCGCTGCGCCAGCAGCGCGACCGCGACGCATTGCGCGCCGCGCTCGCCGACGGCACCATCGACGCGCTGGTGTCCGACCACAACCCCATCGACAGCGACGCCAAGACCCTGCCGTTCGCCGAGGCCGAGCCCGGCGCCACCGCGGTGGAGCTGCTGCTGGGCCTGGCCTGCACCTGGGCGCAGCAGGAAGGCCTGGGCCTCATGCAGGCGCTGGCCGTGCTCACGCAGGGGCCGCAGCGCGTGCTGGGCGCCAGCCTGGGCACGCTGCAGGCCAGCGTGGGCCAGCTCGCGGTGGGCGGCGCGGCCGACGTGGTGGTGTTCCACCCCGACGCGCCCTGGACCGTGACGCCCGCGGCGCTGCGCAGCCAGGGCAAGCACACGCCCTTCGAGGGCCACGAGCTGCCGGTGTCGGTGCGCGCCACGCTGGTGGGCGGGCAGGTCGCGTTCTCGGCATGAGCCACCTGCGTGCGCTCGGCCGCACCGCCCGCGCCCTGGCCCACGTGGTGCGAGGGCTGTGGATCATCCGCACCGAATTCGGCCGGCTTAGCCACAGCCAGAGCCAGCTCGTGGTGCGCGAGTGGTCGCGCCGCATGCTGGCCATCATGGGCATCGAGCTCGTCGTGGAGGGCGAGGTGCCCGCGCACGGCCCGCTGCTGCAGGTGTGCAACCACATCTCGTGGCTCGACATCCTGGTGATGAACGCGGCGCACCCGAGCCGCTTCGTCTCCAAGGCCGACGTGCAGGGCTGGCCGCTGCTGGGCGCGCTCATCACGGGCGCGGGCACGCTCTACATCGAACGCGCGAGCCGGCGCGACGCCATGCGCGTGGTGCACCGCATGGCCGAGCGGCTCGGCGCGGGCGACGTGATCACCGTGTTCCCCGAAGGCACCACGGGCGACGGCCAGACGCTGCTGCCCTTCCACGCCAACCTGCTGCAGGCCGCGATCTCGGCCAGCGCGCCCGCGCTGCCCATGGCGCTGCGCTACGTCGATCGCGGCACCGGCCAGCGCCACGCCGGGCCGGTCTACATCGGCGACGACACCCTGGTGGCCTCGGTGTGGCGCACGCTGCGCTCGGACACGGTGCGCGCGGTGGTTTGCTTCGGCACGCCGCAACGCGCCCACGGTCTGGACCGCCGCGACTGGGCGGCGAAGCTGCACGAGGCGGTGCAGCAGCTGCTCGAACGCCCGCCCGGTTAAACGTCTGCGGGGGGCGGCGCGCTGCCGGCGGCGTGTGCGCGCAAGCGCCGGTACAACAACCCGCGCGACACCCCGAGCTGGCGCGCCGCGCGCGCGATGTTGCCGCCGCAGGCGGCCACGGTCTCGGCGATCACGCGGTCGCGGTGGTTGTCGAGCGTGGCGGCCGGGGCCGTTGCGTTCACCGGCGCGGCGGGGGCGAGCATGGCTTCGGCCGGCTGCGCGGCGGCCACCGCGCGGTTGAAGTCCACCCCGTCGCCCTGGCCCAGGTGCGCGCGCACCCACACCGTGAGGCCGTTGGGCAGGCGCAGCGCGCGCGGCACGCTTTCGCGGTGCAGGGCCAGCAGCGTGTCCAGCGGCACGCCGAACACCTCGGCCGCTTCGGGCAGCAGCGCGGCATCGGCGCCCGTGAGGCGCCGGGCCACCGGGTTGAGCCAGGCCAGCCGGCCTGCGATGTCCACGCCCGCCAGGCCTTCGAGCGGCGTGTCGAGCACCTTGGGGTTGGCCTGGAACTGCAGCACCAGGTGCGCGGGCGACTGCATGCGCAGCAGGCGGTTCTCGATGGTGCTCGCGTAGAGGCCCACAAGCGCGGCGGCGTCGAAGCCGAAGGGCGCGCCTTCGATGGACACGTCGAGCACGCCAGCCAGGCGGCCGTGCACGTCGCGGATCGGCGCGGCCGCGCAGTGCAGGTGCTGCAGCATGGCGTGGTAGTGCTCGGCGCCGTTGACGGTGCAGGCGATGGCCGCGCGCGCCACGATGCCCGGCGCGGTGGTGCCGATCTCGCTTTCGGCCAGGTTCACGCCCACGCGGCTGGCCACCTGCATCAGCGGCTGCGCCACCGAGCCCAGGGGCGCGCTGGCGTGAATCACCACGCCTTGCGCGTCGGTGAGCAGCACACGGCAGTTGGTGCCGCTGAGGGCGGTGGCGAGCTGTTGCAGTTCCTCGTTGCCGGCCTGCAGCAGCTGGCGGTTGCGCATCAGGCTCGCGTGCATGCGGCTGCGCGTCACCGGGTCGAAGCCGATCGGGTCCTGCGCGTTGCGGCGCGCCGCGGTGCAGCGCATCCACGACTGGATGACCGCCTCGTTGACCAGGCCCGTGGGGCGTTCGCCTTCTTCGAAAAAGCGCTGCCGCGCGAGCGCGGTGCGCTGTTCGGCGGTCTGGAAGAACAGGGGGCGGCTGGGCGGCGTCATGGTCGCGGCGGTGGCTGACCGGGCCAGTATGGCGGCGCTGCGCCCCGGGGGATTGCGGGAAATCCCTGCGCCGTGTTCCAGGATGGAACAGAACACCTGCGGGAAATCCCGGGGGTGATGCTGCAGCGCACGCTGCGGAACATGCGAATCCGGTCACACCGAGGAGACAAACATGACAACCCCACCCCGAAGAACCGGCCGCGGCCTCGCATGGCTGCTGGCCACGGCGCTCGCCATGCCGCTCGCTGCGCAGGCCCAGTCCGCCGCGCCCAAAGGCTCGGCCGCACACATCAGTGCGGCCACGCAAAAGGTCAACGGCGGCTTCATCGCCAGCAACGCGCGCACCACAAACGACTGGCCCACGCACGGCCTCGACTACGCCGAGACCCGGCACTCCAGGCTCGACCAGATCCACACCGGCAACGTGAAAGACCTGGGCCTGGTCTGGTCCTACAACCTCGAGTCCAAGCGCGGCGTCGA
This sequence comes from Hydrogenophaga sp. T2, assembly GCF_049843535.1. Lineage (NCBI taxonomy): Bacteria > Pseudomonadati > Pseudomonadota > Betaproteobacteria > Burkholderiales > Comamonadaceae > Hydrogenophaga > Hydrogenophaga sp. T2. The sequence goes on along the minus strand of NZ_JBBHZJ010000003.1, from coordinate 153,845 downwards.
GTCCACGCCGCTGGTGGTGGACGGCATCATGTACGTCACCGCCTCGTGGAGCGTGGTGCACGCGATCGACGTGCGCACCGGCCAGCGCATCTGGACCTACGACCCGCAGGTGCCGCGCGAGGCCGGCTTCAAGGGCTGCTGCGACGTGGTCAACCGCGGCGTGGCGCTCTACGAAGGCAAGGTCTACGTGGCCGCCTACGACGGCCGCCTGGTGGCGCTCGACGCCGCCACCGGCCAGCGCCTGTGGGAGAAGGACACCATCATCGACCGCCGCTTCAGCTACACCATCACGGGTGCGCCGCGCGTGGTCAAGGGCAAGGTCATCATCGGCAACGGCGGCGCCGAGTACGGCGTGCGCGGCTACGTCACGGCCTACGACGCCAAGACCGGTGAGCAGAAGTGGCGCTGGTTCACGGTGCCCGGCGACCCGAGCAAGCCCTTTGAGGACGAGTCCATGGCCAAGGCGGCCAAGACCTGGGACCCCGCGGGCAAGTGGTGGGAGGCGGGCGGCGGCGGCACGGCCTGGGACGCCATGGCCTTCGACCCCGAGCTCAACCTGCTCTACATCGGCACCGGCAACGGCTCGCCCTGGGCGCACAAGAAGCGCAGCCCCGCGGGCGGCGACAACCTGTACCTCGCGTCCATCGTCGCGCTCAACCCCGACACCGGCAAGTACGTGTGGCACTACCAGGAGACGCCCGGCGACAACTGGGACTTCACCTCCACGCAGCCCATGATCCTGGCCGACCTGGTGCTCGACGGCAAGAAGCGCAAGGTGGTGATGCACGCGCCCAAGAACGGCTTCTTCTTCATCATCGACCGCACCAACGGCCAGTTCATCTCGGCCAAGAACTTCGTCGACGTGAACTGGGCCACGGGCTACGACAAGAGCGGCCGGCCGATCGAGACGGAGATTGCACGCAAGGGCGACCGCCCGCGCGAGGTGATCCCCAGCGCCTACGGCGCGCGCAACTGGCACTCGATGTCGTACAACCCCAAGACCGGTCTGGTCTATATGCCGGTGCAGGGTGTGCCGATCTCGCTCGTGGACAACAAGGACTGGTCGTTCAACGGCGTGCGCCCCGGTGAGCCGCACAGCAACATGGGCTGGAACCTCGCCATGTTCGCCAACGTCGAGCCGCCCACCAGCAAGCCCTTCGGCCGCCTGCTGGCCTGGGACCCGGTGAAGCAGCAGGCGAAGTGGGCGGTGGAACACGTGTCGCCCTGGAACGGCGGCACGCTCACCACCGCGGGCAACCTGGTGTTCCAGGGCACGGCCGACGGGCGCTTCATCGCCTACAACGCCACCAGCGGCGAGAAGCTCTGGGAAACGCCCACGGGCACCGGCGTGATCGCCGCGCCCACCACCTACATGGTCGACGGCAAGCAGTACGTGTCGATCGCCGTGGGCTGGGGCGGCGTGTACGGCCTGGCCTCGCGCGCCACCGACCGCCAGGGCCCGGGCACGGTCTACACCTTCGCGGTGGGCGGCAAGGCGCCGGCGCCGGCCTTCGTGGCCTACCAGATGAGCAAGCTGGTGGAAGGCGTGAAATACAACCCGCAGCACGTGCCCGAGGGCACGGCGCTCTACGTGAGCAACTGCGTGTTCTGCCACGGCGTGCCCGGCGTGGACCGCGGCGGCAACATTCCCAACCTCGGCTACATGGACGCGGCCTTCATCGAGAACCTCGACAAGTTCGTGTTCAAGGGCCCGGCGGTGGCGCGCGGCATGCCCGACTTCACCGGCAAGCTCAGCGCCGACGACGTGGAGAAGATCAAGGCTTTCATCCAGGGCACGGCCGACGCGATCCGGCCCAAGAAGTGAGATCGCGCCCCGGCGCCATGCCGGGGCCTGCCCACCGCCCCGGCCGCGTGCCGGGGCTTATTTTTTGGCGCGCGAGAGCATGAGCTCGGTGTTGGTCTTGCGGTCGGCGTTGATCTTCTGCACCGTGGGGCGCTCGCCCATGCGCTTGAGGTAGTCGCGCACCGGCAGATCGGCCAGGAAGTCGCGGCCGTAGACGATCTTGGTGGCGCTGCTCACCAGCGGCAGGTGCACCACGGCCGCGCAGTCGGCGATGGTGAAGGCCTCGCCCGCGATGAAGGGCGAGAAGGTGGTCAGCTGCGCGAAGGCCGCGATGTTCTTCTCGAGCTGCGGGCCGATCTTTTCCTTGGCGCTGTCGCTCACCTTGCCGCCGAAGAAGGCCTCGGGGTAGAGGTTGCGCGCCACCAGCTCCAGGTGCAGCTCCATGTAGCGCACGAGCTCGCGCACCTTGGCCGCGGCGAAGGGCTCGGCGGGCATCAGCGGCGGGTGCGGGTAGGCGTCTTCGAGGTACTCGAGGATCACCGTGGACTCCGACAGCGCGCCCTGCTCCGTCTTGAGGTAGGGCACCTTGCCCAGCGGGCTGCAGGTCTTGTCGGTCTCGCCGACCCAGGCCAGCTCTTCGGTGAAGGACACGCCTTTTTCGAGCAGAGCGAGCTTGACCTTGTTGTAGTAGTTGCTGGCCGAGAAGCCGCAGAGGGTGAGCATGGGTTTGTCTCCTGTGGAAGGTCGGGAATGGGCCCGCGCATGCTAACCACCGGCCCCGGGCGCGCCGGTCGCGCACCGGACGCGCCAGGGTCGGCCCGTAGAATCGCGCCCCATGTCCCTGCAACGCTGGCTGCGCAAGACCACCGCCTGGATCGCCCTGCTGGCGGTCTGCTTCGGTGCGCTCGCGCCCACGTTGTCGCAGGCCGCGCTGCAGGCGCGCGGCGGCGGCGCCGGCCACTGGGTGCAGATCTGCAGCGCCAGCGGCATCACCTGGGTGCGCGCCGACACCGGCCCGCAGGCCGCCGCCGACGAGGCCGGCGACCACCCGGCCGAGGCCGCGATCACCTGTCCCTGGGGCGTGGTGGCGGCCGGTGCGGCCCACCTGCCACCGGCCCCCGCGCTGGCCTTGCCCGAGGCCGCGCCCCATCCGCTGCCGCTGGCCCGGGCCCAGCGCGGCATCGCGGCCGCACCCAGCGCCCACGCGCCCGCGCGCGCGCCGCCCGCGGTCGTCTGAACGCTCTTCGCCCGGTACCGGCCCAGGGGCCCGTGCCGCGTCTTCTCTTGCCGTTCCAGATGACCATGAAACACCGCTTCATCGCCTGCTCGTTCGCCCTCGCCACCACCGCCTGGGCCCAGTCCTCCCAACCCGTCCAGGTGCAAGACGCCTGGGCCCGCGCCACCGTGGCCCACCAGTCGGCCACCGGCGCCTTCATGAAACTCACCGCGCCCGCGGCCACGCGCCTGGTCGAGGTGCGCTCGCCGGTCGCCGGCATCGTCGAGGTGCACGAGATGAAGCTTGACGGCGACGTGATGCGCATGCGCGCCGTGAGCGCGCTGCCGCTGCCCGCGGGCCAGACGGTGGAGCTCAAGCCCGGCGGCTATCACGTAATGCTCATGGACCTCAAGGCGCCCGTGAAGGCCGGTGACAGCCTGCCGCTCACGCTGGTGTTCGAAGGCGCCGATGGCAAGCGCCTCACGCAAGAAGTGAAGGCCACGGCGCGCGCCATGGCCGTCACGCCGCCCGCACCGGCCGCCGCAGGCGCGGCCGGCCACGGCGCCCACAAGCACTGAGCGCCGCGAGCGAGGTCCCGCCATGTCGATCCCGTCCGACGCGACGGGCGCGCCGCTGCGCGCCCGCGAACGAGCACGCCTGAACGCACACGCCATCGCCTGGCGCTGGCACGCGTACGCTGGCCTGTTCGTGCTGCCCTTTCTGCTGACCCTGGCCATCACCGGGGCGGTGATGGTCTTCTTCACCGGCTTCCAGACCCGCCTGGGCCCCAACCCCGTGGTGCAGCCGCTGCCCCAGGCGCACGCCGTGAGCGAGCAGGCGCTGGCGGCGCTCGCGGTGGTGCCCGACGGCCGCCTGATCGGCTACACCGCGCCGCGAGCGCCCGACCGCGCGGCCTGGTTCGTGGTGCAGCACGGCGAGCGCACGCTCGCGCTCGCGGTCGACCCCTACCGCAACGAGGTGCTGCGCTGGGTCGACAAGGCCAACACGCCCTTTGCCTGGGCCGAACGCATCCACGGCACGCTGCTGATCGGCGACCTCGGCGACCGCCTGATGGAGATCGCGGCCTGGGCCTCGCTGGTGATGCTCGTGACCGGCGCGGTGCTGTGGTGGCCGCGCGGCGCGCAGGGCTGGGCCTCGCGCTTTCGCACCGCACCGCGCGCGCGCGGCCGCGGCTGGTGGCGATCGCTGCACGGCGCGCTGGGCAGCTGGACCGCGATCATGCTGATCGCCTTCCTGCTCACCGGCCTGACCTGGACCGGCGTGACCGGCGCGAAATGGCTGCAGGCCTGGGGCAGCTTCCCGGCCGAAAAATGGGACGCCGTGCCCCGGTCCACGCAGACGCACGCGGCGCTCAACACCGCAGGCCTGCAGGAAGTGCCCTGGGGCCTGGCGCAAACGGCCCTGCCGGCATCGGGTTCGATGGCCGGCGCGGCCGGCGTGCCCGCGGGCTCGCCCGTGAACCTGGACAGCGTGGCCACGCTCGCGCACACCCTGGGCTTTCGCGGTCAGCACCAGATCGCGCTGCCGCAGGGCGAGCAGGGCGTGTTCACGATCTCGGCCGACACCATGAGCGGCGACCTGCAGCGCCCCACGGGCGACCGCACGGTGCACGTGGACCGCTACAGCGGCCGCGTGCTGGCCGACGTGGGCTTTGCCGACTACAACGGCCTGGCCAGGACCATGGCGGTGGCGATCGCGCTGCACCAGGGCGACCTGGGCTGGTGGAACGCGCTGATCAACCTGCTCGCGTGTGCGGCCGTGGTGCTGCTGTGCGTGGCGGGCGCGGTGATGTGGTGGCTGCGCCGCCCGGGTCGCATGGCGACCGCGCGGGCCGCTCAGGCCGCGTGATCGGCCCGCGCCATCGGCACCCCCGGTGCCGGAGGCGACGAGGCCGCGCCGCCGCGCTCGAAGGTCACCACGTGGTCGACCTCGGCGCGGATGCCGATCCACTCGCCCACCGCGTGGTTGTGGTGCGAGGGCACGTGCGTCATGAGCGTTTCGCCGCTGGCCAGGCGCAGCGTGTAGAGGAATTCCGAGCCGCGGAAGGCCTTGCGCACGATCTGCGCCTTCACCGGCGCGTTGTCGTCGTGCACGATGTCGTCGGCGCGCAGCAGCACGTCGCACAGGCCGGCCTCGTAGGCCGTGGGCAGCGGGCATTCCTCCATGTCCTGCAACGGGCCCAGCGGCGTCTGCACCGACACCTCGGCGCCGTGCTGCAGGATTTGTGCGGGCGCGAACACGCCGTGGCCGATGAACTCCGCCACGAAGCGCGTGGCCGGGCGGTGGTAGAGCGCGTAGGCCTCGTCCCACTGGTGCAGGTGGCCGTTGTGCATCACGCCAATGCGGTCGCCGATGGCGAAGGCCTCGAGCTGGTCGTGCGTGACGAAGAGGGCGGTGGCGTTGGCCGCCTTGAGGATGCCGCGCACCTCGTGCGCGAGCCGCTCGCGCAGGTCCACGTCGAGGTTGGAGAAGGGCTCGTCGAGCAGCAGCAGGCGCGGCTGCGGCGCCAGCGCGCGCGCCAGCGCCACGCGCTGCTGCTGGCCACCCGAGAGCTCGTGCGGAAAGCGCGCGCGCAGGCCGTCCAGGCCCACCAGGCGCAGCACCTCGGTCACGCGCGATTCGCGCTCGGCGCGCGGCAGGCGGTGGATGCCGAAGCCCACGTTGGCCGCCACGTCGAGGTGCGGGAAGAGGGCGTAGTCCTGGAACACCATGCCGATGCGCCGCCGCTCGGCCGGCACGTGCGCGCCCGGGCTGCTCACGGTTTCGCCGCCGAGCACGATCTGCCCGCCCTGGGCGCGCTCCAGGCCCGCGACCGCGCGCAACAGCGTGGTCTTGCCGCAGCCCGAAGGCCCGATGAGCACGCCGATCTCGCCCGCGGCCAGGCCGAAGCTCACCCCGTCGACGGCGGGCTGGGGGGCGCCCGCGTAACGGACGTCGAGTTGCGAGACCTGCAAGAACATGGGGACCATTGTAGATATCTACAATTCTCATTTGCGTTGGTCGGGACACTGCCGGGCCAACACCACAACAACGATCGCCCAATCCCATGCCGCGCTGGCTTGCTCAGGTGCTGTTGATCTTGCTGGCCGCGGTGCTGGTGCTGCCCGTGCTGGCGCTGGGCGCGTCCTGGTTCGGCTTCGACGCCGCGGCGCAGGACGTGCTCGCGCAGATGGCGCAGACCGTGCTGCCCGAGTACGCGCTGACCTCGCTGCTGCTGTGCGTGAGCGTGGCCATCGGGGTGGCGGTGGTGGGCGTGCTCACCGCGAGCGCGGTCACGCTGTTCCAGTTTCCGGGCCGCCGCGCCTTCGAATGGGCGCTGCTGCTGCCGCTGGCCATGCCGGCCTACGTGGTGGCCTATGCGTACACCGACTTCCTGCAGTTCAGCGGCCCGCTGCAGACCTGGCTGCGCGAGGCCTTCGCGCTGCGCGGGCGCGTGCTGCCCGAGGTGCGCAGCACGCCCGGCGCGGTCTGGGTCTTCACCTTCACGCTCTATCCCTACGTGTACCTGCTGGTGCGCACCGCGCTTTCCGAGCGCGCGGCCCAGCTCATGGAGGCCGCGCGCCTGCTCGGCGCGCCGCTGGCGCGGCGCATCCGCAGCGTGGCGCTGCCGCTCGCACGGCCGGCCGTGGCCGCGGGCGTGGCGCTCGCGCTCATGGAAACCCTGGCCGATTTCGGCGTGGCGAGCTACTTCGGCATCCAGACCTTCACCGCGGGCGTCTACAAGGCCTGGCTGGTGATGGACAACCGCCTGGCCGCGGCGCAACTGGCCACGCTGCTGCTGCTCACCGTGGCGGCGCTGCTGTGGGTGGAGCACCGCGCGCAGCAGCGCATGCGCTTTGCCACGCTGCGCGGCCAGCGCGCGGGCAGCGCCGAGGCGCAGCCGGTGCGCCTGCGCGGCGCGCGCGCCGCGCTCGCGGTGGCGGTGTGCGCCGCGCCCATCGTGTTCGGCTTCGTGCTGCCGGTGCTGTTCATGCTGCGCCCGCTGCTGGGTGGCTGGGACGTGCTGCCCTGGGACCAGTTCGTGCAGTGGTCGCGCAACAGCATCTGGCTCGCGGGCCTGTCGGCCCTGCTCACCACGGCCATCGCGCTGACACTGGCCTTCGCGGTGCGCGTGCGCCCCGTGCCGCTCACGCGTGGCGTGGCGCAGCTCGCGAGCCTGGGCTACGCGGTGCCGGGCGCGGTGGTGGTGGTGGGCCTGCTGCTGCCCGTGGGCTGGGTGCAGGAACGCTGGCCCGAGGCCGGTGTGGGCTATTGGGTCACGGCCACGGCGCTGGGCATCGTGTGGGCCTACCTGGTGCGTTTCACCGCAGTGGCGCTGCAATCGGTGCAGGCCGGTTATGCGCGCATGCCCGCGAGCCTGGACGATTCGGCGCGCATGCTGGGCACCACGGGCGTGGCGCTGGCCGCGCGCGTGCACTGGCCGCTGCTGCGCCGCGCCACCGTGGCGGCCGCGCTGCTGGTGTTCGTGGACGTGATGAAGGAGCTGCCCGCCACGCTGGTGCTGCGGCCCTTCAACAGCGACACCCTGGCCGTGATCACCTACAACCTCGCGCGCGACGAGCGCCTGGGCGAGGCCGCGCTGCCCGCGCTCACGCTGGTGCTGGTGGGCATGATTCCGGTGATCCTGTTGAGCCGCACGCTGCGGCAGAAGTGAGGCGCCCATGAAGACCCTGCCGTTCCCCGTGGCCATGCCCCTGCCGGTGCGCCGGCGCGAATGGCTCGCGCTCGCCGCCGCCACCGGCGCCGCGCTGGTGGCGGGCTGCTCGTCCACGCCCTCGGGCGTGTCGAGCCGCCAGGCGCCCGCGGCCGATGCGGCCTACAAACGCGCGGCCGCGGGCCACCTCTACCGCCGCTACGCCGACCGCATCTACCCGGGCCGGCTGCCGCCCATGCTCTACGCCATCGGCGTGCTTGAGACCGTGATCGAGGGCAACGGTCGCGTGGGCTCGCTGCGCTGGCTGCGTGCGCCCAGCCACGCGCCCGAGGTGGTGGCGCAGATCGAGCGCCTGGTGCGCGACGCTGCCCCGTTTCCCGCGCCGCCGGGCCGCACGAGCTACATCGACACCTGGCTCTGGGACCAGAGCGGCCGCTTCCAGCTCGACACCCTGACCGAGGGGCAGCAGCAGCTCTGAGGCCGCGGGTGGCGCGGCCCTTACCATCGCCGTCCATGGCGATGAACTGGGCATGGATCGGTCTGCTCACCGTGGCATTGGCCACGGCCCTGGTGCGTGCGCTGCTCGGCGACACCGGCGTGCCCGGCGCCCTGCTCACCGCGCTGTTCGATGGCGCGCGCTCGGGCTTCGAGATCTCGCTCGGCCTGGCCGGTGTGATGGCGCTGTGGCTGGGCCTGATGCGCGTGGGCGAGCGCGCCGGCGTGATCGAGCTGATCGCGCGCCTCGCCGGGCCGCTGCTGCGGCGGCTGTTTCCCGAGGTGCCGCAGGGCCATCCCGCGCAGGGCGCGATGACCCTGAACATCTCGGCCAACCTGCTGGGCCTGGACAACGCGGCCACGCCGCTGGGCCTGAAGGCCATGCGCGAGCTGCAGACACTCAACCGCGAGCCCGAGGGCACGGCGAGCCACGCGCAGATCATGTTCGTGGTGATGAACACCGCCGGCCTCACGCTCATTCCCACCTCGGTGATCGCGATCCGCCAGAGCGTGGCGCTCAAGCAGGGCCTGGGCGCCGATTTCAACGCCGCCGACATCTTCCTGCCCACGCTCATGGTCACCTTCATCGCGCTGCTCGCGGGCGTGCTCGCGGTGGCGCTGTGCCAGCGGCTGCCGCTGTGGCGCGCGCGTTTCCTGCTGCCGCTGCTGGCCGTGGGCGGTCTGCTCGCGGGCGCGGTGGCGGCGCTCGCGCGCCTGCCCGCCGAGCAGGCCGCGCGCATCGCGGGCACCACGGGCGCGGCCGTGATCCTGGGCGTGGTGATGCTGTTCGTGCTCGCGGGCGCGGTGCGCCGCGTGAACGTGTACGACGCCTTCATCGAGGGCGCGAAAGAGGGCTTCGGGGTGGCGATCCAGATCGTGCCCTTCCTGATCGCCATCCTCGTGGCCGTGGGCCTGTTCCGCGCCGCGGGCTGCATGGACTTCGTGCTCGCGGGCATCGGCGCGGGCGTGGCCGCGCTGGGCCTGGACACCGACTTCCTGCCCGCGCTGCCCGTGGGCCTGATGAAGATCTTCTCGGGCGCGGGCGCGCGCGGCCTGATGATCGACGTGATGCAGGTGCACGGCGTCGATTCCTTCGTGGGCCGGCTCGCCGCGATCGTGCAGGGCTCCACCGAGACCACGTTCTACGTGCTCGCGGTGTACTTCGGCAGCGTGGGCGTGCAGCGCACGCGCTACGCGCTGGCGTGCGCGCTGTTCGCCGATGCGGTGGGCCTGGTGGCGGCCATCGGCATCGGCTACGCGATGCTTCGGTGATCAGCCCTGGGCCGGCGCCGCGGGCATGGCCTTGGGCCCGCCGTTGATGCCCCAGGGCGTGCCGAAGCGGTCGGTGACCATGCCGAAGGTCTGCGCCCAGAAGGTTTCGGCCAGCGGCATGGTGACCGTGCCGCCCTGCGACAGCGCCGCGAACACGCGCTGTGCTTCGGCCGGTTCGTCGAAGCTGATGGCCATCATCGCGCCCTGGATGCCCTGGTAGGCCATGCCGGGCGGTGTGTCGCCGGCCATGAGCGAAAAGCCCGGGTGCACGAGGTGCGCATGCATCACCCGGTGCTCGCCACCGGGCGGGCAGGGCATTTCCTGCGGCATCTGGCCGAAGGTGATGAGCGCTTCGAGCTTCGCGCCGAACAGCTCGGCGTAGAAGCGCATGGCGTCGGCGCAGTTGCCGTCGTAGGAGAGGTAGGGGCTGAGTTGGGTGGGCATGCGGGTCTCCGTGTGGGGGGCGTTCAAGGGCACGACGGATGAGACCGGCGGGGATCGACGCGGGAAGGGCTGCAGAGCGACGGCCGGTGGGGATGGAGGTTGATATCAAGTGAAATTTGGAAAGTTATGCTTTTCAAATAACTTTCCAAATTTCTCTATAATCCGCGCATGAACCCCATCCGCAACCCCTTCGCCCCCGGAGCCGGCACACCGCCGCCCGAACTGGCCGGTCGCGACGAGTTGCGCGAGTCGCTGCGCATCAGCCTGGAGCGCACCCGGCTGGGGCGGCCCGCCAAGAGCGCCATGCTGGTGGGCTTGCGCGGCGTGGGCAAGACCGTGCTGCTCGATCGCATCCGCATGGATGCCGAGGCGGCCGGCATCCACACGGTGCGCATCGAAGCGCCCGAGGGGCGCTCGCTGCCTGCCTTGCTTGCGCCCCAGTTGCGCCAAGCCCTGTTGCGGCTCAGCAAACTGGACGTGGCCCGCGATTTGGCGGTGCGTGGATTAAAAGCACTGACCGGCTTTGCGAAGAAGCTCAAGGTCACTTACCACGACATCGAGGTGGGCTTCGATTACGAGGCCGAGCCTGGGCTGGCGGACAACGGCGACCTGGAGCACGACCTTCAGGCCTTGTTCGAGCAGGTCGGGTTGGCGGCCAAGGCCGCTGGCACGGCCTTGGCCCTGTTCGTTGACGAGCTGCAGTACGTTCAAGAGGATCAGTTGGCGGTGCTGATCACCGCCATGCACCGCGTGGAGCAACGGCAGTTGCCCCTCATCCTGGTGGGTGCGGGCCTGCCGCAACTGCGCGGCCAGATGGGCAATGCCAGGTCCTACGCTGAGCGCCTGTTCGATTTTCCCGAGATCGGTCCCTTGCCCAGGGAGGCGGCCCGGCTGGCCATCTGCCGGCCGATCGAAAACGAAGGCGCGCTCATCAACGGCGACGCCGTCGACCGCATCCTCGAGCTCACCGAGTGTTATGCCTACTTCCTGCAGGAATGGGGCAGCCACACCTGGCTCACCGCAAAAGGCTCGCCCATCGAACTGCAAGACGTGTTGGATGCCTCTACGCAGGCCATCGCCGCCCTGGATGAAAGTTTCTTCCGCGTGCGCTTTGATCGCTGCACACCCAAAGAGAAGCGCTACCTGCGCGCCATGGCCGAACTGGGCCCCGGTCCGCACCGCTCGGGCGACATCGCCACTTGCTATGGGGTGAAAGTGTCTTCGCTTGCGCCCACCCGCAGCGAGTTGATTCGCAAGGGCATGGTCTGGAGCCCCAACCATGGCGACACGGCGTTCACCGTGCCCATGTTCGACGCGTTCATGAAGCGCATCATGCCGGGGTCGGATTGGCGCGACAGCTGACGCCCGGCTGGCGCCACCGACAGGAATCGAACCTGTATCTAGCGCTTAGGAGGCGCTCGTTCTATCCATTGAACTACGGCGGCGCGGCGAGCGGCGATTGTATCGGCGGGGTCGGTGCGGCCTGGCCGTGCCAACGGTCTAGTCGCGGCTCAGTGTGAAGATCAGGTCGATCGCGTTTTCGCTGCCGGCGCGCGCGCGCACGGTGAAGCGGCGCGTTACGTCGTAGAAGATGGACACGGTGTTGAGCGTGCCCGCGAGGCTGCGCTCGTAGCTCAGGTAGAGGTTGTCGGCGATGCGCTTGCCCAGCGTGAGCGCGGCGGCCGTGCTGCTGCCATCCGCATTGGTGCTGCTGCCACTGAAGCTCAGCGCGTCCAGGCCCAGGGCCGAGGCCAGGCCGCCGTCGAGCGGGCTGTTGCCGTTGCGCGAGAGCAGGGCGATGGCGGCCTGCTGCAGCACCGCGGCCTCGGCACCCGCGCCGCTCGCGGGCCGGCCCAGCACCAGCCAGGCGAGTTTTTCGCTGTCGGGCAGCTCGGGGTCGGAGAACAGGCGCACGCGCGGCGTCTGCGCGCTGCCGGTGATCTGCACGCCCACGCGTTGCGTGGTGGCGTTGGGCCGCACCGCGAGGATCTCGAGCGCGGGGTTGTCGTAGGGGCCGTTGAAGCGCACCACGCCGGTCTCGATCGCGAGCTGCTGGCCGTAGGCGCGGTAGGTGCCGCTCATGGTGCGCACCTCGCCCACGATGCGCGGCGCCGGGTCGTTGGGCGCGCTGCGCACCTCAAGCTGGCCCGCGAGCCGCGTCTGCAGGCCGTGGCCGCGCAGCTGGAAGGCGTCGCCGAGATCGAGCGCGACCTGCACGTCGGGCACCACGCGCACGCCGCTGCCGCGCTCGATCGGGTATTCGGTGCCGCGCACCACCACGTCGCCGCCGAGCGTGGGCGCGGTTTCATCGGGCAGCACGATGAGCGCTTCGTCGGCGCGCAGGCGGCCGCGCAGCCGCAGCGCCGCGCCTTCGAGGCGCGCGTCGAGCTGGCCACTGACCGTGAGGCGGCGGTCTGGGCGGGTGGACACGCGCAGTTTGTCGGCGCTCAGTTGCAGCGCGAGCACAGGTTCGCGCACGGTGGCGCCGTCGCGCTGCACGCGGCGCCATTCGGCGCTGCCGCTGGCCTGCAGCACCCCGCCGCGCTCGGCGCCGCCGCGGCCTTCGAGCCGCAGGCGTTCGATCACGATGCGCTCGCCCGCGAGCGTGGCGCGCAACTGGCCGTTGCGGAACGTGATGCCGTCGACGTTGGAGCGCAGGGCGAGGTCGTCGCCCTGCAGGCTGCCGCTGAACTGCGGCGCCGCGCGCGTGCCGCCGACCGTGGCCTCGGCCCGCAGCGCGCCGCGCACGCGCCAGCCCGGCGGCGCGAGCACGCTCCACACGCCCACCTGCGGCAGGTTGGCGCGCACGCGGCCGCTCAGGGGCGCGCTCTCGGGCCAGTGCCAGGCGCCCTGGCCGGCGTCGGGCGGCGACAGCGTGGTGCCGGCCTCGGCGCTCACCTCGCCCAGGCGCTCGCTGTCCCAGCGCAGTTGCGCGTTCACGCGCGCGCCCTCGGTGTTCACGCTGAGCTGCGCGGTCTTCACGCCGGCCGGCACGCGCTGGCCGCGCGACGCGGCGTCTTCGAAAGCGGCGCCGTCGGTCTGCACCAGCAGGTCGCCGCTGCGGCGTTCGAGCGTGAGCGAGACGCGCGGCGGCTCGCTGGCCTGCGCGGGCAGCAGCAGGTCCCAGCGGCCGTCGAACAGCAGGTCGCCGCCCAGGCCCGCGGCCGCCAGCGGGCCCTGGCCGTTGGCCTCGGTGCTGGCGAGCGCGTCGGCCCAGGCCAGCGGCAGGCCTTCGAGGCGGCCGCGGGTTTGCAGCGCGCCGGCGCGCCAGCTCAGGCTGTCCCAGTTCAGGGTGATGGGGGCGGCGGCCGCGCTGGCGCCGCGCTGCGGCAGCACGCGCAGGCCGGCGGCGTCGAGCTCGGCGTCCAGGCCTTTGTCGTGGGCGCGCCAGCGCGCGCGCAGCGGAGCGGTGGGGGTGAGCGTCCAGCGCACGCCGGCGTTGCCGGGTGTGGCGCTGAGCGCGAGGCGGTCGAGCCGCAGCACGCCCTGACGGCCGTCGAGCGGGCTGCTGCCCAGCGCGAGCTGGCCCGCGGTGTCGAGCTCGGCGCGCCAGGGCGCTCGCTCGCCGCGCGCGCGCAAGGTGAGCGCGAGCGCCTCGGGCGGGCCCTGCAGCGTGAGCCGGCTGTCGCCGAGCGCGAGGTCGATCGGCGCATCGCCGCCGCGCTGGGCCCGCAGGCGATCGACCTGCAGTTGCAGGTCGATGCGCGGCGGCGCGGCGCGGCCCGCACCGGGCCAGCCGAGCGCGGGAATGCCGCCCAGCCCGCCCTGCCAGCGCAGCCGGCCCGAGGCGCGCGCGTCCAGGCTCGCGTCGGCCCAGGGCGCGAGCGCCGTGCGCAGCATGTCGCCGATCAGCGGGGCGTTCTGCAGCCCGCGCAACCACGCGAGCAGGCGCGCGCCGTCGGCCAGGTCGAGGTCGAGCGCGCCCTGGCCGTCGGCGTGGGCCAGCGTGCCGTCGAAACGCGCCTGCAGGCCGGGCAGGTCGAGCGCGAGGCGGCCGTTGGCCTGCGGCCGCGCGGTGTCCACCCGGCCTTGCGCGTCGATGCGGCCGTCGAGCGCGTCCAGGCGCGCGCGCTGCAGCGTGAGCTCGCCGGCCGACAGCGCGGCGCCCGTGGGCTGCCAGCGGCCTTGCAGCACGAGCTCGCGCAGGCGCCAGGCCTCGGCCGCGCTGCGCCGGGCCTGCCGGCCCGCGGGCGCGATGCGCGCGTCCAGCTCCACGCCGGGGCGCTCGCTGCGCGGCCCGAGCGCACGCGCGCGCAGCTCGCCGTCGAGCGCGGCGGGCGCCAGCGTGCTCCAGAGCTGCGCCGGGTCGATGCCGTTCAGGCGCAGGCGGGCCTGCCAGTCGCCCAGCGCGGCCAGTGGGGATGCGGTGGGTGAGGCGCCGGGCGCTGCCGTTGCACCGGCCGCGGCCACGCCGTCGCGTCGGCCCTCGGCCTGCAGCCGGCCGCCGGCCGCGCGCGCGTCCAGGCGTTCGAGCGTCCAGCGTTCGCCCTGCTGCACCAGCGCGAGTTCGATCGATTGCAGCGGCAGGCGGCGCCGGTCGATCGCGCCCGCCTGTTCGTTCTGCAGTTGCGCGCTCGCGCGCCATTGCGCGCCGTCGGGCAGGGCGCGCAGCGTGCCGGTGAGCGCGGTCTGCGGCGCCTGCGGCCAGAGCATGGCCAGGTTGAGGCGGTGCAGCCGCAGGTCGGCCTCGTCCAGCGGCTGCGGGGCCCAGGGCCGCACGCGCGCGGTGCCGGCCAGCGTGGGCGTGGCGTCGGTGCTGCCCACGGGTTCGATCTGCGCGGTGAGCGCCAGCGCCGCGTCGGCCCCGGCGAGCGTGCCCTGTGCGGTGGCGCGCGCACGCAGATCGAGCGTGCCGCCTTCGGGCACGGTGGTGGCGAGGTCGCCGCGCGCCTGCAGCCGCAGCGGCATGGGCGCCTGGGCGCCCAGCGTGGCCTGGGCCTGGTAGCGGCCCTCGGCCCATTGCAGCGATCGCAGCGTGAGGGTGTGTGCGTCGGTCGCGCCCAGGCCGGGGTCGGCGCGGCCGTAGCGGTAGGTCAGGTCGATCGCCTGCAGCTCGGCCGCGGGCAGCGCGAGCACGCCCACGGTGGCCGAGACCTCGATCGGCAGCGGCAGCACCAGGTTCTGCAGCGGCGTGGCGGGCTCGGCCGGGCGTGGCGGGCGCTCGTCGATCACCTGCACGCGCTCGGCGCGCAGCTGGGCGATGCGCGCCTCGCCGCGCAGCAGGCCGAGCCAGAAGCGCCCGCCCAGGGCCACGCGCGCGCCGTCGGCGCTCACGCGCAGGCCTTCCTGCTGCCAGCGCAGGCGGTCCACGCTGCCGCCGCCGAAGACGCTGCCTTCCACGCCATCGGCCTCGATGCGGCCGAGCCCGGGCGCGTGGTCGGCCTGCCAGGCCAGGCCCCAGCGCAGGGCCTGCGCGAGCGAGCCCTCGGTGCTGGCCCAGATGCCCAGCGCGAGCGCGCCCGCGAGCACCACGCCCAGCAGCACCGCGGGCAACCACAAGAGCGCGCGACCGAGCATCGTCAGACCCCAGGGCAGCGGCCTGGCCGCGCCCTTGGGGTCGCCAGCTTCAGGGAGATGCGCGGGGCGCGGCGGCGGTGTTTCCATGGTCAGAACACGAAGCCCACGCTCAGGTGCAGCCGCACTTTTCGGGTTTCCAGGCCATAGGCGAGATCGACCTGCAGCGGGCCGACCGGGCTGTTGTAGCGCAGGCCCGTGCCCACGCCCCATTGCATCCGGAGGTCTTGCGTGCGGTTGGCGACCGCGCCGCCGTCGATGAACAGCACGTGTTCGAGCGCCGAGCGCGTGAGGCCGTCGCCGCCCACGGGGCGCTGCCATTCCAGGCTCACCACGGTCTTGTAGCGGCCCGCGAGCACGCTGCCGTCGGGCTGCTTCACGCCGATGTCGCGCAGGCCGTAGCCGCGCACGGTGTTGTCGCCGCCCGTGAGGAAGAGCTGGGTGTCGGGCACCGGGGTGTCGCGGTTGGCGATCACCGCGCCGCCTTCGAGCCGCAGCGCGAGCCGGCCCAGCCGCGGGCCGGGCGAGGGCGCGCCCGGCGTGCTGCTGCGCGGCGCGTCGCCCAGCGGCAGCACGCCCAGCCAGCGCGCCTGCACGCGGCCAAAGGGTTTGCGCGTGATGCCCAGCGTGGTGCCCGCGCCGAGCTCCACCGCCAGGCCCTGGCCGCTGTTGGGGTTGATGGGATCGTCGAAGCGCTCGCGCGTCCAGGCGTAGTTGGCGGTGAGCGACGATTCGATCTGGCCGTTGGAGCCGGCCTCGCGCTGGCTCGGCGTGACGGTGCGCGCGCGGTCGTATTGCAGGTACACGCTGCGGTCGTATTCTTCCCCGTCCTGCGCGCGGCCGAAGCGCGCGCGCTGGCTCACGGTGCTCACGAGTTCGTCTTCCTGGCGCGCGGCCTGCAGCAGCGTGATCCAGCCCCAGCCCTCCTTGTCGGGCGGGGCGCGCCAGTCGGTGCGCGCCAGGCTGTCCTGGCGTTCGAGCTTGAGCGTGGACAGCGCGCGCCAGCCCAGGAAGGGCAGCTGGTTGTGGGTGTGTTCGATGGACAGGCGCGCGCCGTTGTCGGTGCTGCCGCCCACGCCGAGCACCAGCTTCTTGCGCATGGCCTCGCGCACCTGCACCTTCACGGGCAGCGGCGCCGTGCCGTCGGCGGGCTCGACGTAGACGAAGGCGGCGTCGAAGTAGCCGCTGTCGATCAGGCGCTGCTGTGCGCGCTGCAGCCGCGCGAGCTCGTAGTCGCTGCCCGGCGTGAGGCCGGTGAGGCTCACGATGCGCTCGCTGATCTTCGGGTCGTAGCGCTGCGCGCCCTCGATCTGGATCGCGCCGAGGCGCTGGCGCGGGCCCGAGTCGAGTTCGATGTAGAGCCGCGCGCTGGTGGTGGGGCCGTCCACGTCGGCCAGGCTGGTGCTGATGCGACCGCCCGGGTAGCGCAGCGCGGTGAGGCGTCGCAGTGCGGCCGATTTGGCGCGGTCCCAGCCGTCCTGGGTGAAGGTCTGGCCCACCAGCACCTGGGCGTCGCGCTCGATGTCTTCGCGCTGTTCGGCGGCGTCGGCGTCTTCGGTGACCGCGCCCTTGAAGCTCACCTGCACCGAGGCCACGGTGGTGACCGGACCCGGCTCGATCTGCAGCGGGATGCGCCCGAGCGGCGCGGGCCCGTTGCCCGCGGCGGCCATGGCCTCGGCACTGGGCGGCTGCAGCGCGCCCAGCGTGATGCGCGGCGCGAAGTGGCCCTGGGTGGCGAGCAGGCGGCGCGCGTTGGCCGGCAGTTCGAGCAGCAGGCGCTCGAGTTCGGCCGCGTCGAGGTTGCGCTGCTCGCGAAAGCGCTGGATCTCGAGGTGGCGTTCGAGCAGTTCGCGCTGCGCCTCGGGCGCGTCGATCTGGAGCTCGAAGCGCGGGCGCACCGGCGCGCGCGCGGCGATGCGGCGCGCGCGCGCGTCGGCGGGCTCGGCGGTATCGGCTTCGTCGGTCGCATCGGGCGCGTCGGGCGCAGGTGCCTGGGCCTGCACGGGCAGGGCGTGCAGGCCGATGAGCAACAGGATCGCGGACAGGAACGGGCGGCAGACGGCCCGGCGGCATCGGGCCGGTGGCGTTACGGGCATGCCGCCATTATTTCGACAGCATGCGCATCGCGTCTTCCAAGCCCTTGAGTGTCAACGGGAACATGCGTTGCCCCATGAGCTGCTGCACGATGCCAATGCTCTGCCGGTATTGCCACACGCCCTGGGGCTCGGGGTTGATCCAGGCGAACTTGGGGAAGGCGTGCGTGAGCCGCTGCAGCCACTCGGCGCCGGCCTCTTCGTTGTTGTATTCCACGCTGCCGCCGGGCTGCAGGATCTCGTAGGGGCTCATGGTGGCATCGCCCACGAAGACCAGTTTGTAGTCCTTGTTGTACTTGCGGATGATGTCCCAGGTGGGGAACTTCTCGGCGTAGCGGCGGCGGTTGTTCTTCCACATGAAGTCGTAGACGCAGTTGTGGAAGTAATAGAACTCGAGGTGCTTGAACTCGCTCTTGACGGCCGAGAACAGCTCCTCGACGCGCTGGATGTGCTCGTCCATGGTGCCGCCCACGTCCATGAGCAGCAGCACCTTCACGTTGTTGTGCCGCTCCGGAATCATCTTGATGTCCAGCCAGCCGGCGTTGGCCGCGGTGCTGCGGATGGTGTCGGGCAGGTCGAGTTCGAGCTCGTTGCCCTCGCGCGCGAACTTGCGCAGGCGGCGCAGGGCCACCTTGATGTTGCGCGTGCCCAGTTCCTGCGTGTCGTCGTAGTCGCGGTAGCTGCGCTGCTCCCAGACCTTCACCGCGGTCTTGCCGCCGCCCTTGCCGCCGATGCGGATGCCCTGCGGGTTCTGGCCGCCGTTGCCGAAGGGCGAGGTGCCGCCGGTGCCGATCCACTTGCTGCCGCCCTCGTGGCGTTCCTTCTGCTCTTCGAGGCGCTTCCTCAGCGTCTCCATGAGCTCGTCCCAGTCCATCTTGGGCGCGTTGGCCTTCTGCTCCTCGGACAGGATGCGCTCCATCTCCTGGCGCAGCCAGTCGGCCGGGATGGGCTTGGTGAAGTCCGCGATCATCTCCACGCCTTTGAAGTAGGCGGCGAACGCGCGGTCGAACTTGTCGAAGTGCTTCTCGTCCTTCACGAGCGCGGTGCGCGAGAGGAAGTAGAAGTCGTCCATGCTGCAGGCGTCGGGGTTGGTCGGGCCGACCACGTCGGCCTTGAGTGCCTCGAGCAGCGTGAGGTACTCCTTCACCGACACCGGCAGCTTGGCCGCGCGCAGGGTGTAGAAGAAGTCGATCAGCATGGCGATCTCCCGGTCGGGTTCAGTCGTGGCGCGCGCGCAGGTACAGCAGCTGGGCGCGCGCTTCGGGCCACTCGCCCGCGCGCATGCTGTACATCACCGTGTCGCGGATGGTGCCGTCGCGGCGCAGCGCGTGGCCGCGGATCACGCCGTCTTTCTTCGCGCCCAGGCGTTCGATGGCCTGCTGCGACGCGAAGTTGAAGTTGTCGGTGCGCCAGCCCACCACGTGGCAGCCCAGGGTGTCGAAGGCGTGGCCCATCATGAGCAGCTTGCAGGTGGTGTTCACGTGGGTGCGCTGCACGCTGCGCGCGTACCAGGTGTAGCCGATCTCCACGCGTTTCACGGCGGGCAGGATGTCGTGGTAGCTGGTGCTGCCGAGCACGCGGCCGCTGGCCTCGTCGACCACCGTGAAGGCGAAGCGGTGGCCCTCGGCGCGCATGCGCAGCGCGTCGTCGATGTACTGGCGCGTCTGCGCGGGTTCGGGCACCGAGGTGATGCGCAGCGTCCAGAGTTCGCCGTCGGCCGCGGCGGCGCGCAGGCCGTCTTCGTGCTCGGGGGCGAGCGGCTCCAGCCGCAGCCCGCGGTCGCGCAGCACGACCGGTTGCACGAACATCAGCGGTTCCTCTGGTTCATGAACACCAGCTTCTCGAACAGCGTGGTGTCCTGCTCGTTCTTGAGCAGCGCGCCCACCAGCGGCGGGATGGACACCTTGTCGTCGGCGCTTTGCAGGGCCTCGAGCGGGATGTCTTCGGCCATCAGCAGCTTGAGCCAGTCGAGCAACTCGCTGGTGCTGGGCTTTTTCTTCAGGCCCGGCAGGTTGCGCACGTCGTAGAAGGTCTTCATCGCCACCTTGAGCAGGTCCTGCTTGAGGGTGGGGAAGTGCACGTCGACGATCTTGTGCATCGTTTCCGCGTCGGGGAACTTGATGTAGTGGAAGAAGCAGCGACGCAGGAAGGCGTCGGGCAGTTCTTTCTCGTTGTTCGAGGTGATGAACACCAGCGGCCGGTGCTTGGCCTTGATCAGCTCGCGCGTCTCGTAGCAGTAGAACTCCATGCGATCGAGTTCGCGCAGCAGGTCGTTGGGGAATTCGATGTCGGCCTTGTCGATCTCGTCGATCAGCAGCGCCACCGGCTGGTCGGCCGTGAAGGCCTGCCAGAGCACGCCCTTGACGATGTAGTTGTGGATGTCCTTGACCCGCTCGTCACCGAGCTGCGAGTCGCGCAGGCGGCTCACGGCGTCGTATTCGTACAGCCCCTGCTGGGCCTTGGTGGTGCTCTTGATGTGCCACTGCAGCAGCGGCATGTTCAGGGCCTGGGCCACTTCCTCGGCCAGCATGGTCTTGCCGGTGCCGGGCTCGCCCTTGACGAGCAGCGGGCGCTTGAGCGTGATGGCGGCGTTGACGGCCAGCATCAGGTCCTGCGTGGCGACGTAGTTCTCGGAACCCTGGAATTTCATGAACGGCGACCTCGGGGTGGCGGCGCGGCTGTCCGCGCGCGGGACTCGGGATGTGCCGGGGGGGTGGCGACCGCTCCTATAATCCGCGGTTGTTCTTTCCCGGCCGTTCTTCATTGTGCTAGCAAAATGACCCCACTGCTGAACCCGATCGCCCGTACCCTTGTCGCCGCTGCGACGTTGTTTGTCGCTGCCGTGTCGGCCCAGGCGCAAGGCGTCACCGGTGACGTGGACGCCGGCAAAAAGAAGGCCGAGATGTGCATCGGCTGCCACGGCATCAAGGGCTACCAGAACAGCTTCCCCGAAGTGCACAAGGTGCCCATGATCTCCGGCCAGTCGGGCCCGTACATCGTGTCGGCGCTCAAGGCCTACCAGAAGGGCGAGCGCAAGCACCCGTCCATGCGCGGCATCGCGGGCTCGCTGAGCGAGCAGGACATGGCCGACCTCGCGGCCTTCTACGCCGGCCAGGCCGGCCCGGCCGCCCCCGAAGCCATCCCCGCCGCGAGCGCCGACGTGGCCGCGCTGATCACCAAGGGCGCCTGCGTGTCGTGCCACGGCGCCAACTTCAGCAAGCCGCTCGACCCGAGCTACCCCAAGATCGGTGGCCAGCACGCCGACTACCTCTTCGTGGCGCTCAAGTCGTACACGGTCGAGGGCAACAACGTGATCGGCCGCAGCAACGGCGTCATGGGCGGCATCGCCAAGCAGTACAGCCCGGCCGAAATGCGCGCCATCGCCAAGTACCTGAGCACGCTGCCCGGCGAACTGCAGACCGTGCCGCAGTCGCGCTTCCGCTGATCGCCGAAGCCAGCCAACAAAAAAGCCGCCCTCGGGCGGCTTTTTTGTTGGCTGCGGGGGGTCAGTCCTGCGTGGCGCGGCGGCGCACGGCGTCGATGTAGGCCTGCCCGTCGGGTGGACGGCCGGCGCGCTGGCTCTCCCAGAGCATGCGGCCCAGGCATTCCATCACCTCGTGCTGCGCCGCGTGCAGGTCGCCGCGGCGCGCGGTGAGCAACTCCACGGCCTGGCGGATGCCGGGCGGCTGGTCGATGCTGCACTGCTCGCTGATGGACAGGTGCATGGACAGGTGCAGGAACGGGTTTTCGCGCGCGGCGTCGGGCTGGCTCAGGCGCGCCACCGCGGCCTCCGCATCGGCGAGTTCGCCGTGGTACTCGGGGTGCTCGGCGATCCACTGCGCGGCGAGCGCTTCGAGCGCGTCCAGCGGCTGGCCGTCGCGCTGTTTGTTGAAGGCGCCGCAGAAGAAGCGGCGCACATCGGCTTGGGAGGGGTTGAACATGGTGCGATTGTCCCGCGGGCTCAAAGACGCCACGGCGGCAGTTGCCAATCGCGCCACAGCGCCAGGCCGCGCAGGCCCGCGGTGAGGCCCACGCAGGCCACCAGCGCCACCCAGCCCGGGGCCTGCAGGGCCGTCAGGCCCACGTAGGCCCAGCCGCCCGCGAAGGCGCACACGGCATAGGGACGGTGGTCGTGGAAGGCGCTGGGGATCTGGTTGCACACCACGTCGCGCAGCACACCGCCGGCCACGCCGGTGACGATGCCCATGAGCACGGCCACCAGGGCGGGCATGTCGAGCAGCAGCGCCTGGTGCGCGCCGGTGGCGGTGAACAGGCCCAGGCCGAGCGCATCGGGCCACTGCATGGCGCGCTCGGTGACCTCGAAATGCCGCGTGCGCAGGAACAGCATGGCGAGCACGCTCAGGGCCAGCACGCCCCACAGCAGCTCCACGTGGCGCACCCAGAAGAACGGGCGCTGGTCGAGCAGCAGGTCGCGCAGCGTGCCGCCGCCGAAGGCCGCGAGGAACGCCACCACCACCACGCCCACGGCGTCGAGCCGCTTGCGCGCGCCTTCGAGGATGCCCGAGAGCGCGAACGCCGTGGTGGCGGCGAGCTCCACCAGCAGCCTCAGGGTTTCACCCCACAATGTCGCGTTTTGCATCGCCGGATTGTCCCCTGTGTCCTCGCTGCCCATCATCACCGACCCCCACTTCTACGCCGTCGCCGTGCCCGCCGTGATCCTGCTGGGCATCAGCAAGAGCGGCTTCGGGGCCGGCTTCGGCTCGCTCGCGGTGCCGCTCATGGCGCTGGCCGTCACGGTGCCGCAGGCCGCGGCCATCCTCATGCCCGTGCTGCTGGTGATGGACCTGCTGGGCATGGCCGCCTTTCGCCAGCACGTCGATCGCGCGCTGCTGAAGTTCCTGCTGCCCTTCGGCCTGCTGGGCGTGGTGGTGGGCACATTGATGTTCAAGTGGCTCTCGCCGGCGGTGGTGGCGGGCATCGTGGGCGTGCTCACGCTGCTGTTCCTGGCCCAGCGCCTGGTGTTCCCGCCGCGGCCCGACAGCCCGCCGCCGCCGCGCTGGCTGGGCGCCATCCTCACCGCCGCCTCGGGCTTCACGAGCTTCATCGCGCACGCGGGCGGGCCGCCGATCAATGCCTACGTGGTGCCGCTGCGCCTGTCGCCGGTGCTGTTCACCGGCACCATGGCCTTCTTCTTTTTCTTCGTGAACCTGGCCAAGTGGATTCCCTATGCCTGGCTGGGCCTGATCGACCTCAACAACATGAGCACCTCGCTGGTGCTGCTGCCGCTGGCGCCCGTCGGCGTGTGGATCGGCGTGCGCATCGCGCACCGCATCCAGCCGGTGCTGTTCTACCGCCTGATCCACATCGGCATGTTCCTCACGGGCTGCAAGCTGGTCTGGGACGCCTGGGCCTGAATCAGTAAGATGGCGCGCAACCGAACCGAGGAGAAGACATGCCGATCGTGGTGGTTGCGAATCCGAAGGGGGGCGTGGGCAAGTCCACGCTGTCGACGAACGTGGCGGGCTACTTCGCGCGCCAGGGCCACCACGTGGTGCTCGGCGACATCGACCGCCAGCAGTCCGCCGGGCTCTGGCTTCAGCTGCGCCCGGCCGCTGCCCGCACCGTCCACCCCTGGGAGATCTCCAACGACCTGATCGTGCGCCCGCCCAAGGAGGCCACGCACGCGGTGCTCGACACGCCCGCGGGCCTGCACGGCTGGCGCTTCAAGGACGTGCTCAAGCTCGCGGACAAGGTCATCGTGCCGCTGCAGCCCAGCATCTTCGATATCTACGCCACGCGCGCCTTTCTCGACGAGCTTGCCGAAACGCGGCGTGCGAGCAAGCTCGACGTGGGCATCGTGGGCATGCGCGTGGACCCGCGCACCATCGCGGCCGACAGGCTCGCCGAGTTCGTGGGCGGCCTGGGCCTGCCGGTGCTGGGCCACCTGCGCGACACGCAGAACTACATCCACCTGGCCGCGCGCGGGCTCTCGCTCTTCGACGTCGCCCCGGGCCGCGTCGAGAAGGACCTGCAGCAGTGGCAGGGCATCTGCGACTGGCTCGATCGCTGAGCCCGTCCGCTGTCGCCGCGCCGACAGCGCCCCGCGCAGGCCCGGCCTAGAGTGGCCGCATGCGCACCTTCCACACCCTTGCCGAACTCGACGCCTGCGTGGGCCAGGCCGTTGCCACCAGCGACTGGATCGAGATCACCCAGGAGCAGGTCAACCGCTTCGCCGACGCCACGGGCGACCACCAGTGGATCCACGTCGACGTCGAGCGCGCGAAGGCCGGGCCGTTCGGTGCACCGATCGCACACGGCTTCTTCACGCTCTCGCTGCTGCCGCGCTTTCTGGAGTCGGCGATCGCGGTCGAGCAGACCCGCATGGGCGTGAACTACGGGCTCAACCGGGTGCGCTTCACCGCGCCCGTGCCTGTGGGCAGCCGCCTGCGCGCGCAACTCACGCTGCAGGCGATCGAGCCCATCGAGCATGGCGGGCGCCAGATGACCTGGGCGGTGGTGGTGGAGCGCGAGGGCAGCGACAAGCCGGTCTGCCTGATCGAATCGCTGGTGCGCCAGTACCCCTAGCGGGCGCGGCGCGGCGCGCCGGGTTCAGCCGATGCGCGCGAGCTGCTTGGGGTCGAGCCAGCCGTCGAAGGTCTTCACCAGCGCGTCGATGCGCTGCGCCGCGGTGCGCTGGTCGTGGCGCTGCGCGATGAGCTGGAAGGCGTCGTTGCGCAGCAGCCAGAGTTCCTGCGGGGTGCGCGCGCGCTCGATCTGGCGGCGCAGGCGCAGGGCCGCCACGCCCGAGCAGTCTTCGATGGTGTGCAGCAGCTGCGCGCGGATCGCCATCACGTCCTTCAGGTGCGCGGCCTTTGGCCGGGCACGTGGCCCCAGGGCCAGATGCAGGCAGCGCGCGAGCAGGGCAACGGCCCACCCACCCGGGGGGGACGCACGGCCGGCGGCGTGATGCGGTTGGCGGTCCATGCGCCTATGGTGGCCCACATCCAACAGTTGGGGGGTGACACAGCGGCGATTCGTGTGATGTGGTTCACGCGGGGCCGGAATCGGCGAAGCCGTGTTGCCGCCAGGCCTCGAACACCACCACGGCCACGGCGTTGGACAGGTTCAGGCTGCGCTGGCCCGCGCGCATGGGCAGGCGCAGCCGCTGCGCGGCGGGCAGGCTGTCGCGCAGGGCAGGGGGCAGGCCGCTTGACTCCGAGCCGAACAGCAGCCAGTCGCCGGCCTCGAAGGCCGTGCCATGCACGCTGCCGCTGCCGCGCGTGGTGAGCGCAAACATCCGCTCGGGCCGCGGTCGTTCGAAGGCGAGGAAGGCGGCCCAATCGGCGTGGCGGCGCACCTCGGCGTACTCGTGGTAGTCGAGCCCGGCGCGGCGCATGAGCTTGTCTTCCATCGAAAAGCCCAGGGGCTCGATCAGGTGCAGCTGGCAGCCGGTGTTGGCGCACAGCCGGATGACGTTGCCGGTGTTGGGCGGGATTTCGGGGTGCACCAGCACGACGTTGAACATGGGGCCGGGATGATAGCCAGCGCTCAGGGCGCCGCGTCGTCCGGGGCGGGCGTGCGCGCGAACACCAGGGCATCGACGCGGGCCACGCCCGCGGCGCGCAAGGCCTGGGCGGCGGCCTGCAGCGTGGCCCCGGTGGTGACCACGTCATCGACCAGCAGCACCCGCGCGCCGGCCAGCACCGCCAGGCGCGACGGCGGCACCGCGAAGGCGCCGTGCAGGTTGTGCAGCCGCTCGGTGCGCGCGAGCCGGTGCTGGGCCGCGCCGTCGCGCAGGCGCACCAGGGCGTCGGCGCAGACCGGGCGCGGGTGGCGCTGGCGCAGCGCCTTCACGAGCTCCCAGGGCGGGTGGTGGCCGCGCTCGGCCAGCCGCGCGGGCGTGAGCGGCACGGGGGCGATCCAGTCGGCGGCGTCCAGCGCCCCGATCACCCCGGGCATTGCGAGCAGGCGTTCGGCGAAGGGCCCGGCCCAGCCGGCCTCGCCGCGGAACTTGAAGCGCGCGACCAGGCCGTCCCAGGGGTAGCGGTAGTCGACCGCCACAAGGCAGGCGGCGGGGCCGGCTTCGGGATCTGGGCGGGCCCGGCAGGGGGCGCACAAGCCGCCGGTGTGGGGCGCGGCGCAGCGCGGGCAGCGCTCGGCGGCGGGGGCGAAACGCGCCAGGCAGGCCGGGCACAGCGGGCGCGATGGCCACAGACCGCACACCTGGCAGGCGCTCGGCCACACCGGGGCGCTGGCCACGAGGTGGCGCAGGGCGTTGGTGGCGCGCGCGGCGAGGGGCATGGCCGGTCAATATACTGAGCGCCCCCTGCCGATACCGGCACCGGTCTGCGCCGGTGCAGCGCCTTGAACCCCATGTCCCCCGAATCCGCCGATCGCGTGCCCGGCCTCGATCCGCGCGCGGCCGCGCGCTGGCAGCGCCTGCCGCGCAGCGAGAGCCCCTGGTTGCACGAAGAGGTGGCCTCGCGCATGGTCGAACGGCTGCAGGTGTTCCGCGATGCCCCGACCAGCTGGCTGCACTGGGAGCCCCTGCTGGGCGGGCTGCAGGGGCATGCCCGCGTGCGCGCGGCCCTGCCCGAGGCGGCCTGCCAGGTCTGGTCGCACGACCTGGCGCAGGCGCAGGCGCTCACGCGCGAAGCGGCCGCGCGGTCGTGGAACCCGTTGCGCCGCGCGCGCGACCGCGTGCCCGACGCGGCCGACCCGCGCCAGCCCGTGCAACTGCTCTGGGCCAACATGGGCCTGCACGCCGAGAGCGCCCCGCAGGCGCTGCTGGCGCGCTGGCATGCGCACCTGGCCACCGGCGGGTTCCTGCTCATGTCCTGCCTGGGGCCCGACTCGTTGGCCGAGCTGCGCGCTGTGTACGCGCGCCTGGGCTGGCCGACCCCGACCCACGCGTTCACCGACATGCACGACTGGGGCGACATGCTGGTGCAGGCGGGCTTCGCCGAGCCGGTGATGGACATGGAGCGCCTGACGCTGACCTACGGCAGTGCCCAGGCGCTGCTCGACGACCTGCGCGGCATGGGCCGCAACCTGTCGAGCACGCGCTTCGGTGGCCTGCGCGGGCGCGGCTGGCGCGCGGCCCTGATGGACGCCATCGAGCGCCACGGCGCGCGCGACGCCGACGGCCGCCTGCGGCTGGGCCTCGAAATCGTCTACGGCCACGCGGTGAAGGCCGAGCCGCGCGCGCGCACCGGCCAGACCGCGGTCCCGCTCGACGATGTGCGCCGGCAATTGCGGCGCGGCCGGGGCTGAAGCGGGCCTTGGCCACCCGAGAACCCGAGTAGGGCACCGGCATGCAGGGCAACCCGCCCCCGGCTGCCGGCTACAATCCCGCGGTTTTGAGTTGAAGGGCATTTTCCCTGCGCGGGTGCGCGGCTTTCGGGCCGGGTGCCAACCGATCCGTGGTGTGGGTGTGAGTCCGTCCAGCAGCGCGTACCGCTTTGCAACCCTGTCCGATGCGGGCATGGAGTGGCGGCTGCGTCGCAACTGCTCGGTGACACCGGCCCAGCTCGGCCTCCTGTACGCCTCCCTCTGTGTCGTCTCACTGGGTGTGGCCGGGTTCTTCTGGGCCCATGGCGCGACGCTGGTGCTGCCGTTCGCGGTGCTGGAGATCCTGGCGGTGGGCATCGCGTTCCTGGTGTACGCGCGCCACGCCGCCGACGGCGAGCGCGTGCGCCTCATGGGCCGCGCGCTGCTGGTCGAGCAGGAGGTCGCCGGGCGGCTGGTTTGCCGCGAATTCGCACGCGAATGGGTGCGGGTGGCGCCGCAGGAAAAGGCCCCGAACCTCATTGAGGTCAGGGGTGGCGGGGAGTCGGTGCACATCGGGCGCTACCTGCGGCCCGACCTGCGACCGGCCTTGGCCCGGGAGATTTCACAGGCATTGCGCGGCGGCTGAGGCCGTGGCGCAGGGCCGATGGGTTTGGTGTAATCGGGGTCGATATCAATCGACGCTTATATTTGAGGCGCAACAAGTGAGTAAGACGACGAAGACGCTGCAAAGCCTGCGCCACCGCTTCAAGGCGGTGCGCAACGCGATGGGCCTGACGCTGCTGAGCGCCGGGGTGTGGACCTCGGTGGCCGCTCAGAAGGTCAACGATCTGCCGGGCGGCCCGGCGGTCAACCAGCTGAACTTCGCGCCCCCCGTGACCAAGATCGCCGAAGAACAGCACTGGCTGCACTGGTTCATGATGGGCATCTGCGCCGTCATCTTCGTGCTGGTGTTCGGCGTGATGTTCTATTCCATCCTCAAGCACCGCAAATCGGTGGGCCACAAGTCGCAAGAGCTGGCCGAGCCGATCTGGGTGGAACTGGGCTGGACCATCGTGCCGCTGCTGATCGTGATCGGCATGGCGCTGCCCGCCACCAAGGTGCTCGTGGCCCAGAAGGACACCACCAACGCCGACCTGACCATCAAGGCCGTCGGCATGCAGTGGAAGTGGGGCTACGAATACATCAAGGGCGAGGGCGAAGGCATCGGCTTCCTGTCCACGCTGGACACCTCGCACCGCGTCATGTCCAACAGCGGCAAGCCCCAGGCCACCGACGACTACCTGCTCAAGGTCGACAACCCGCTCGTGGTGCCGGTCGGCAAGAAGATCCGCATCATCACCACCGCCAACGACGTGATCCACGCCTGGATGGTGCCGGCCTTCGGCGTCAAGCAGGACGCGATCCCGGGCTTCGTGCGCGACACCTGGTTCCGCGCCGAGAAAACCGGCGACTTCTACGGCCAGTGCGCCGAGCTGTGCGGCAAGGAACACGCCTACATGCCGATCCACGTGAAGGTGGTGTCGGCTGAGGAATACAAGGCCTGGGTGGCCGACAAGTACAAAGTCATGGCGGCTGCCGCCGACGATCCGAACAAGGTCTGGACCCTGGCCGACCTGATCAAGCGCGGCGAAGGCGTGTACGCCGCCAACTGCGCCGCCTGCCACCAGGCCAACGGCAAGGGCGCCGGCCCGATCAAGCCGCTCGACGGCTCGGCCATCGTGGTCGACGCCGACAAGTCCAAGATGATCAACGTGCTGCTCAACGGCCAGAACAACGGCGCCATGCCGGCCTGGAAGCAACTGTCCGACACCGACCTCGCGGCGGTCATGACCTACGCGAAGAACAGCTGGAGCAACCAGACCCAGCGCCTTGTGCAGCCCGCCGAAGTGCTGGCCGCGCGCAAGTGATCCGCGTGCATCGAGATTGAGAACCTGAGGAAACGACGATGAGTGCAGTGCTCGACCACCACGACGCCCACGATCACGACCACCACCACGCGCCGACCGGCTGGCGCCGCTGGGTCTTCGCGACCAACCACAAGGACATCGGTACGCTGTACCTGCTGTTCTCGTTCACCATGCTCATGGTCGGCGGCGTGCTGGCCCTGGGCATCCGCGCCGAGCTGTTCCAGCCCGGTCTGCAGCTCGTGAACCCCGAGCTGTTCAACCAGCTCACCACCATGCACGGCCTGATCATGGTGTTCGGCGCCATCATGCCGGCCTTCGTGGGCTTCGCGAACTGGATGATTCCGCTGCAGATCGGCGCCTCCGACATGGCCTTCGCGCGGATGAACAACTTCAGCTTCTGGCTGATGATCCCCGCGGCCCTCATGCTCGTGGCCTCGTTCTTCATGCCCGGCGGTGCCCCCGCCGCGGGCTGGACGCTCTACGCGCCGCTCACGCTGCAGATGGGCCCCTCGATGGACGCCGGCATCTTCGCGATGCACATCCTCGGCGCCTCGTCCATCATGGGCTCGATCAACATCATCGTGACCATCCTCAACATGCGCGCGCCCGGCATGACGCTGATGAAGATGCCCATGTTCTGCTGGACCTGGCTCATCACCGCCTACCTGCTGATCGCCGTGATGCCCGTGCTGGCCGGCGCGATCACCATGACGCTGACCGACCGCCACTTCGGCACCAGCTTCTTCAACCCCGCCGGCGGCGGTGACCCGGTGATGTACCAGCACATCTTCTGGTTCTTCGGTCACCCCGAGGTCTACATCATGATCCTGCCGGCCTTCGGCATCGTGAGCCAGGTCGTGCCCGCCTTCGCGCGCAAGAAGCTGTTCGGCTACGCCTCCATGGTGTACGCCACCGGCTCCATCGCCATCCTGTCCTTCGTCGTGTGGGCGCACCACATGTTCACCACCGGCATGCCGGTGACCGGCCAGCTGTTCTTCATGTACAGCACCATGCTGATCGCCGTGCCCACGGGCGTGAAGATCTTCAACTGGATCGCGACCATGTGGAAGGGCTCGATGACCTTCGAGACCCCGATGATGTGGGCCGTGGGCTTCATCTTCGTGTTCACCATGGGCGGCTTCACCGGCCTGATCCTGTCGGTCGCCCCGATCGACATCCAGATGCAGGACACCTACTACGTGGTGGCGCACTTCCACTACGTGCTGGTGGCCGGCTCGCTGTTCGCCATGTTCTCGGGCATCTACTACTGGCTGCCCAAGTGGACCGGCGTGATGTACAGCGAAACGCGCGGCAAGATCCACTTCTGGTGGTCGATGATCTCGTTCAACATCACCTTCTTCCCGATGCACTTCCTGGGTCTGGCCGGCATGCCCCGCCGCTACGCCGACTACCCCATGCAGTTCGCCGACTTCAACATGATCGCGTCGATCGGCGCCTTCGGTTTCGGCTTCGCGCAGGTGTACTTCTTCCTGGCCGTGATCGTCCCCGCCATGCGCGGCAAGGGCGAGAAGGCCGTGCAGAAGCCCTGGGAAGGTGCCGAGGGCCTGGAATGGGAAGTGCCGTCGCCGGCGCCCCACCACACCTTCGAGAACCCGCCCAAGCTCGACGCCACCGCCACCAAGGTGATCGGCTGATCGCACGGCAGGCACACGCATGACGCCCGAACAGAAAAAGAACAACGTCCGCCTGGGCCTGATCCTGGCCACGGTCGCGCTGACCTTCTTCGCGGGCTTCGTGGCCAAGCTCGTCCTGCTGGGCGGTTGATCGCACGCCTCACGCCATGGGTCTGCGCCAGGAAAACCTCAAGATCGTCGGCAAGCTCGCCGTGATCGCGCTGGGCATGTTCGCCTTCGGCTACGCGCTCGTGCCCATCTACCGGCACATCTGCGAAGCCCTGGGCATCAACGTGCTCGCGGTGTCCGAAACGCGCGTGCCCGGGGCGGCGGCCAAGCTGCCCGCCAACACGCAGGTCGATCTCACGCGCACCATCACGGTCGAGTTCGACACCAACGTGCGCGGCCCCTGGCACTTCAAGCCGGCCGTGCGCTCGCTGCAGGTGCACCCGGGCGAGCTGGCCACGGTGATCTACGAGTTCCAGAACATCCAGAACCGCACCATGTCGGCCCAGGCCATTCCGAGCTACGCGCCCAAGCAGGCGGGCTCGCACTTCAACAAGCTCGAGTGCTTCTGCTTCTCGCAGTACACGCTCGCGCCCGGTGAGAAGAAGGAATGGCCGGTGGCCTTCGTGATCGACCCGCGCCTGCCCAAGGACGTGACCACCATCACGCTCTCGTACACCTTCTTCGAGGTGGGCGGCGGTGTGCCGCCCGCGCCCGAGTCCACGGTGCCGCCGCAGGCCAAGGCCGTGCAGACGCCGGGGGCGGTGTGATGGCCATGGCGGCGCCCGAGCGTTCCGGTTCCCTCCTCGGCACGGTCAAGGCCGTGCTCTGGGGTTTTCTCGGCGTGCGCCAGCGCGCCGAGTACGAGAAAGACATCAAGCGCCTGAACCCCCTGCACCTCGTGGTGGTGGGCCTGGTGATGGCGTTTGTGTTCGTCGGCGCGCTGATCGCGCTGGTGAACTGGGTGGCCGGTTGAGGGCGGCCCCCGAGAGACCGATTTTTTGACATTGACCAAGCGATAGCAGCACAACAGGAGTGAGCAGCATGTCCGCAGCATCCCACGGCTCGACGCCCTACTATTTCGTCCCCGGACTGTCGCGCCATCCGGCCATGGCCGCCTTTGGCCTGTTCTTCGTGATCCTGGGCGCCGGCCAGTGGATCAACGGCCACGGCTGGGGCGCATGGTCGCTGGCCTTCGGTCTGGCCTTCTGGGCTTTCGTGCTGTTCCAGTGGTTCGGCGACGCGATCCGCGAGAGCGAGACCGGCCTGTACGGCCGCAAGATCGACCTCTCGTTCCGCTGGAGCATGAGCTGGTTCATCTTCTCCGAAGTGATGTTCTTCGGCGCCTTCTTCACCGCGCTGTGGTGGGCCCGTTCGCACTCGGTGCCCGCGCTCGGCAGCATCGAGAACGCGCTGATCTGGCCCAACTTCGCGTCGATCTGGCCCAGCGTGCAGGCCGGTGCCACCGCCTCGCCGGCCGGCATCGTCGAACCCTTCCAGACCGTGGGCCCGTTCTGGCTGCCCACCATCAACACCGCGCTGCTGCTGACCTCGGGCGTCACGCTGACCATCGCCCACCACGCGCTGCAGGCGGGCAACCGTGGCAAGACCATCGCCTTCATGTGGATGACCGTGCTGCTGGGCATCGTCTTCCTGGGCGTGCAGGGCTACGAGTACGCGCACGCCTACGCCGACCTGAACCTCAAGCTCAACTCGGGCATCTTCGGTTCGACCTTCTTCATGCTTACCGGCTTCCACGGCTTCCACGTGTTCGTGGGCATGCTGATGCTGCTGTTCATCACGCTGCGCCTGCACAAGGGCCACTTCACCAAAGAGCGCCACTTCGGCTTCGAAGGCGCGGCCTGGTACTGGCACTTCGTGGACGTGGTCTGGCTCGGCCTGTACATCCTGGTCTACTGGATGTGATGCAAGGTCCGGGACGGTCCGCCCCAGAAAAAAAGCGCCGCGAGGCGCTTTTTTGTTTCGGTGCCACCGATGGGATCGGCGGCGGTGCTCAGCGCTGCAGCGGCAGGCCCGTCGGCTGGATCCAGCCCATGAAGTACGCCACCAGCACCACCAAGAACAGCAGCACCGAGAAGCCCACGCGGAAGGCCAGCGCCCGTGCCATGCGCCGCTGCCGCGGGGCTTCGCCCTCGTCCTGCACGCCGCCGCGCATCATGTACACGAGGGCCGCCGCGAGACTGCCAAGAATGGCCACGAAGGCCACGATCACCACGTATTTCATGCCCGCGATTATCCGGTGCGGCAGTGGGCCTGATGGCCGCAGGGTGGTGTGTCCATGAGCCGTGTCCGCTTCGTCGTGGTGAGCGTGGCCACGGTGCTCACCATGGCCGCCACCGCCTCGCTCGGGCTGTGGCAGCTCGACCGCGCCGCCCAGAAGACCGCGCTCGAGGCCTCGATCCGCGCCCGCGCCGACCTGCCGGCCTGGAGCAACGCCGAGCTGCTCGCGGCGCCCGACCGCAGCGCCGCGCTGTACCGCCCGGTGCGGTTGCAGGGCCGCTGGCTCCCGCAGCACAACGTGTTCCTCGAGAACCGGCAGATGGACGGGCGCACGGGCTTCTTCCTCGTGACGCCGCTGCGCCTGTCGGGCAGCGAGCAGACCGTGCTGGTCCAGCGCGGGTGGGTGCCACGCGACTTCAACGACCGGCTGCGCGTGCCCGCGGTCGACACGCCCGCGGGCGAGGTGCGCGTGCAAGGCCGGCTGGCCCCGCCGCCCGGGCGGCTTTACCAGTTCGGCGAGGCCGGCACCGGACCCATCCGGCAAAATATCGAGCTCGCCGCCTACCGGCTCGAAACCGGCCTGCCGCTGCTGGAGCTCTCGGTCCAGCAGACCGGCGATGACGAAGGCCCGCTGCGCCGCCACTGGCCACTGCCCGCCACCGACGTGCAGAAGCACCACGGTTATGCCTTCCAGTGGTTCGCGTTGTGCACGCTGGTGGCCGGCCTCTACCTCTGGTTCCAGATCATCCAACCCCGTCGCAAGAGCAATCGCCGCAATGGCCCAGAAGACGCCCGATGAACCCCTGACGCTGACGGTGCACAGCCTGCCCACGCCCGACCGCGGCGATGCCGAGCGCGCCGCGGCCACCCGCAGCGGGCGCTGGAAGATGTTCCTCATCCTGCTGGTGTGCGCCGCGCCCGTGATCGCCTCGTACTTCACCTACTACGTCATCCGCCCCGAGGGCCGGCGCAATTACGGTGAACTCATCGAGGCGCAGCCGCTGCTGCCCGCGCTCGCCACCACCGATGCGCAGGGCCGCCCGGTGCCGCTGACCGCACTCAAGGGGCAATGGCTGCTGCTCAGCGTGGCCGACAGCGACTGCGACGCGGCCTGCGAGAAGCACCTCTACCTGCAACGCCAGCTGCGCGAGACCCTGGGCCGCGAGAAAGACCGGCTCGACTGGGTGTGGCTGCGCACCGGCGCGGTCGAACTGCGCGAGCCGCTGCGCGCCGCCACGGCCGCGGCCACCGTGCTGCACGTGGGCGATGCCGCGGCGCTGGCGCAATGGCTGCAGCCGGCCCCGGGCCAGCGCCTCGAAGACCACCTCTACGTGGTCGACCCGATGGGCCACTTCATGATGCGCTTCCCCGCCAACATCGACCCCTCGCGCGCCAAGCGCGACCTCGACCGCCTGCTGCGCGCGTCCTCGTCGTGGGACAAGCCGGGCCGCGAGAACTGAGCTTTCCGATCTGACATGGACGCCGCCCAACCCCTGGTCGACCTCGCGCCGATCACGCGCATGATGCTGCTCGGCATCGTGATCGCGCTCGGCCCGCTGCTGTGGATCGGCCTCAAGCACCGCAGC
Organism: Hydrogenophaga sp. T2; assembly: GCF_049843535.1. Lineage (NCBI taxonomy): Bacteria > Pseudomonadati > Pseudomonadota > Betaproteobacteria > Burkholderiales > Comamonadaceae > Hydrogenophaga > Hydrogenophaga sp. T2. Next base: position 119,706 of record NZ_JBBHZJ010000003.1, on the reverse strand, counting down.
GCCAGCCCCGCGCAGCGCCTGCGCGTGCTCACGCTGGTCACGCTCTTCCTCACCTTCGATCTCGTGCTGTTCGGCGCCTTCACGCGCCTGACCGATTCGGGCCTGGGCTGCCCCGACTGGCCCGGCTGCTACGGCGCGGCCAGCCCGATTGGCGCGCACGCCGACATCTCGGCCGCGCAATCGGCCATGCCCACCGGCCCGGTCACGTTCTCCAAGGCGTGGATCGAAATGATCCACCGCTACCTCGCCACCGGCGTCGGTGTGCTCATCATCGTGCTTGCGGTGGGCAGCTGGATCGAGCGCCGCCGCATCCATGTGCACTGGGTGTGGCCGGTGGTCACGCTGGTGTGGGTCTGCCTGCAGGGTGCGTTCGGCGCGCTCACGGTGACCATGAAGCTCTTTCCCGCCATCGTCACCATGCACCTGCTCGGCGGCCTGGTGCTGCTGGCGCTGCTGCGCGCGCAGTCGGTGGCCTACCGCCTCGGCGAGCCCGGCAGCCCGGGGCCGGTGGCCCTGAGCCCGGCGCAGCGCTGGGCCCTGGTGGGCGCCTTCGCGCTGCTGTGGCTGCAGATCGCGCTCGGCGGCTGGGTCAGCACCAACTACGCGGTGCTCGCGTGCCGCGAATTCCCCACTTGCCAGGGCAGCTGGTGGCCGCCCATGAACCTGCGCGAAGGCTTCACGCTGTGGCGCGAGCTCGGCAGCAACCACGTGGGCGAGGCCATCACCTTCCCCGCGCTCACCGCCATCCACTACGTGCACCGGCTCATGGCCTACGCGGTATTTGCGCTGCTGCTCGCGCTCGCGTGGGCGCTGTGGCGCGTGCCCGGCATGGCGCGCTTCGCGCGCGTGCTGCTGGCCCTGTGCGCGTGGCAGTTCTTCACCGGCCTGAGCAACGTGGTGCTCGACTGGCCCCTGCTGGCGGCGGTGAGCCACACCGGCGGCGCCGCCGCGCTGGTGATCGCCTTCACCGGCGCCCTTGCGTCCTCGCGCGCCCAGGTGTCCCGATGAGTACCGCTCCCCTGCCCATGCCTTCGACCTGGCGCCAGTTCCACGCGCTCACCAAGCCGCGCGTGATCCAGCTCATCGTGTTCTGCGCGCTGATCGGTATGGTGCTCGCCGTGCCCGGCCTGCCCAGCTGGGATCAGGTGCGGCTGGCGGCCATCGCCTGCTTCGGCATCTGGCTCGTGGCCGGCGCGGCCGCGGCCTTCAACTGCGTGGTCGAGCAGCACATCGACGCGAAGATGAAGCGCACCGCGTGGCGTCCCACCGCCAAGGGCGAGCTCACCAATCCGCAGACGCTCACCTTCTCGGCGCTGCTGTGCGCCGCGGGTTCGGCCATCCTGTGGTTCGCGGTGAACCCGCTCACCATGTGGCTCACCTTCGCCACCTTCGTGGGTTATGCGGTGATCTACACCGTGATCCTCAAGCCGCTCACGCCGCAGAACATCGTGATCGGCGGGGCCTCGGGCGCCATGCCGCCGGTGCTGGGCTGGGCCGCCATGACCAACACGGTCGCGCCCGAGGCGCTGATCCTGTTCCTCATCATCTTTCTCTGGACGCCGCCGCACTTCTGGGCGCTCGCGCTCTACCGCGTCGAGGATTACCGCAAGTCCGGCCTGCCCATGCTGCCGGTCACGCACGGCTCCGAATTCACGCGCCTGCAGATCCTGCTCTACACGCTCGTGCTGCTGGCGGCCACGCTCATGCCCTTCATGATGCGCATGAGCGGCTGGTTCTACCTGGTGAGCGCGCTGGCGCTGGGCATCGGCTTCTGCGGCTACGCGTTTGCGCTCTGGCGAACCTATTCCGACGCGCTGGCTCGAAAGACCTTCCGCTTCTCGCTCATCCACCTGTCGCTGCTGTTCGCGGCGCTGCTGATCGACCACTACCTGCCATGGTGAACACCCTCTCGCGCCGCCGCCTGGTGCTCGCGGCCGCCGGCTCGCTCGCCCTGGCCGCGTGCTCCGAATCGCCCCAGGCCTTCAAGGCGATCGACATCACCGGCGCCGACTACGCCACCGGCTTCTCGCTCACCGACCACAACGGCCAGAAGCGCACGCTCGCCGACTTCAAGGGCAAGGCGGTGGTGGTCTTCTTCGGCTTCACGCAGTGCCCCGACGTGTGCCCCACGTCCATGGCCGAACTCGCGCAGGCCAAACAGATGCTCGGCCCCGACGGCGAGCGGCTGCAGGGCCTGTTCATCACCGTCGACCCCGAGCGCGACACGCCCGAGGTGATGAAGCAGTACGTGGCCAACTTCGACCCGAGCTTTCTCGCGCTGTACGCGGCGCCTGGCGAGCTCGAGGCCGTGGCCAAGAGCTTCAAGGTCTACTACAAGAAGGTCGAAGGCAAGACGCCCACGAGCTACACCATGGACCACTCCGCGGGCAGCTACGTGTACGACCCGCAGGGCCGCATCCGCCTCTACCACCGCTACGGCAGCGGCGCGCAGGCGCTGGCGGACGACCTGAAGATCCTGCTCAAGGGCTGAGCCGGAAACCCCATCGCCGGGGTGGGTGACGAAGCGTTCTCTTTTCTGGTTTGAAAAAGGACGCTTTCCCATGCACCTCAACAGCACGGCCTTTCGGGGCACGACACCCATCACCACGCCGCCGGACAGCGGCGAGCCGCGCGGGCCTGGCGCGGCGCTGCCCGTGACGGGCGGGCAGCCTCTCCAGCGGGCCGGCACGCACGATGGCCGCGCGCGGCGCAAAGCCGATCGGCTGCGCGAACGCGAGCGGCGCAAGGCCGGCCCCCACCCGGGCGATCCCCTGGGCAATGGCGTCGCGGCCGTGCTGCACGCGGGCGACCAGCTCGCGAGAGCGGCCGCCGACTGGGCCGCCCGGGCCATGCACGGCCTGTTGCCCCCCGATGGCGAATGGCCCGGGAACCCCTTGGGGCCCCTGGGCACCGCGGCCGAGCCGCTCGACGTCGAGGCCTCAGGCGCCGTCGGCGCCCAGTGCCGGCCCGGGCAGCAGTGCCGCACCCTGGACACGCTGCAGGCCGAGTTCGGCGCTTCATTCGAGCTGACGTTCAGCCCCTCGCTGCGGCGGCGCGCCGACCGGTCGCTGAGCGGCGTGATCGTCGTGCTCGCCGACCACGATCACTACCACGTGCCGCAGCAGGCCCTGCTCACCGACACGCTGGCCGCGATGTTCGAAGCCGGCGATCGCCTGTTCGTCGAGACCCGCGCCGACGCCCCGCCCGCGCCCGTGTACTGCCGGGGCGTGCCGGCCGAGGCCTGCGCCGGCATCGACGATCCGGCCGAGGCCGCGCGCCTGCTCGCCCTGGGCCAGGCGTCCACCGCCGCCGCGCGGGCCGCACAGCACTTCATCGCGCAGCAGGCGCCGCAGGAAGTCCCGCCCGTGAGGTCGAACGACTACGGCCAGGTGCGCGAGGCCTTTCTGCGGGCCTATGCGCGGGTTCGCTCGGGCGAGATTCCCATCGCCGACTCGAAGGTCCGGCAACTGATCCAGAAGGTGGAGGCGCTGAACACGGCCGACGCGCTGTTCCAGCGCGAGTCGCATGCGCCCGATTCACACGCCCGGCGCAACCGCCACATGGCGGAGCAACTCGCGTCTGCCGCCCGGGCGCTGCAGGGCCACAAGGGTTTCGCCGTCGTGGGCCTGGGGCATCTCAAATCCGGGCTGCAGGCCGAACTGATGCAGCGCCTGGACTGCGTGAGCCTGCACCAGCGCGTGTTCCAGGCGGACCAGCTCGGCTCGTCCACCTGGTGACGCGGGGCCGCGGCCCCGGGGCCGGGCGCGTCAGTCGACCTTGGCGCCGCTGAGCTTGACCACGCGCTCGTACTTCGCGCGCTCGCGGTTCATGAAGTCGCCGAAGGCCTGCGGCGTGGTGGGCGTGGGCTCGGCCATGAGGGCCGCGAACTTGGCCTTCACGTCGGCCGACTGCAGCGCCTTGTTGAAGGCCGCGTTGAGCTGGGCCACCACGTCGGCGGGCGTGCCCGCGGGCGCCACCAGGCCCCACCAGGTGTCGATCTCGAAGCCGGGCAGGGCCTCGGCCACGGTGGGCACATCGGGCATCACGCTGCTGCGCTGCGCGGTGGTCACGGCCAGGGCCTTGAGCTTGCCCGCGCGGATGTTGGCCGCGGCGGTGGCGAGGTTGTCGAAGTTGAAATCGACCTGGCCCGACAGCAGGCCCAGCTGCGCCGGGTTGCCGCCGTTGTACGGAATGTGCACCGCGAAGATGCCGGCCTGGTTCTTGAACAGCTCGCCCGCGAGGTGGCCCGCGCTGCCGTTGCCGCCCGAGCCGTAGTTGAGCCGGCCCGGGTTGGCCTTGGCGTAGCGGATCAGGTCGGGCACGCTGGCGATCTTCAGGCGCTGCGCGGTGTCGGCGTTCATCACGAGCACGTTGGGCACGCGCAGCATCTGCGTCACGGGCGCGAAATCCTTCGCGGGGTCGTAGGGCAGTTGCTTGAACAGCCAGGGGTTGATGCCGTGCGAGGCCGTGGTGGCGATGCCCAGCGTGAGGCCGTCGGGCGCGGCCTTGGCCACCTGGCTCACGCCGATGTTGCCGCCCGCGCCGGGCCGGTTCTCGATGATCACCGTGCCCAGCGTGTCTTTCACCGCGTCGGCCAGGATGCGCGCGGTCACGTCGATCGGGCCGCCGGCCGCGAAGGGCACCACGATGCGTGTGGTGCGCGCCTGGGCCCACGAGGGCAGCGCGAGGGCGGCGGTGGCCAGGGCCAGGGCATGGCGGCGGTTGATCATGGCGTGTCTCCTGTGGTGGGGGCGCTCAAACCTTGTCGGCGGCGCTCGTGAACGAGTCGGCGTAGAAGCACTCTTCGGGCAGGCCGGCCTGCGCCACGTAGTCGCGCTTGGCCGATTCCACCACGATGGGCGCGCCGCAGGCATAGACCTCGAAGCCGCTGAGGTCGGCATGGTCTTCGAGCACCGCGCGGTGCACGAAGCCGGTGCGGCCGGTCCAGGCGTCTTCGGGTTCGGCGTTGGACACCACCGGCACGTAGCGCAGGTTCGGCATGGCCGCGAGCTGTTCCTCGATCCAGGCGCTCTGGTACAGGTCGCCGGGGCGGCGGCCGCCCCAGTAGAGCGTGGCCGGGCGGTTGATGCCCTTGAAGCGCATGTGTTCGACGATGGCCTTGATGGGCGCGAAGCCCGTGCCCGAGGCCAGCAGGATCATGGGCTTGTCGCTCTCCTCGCGCAGGAAGAAGCTGCCGAACGGCCCTTCGATGCGCAGGATGTCCTTCTCCTTCATCGTGCTGAACACCGGGTCGGTGAACTTGCCGCCCGGCATGTGGCGCAGGTGCAGTTCGAGACCCGGCTGTTCGGCCTGGGTGTGCGGCGCGTTGGCCATCGAGTAGCTGCGGCGGTCGCCGTCGCGCAGGATGAACTCCACGTACTGGCCGGCGCGGTACTGGAAGGTGTCGCTCGCAGGCAGTTGCAGGCGCAGCACCATCACGTCGTGCGAGGCACGGCTGAGGCTGCTCACGCGCGCGGGCATCTTCTTGATCGGGAAGGCGCCGACCTCGGTCACCTGGCGCGACTCGATCACCACGTCGCTCTGCGCGCTGCCGCAGCAGGTGAGGATGTAGCCCGCGGCCTCTTCGTCGGCGCTCAGGGCCTTGCTCTGGTGCGGGCCGTGGACCACGCTGCCCGAGAGCAGTTTGCACTTGCAGGAGCCGCAGGCGCCGTCCTTGCAGCCGTAGGGCAGGCCGATGCCCTGGCGGATGCCGGCGGCCAGCAGGGACTCGTCGGCGGTGGCGGAGAAGCTGCGGCCGCTGGGCTGCACGGTGATGGTGAATGTCATACTCGCGGGCTCGTTCGGACGGGGCCGCATGCGCAGCGCGCCCCGGAAAATGCAACCGCGCATTGTCGCAAAAACCATTCCGCATGCCTTTTCTCGGAGCCTTGCCCGCACGCTTTCGCCGTGAACGGGTGTTGATCGTGGGTTGTGGCGACGTCGGCCTGCGGGCCGCGCGCGAACTCGGCGCGGCCCAGGGCCGGCGCGCGCGCGTGATCGCGCTCACCTCGAGTCCGGGTCGCGCCGACGAACTGCGCGGCGCGGGCCTCACGCCGCTGGTGGGCAACCTCGACGAGCCGGCCAGCCTGCGCCGTCTCGCGGGCCTGGCCTCGCGCGTGCTGCACCTGGCGCCCCCGCCCTCGCAGGACATGAGCGACTGGCGCATGGACACCCGCACGCGCGCCCTGGTGCGGGTGCTCGCGCAGCGCACGCCGCCGCTGTCGCTGGTGTATGGCTCCACCACCGGCGTCTACGGCGACCGCGGCGGCGCCTGGACCAGCGAATCGCAGCCCGTGCGGCCGCACACGCCGCGCGCCGCGCGCCGCGTCGACGCCGAAGACCGCGTGCGCTGGCTGGGCCGCGCGCTGTCGGTGCGCGCGAGCATCCTGCGCATTCCGGGGATTTACGCCAACGACCGCGCGGGCGGTACGCCGCGCGAGCGCCTGCTGCGCGGCACGCCGGTGCTGCGGCCCGAAGACGACGTCTACACCAACCACGTGCACGCCGACGACCTGGCGCGCGCCTGCGCGCTCGCGCTGTGGCGCGGCCGCGCGCAGCGCGTGGTGCACGCGGTGGACGACACCGAGCTCAAGATGGGCGATTACTTCGACCTCGCGGCCGACGTGTACGGCCTGCCGCGTCCGCCGCGCGTGGCGCGCGATGCGGCCCAGGACCAGTTGCCGCTGATGCTGCTGAGCTTCATGGGCGAGTCGCGCCGGCTGCGCAATCACCGGCTCAAGCAGGAGCTGCGGCTGCGCCTGCGCTACCCCACGGTGGCGCAGGGCTTGAGGGCCTGAGGCGGCGCCAGAAACAACACAGCCCGGCGGGGCCGGGCTGTTGCGTCTCCATGGTGCCGAGGGTCGGACTCGAACCGACACGCCTTGCGGCGGGGGATTTTGAATCCCCTGCGTCTACCGATTTCGCCACCCCGGCCGGAGGGAAGGGGGCGGATTATGGCACAGTGCACCCATGCAATACCCCACCATCGAAGACGCGATCGGCCGCACGCCGCTGGTCGCGCTGCAGCGCATCGGTGCTGCGGAAAACCAGGCGCGCGGCAACGTCATCCTGGCCAAACTCGAAGGCAACAACCCCGCCGGTTCGGTGAAAGACCGGCCCGCGCTGTCCATGATCCGCCGCGCCGAAGAGCGCGGCGACATCAAGCCCGGCGACACGCTGATCGAAGCCACCTCGGGCAACACCGGCATCGCGCTCGCCATGGCCGCGGCCATCAAGGGCTACCGCATGGTGCTCATCATGCCGGAGGACCTGTCCATCGAACGCGCCCAGACCATGAAGGCCTTCGGCGCCGAGCTCATCCTCACGCCCAAGAGCGGCGGCATGGAGTCGGCACGTGACCTGGCCGACAAGATGGAAGCCGAGGGCAAGGGCCGCGTGCTCGACCAGTTCGCCAACCCCGACAACCCGCGCATCCATTACGAAACCACCGGTCCCGAGCTGTGGGAGCAGACCGGCGGGCGCATCACGCACTTCGTGAGCGCCATGGGCACCACGGGCACCATCACCGGCGTGTCGCGCTTTCTCAAGGAAAAGAACCCCTCGGTGCGCATCGTGGGCGCCCAGCCCAGCGAAGGCTCGCGCATCCCGGGCATCCGCAAGTGGCCGCAGGAATACCTGCCCAAGATTTACGACCCCAAGGCCGTGGACGAGCTGATCTACGTGACCCAGGGCGACGCCGAAGACATGGCGCGTCGCATGGCGCGCGAAGAAGGCATCTTCGGCGGCATCTCGGCCGCGGGCGCGCTCTGGACCGCGCTGCAGGTCTCGCGCCAGGTGGAGAACGCCACCATCGTCTTCGTGGTCTGCGACCGCGGCGATCGTTATCTCTCGACCGGCGTGTTCCCGGCCTGAGCGCGCAGCCCATGGCCGGCGACTTCCGCTTCTGCCCGCAGTGCGCCACGCCGCTGCAGCCCGTCACGCAGCTCGAAGATGGCGGCGAGAAGCAGCGCCTGCGTTGCACGGCCTGCGATTACACGCACTGGAACAACCCCACGCCGGTGCTCGCGGCCATCGTCGAGCTCGACGGCCAGGTGCTGCTGGCCCGCAACGCCGCCTGGCAGGGGCGCTTTTTCGGGCTCATCACCGGTTTCATGGAGGCCGGCGAAACGCCCGAGGACGGCATCCGGCGCGAGATCGCCGAAGAAACCGCGCTGCAGACCGAGGCCTTGTCGCTGGTGGCGGTGCACGATTTCCAGCGCATGAACCAGGTCATCATCACCTACCATGCGCGTTGTCGCGGCCAGGTGCGCCTGTCGCCCGAGCTCGCCGAATACCGGCTGCTGGCGCCCGAGCAGGTGCGTTGTTGGCGCGCCGGCACCGGTCTGGCCCTGGCACAGTGGCTTTTGTCACGCGGCATCACCCCGACATTCCTGGACGACACGCCGAACGCGCGTGCCGCCTAAAATGCAGCGTTACCCGACGGAGCCTCCACTTCCATGATCGCCGCTGACCGAGAACTCGATGCCCGGGGCCTGAACTGCCCGCTGCCCATCCTCAAGGCCAAGAAGGCCCTGGCCGACATGCTCAGCGGCCAGACGCTCAAGGTCGTGGCCACCGACGCCGGCTCCGTGCGCGATTTCCAGGCCTTCGCCAAACAGACCGGCAACCTGCTGGTGCACCAGGAAACCGTGGGCGGCGACCACATCTCGGTGCTCAAGCGCCGGTGAGACGCGCCATGGACGTCCTGCTTGTCGACCCGCTGGTGCCCGAGGCCCTGGCGTGGCTGCAGGAGCGCTACCAGGTCGTCTACCAACCCGAACTCGCTGACGACCCTGTCGCCTTGCGGCAGGCCGTGGCCGAGGCGCGCGCCATCGTGGTGCCGCCACACGTGATCGTCTCGGCCGAATTCCTCGAGCACGCGCAGAACCTGCAAATGGTCGCGCGCATGCAGATCTCCAGCGACAACACCGATCTCGAGGCCTGCTCGCGCCGCGGCATCCGCGTGCTGCAGGCGCGCAGCGCCACGGTGCGCTCCAACGCCGAATACCTGCTCTACGGCCTGCTCATGCTGTACCGCCGCGGCATGGTGAGCGCGCTGCTGGGCCGCAAGCTCGCGCAGGTGCGCATGGGCCGCGAACTCGCGGGCAGCACCGTGGGCCTGCTGGGCCTGGCGCCCGTGGCCCACACCCTGGCGCCCATGCTGCGCAGCCTGGGCGTGCGCGTGATCGGCTACGACCCGGCCGTGCACCACGCGGCCGAGCTCTGGGACAAGCTCGGCGTGGAGCCCGTGCCCCTGCCCGAGCTCATGGAGCGCTCCGACGCGATCTCGCTGCAGATGGTCTATGCCTCGCGCTTCAAGGGCTGGATCAACGAGCGCCTGCTCAACCACTGCAAGCCCGGCCAGCTCTGGGTGGGCGTGAGCCGCAGCGCGCTGTTCGACCAGGAAGCGCTGGCGTTGGCGCTGTGCGACGGCCGCATCGACGCCTGCCTGCTCGACGGCGCCAACCCGCAGTTCGCCGCACCGGGCTCGCCGCTGCACGGCATTCCCAACCTGCACCTCACGCCGCGCCTGGGTTCGCACACGCGCGAGGCCAAGCTGCGCGCGAGCTGGTACCTGGCGCGCCGCATCCACGAAACGCTCTCGCCCGAAGACGCGCGCCGCGACCACAACAGCAGCGATTTCGCCGCGCTCGACAGCACGGGCTTTCCCGAATCGGGCGATCCGCAGGCGGCCACGCCCTCGCAGTGGGCGTCGCTGGCGGCGCTGGATAGGGACTAGACACCCCCCCGCCGCGCTGTGCGCGACCCCCCCAGGGGGGCAATGCCTGCGGCCCGGCGAAGCCGGTTCCGCGGCATCTCTGGGTGGTGTTACTTCAGGCGTGACAGTTGCGCCTGCACCTTCTCCAGCGTGGCGCTGAAGTCGGCCACGCGCTGCTTTTCCTGCTCGATCACGGCCGCGGGAGCGCGGGCGACGAAGCCTTCGTTGGCGAGCTTGGCCTGGGCCTTGGCGATCTCGGCCTGCAGGCGCGTGGCTTCCTTGCCCAGGCGGGCCTTTTCGGCGGCGACGTCGATTTCCATGAACAGGCACAGGCGGGCTTCGCCCACCACGGCCACGGGCGCGGCGCCCGCGGCCTGCGCCCAGGCGGCCTCGTCGTCGAACACGCGCACCTCGGCGAGCTTGGCCAGCGACTGCAGCACCGGCGCGGCCGCGCGCAGGAAGTCGGCGTCGCCCACGGCGTACAGCGGCAGGCGCTGGGCCGGTGACACGCCCATTTCGCCGCGCAGCGTGCGGCAGGCGTCCACCAGCTTCTTCAGGCGCGCCACGTGGGCCTCGGCGGTTTCGTCGATGCGTTCGGGCTGGCTCACCGGGTAGGCGGCCAGCGCCACCGACTCGCCCGCGCGGCCGGCCACGGGCGCCACCTTCTGCCAGAGTTCCTCGGTGATGAAGGGGATCAGCGGGTGCGCCAGGCGCAGGATGGCCTCGAGCGTGCGGATCAGGGTGCGGCGCGTGGCGCGCTGCTGCGATGCATCGCCGGTCTGCACCTGCACCTTGGCGATCTCGAGGTACCAGTCGCAGAACTCGTTCCAGACGAAGTCGTAGATCGCGTTGGCGACGTTGTCGAGCCGGTACTCGGCGAAGCCCTTGGCGACCTCGGCTTCCACGCGCTGCAGCGTGGACGAGATCCAGCGGTCGGCTTGGCTGAAGCTCAGGTAGCCATGGAAGGGCTGGCCCACGGCGCACTCGTCCTTGGTGTGCTCTTTCAGGCCGCAGTCGTGGCCCTCGCAGTTCATGAGCACGAAGCGCGTGGCGTTCCAGAGCTTGTTGCAGAAGTTGCGGTAGCCCTCGCAGCGCTTGCTGTCGAAGTTGATGCTGCGGCCCAGCGAGGCCAGGGCCGCGAAGGTGAAGCGCAGCGCGTCGGCGCCGTAGGCGGGAATGCCCTCGGGGAATTCCTTCTCGGTGTCCTTGCGCACGCGCGGCGCGGTCTCGGGCTTGCGCAGGCCGGTGGTGCGCTTTTCGAGCAGGGGCGGCAGCGCGATGCCGTCGATCAGGTCCACCGGATCGAGCACGTTGCCTTCGCTCTTGCTCATCTTGCGGCCCTGGGCGTCGCGCACCAGGCCGTGGATGTAGACGTGGCGGAAGGGCACGCGGCCGGTGAAGTGGGTCGTCATCATGATCATGCGAGCGACCCAGAAGAAGATGATGTCGTAGCCCGTGACCAGCACCGAGCTCGGCAGGTAGAGGTCGTAGTCGCCGGTGGCGCCGCCTTCGGTGTTCGGCCAGCCCATGGTGCTGAAGGGCACCAGCGCCGACGAGTACCAGGTGTCGAGCACGTCGGGGTCGCGCGTGAGCGTTTTGCCCGGGGCCTGGGCCTGCGCCTCGGCCTCGTTGCGCGCCACGTAGATGCGGCCCTCTTCGTCGTACCAGGCGGGAATCTGGTGGCCCCACCAGAGCTGGCGGCTGATGCACCAGTCCTGGATGTTGCCCATCCACTGGTTGTAGGTGTTGACCCAGTTCTCGGGCACGAAGCGCACCTCGCCCGAGGCCACGGCGTCGATGGCCTTCTGCGCGATGCTCTTGCCCGTGGGGTCCTGCTCGCTGACCTTGGTGGTGGCCACGAACCACTGGTCGGTGAGCATGGGCTCGACGACCTGGCCGGTGCGCGCGCAGCGCGGCACCATGAGGCGGTGCTTCTTGGTCTCCACCAGCAGGCCCTGGGCCTCGAGGTCGGCCACCACGGCCTTGCGCGCGGCGAAGCGGTCCAGGCCCTGGTACTTCGCCGGCGCGTTCTGGTTGATCGCGGCGTCGAGCGTGAGCACGCCGATGATGGGCAGGCCGTGGCGCTGGCCCACGGCGTAGTCGTTGTGATCGTGCGCGGGCGTGACCTTGACCACGCCGGTGCCGAAGGCGCGGTCGACGTAGTCGTCGGCGATCACCGGGATCTCGCGCTCGCACAGCGGCAGCTTCACGGTCTTGCCCACGATCGCGGTGTAGCGCTCGTCTTCGGGGTGCACCATCACCGCGGTGTCGCCGAGCATGGTCTCGGGGCGCGTGGTGGCCACCACCACCGAGCCACTGCCATCGCTCAGCGGGTAGCGGATGTGCCAGAGGAAGCCGTCTTCCTCCTCGCTCTCCACCTCGAGGTCGCTCACGGCCGACTTGAGCACCGGGTCCCAGTTGACCAGGCGCTTGCCGCGGTAGATCAGGCCCTGCTCGTACAGGCGCACGAAGGTCTCGGTGACCACGGCCGAGAGCTTGTCGTCCATGGTGAAGTACTCGCGCGACCAGTCCACGGTGTCGCCCATGCGGCGCATCTGGCCCGTGATGGTGTTGCCGCTCTTCTCCTTCCACTCCCAGACCTTTTTCGTGAAGGCGTCACGGCCCAGGTCGTGGCGGCTGGTCTTTTGCTCCTGCAGCTGGCGCTCGACCACGATCTGCGTGGCGATGCCCGCGTGGTCGGTGCCCGGCACCCACAGCGTGTTCGCGCCCATCATGCGGTGGTAGCGCGTGAGGCTGTCCATGATGGTCTGGTTGAACGCGTGGCCCATGTGCAGGGTGCCGGTCACGTTCGGCGGCGGCAGCTGGATGCAGAACGCCGGTGCGCCCTCGCGCGCCGCGCCGGTGCCGCGAAAGCCCGCGCGGCCCACGCCGCGCTGCTCCCACCAGGGGCCCCACTGGGCCTCGATCGGTGCGGGTTCGAAGGATTTGGCCAGCGAAGCGAGGCCAGGTTGCTGCACGGTGTCGGTCATGGGACGCGCCAGAATGACAACGGCATCCCGCGGGATGCCGTTGGATGAGACGGGGGAAGCGGCGATTTTAGCGGCCGCCCCTGTGCCCGGCCGCTGCGCTCAGAGCGCTTCGCGGGCCGCGGCGATGCAGTCGGCCAGCACCCGGGCGTCGCCCACCTGGTTGGCCAGCAGCAGGATCAGGCGCGCGCTGAAGGCCTGGATCTGCTCGGGCGAGAGATCGGCCTGGGCGTCGAGCAGCTGCTCGTAGAAGGTGTCGGCGTCCTGCCAGTTCGGGGTGGTGATCATGCGTTCACTCCGGTGAGGCCCAGCGCCAGGCCGATGGCCTGCACCAGATCCGCGTTCACGGCGCGGCCATGGGCCGCGAGGTAGGCGTCGGGCCGCACCAGGGCCCAGCCGCCCGCGGCAGCCTGACAGGCGTCGCGCAGCGCGCCCTTCAGGTCGCGCACGTGCTCCAGGCACTGGGCGGCGTCGTCCGCGCCCACCACCTGCACCACGCGCAGCGGCGCGGTCGCGCTCAGGCCCGCGAGCCGGTTGCGGTCGGCGCGCGAGAGCGGGCCGAAGCACAGCAGCAGCAGGTCGCCCGCGGCCCAGTCGAGCAGCTGGTTGAGCCGGCCCTCGCGGCCGTCGGCCCAGGCGAAGGCCACGTTCTGCACCGATTGGCCGGCCGCGCTGCCCTCGCCGTAGAGGCAGGCGCGCGAACGCGTGTAGGGGTTGGCCACGGCCATGCGGCCGGTGTTGATCAGCGGGCGCGCGAACGCGTGGCGCTTGGCCAGGGCGATGGCGGCGTTGCGGTAGGTGCGTTCGATGCCGTCGGCCGGGCGCAGGAAGCGCGCGGTGCGGTTGGTCACGCGCACGTTCTCGCGCGCGGCCTCCAGGCGCTCGTCGCCGTAGCTCTCCAGCAGCGCGGGCGCGGCGCGGCCGCGCATCACGGCGGCGAGCTTCCAGGCCAGGTTGTCGGCGTCGGCCACGCCGGTGTTGCCGCCGCGCGCGCCGAAGGGGCTCACCACCTTGGCCGAGTCGCCCATGAAAAACACGCGGCCGTGGCGCATGGCGTGCACGCACTCGCTGCGGTAGGCGTAGGGGCCGACCCACACGATCTCGACCTCGACGTCCGGCCCGAACTGGCGCGCCAGGCGCTCGCGCACCACGTCTTCGCGGCTCACGTAGGCCGGGTCGGCGTTCGGCGCCATCTGGTAGTCGATGCGCCACACGTCGTCGCCCATGAGGTGCTGCCACACGGCGCGGTTCTCGTTGAAGGGCGCTTCGATCCAGGTGTGGCGTTCCTGCGGCGGGCGGGTGGTGAAGCGCACGTCGGCGATGCACCAGCGGTCGTCGCCGCGCTTGCTGTCGAAGGGCACCTGCAGCCACTTGCGCAGCGGGCTGGCCGAGCCGGTGGCGTCGATCACGTGCTCGGCGCGCACCTGGTACGCGCCCGCGGGCGTCTCGATGCTCAGCAGCGCGCCATGTTCATCCTGCTCGAAGGCCGTGAGGCGGTTGCGCCAGCGCAGCGCCACGTGGCCGAGCGCGTTGATGCGGTCGACCAGGAAGGCCTCGATGTAGAACTGCTGGATGTTGATGAAGGGCGGCTGCTGGCTCAGGCGGTAGCCGCCCTGCTGGCGCAGGTCGAAGCTGTAGACCTCGTCGTGGCCCGCGTAGGTGCGGCCCACGCTCCATTGCACGCCCTTGGCCGCGATGTGTTCGTAGATGCCCAGGCGCTCGAAGATCTCGAGCGATTTCTGCGTGTAGCAGATGCCGCGCGAGGACGCGCCCTTGACGCCCACGGTGTCGTCCTCGTCGATGAGGATGGCCGGCACGCCCAGGCGCGCGAGCGAGCAGGCCAGCGTGAGGCCGGTGATGCCGCCACCCACGATCACGATGGGGTGCTTCGCGGGCGCGCCGCTGCCGATTTCGGGCGGCGGCACGAAGGGGTAGGTCGGCAGCTCGTAGCCGCCGCCCTGCGTGAACTCGTAGCCGTTGGTGTGGGCGACTTCTTTGTACGTCATGTCCTTGTTCCTCGGGTCGTCATGCGGGCGCTTCGCGCGTTGCACCTCGCGCACGCCCGCGATCGCGGGGTACTCCACTCCGCGGCTGTCCCCCGGCCCTGCTGCGCAGGGCCTCCTCCTTTATGCCGCTGCGCGAAGCACCCCACACTCGCGGGCTGAAGTGGCGTGGTTGTCTTCATGGGTCGAATGCCTCGGAGGGGGGCGGTGGCAGGGCGGGAGGGCGCAGCGAGATAAAGGAGGAGGACGGCGCAGCCGTCCGGGGGACATTCGCGGAGCCCTCCCGCCCTGGCGCCGCCAACCGGTGCCTCCGGAGAAAGATCAACCCTTGACAGCCCGCGCCGCCACCTCGGGCCGGTCGTTCTGCTGCGGCTTGAGCGGCGCGCTCGACTTGCCCTCGGCGCGCTCGCGGCGCCACTGCTCCTTGCGCGCCGTCCATTCGTTCAGGCGCGCGTGTGCGGTCTTGCTTTCCTGCAGCATCTGGAACTCGTCGGCGAGCTGGGCGGTGAGCTCCAGGCGGATGCCGTTGGGGTCGAAGAAATAGATGCTCTTGAAGATGTGGTGATCGGTCACGCCCAGCACCTCGATGCCGTGGGCCTGCAGCCGCGCCTTGGTGTTCTCGAGCTCCTGCACGCTGTTGACGCGGAAGCTGATGTGGTTGACCCACTTGGGCGTGTTGGGGCTGGGCAGGGCGGCTTCGTCGTCGCCGAGGTCGAAGAACGCGATGAACGAGCCGTCCTGCAGGCGGAAGAAGAAGTGGGTGTACGGGCAGTACTCGCCCGTGCTGGGCACGTGGTCGCTCTGGATGATGTGGTACAGCGGCAGGCCCAGGATGTCCTCGTAGAAGTGCCGCGTTTCCTCCGCGTCGCGCGCGCGGTAGGCGTAGTGGTGCAACTGCTGGATCGGGGCCGGCGCGGGCAGGTCGGCAAGGGGCGTGGCTGGCGTCATGGCGGTCTCCGGAAACGGTGGACGAAATTTACCATAGCGAAATCAATTTCCCAAAGCGTAATTCTGACCCTGGGGTGGGGCGACCCTGCGGCCCGCCGTTGGTCGGACGCGCACCGATAATCACCGCTGCCCCGGATACCCCCTCTCCCCGAAGCCCTGCATGCTCTTCCTCATCTCGCCCGCCAAGGCCCTCGATTACGAGACCCCGCCCCACGTCAAGACGCACACGCAGCCGCTGTTCGTGCCGCAGGCCAGCGAGCTCGTGGCGGTGATGCGCGAGAAGTCGCCGCAGGAGATTGCAACGCTGATGGACCTGTCCGACAAGCTCTCGGCGCTGAACGCGGCGCGCTATGAGGCCTGGAGCCCCCGGTTCAGCGCGAAGAATTCCAAGCAGGCGGTGCTGGCCTTCGACGGCGACGTTTACGGCGGGCTCGACGCCAAAACCCTCTCGGCCGACGACCTCGACTGGCTGCAGCAGCACCTGTGCATCCTGAGCGGGCTCTACGGCGTGCTGCGCCCGCTCGACTGGATGCAGCCCTACCGGCTCGAAATGGGCACGCGCCTCAAGACCGCGCACGGCGGCTCGCTCTACGCGTTCTGGGGCAGCCGCATCGCCGAGTACCTCAACGAGCGCGCCCGGGCCGACAAGAGCCCGGTGGTGGTGAACCTCGCGAGCGAGGAGTACTTCAAGGCCGTGGACCGCAAGGCGCTGCAGCCGCGCGTGCTGAGCTGCGTGTTCGAGGAGCGCAAGGGCGCGGGCTACAAAGTGATCAGCTTCATGGCCAAGCGCGCGCGCGGCCTCATGGTGCGCTGGGCGGTGCAGCAGCGCGTCAGCACCCCCGAACAACTCAAGGGCTTCGACCTCGAGGGCTACCGCTTCGAGGCCGCCTTGTCCGAGCCCGACCGCCTGGTCTTCCGCCGCGAAGCCAAGGCCTGACCCCCGGAGGATCCGCATGAGCCAGACCGTCACCCCCGAACTGCGCCGCTGGATCATCGAGCAGGCCAGCGCCGGCTTCTCGCCCGAATCCGTGCTCAAGGCCATGCTCGACGCCGGCTGGCAGCAGCCCGTGGCCGAGCAGGCGCTCGAACGCACGCTGCTCGAACACCTGGGTTCGGTGACGCCGCAGCAGCTTGCGCAGGCCGCGCCGGAGGTGCGCGAGGCGGTGAACGCCGCGCTCGGCGTGAGCGCGCAGATGCCGCACATCGACCTCTCGGGCTCGCCACGCCGCATCGACGCGGGCGACCGCTGGGTCGACGTCATCACCCACCTGAACCACCCGCGCGTGGTGGTGCTGGGCAACCTGCTCAGCCCCGAGGAGTGCGACGCCATCATCGAGTCGGCCAAGCCGCGCATGGCGCGCTCGCTCACCGTGCAGACCACCACCGGCGGCGAAGAGATGAACCCCGACCGCACCAGCAACGGCATGTTCTTCGCGCGCGGCCAGACGCCCGAGGTGAGCGCGGTGGAAGCGCGCATCGCGCGGCTCGTGGGCTGGCCGGTGGAGAACGGCGAGGGCGTGCAGGTGCTGCACTACCGCCCGGGCGCCGAGTACAAGCCGCACTACGACTACTTCGACCCCGCCGAGCCCGGCACGCCCACCATCCTCAAGCGCGGCGGCCAGCGCGTGGCCACGCTGGTGATGTGCCTCAACGAGCCCACGCGCGGCGGCGGCACCACCTTCCCCGACGTCGGCCTTGAAGTGGCCCCGGTGCGCGGTCACGCCGTGTTCTTCAGCTACGACCGGCCCCATCCCTCGACCCGCACGCTGCACGGCGGCGCGCCCGTGCTCGAGGGCGAGAAGTGGGTCGCCACCAAATGGCTGCGCGAGCGCGAGTTCGCCTGAGCCTTCTCCCATGAGCGCCAACACCCCCGAACAGTCCCAGCTCGGCAAGGCCTCGGCCTACGTCGACGTTTACGACTCCAGCCTGCTGTACCCCTTGCCGCGCGAAACCAAGCGGCGCGAGATCGGCATCACCGGCAGCGTGCCCTTCATGGGCTGCGACCTCTGGACCGCCTACGAGCTCTCGTGGCTCAACCGCCGCGGCAAGCCGCAGGTGGCGCTGGCGCACATCACCGTGCCCTGCGAGAGCACGCACATCGTCGAGAGCAAGTCCTTCAAGCTCTACCTCAACAGCTTCAACAACACGCCCTTCGACAGCGCCGACGCGGTGCGTGAGCGGCTGCGCGCCGACCTCAGCGCCGCCGTGTGGCACGGCGGCGCGGTGCAGAGCGGCGTGGGCGTAAAGCTGATCGCGCCCGAGCGTTTCGACGCCGAACCCATCCACGAGCTCGACGGCGTGAACCTCGACCGCCTCGACGTGGAGTGCACGCGCTACCAGCCCGCGCCCGAACTGCTCGGCGCCGCCTTCGACGAGCAGCCCGTGAGCGAAACCCTGGTGAGCCACCTGCTCAAGAGCAACTGCCTGGTCACGGGCCAGCCCGACTGGGGCAGCGTGCA
The DNA here is from genome assembly GCF_049843535.1 of Hydrogenophaga sp. T2. Taxonomy (NCBI): domain Bacteria; kingdom Pseudomonadati; phylum Pseudomonadota; class Betaproteobacteria; order Burkholderiales; family Comamonadaceae; genus Hydrogenophaga; species Hydrogenophaga sp. T2. The sequence goes on along the minus strand of NZ_JBBHZJ010000003.1, from coordinate 101,591 downwards.
GATCGCCTACAGCGGCCCCCAGATCGACCAGGCCGGCCTGCTGCAGTACCTGGTGAGCTTTCGCAACCACAACGAATTCCACGAGCAGTGCGTGGAGCGCATCTACATGGACGTGTGGACGCGCTGCAAGCCCACCAAGCTCGCGGTGTACGCGCGCTACACGCGCCGCGGCGGTCTGGACATCAACCCCTGGCGCAGCAGCCATCCGCAGCAGCCGCCGGCCAATGTGCGCACCGCGCGGCAATGACCGTCGGTCACCCCGCGCCGCGAAATCGCGAAATGCTTAGGTGATTCGGCACTTCGCGCGTAGCATCGCGGGCTTCGCCGTCCCTGCACGGTCGATCACTGGCCGTCCGGTCCCTTGCGGGGCGGGGCGGCCCCTCAGGCGGCCCGCCTTCACGCGGCCACCGCCTTCTCTCGCGGGTCCGTGCCCATTGCAGGCCGTCCCGCTTCTTCGAAAGGCTCAGTCATGAGCAGCAAACTGTACGTGGGCAATCTGCCCTACTCCGTCAACGACGACTCGCTTCGTCACAACTTCTCCGAATACGGTGCCGTGGCCTCCGCCAAGGTCATGGTCGATCGCGACAGCGGCCGTTCCAAGGGTTTCGGCTTTGTCGAAATGGCTTCCGAAGCCGAGGCTCAGGCCGCCATCAACGGCCTCAACGGCCAGTCGGTCGACGGTCGCCAGATCGTCGTCAACGTGTCGCGCCCCAAAGAGGCTGGCACCGGCGGTGGTTACCGCAGCAGCGGCCCGCGCTACTGAGCGCAGCCCCGGGCGGTCACGCCCATGAAAAAAGCCGGCACCTGTGCCGGCTTTTTTTTGCCCGCCGCGCTCAGATCTGCTTCTGGATCAGCGCGCCATGGAACAGCACCGGGCCCGTGGGGCCGCGGTCGCCCGGCACGCCGCCCAGCGGCTCCAGGCTGATCGCGAGCAGCGGGATCTCCCGCACCGCGTTCTCGCTCGACGCGAGTTGCAGCAGCCGCTCGGGCGTGAGCACGCCCAGCGAGCGCGGCGTGGCCCCGGGCGGCACGGCCCAGAGCTGCAGCGAGCGGTCGGCCGCCTCGCGGAAGTTGCCCACGCGCTGCAGGCTCAGGCGGTTGTTGCGGCCGTCGAAGGTCACGAGCACCGCGGGTTGGTTCTTGTCGTCGGTGAGCACCGACACGTAGCGCACCTCGGGCGCGGCCTGCAGCTCGCGCTCGAGCTGGGCCACGCGCGCGTCGCGCTGCTGCAGGTCCTGCTGCAGCGCGGCCACCTGGGCCGCGCGTTCACCGGCGTCGCGCTGCAGGCCGGGCACGAGCAGGGCCGCGAGCACGGCCACCGCCACACCGGCCAGGCCGGCGCCGCGCCACAGGGCGAGGTGGTTCCACCAGCCGCCGCGCGCCGAGGCCGCCGTGATGGGCGCGGCCGACGCGCGCTGGCGCTGCAGCGCGGCCTGTTCCTGCTCGGCATGCACCAGGTTCAGGATGCGCGTCCACACCTGCGGCCCGGGCTCGGCCGCGGGCTGCAGTTCGTTGAGGCTGCCGACGCGGATCTGCCACTCGATGGCGGCCGCGCGCACGGCGGGCTGCTCGCGCGCGATGGCTTCGAAGCGCCGCCGCGCGCCGCCGCGCAGCGTGCCCAGCGCATGGGCGGCGGCCAGCCGCTGTGTCAGCTCGGGGTGTTTGTGCAATTGCATGGCGCTCCCCTCAGGCGAACTGCTTCATGCAGTCGCGCAGCTTGTCCAGCCCACGACGGATCCAGGTCTTGACCGTGCCCAGCGGCAGGGCGAGCCGTTCGGCGAGTTCGCCGTGGCTGAGGTCGCGCAGGTAGGCCAGGCTGATCACCTCGCGCTGCTTGTTCTCGAGCTGTCCCAGGCACTGGTGCAGCGCCCAGGCCTGCTGGCTCGCGAGGTTGGTGTCCATGGGGTTGGGCGAATCGCCTTCGAGCGTCTCGGCCAGGGTCTCGTCGATTTCCTGCGTGAGGTGGGTGCGTTCGGCCGCCCGCCGGCGCAGGCAGTCGAGCGAGCGGCTGCGCACGATCAGGCCGAGCCAGGCCATGGGCGGGCTCAGCGTGGCGCGGTAGTCGGCCGCGCTGCGCCAGACCTGCAGGAAGGTTTCCTGTAGCACGTCCTCGGCCAGTTCGGCCGTGCCGACGACGCGCATCGACAGCCCGTAGAGCTTGCGCCCGCAGAGGTCGTAGAGCGCCTTGAGCGCGGCTTCGTCGCGCTGGGCAATGCGGTCGATCAGGGTCATGAGGAGGTCGTCGGGGTTCGCGCTCATGCGGCGCATTGTGCTGGCTCTTTCCTTTACGCCGCTGACGCGACGCCGGATTCACCGCCCCGGCGGGCCGCGGCGTGAAGTCCATCACCGAGCGGATTACTCGGGCATTCGAATCCGGCGTGGGCCGGCCCTGCGTACCCGGAGCGTGCCTTGCACAACAGGCGCCGGCCATGCACCGGTGCCACCGATCGCAGAACCCTTCCTTCACTTTCAACGGAGCTTTTCCATGATCCTCAAATCGACCCTGGCCGCAGCGGCCGTTCTCGCCATGACCGCCTGCGCCACCGGCATGGGCGCCAAGCCCATGTTTTCGCAAGACGGCCTGCCCGACGCCGTGAAGGTGCCCGCCGGCCACAAGGTGGCCATGGAGACCGTGGGCGTGGGCGAGATCACCTACGAGTGCCGCGCCAAGAAAGACGCGGCCGGCCAGTTCGAGTGGGTGTTCGTGGGCCCCGACGCCAAGCTGCTCGACCGCGCGGGCAAGCAGGTGGGCAAGTACTACGGCCCGCCGGCCACCTGGGAATCCATGGACGGCTCCAAGTTCACCGGCGCGCAGGTGGCGGTGTCGCCGGCGCCCGCCGGCAACATCCCGCTGCAACTGGTCAAGGCCAACCCGGCCACCGGCATGGGCGCCTACCAGGGCGTGACCTACGTGCAGCGCGTGGCCACCAAGGGTGGCGTGGCCCCGGCCACCGCCTGCGCCGCGGGCAACGTGGGCGCCAAGCAGATCGTGCAGTACCAGGCCGACTACATCCTCTACAAGGCCATCTGATCGGCCGGTTTCTTTTCCCCAAGGTCCCCTGATCCGGCCCCCTTCTCCATCAGGCGGGGGGTCGTTAGGCCCTGCGAACGATGGATCGTCGCAGGGCACTTTTTCGAACGCGCGTCCGCTTCAGGCCGCGCGTTCGAAGCCTTCGAGCAGGTTGGCTGCATTCACGCCCACCTCGGCCACCGCGTAGCCGCCTTCGAAGGTGAACACCGTGGGCAGGCCGAGCGCGGCCAGCGCCGCGCCGATCGCCGGGTAGTCGCCCGAGCGCAGCTCGAAGCCCGAGATCGGATCGCCTTCGTAGGTGTCCAGGCCCAGCGGCACCACCAGCGCGGTGGCGCCGAAGCCGGCCACGGCCTGCAGGGCCTCGTCGAGCGCCGCGCGCCAGGCCGCGGTGCCGGTGCCGCGGGGCAGTGGCCAGTTGCGGTTGAAGCCTTCGCCCGCGCCCGCGCCGGTTTCGTCGGCATGGCCGAGGAAGAACGGGTACTCGGTGTGCGGATCGCCGTGCAGCGAGAGCGTGAGCACGTCGGCGCGCTCGTAGAAGATCGTTTGTGTGCCGTTGCCGTGGTGGTAGTCCACGTCGAGCACGGCCACGCGTGCATGGCCGCCGTCGCGCAGCGCCTGGGCCGCGATGGCCGCGTTGTTGAGGAAGCAGTAGCCGCCATAGAAGCCCGGGCCCGCGTGGTGCCCCGGCGGCCGCGTGAGCGCGAAGGCGCTGCGCTCGCCGGCCAGCACGGCCTGGGCCGCGGCCAGCGCGCAGGCCGCGCCCGCGCGCGCGGCGCGCCAGGTGCCGGCCATGAGCGGCGTGCCCGAGTCGAAGGCGAACAGGCCCAGCCGCGCCGCGGCATTGAGCGGCACGCGGTCGTGGCGGAAGGCGTGGGCCTGGGGCAGCGGCCAGACCGAGGGCAGGGCGTCGCGCTGCGCGTTGGCGGGGTCCAGCGCGACCCAGTCGTCCCAGGCGTTCGCGAGGAAGTGCAGGTAGCGCGGCTCGTGCACGCGGGCCAGGGCCGCGTCGAGCACGGCGTCGCCCACCTCGGGCGGGCGTTGCGGGCCGATCGCGCGGCGCTGGAGTTCGTCGCGCACGTAGTGCAGGCGGTCGGGCACTTCGTGGCAGTCCACGAGGCGGCCACGGAACATTTCCTGGCGGCCCGCGTGTTCGGCGTGGTGGGGGTTGATGAGGGTCAGCATGCCGGCGAGGTTAACGCCAGCGCCTCAGCCCTGACCGGCGTCCATGAAGGACTGCAGCGGCGCGAGCGGCGTGAACCGGCCGGGGCGGCGGTCCTGGGCCGCGGCAATGGCCTCGCGCACGTGCGCGTTGCTCCAGATCGCGCCTTGCAGCCAGCCCATCTGGCGCAGGCTGTCGTCGACCGAGTGGTCGCGCGCGTAGTTCACGGCCTGCTTGGTGCCCCAGATGGCCACGGGCGGCTTGGCCGCGATCTCGCGCGCGCACTTCAGCGCGGCGTCGACGGTGGCGGCGTGGCTGTCGAACACCTCGTTGACCAGGCCCACGGCGAGCGCGCGCTGTGCGCCCAGCCGCCGGCCGGTGTAGGCGAGCTCTTTCACCACGCCGAGCGGGATCAGCTTGGGCAGCCGCTGCAGCGTGCCCACGTCGGCCACCATGCCGATGTTGATTTCCTGGATGCAGAAGAAAGCGTCGGCCGAGGCGTAGCGGATGCAGCCCGCGGTGACGAGGTCGACCGCGCCGCCCACGCAGCCGCCCTGGATCGCGAAGATCACCGGCACGCGCAGGGTTTCGAGGCGTGTGAAGGTGGCCTGCATGTCGGTGAGCAGGTCGAACACCGCGGCGCGGCCCTCGGGGCTCTGGTCGTCCATGGTGATGGCGCCGCCGAAGGTCTCGAGCGCCATGCCGGCGCTGAAGTGCTTGCCCGTGCTGCTGATCACGAGCGCGCGCGCCCGGCCTTCGTCGTGGATGCCCCGCAGCAGCGCGTCGAGCTCGCGCCAGAACGTGGGGTGCATGGTGTTGAGCGTGTCGGGCCGGTTCAGCGCCAGGTGCGCCACGTGGTCTTCAGTCCAGCTCAGGGAAAAGCAGGTCGGTGCGTTCATCGCGGTGGGCCTTGTCTCGGGGCTTGGGAAGCGGGCCATTCTGGTCGCCGGGCGCGGCCTCGGCTGTCCCGGGTTTGACGAGCTTGCTCGACTTCACGCCCAGCAGGCGGAAGCGGCGCGTGAGGTCCACGCGCTTGAGGCACAGGCCGGCGGCGCGGCGGATGGCGGCGGCGTCGTTGGTGGGCGCGTCCAGCGTGAGGTCGCGCGTGACTTTGCTGAAGCCCACGTAGGTGAGCTTCACGCCGATGGTGCGCGCGAGGTAGCCCTTGCGCTGCAGGTCGGCCGCCACCTGCTCGCACAGCCGCGTGAGGATGGCGCCGAGCTCGGCGCGGTCGTGCACCGCGTGCAGGTCGCGCTCGAAGGTGGTCTCGCGGCTCAGGCCCACGGGTTCGCTCTCGGTCACCACGGGCCGCTCGTCGCGGCCCCAGGCCGCCTCGTGCAGCCAGGCGCCGTAGCTCTTGCCGAAGTGGGCCACCAGCCAGTCGCGCTCGCGCGCCGCGAGCTCGCCGATGGTCTGGATGCCGTGCGACTGCAGCCGGGCGTCGGCCTTGGGCCCCACGCCGTTGATCTTGCGACAAGGCAGAGGCCAGATCAGGCGTTCGATATCGCCGGGTGTGACGATGCTGATGCCGTTGGGCTTGTTGAATTCGCTCGCCATCTTGGCGAGCAGTTTGTTGGGCGCCACGCCGATCGAACAGGTGAGGCCGGTGGCCTCGAAGATGCTCTTCTGGATCAGCCGCGCGAGCACACGCCCGCCCTCGCGCTGGCCGCCGGGCACCTCGGTGAAGTCGATGTAGACCTCGTCCACGCCGCGGTCCTCCATCACCGGCGCGATCTCGGTGATGACGCGCTTGAAGGTGCGCGAGAGGCGGCGCACCTCGTCGAAATCCACCGGCAGCAGGATGGCCTGCGGGCAGAGCCTGGCGGCCTTCATGAGGCCCATGGCCGAGCCCACGCCGAACTGGCGCGCGGCGTAGGTGGCCGTGGTGGCCACGCCGCGGCCCACGTAGTCGCGCAGCAGCGGAAAGAAATCGACCGGAATGCGGTCGAGCGAATCGGGGCCCCAGTCGGTCTCGGGGTAGGCCACGCGCAGGCGCTCGAACATCTCGGACTCGCGCCGGCGGCCGCCGCCGATCACCAGCGGCAGGCCCTTGAGCTGCGGGTAGCGCAACAGCTCCACGGACGCGAAGAAGGCGTCCATGTCGAGGTGGGCGATGCGGCGCGGCAGGGTCACGCCGCGATCGTAGCCCGCTTACCATGCCCGGGTATGCCGATTGCACCCGTGGTCGGCCCGATGCGGAGGACCCCATGACCCATCCCCTCACCCGATTGCTCGCGGCGGCCCTGGTGGGCGCCGGCGTGGCGCTGGCCGGCTTCACCATCGGCCAGGGCCTGGAGCGTTTCCGGCTCGCCGACCGCAGCGTGACCGTCAAAGGCCTGGCCGAGAAGGACGTGGAGAGCGACTTCGCGATCTGGACGCTCACGTTTCGCCGCGGCGGCAATGCCTTCGGCGAAGTGCAGAAGGCGCTGGCCGGCGACCGCGATGCGGTGGTGGCCTTTCTCAAGGCGCGCGGCTTCAAGGACGACGAGATCGAGGTGCGCCCGCTGGCCGTGCAGGACCTGTTCGCGCGCGAGTACGGCGGTGGCCAGCAGCCGCTGCGCTTCAACGGCACGGGGCAGGTGCTGGTGAAGTCGGCGCGGGTGACCGAGGTGCAGGCCGCGTCGCTCGCGGTCGATCCGCTGATCCAGGCCGGCGTGCAGATCAGCGGCGAGGGACAGACCGGCCCGGCCTACCAGCTGCGCGGCTTCAACGACGTGAAGGCCCCGCTGCTCAGCGAGGCCACGCGCAACGCGCGCGAGCAGGCCGAGAAGTTCGCGGCCGAGGCGGGGGCGCAGCTGGGGCCCTTGAAGGTGGCCAATCAGGGCGTGATCAGCATCAGCGGCGCCGACGGCAACGAGCACGACAGCAACGGCTCGCGCGTGAAGCGGCTGCGCGTGGTGAGCACCTTCGTGTACGAGCTGCGCTGAGGCCTCAGGCCGTCGGGTAGGTCCCCGGCAGCAGGATGGACTTGTCCACCGTCTCGATGTTGGTGTGGCCGCAGAAGGCCATGGTGAGGTCGAGCTCCTTGTGGATGATCTCGAGCGCCTTGCTCACGCCCGCTTCGCCCATGGCGCCCAGGCCGTAGAGGAAGGCGCGGCCGATGTAGCAGCCGCGTGCGCCCAGCGCGCGCGCCTTGAGCACGTCCTGGCCGCTGCGCACGCCGCCGTCCATGTGCACCTCGATCTTCGAGCCCACCTCGGCCACGACCGCGGGCAGCGCCTCGATGCTGCTCTGCGCGCCGTCGAGCTGGCGGCCGCCGTGGTTGCTCACGATCAGCGCGTCGGCGCCGCTGGCCACCGCCATGCGGGCGTCTTCCACGTCCTGGATGCCCTTGAGGATCAGCTTGCCGCCCCAGCGCTCCTTGATCCACGCCACGTCGCCCCAGTTGAGCTTGGGGTCGAACTGCTGCGCGGTCCAGGCGCCGAGGTTGGCCATGTCGGTCACGCCCTGCACATGGCCCACGATGTTGCCGAACTGGCGCCGCTTCGTGCCCAGCATGCCCAGCGCCCAGCGCGGCTTGCTCGCGATGTTGATCAGGTTGGCCAGCGTGAGCTTGGGCGGCGCCGACAGGCCGTTCTTGAGGTCCTTGTGGCGCTGGCCCAGGATCTGCAGGTCCAGCGTGAGCACCAGCGCGCCGCAGTTCGCGGCCTTGGCGCGGTCGATCAGGCGCTCGATGAAGGCGCGGTCGCGCATCACGTAGAGCTGGAACCAGAAGCCCTCGCCGGCGTGCTGCGCCACGTCTTCGATCGAGCAGATGCTCATGGTGGAGAGCGTGAACGGGATGCCGAACTTGCGGGCTGCGCGCGCCGCGAGGATCTCGCCGTCGGCGTGCTGCATGCCCGTGAGGCCGGTGGGCGCGATCGCCAGCGGCATGGCCGTGTCCACGCCCACCATCGTGGTGCGCGTGCTGCGGTTCTCCATGTTCACGGCCACGCGCTGGCGCAGCTTGATCTTCTGGAAGTCGGACTCGTTGGCGCGGTAGGTGCCTTCGGTCCACGAGCCCGAATCGGCGTAGTCGTAGAACATGCGCGGCACGCGCTTTTGCGCCAGCACGCGCAGGTCTTCGATGGTGGTGATCACGGTCATGCCAGGTCTCCTCGGGCGCTTGTTCGGACGATGCGCGCGATGGTAGCGAGCCGCCCCCGCCCGGGCACGTGAATGTGCGACAGCGCGGCGTGAAAGATTTTCAGAGCCGCGGCTACCATGCCGCGACCACGAGGAGACAAGCCCCATGAACCTGGCCCACCTGCTGGCGCGCGACGCGCGGCGCGCGCCCGATCGGCCCACCCTGTTCGACGGCTGCCGCTGCAGCGCCAGCGCGGCGCAATGGGCCGCGCGCGCGGCCCGCCTGGCGGCGGCGCTGCGCGCACGCGGCGTGCAGCCGGGCGAGCGCGTGCTGCTGTTCATGCGCAACCACCCGCGCTACCTCGAACTGCTGTTCGGCGCCTGGTGGGCCGGTGCGGTGGTGGTGCCGGTGAACGCCAAGCTGCACCCGGCCGAGGTGCGCTGGATCGCCGACAACGCCCAGGCCTCGATCGCCTTCGTCACGCGCGACGTCTGGCCCGCGGGCGAAGCGCTGCCCGGCGTGCCCGTGATCGACGCCGAATCGGCCGAGGCCACGGCGCTGCTGGAGGGCGGCGAGGGCGCGCCCATCGTGGAGCGCGGGCCCGAGGACACGGCCTGGCTGTTCTACACCAGCGGCACCACCGGCCGGCCCAAGGGCGTGATGATCACGCACCGCAACCTCATGACCATGGGGCTGACCTACTTCAACGACGTCGACCCCATCGCCGCGCACGACGTGATCGCCTATGCCGCGCCCATGTCGCACGGCGCGGGCATCTACGCCATTCCCCACCTGATGGCAGGCGCCCGCCACGCGGTGCCGGCCTCGGGCGGCTTCGATGCCGCCGAGCTGCATGCGCTGGGCCTGGCGCTCGGGCCGCTATCGCTGTTCGCCGCGCCCACCATCGTCAAGCGCATCGTGGATCACGCCGAGGCGCAGGGCCTGTCGGTGAGCGACTGCGCGCGCGCCTACAAGACCATCGTCTACGGCGGCGCGCCCATGTACGCGGCCGACATCCAGCGCGCGCTGCGCGTGATGGGCCCGCGCTTCGTGCAGATCTACGGCCAGGGCGAAACGCCGATGACGGGCACGGCGCTGTCGCGCGCGGTGCTGGCCGACGCGGCGCACCCGCGGCACGCCGAGCGCATCGCCTCGGTGGGCGTGGCGCAGACGCCGGTGCGCGTGCGCGTGGCCGGCCCCGACGGCGAGCCGCTGCCGCCCGGCGAGATCGGCGAGGTGCTGGTGCAGGGCGACACCGTGATGGCGGGCTACTGGCGCAACCCCGAGGCCACGGCCGCGGCGTTGCGCGGCGGCTGGCTCTGGACCGGCGACCTCGGCGCGCTCGACGCCGACGGCTTCCTCACGCTCAAGGACCGCAGCAAGGACCTGATCATCAGCGGCGGCTCCAACATCTACCCGCGCGAGGTGGAAGAGGTGCTGCTCACCGCGCCCGGCGTGGCCGAGGTGGCGGTGGTGGGTGCGCCCGACGCCGAGTGGGGCGAGTCGGTGGTGGCCTTCGTGGTGCCGCAGGGCTCGGCCGCGGCGGGTGCGACCGTGGGTGCGGTCGTGGATGCGGCCGCGCTGGACGCGCACTGCCTCGCGCACATCGCGCGCTTCAAGCGGCCCAAGCGCTACGTGTTCCTGTCGGCCCTGCCCAAGAACCACTACGGCAAGGTGCTCAAGACCGAACTGCGGGAACGCGCGGCCTCGGGCTGAGCGGCCGCGTGCGCGCGCAGTGCGTCGGCGAGCGCGCTGTCCATGGCCACCACGTGCAGCGCAAACCACTCGTCGAGCGCGTCGAGCATGCGCTCGATCAGGCCCAGGTCGCCCTGGCGCGCGCGCTTGCCCACCTCGTGCAGGGTCTCGAGCACGTTGGCGTGCTGGCCTGCGTGGCAGTTCTGCGGCGGCAGGCCGAGCTCGGCCATCCACTGCTCCTCCTGCGCGAAGTGCGCTTCGGTGTGGCGCACCAGCGCGTCGTAGGCGGGCAGTCGCTCGGTGGGCGGCGTGTCGCGCAGCGCCTGCATCAGGTCCATGAAGCCGTCGTGCGTGCTGTCCATGCGCTCGTCGCCGGTGCGCATGCCCTCGGGCAGGTGGGGGTGGGTGGGGTGCATGGGCCGGCAGCTTAGGGGGGTGCAGCACCGCAGGACTTGACCCAGGTCAAGCGGCGCCGGGTCTGGCCGGGCGCGCCGCGCCGGCGTACAGTGCAGGCGTCATGCACACCCGATCCCTGGCTCTCCTGTTGTTCGCGCTGGCCCTGCTGGGCGCCGGTGCGCCCGCGCCCGCGACCGATGCGCCGCCCGCGGGCGCGCCCGACATCTGGCGCTGGACCGACCGCTTCGGCCAGCTGCACTACACGCCGAAGATCGACATCCCGCCCGAGCGCCGCGCCTTCGCCGAGCCGGCCTCCGCCCCGCTGCCGCCCGGCACCACCGCCTGCGACGCGGCCTGGAACCGCTACCGCGCGAACCAGGCCTGCTTCGACGCCTTCCGCGTGGTGGGCGGCGGCCTCAAGCCCGACGCCTTCCGTCACTGCCAGGAGCTGCCGCAGCCCCAGCCCTGCCGCTGAGGCCGCGGCCTCACTGGTTCGAGATCTTCTGCTCGCGGATCACCTTGCCCCAGGCGGCCGACTCGCGCGGCAGCTCGGCCGCCATCGGGCCCGCGGCCAGGTAGGCCGGCACCGCGCCCTGCTGCGCCGCCACCTGCGCGATGTCGGGCGCGGCCATCACCTGCCTGATCGCGTCGCTCAGGCGCTCGACGATGGGCGCGGGCGTGCCCGTGGGCGCGAGCACATACAGACGCGGCACGGCCGAGAAGCCGGGCAGGGCGTCGGACAGCGCGGGCACGTCCTCGGCGCCCGCGAGCTTGACCGGGTTCATGAGCGCGAGCGCACGCAGCTTGCCGGCGCGCGCCTGCGCGATGGCCGAGGCCGCGCTCACCACGCCGATCGGCACCTGGCCGCTCATCACGTCGGGCACGATCTGCGCCGCGCCGCGGTAGGGGATGTGGACCACGAAGGAGCGCGTCTGGCCCTTGAGCATCTCGAAGCCCAGGTGGTGCACCGTGCCCACGCCCGAGGTGGCGAACGAGTAGCGACCCGGCTGCTCCTTGAGCAGCTTCACGAATTCGGCGGGCGTCTTCGCGGGGAAGTCGTTGCTGGTGACGATGATCAGCGGCAGCGTGAACACGCTGGCCACGGGCGTGAAGGCCTTGAGCGGGTCGAAGCTCATGCGCGGCTGCAGGTGCTGGGCGATCAGCAGCGAGCTGTCGCCGAGCATCAGGGTGTAGCCGTCGGGCGCGGCGCGCGCCACCGTGTCGCCCGCGATCAGGCCGGCCGCGCCGGTGCGGTTCTCGACCACCACCTGCTGGCCCAGCAGCTCGGACAGGCGCGGCGCGAGCAGGCGCGCCATGGCGTCCACGCCGCCGCCGGCCGAGTAGCCCACGACGAGGCGGATCGGGCGCGTGGGCCAGGCCTGGGCCTGCGCCGGGCTGGCCAGGCCCGCGGTGGCGAAGGCCGCGAGCAGGCCGGTCACCAGCGTGCGGCGCTGCGCATCCGGTCGGGACGGGGTGTGCGGGTTCATGTCTGTCTCCTGTCGTTCTGGGGGAATGCGTTTCAGGCCTTGCCGGCGCCGCGCGAAAGCGGCCGGCGCGCGTACTCGGCCAGCCGCTCGGGGTTGGGCTTGAAGCCCAGGCCCGGTGCCTCGGGCAGGCGCAGCACGCCGCGCTCGGGCTTGGGCAGGTCGTCGAACACCAGCTCGCAGCACTGCACCGCCACCGAGTGGTATTCGACCAGCGAGCCGTTGGCCAGGCCCGCGTGCAGGTGCATGTTGTGGTGCGGCCAGGCGCCGCCGTTGGCGAATCGCGTGTTGAAGGCCGCGGCCATGCCCGCGATGCGGCCGCACTGCGTGAAGCCGCCGCTGATGCAGGCGTTGGGCTGCACCACGTCCACCGCCTGCGCCACGAGCAGGTCGCGAAAGCGCGAGGCCAGGCCCTCGTTCTGGCCCGCGGCCAGGGGGATGCCGGTCTTGGCGCGCAGCTTCACCAGGTTGGGAATGTCGTTGTGCGACACCGGCTCTTCGAAGAAGGCGATGTCGTAGGGCTCGACCTTCTTCGCCAGCGCGTGGGCGTGGAAGTAGTCGAGGCTGCAGTTGGCGTCGATGTAGAGCTGCACGTCGGGACCCACGGCCTCACGCACGGCGCGGATGCGCTGCACGTCCTCGGCGATCACCTGGTCAAGCGGGCGCGGCTCGTCGCGCCGCTGCAGCGCGTGGTGGCCCACGGTCATCTTCAGGCGCGTGAAGCCGCGCGCCACCCAGTCCTGGGCGGCCGCGGCGAGTTCGTCGCGCTCGAAGAAGGCGAAGCCGAAGGTGGCGTAGACCGGTACCTCGGCGCGCGCGCCGCCCAGCAGCCGCCAGCAGGGCTGGCCCAGGGCCTGGCCCTTGATGTCCCAGAGCGCGAGGTCGATGGCCGCGATGGCGTGGCTCGCGTAGCCCGACTGGCCGCGCGGCGTGAGCAGCCAGTACAGCCGGTCCCAGATCTGCTCGTGGCGCATCGGGTCCATGCCGACCAGGTGGTGGGCCGCGATGTCGTTGACGATGCTGCCGATGACCTCTTCTTCGGTGATGGCGGTCATGCCGGTGCCGACCAGGCCGGTGTCGGTCTCGATGCTGACCAGGCAGACGGAGAGGCTGGTGTTCTTGGTGCCGCGCGCCGCGTTCACGGTGACGGGCAGGTTCAGCGGCGTGGCCCGCACGTGGGCGATCTTCATGGGGTCTCCTGCGCCGCTCGGGCGGCGGCTGTTTCGGGGGTGGGCGGCCAGTGTAGGAAGCGCCCGGCGGGCGCGGCAATGGCGTGTGCCAAACGCGGCTTTCGCGTTTCGCGAAAGCCGTGCGCGCGGGCTCAGCGCGTGAGGGCGCGGATCAGCGTGGCCGCGGCCGGCGCCAGCGGCGCGTCGGTGCGCGTGGCGATGTGGTGCGTGCGCTTCGCCCAGGGGTCGGCCAGCGGCACCGCGGCCAGCGGCAGGTGCGCGAGCTGCGGCGCCACCGCTTCGAGCGGCAGCACGCCCACGCCCAGGCCCGCGGCCACCATGCGGCAGACGGCGTCGAAGCCGCGCATGCGCATGCGCACGTTGAGCGGGCGGCCGGCGTCGGCCGCCGAGGCCACGAGCCGGTTCGACAACGCGGTGCCGTCGCTGAGCGTGATGAAGGGCTCGTCGAGCGCCTCGGCCAGGCGCAGCTTGCGCCGGCCCGCCAGCCGGTGGCCGCGCGGCGCAAGCAGCACCAGGGTGTCGCGGAAGAAGGGCGTGAAGCCCAGGCCCGCGGGCGGCACCGGCAGGTCGACCACGCCGAAGTCGGCCCGGCCTTCGAGCAGCGCGAGCGGGATCTCGGGGCTGCCGCGCTCTTCGAGGTCGACGCGGATCAGCGGGTGCGAGTCCATGAAGCGCTGCAGGCGCTGCGGCAGCACCTCGAGCAGCGCCGAGGTGTTGGCGAGCACGCGCACTTGCCCCTGCAGGCCTTCGCTGTAGCCGCGCAGGTGCAGGGCCAGGCGGTCGGCGTCGGTGAGCAGGGCGCGGCTGCGCTGCACCAGCATCTGGCCCGCGGGCGTGAGCTGCACGCCGCGCGAGGAGCGCTCGAAGATGCGAAAGCCCAGCGATTCTTCGAGTGCGGTGATGCGCGAACTGGCCGCGGCCACCGCGAGCCGCAGCCGCTCGCTGGCCGCGCTGATCGAGCCGTGGTCGGCGGCGGCGATCACCACGCGCAGCGTGCCGAGGTCGATGGGCTCGTGCATGCGCGGGGTGCGTGGGCAGGCGGTGGGGCGGGCGCTGGGGCGGCCTCAGCCCAGGCGGTTGCGGTGGCGCGCGATCTGCTCGCGCACCTGGGCCGGCGCGGTGCCGCCCAGGGTGTTGCGCGCGGAGAGCGAGCCGCGCAGGCTCAGCACGCCGTACACGTCTTTTTCGATGCTGGGGTGGAAGCCCTGCAGCACCGTGAGCGGCAGCTCGGACAGGTCGCAGTTGTGGCTGGTGGCGGCCTTGACCGCGTGGGCCACGGTTTCGTGCGCGTCGCGAAAGGGCAGGCCCTTCTTGACCAGGTAGTCGGCGAGGTCGGTGGCGGTGGCGTAGCCCTTGTTGGCCGCGGCCTCCATGGCGGCGGCGTTCACCGTGATGCCGCCTTCCTTGGCGCCGGTGGCCGGGTTGACCTGGCCGCCCACCATCTCGGCGAAGATGCGCAGCGTGTCCTTGAGCGTGTCCACGGTGTCGAACAGCGGCTCTTTGTCTTCCTGGTTGTCCTTGTTGTAGGCCAGGGGCTGGCCCTTCATGAGCGTGATCAGGCCCATCAGGTGACCCACCACGCGGCCGGTCTTGCCGCGCGCGAGCTCGGGCACGTCGGGGTTCTTCTTCTGCGGCATGATCGACGAGCCCGTGGTGAAGCGGTCGGCGATCTTCACGAAGCCGAAGTTCTGGCTCATCCACAGAATGAGCTCTTCGCTCAGACGGCTGATGTGCACCATGCACAGCGATGCCGCGGCGGTGAACTCGATCGCGAAGTCGCGGTCGCTCACGCCGTCGAGGCTGTTCTGGCACACGCCTTCCATGCCCAGCGTCTTCGCCACGCGTTCGCGGTCGAGCGGGTAGGTGGTGCCGGCCAGGGCCGCGCTGCCCAGGGGCAGCCGGTTGGTGCGGCGGCGCACGTCGGCGAAGCGCTCGGCATCGCGCGAGAACATCTCCACGTAGGCCAGCAGGTGGTGCGCGAAGCTCACGGGCTGGGCCACCTGCAGGTGGGTGAAGCCGGGCAGGATCACCTCCACATTGCGCTCGGCCACCTCCACCAGCGCGCGCTGCAGGTCGGTGAGCAGGCCGATGATGAGGTCGGTCTCGCCGCGCAGCCACAGGCGCACGTCGGTGGCGACCTGGTCGTTGCGGCTGCGGCCGGTGTGCAGCCGTTTGCCCGCGTCGCCCACGAGCTGCGTGAGCCGCGCTTCGATGTTCAGGTGCACGTCTTCGAGGTCGAGCTGCCACTGGAAGGTGCCGGCCTCGATCTCGCTCGTGATCTGCGCCATGCCGCGCTGGATGTCGGCCAGGTCGGACGCGCCGATGATGCCTTGCGCCGCGAGCATCTCGGCGTGCGCGAGGCTGCCCTGGATGTCGGCTTGCCAGAGGCGTTTGTCGAAGAAAACACTGGCCGTGTATCGCTTGACCAACTCGCTCATGGGCTCCGAGAATAGGGCGGA
The DNA here is from genome assembly GCF_049843535.1 of Hydrogenophaga sp. T2. Taxonomy (NCBI): domain Bacteria; kingdom Pseudomonadati; phylum Pseudomonadota; class Betaproteobacteria; order Burkholderiales; family Comamonadaceae; genus Hydrogenophaga; species Hydrogenophaga sp. T2. The sequence continues at coordinate 86,111 of NZ_JBBHZJ010000003.1, read as the reverse complement.
CCAGGCTTCGGATTTCTTGTCGAGTTGGTTGGATGACATGGTGTTGTCAGCGGCTGGATGGGGGGTTTTTCGAGCGCCTGGGCGACCATGCGCGGGCCTGGGTGGCCGACCGGATGGAAAACGGCATCGCTTCCCATGAAAGATTCGCGGATTTTATCGACCTTCCAGGAGCTGCCCCACGCGGCGGGCGCCCGTGGCCTCTCCGACATGCCCGACCCCGCGCGGGCCCGCGTGCAGGTCTTCGACACCTGCCAGGTGGGCGTGGTGCTGCGCGCCGTGCTCTGCGTGCAGGCCTCGGTGGCGGTGGCCGCGCTGTTCCAGGCCGACACCTTCATCGACTGGGGCACGCGCATGGCGGTGCTCACGGGCGCGGCGCTGCCCGCGGTGCTGGCCTGGCTGCTGGTGATCTGCGCCATCAAGCGCCCGCTGGGCCGCATGGCCAGCCCGATGCAGTGGACCATCGGCGTGTCGTTGGGCGCGCTCGCGGGCCTCTACGGCTGCGGGCTGGTGGCCTGGCTGGGCATCATCGACCACAACCGCTGGCTGGCCAGCGCGGCCGCGGGCGCGCTGGTGGCGGCGGTGCTGGTGGCCGGGCTGGTCTGGCGCGCCAAGGCCCGCATGCCCGCGGGCACCACGGCGCGGCTGGCCGAGCTGCAGGCGCGCATCCGGCCGCACTTCTTGTTCAACACCCTCAACAGCGCGATCGCGCTGGTGCGTGAGGAGCCGGCCAAGGCCGAGGCCCTGCTCGAAGACCTGAGCGAGCTGTTCCGCCACGCGCTGGCCGACCCCAAGGAGGCCGTGCCGCTGTGGCAGGAGCTCGAGCTGGCCGAGCACTACCTCGCGATCGAGCATGTGCGCTTCGGCGACCGGCTGCAGATCGAGTGGTCGATCGACGAGGCCGCGTCCAAGGCGCGCCTGCCGCCCCTGATCCTGCAGCCGCTGGTGGAAAACGCGATCAAGCACGGCGTGGAGCCCAGCCCCACCGGCGCCACGGTGCGCATCAGCACCCAGCGCCGCGGCAGCGTGGTGGTGATCAAGGTCACCAACACCGTGCCTTCGGGCACGGGCAAGCGGGGGAACGGCCTGGCCCTGGACAACGTGCGGCAGCGCCTGTCTTTGTTGCATGATGTGCAGGGTCGCTTCCAGAGCGCGCTGGTCAACGGCGTGTTCCAGGTGCGGCTGGAAATCCCGGTATAAGCGCGGCTGGCAAGACGCCGATCACGGAGCAACACATGGCACTGAAGGTACTGATCGTCGACGATGAAGTCCTCGCACGTTCGCGCATGCGCACGCTGCTGAGCGAATGCACCGAGCCCCGCACCGACGTGGTCGGCGAGGCGGGCAATGCCGTGCAGGCCATGGACATGATCCAGCGCACCCACTGCGAACTCGTGCTGCTCGACGTGCACATGCCCGGGGTCGACGGTATCACCCTGGCCAACACCCTGCGCCAGATGGCGGCGCCGCCCTCCATCGTGTTCGTGACGGCCTATGCCGAGCATGCGGTGAGCGCGTTCGAGGTCGAGGCGGTCGACTACCTGACCAAGCCGGTGCGCCGCGAGCGGCTGCAGCAGGCGCTGCAGAAGGTGGTGAAGGCGCGCGCCGGCAAGGACGGCGGCTCGCCCGACGCCGGCCCGCCCGAGGCGCTGATCATCCAGGAGCGCGGCCGCAGCGAGCGCGTGGCGCTGTCCGACATCATCTACCTCAAGGCCGAGCTCAAGTACATCACCGTGCGCACGGCCGAAAAGGAGCACATCTACGACGGCGCGCTGAGTGACCTCGAAGCGCGCTACTCGCACCTGTTCGTGCGCGTGCACCGCAACGCGCTGGTGTCGCGCCGCGCGGTGCGCGCCGTTGAGAAACACACCGATCCGGTGGACGGCGAAGGCTGGATGGTGCGCCTGGACGGCGTGGACGAGCGCCTGGCCGTGTCGCGCCGCCAGCTCGCGGCGGTGCGCGAAGCCCTGATGGGCTGAACGCGGGCCCGGCGCCGGGCCCGCTGCGCGATCAGGCGGCCTTGCGGGCCGCCTCGATGGGCGCCACCTGCTGCAGCGCGGCTTCGAGCCGGGCCACGGTGGCGGGCACGTCGTGCCACTTGTCCAGGCCGAACAGGCCCAGCCGGAAGGTCTTGAAGTCGGCGCCTTCGTCGCACTGCAGCGGCACGCCCGCGGCGGTCTGCAGGCCCAGCGCCAGGAAGGCCTTGCTCGATTGCACCTCGGCGTTCGTGGTGTGGCTCACCACCACGCCCGGGGCCTTGAAGCCCTCGGCCGCCACGCTGGCAAAGCCGTGGCGTTCCACCAGCGCACGCACCGCCTGGCCCAGCGCGATCTGCTCCTCGCGCACGCGCTCGAAGCCATAGGCCTCGGTTTCGAGCATGGTGGCATGCAGGCGCGCCAGCGCGTCGGTGGGCAGGGTGGTGTGGTAGGCGTGGCCGCCGCCCTCGTAGGTTTCCATGATCTGCAGCCACTTCTTCAGGTCCATCGCGAAGGTGGTGCTCTGGGTGGCGTCGATGGCCTGGCGCGCGCGTTCGCTGAGCATGACCATGGCGCAGCAGGGCGAGCTGCTCCAGCCCTTTTGCGGCGCGCTGATGAGGATGTCCACGCCGGTGGCGCGCATGTCCACCCACATCGCGCCCGAGGCGATGCAGTCGAGCACGAACAGGCCGCCTACGGCGTGCACCGCGTCGGCCACGGCCTTGAGGTAGGCGTCGGGCAGCATCATGCCGGCCGCGGTTTCCACGTGCGGCGCGAACACCAGCGCGGGCTTCTCGCGCGCGATGGTGGCCACCACCTCGTCGATCGGCGCCGGCGCCCAGGGCGCCTGCGCGCCCGCGCGCACAGGCCGCGCCTTGAGCACGGTGTGGCTCGCGGGGATCGCGCCCATGTCGAAGATCTGCGTCCAGCGGTAGCTGAACCAGCCGTTGCGGATCACGAGCACGTGCTTGCCGTGCGCGAACTGGCGCGCCACCGATTCCATGCCGAAGGTGCCGCTGCCCGGCACCAGCACGGCCGAGTGCGCGCCGTAGACGCGCTTGAGCAGGGTGGAGATGCCCGTCATGACGCCCTGGAAGCGACGCGACATGTGGTTGAGCGCGCGGTCGGTGTAGACCACCGAGAACTCGTAGAGGCCGTCGGGGTCGACGTCGGGCAGCAGGCCGGGCATGAATGTCTCCTGGTGTTGTGGGGGCGCGGCGGCCTCAGGCCGCGCGCCGGGCGCGCCGCACGCGCAGCACCTCGTCGAGGATCAGGCAGGCGGCGCCGAGGGAGATGAATGTATCGGCCAGATTGAACGAGGGGAAGTGCCCGCCCGGAAACAGGCCTTCGAGGAAGCGCCAGTGGAAGTCGAGCCAGTCGATCACGTGGCCGTGCACCAGGCGGTCGACCACGTTGCCCAGCGCCCCGCCCATGATGCTGGCCAGCGCGAAGGCGAACAGCTTCTGGCCCGGGTGGGCGCGCAGCATCCACACGATGAAGACCGACGCGCCGACGCCGATGGCGGTGAAGAACCAACGCTGCCAGCCGCCCGCGCCCGCGAGGAACGAGAACGCCGCGCCCGGGTTGTGAACGCGCACCAGGTTGAAGAAGGACGTGACCGTGACGCTGTCGCCGAGCTGGAAGTTGAGCAGGATCAGCCACTTGGTGAACACGTCGAGCGCGAACACCAGCGCGGCCAGGCCCAGCCAGGGCGCGATCTCGCGCCAGCTTGCGCGGGCCATCAGGCCACCGAGCGCGACTCGCCCGCGCCGAACAGGTTGCTGGTGCAGCGGCCGCAGAGCGTGGGGTGGGCGGCGTCGTGGCCCACGTCGTCGCGGTAGTGCCAGCAGCGCTCGCACTTGGCGGCCGTGGCGGGCGTGACCGCGATCGCGAGCGCGTCGCCGTCGATCACGCTCGCGGCCGAGGTGATGGTGACGAAGCGCAGGTCGTCGCCGAGCGAGCGCAGCAGCGCGGCGTCGTCGGCGGGCGCGGTGATGGTGAGCAGCGCCTGCAGCGAGGAGCCGACCGCGCCCTGCGTGCGCACGGCCTCGATCTCCTTGTTCGCGAGGTCGCGGATCTCGCAGATGCGCGCCCACTTGGCGAGCAGGCCCTCTTCGGCGGGCGGCAGGTCGGCCCAGGTCTCGAAGAAGATCGAGCCCTGGTTCTTCGCGCCCGCGAGGATGGGCCAGGCCTCTTCGGCCGTGAAGCTCATGAAGGGTGCCATCCAGCGCAGCATGGCGTGGGCGATGTGGTGCAGCGCGGTCTGCGCGCTGCGGCGCGCGCGGCTGGCGGGCGCGCTGGTGTAGAGCCGGTCCTTGAGCACGTCGAGGTAGAACGCGCCCAGGTCTTCGGAGCAGAACGCCTGCAGCTTGGCGACCACGGGGTGGAACTCGTAGCGGTCGTAGTGGGCCGTGACCTCGGCCTGGAACTGCGCGGTGCGCGCCAGGGCCCAGCGGTCGATCTCGAGCAGCTCGCCCAGCGGCAGCGCGTCTTTCGCGGCGTCGAAGTCGCTCAGGTTGGCGAGCAGGAAGCGCAGCGTGTTGCGGATGCGGCGGTAGGCGTCGACCACGCGCGCGAGGATCTTGTCGTCGCCCGCGATGTCGCCCGAGTAGTCGCTCGCGGCCACCCACAGGCGGATGATCTCGGCGCCCAGCTTCTTGGTCACCTCCTGCGGGTCGATGCCGTTGCCGAGCGACTTGCTCATCTTGCGGCCCTGGCTGTCGACCGTGAAGCCGTGCGTGAGCAGGCCGCGGTAGGGCGCGCGGTCGAACAGCGCGCAGCCCAGCAGCAGCGAGCTGTGGAACCAGCCGCGGTGCTGGTCGTGGCCTTCGAGGTACAGGTCGGCCTCGGGGCCTTGGGAATGGAAGGCACCGTTGGGGTAGGCGTGCGCGTGGCTGCCGCGCAGCACGTGCGAGAAGGTCGAGCCCGAGTCGAACCAGACCTCGAGGATGTCGCTGCTCTTGTCGTAGTGCGGGGCGTCGGCCGCGCCCAGGATTTCCTCGGTGGTCACGCGGCTCCAGGCCTCGATGCCGCCCTTCTCGACGATGTCGGCGGCCTGGTCGAGGATCTCCATGGTGCGCGGGTGCAGCTCGCCCGTGGCCTTGTGCAGGAAGAACGGGATCGGCACGCCCCAGCTGCGCTGGCGCGAGATGCACCAGTCGGGCCGGTTGGCGATCATGTCGCGCAGGCGGGCGCGGCCGTTCTCGGGGTAGAAGCCGGTGTGGTCGATGGCGTCGAGCGCGAGCTGGCGCAGGGTCTGGGGCGCCTTGTCTTTCGTGAACACGCCAACGCCTTCGTCCATGCGCACGAACCACTGCGCGGCGGCGCGGTAGATCACGGGCGTCTTGTGGCGCCAGCAGTGCGGGTAGCTGTGGGTGATGCCCACGGTGCTCATGAGCCGGCCCGCAGCCTTGAGCGCGGCGATGATCACCGGCACGGCCTTCCAGATGTGCTGGCCGCCGAACAGCGGGAAGTCGGCCGCGTACACGCCGTTGCCCTGCACCGGGTTGAGGATGGTGTCGACCGTGAAGCCGTTGGCGATGCAGGAGTTGAAGTCGTCCAGGCCGTAGGCGGGCGAGGAGTGCACGAGGCCGGTGCCGTCGCTGTCGCTCACGTACTCGGCCAGGAACACAGGCGAGAGGCGGCGGTAGCCGGCGTCGGCGTCGTAGAGCGGGTGTCGGAAGTTCAGGCCGCCCAGGCGTTCGCCTTGGGCGGTGGCGATCACCGTGCCGTCGAGGCCGAAGCGCTCCAGGCATTTCTCGACCAGCGACTCGGCCAGCACCAGGCAGCCCTTGGGCGTGTCGACCAGGGCGTAGACCAGCTCGGGGTGGGCGTTGAGCGCCTGGTTGGCCGGAATGGTCCAGGCGGTGGTGGTCCAGATCACGGCGAAGCCGGTCTTGCCCGCGGGCAGACCGGGCAGGCCGAAGGCGGCGGCGAGCTGGGCGGCGTCGTCGGTCTCGAAGGCCACGTCGAGCGTGTCGCTCTGCTTGTCCGCGTATTCGATCTCGAACTCGGCGAGCGAGCTGCCGCAGTCGAAGCACCAGTACACGGGCTTCAGGCCGCGGTAGACGAAGCCGCGCTCGATCACGCGCTTGAAGGCGCGGATCTCGCCGGCCTCGTTGGCGGGCGCCATGGTGAGGTAGGGGCGCTCCCAGTCGCCGAGGATGCCCAGGCGCTTGAAGTCGTTGCGCTGCTGGTCGATCTGCTCGGTGGCGTAGGCGCGGCTCTTGGCCTGCATGTCGTCGCGGCTCAGGTGGCGGCCGTGCTTCTTCTCGATCGCGTTCTCGATCGGCAGGCCGTGGCAGTCCCAGCCCGGGATGTACTGCGCGTCGAAGCCGGCGAGCTGGCGGCTCTTGACGATCATGTCCTTGAGCACCTTGTTCACCGCGTGGCCCATGTGGATCTGGCCGTTGGCGTAGGGCGGGCCGTCGTGCAGCACGAACAGGGGCGCGCCGCGGCGGGCGTCGCGCAGGCGCTGGTACAGGCCCTCGTCGTTCCACTGCTTGACCCAGCCCGGCTCGCGCTTGGGCAGGTCGCCGCGCATGGGGAAGGGGGTGTCGAGCAGGTTGACGGGGTAGGCGTTCTTGTTCTCGGACATGGTGTTTGGCGTGTTGGCTTCGACAAGCTCAGCCCGAGCGGGGGAGCGGATGTGCGAGAGGTTCAGCAGCCGTTCGCCCTGAGCTTGTCGAAGGGCAGCGAGCGGGGCCTGGGCCCGTCAAATTCGGTCGCGGGTGGTCTGCCGGTGGGTGCGGCCGTGCATGGCCTCGAAGAACGCACGCGCGTCGGCGACGTCCTTGGCGATGCCCTGCGTGAGGGCGTCGAGGCTGTCGTACTTCAGCTCGTCGTGCAGTTTGTGCAGCAGTTCCACGCGCACGATTTTACCGTAGGCCTCCCCGCCGGGCAGGCGCTCGGCCAGGCCCGCGGGCCAGTCCAGGCAGTGGGTCTCGAGCAGCACCCGGCCGCCGTTGACGTCGTCGGGGTCAAGCGAGGGCCGCACGCCCAGGTTGGCCACGCCGGCCAGGGGCTCCGGCCAGAGCCCGTGCACCTGCACGGCGAAGATGCCGCTGGCCGCGGGTTTCCAGTGCGCAAAGCGCAGGTTGAGGGTGCGAAAGCCGTCGCCCCGGCCCGGGGCGGATTCGGCGAGCTGGCGGCCCAGCTTGCGCCCGTGCACCACGTGGCCGCTGATGGCGTAGGGGCGGCCGAGCAGGGCGGCGGCGTCGTCCATGCGGCCTTCGGCGAGGGCCTCGCGCACCGCCGAGCTGGACACGCGCAGGCCGTGCACCTCGTAGCTCTGCATGCGCGCCACGTCGAAGCCCAGGCGCGCACCGGCGGCATCGAGCAGGGCGTAGTCGCCCGCGCGCTGCGCGCCGAAGCGGAAGTCGTCGCCCACCAGCACGTACTTCACGCCCAGGTCGCGCACCAGGGTGTCCTCGATAAAGGACTGCGCGGTCTGGCTCGCCAGCCGGTCGTTGAAGGGCAGGATCACGCAGCGGTCGACGCCGCATCGCTGCAGCTCTTCGAGCTTGTCGCGCAGGGTGGCGATGCGCGCCGGCGCGAGTTCGGGCTTGCGGTGCAGCGCGGCGAAATAGTCGCGCGGGTGCGGCTCGAAGGTCATCACGCAGCTGGGCACGCCGCGGTGGCGGGCCTCGTTCTGCAGCAGCGCCAGCATGGCCTGGTGGCCGCGGTGCACGCCGTCGAAGTTGCCGATGGTCAGCGCGCAGCCGCGCAGGGCGCCGGGCGTGCCGTGGGAGCGGGTCCGGGGACCGCGGAGGATCTGCATGGGGCGGGGTGGTGTGTCACATCGCGGGGGCATGTCCCGCATGGACGCAAAAGAGCCGTGGAAGGTTGTTATATTGGCACACGAAAACGCAGGCCCCGGGGCCGGGTCCATGTGACCGTGCGGTACCGGGTTCTTCCAGTGTCTCGACCGTGTGAAGGAGCCCGTTTTGAAGGTCTTGAAGCTCTCCGCCCAGGGACTGCCGCAGTCCTGGATCAGCCTCGAGGAAGCCGTGTTGCACTACGCGGCCGACGAGGTGCGCTGGGAAATGGGCGCCGAGATCGCGGTCTTCCACGGCGGGCACAACGCCATCACGGGCCGGCAGTCGATCGTTCGGATCAACTCCATCATCGGCACCCACGGCGTGCCGCGCATCAACCCCTTCGACCTGCGGCCCACGCTCACCAACCAGAAGCTGTTCGCGCGCGACCGCAACGTGTGCGCCTACTGCGGCGACCACTTCCACGAAGACGAGCTCACGCGCGAGCACATCGTGCCGCTGGCGCAGAACGGGCGCGACCTGTGGATGAACGTGGTCACGGCCTGCAAGTCGTGCAACCACCGCAAGGGCAACAAGACGCCCGAGCAGGCCCACATGCCGCTCCTGTACGCACCGTATGTGCCCAGCCTGTGGGAGGACTTCATCCTGCGCAACCGCCGCATCCTGGCGGACCAGATGGAGTTCCTGATGGCCCACCTGCCCAAGAGCTCGCGGCTGCACGCCTAGCGCCTTGCGGCGCCGGGCGGCTCAGTTTGTCAGTTCCAGCACCACCACGCGGTTCTCGGCCGCCGGCCAACTGCGGCCGACCAGCCGCTCGCCATTGAATTCGGCCGCCACGGCGCGCACGCCGGCTTCGCGCAGCACGAGCTTGGCGCTCGACACCCCCGCGCCGCCCGGTCCCACGCCCGGCAGCGGCCGGCCGTCCAGCGCCATGCGGTCGCGCGCGAGGTCGAAGTAGCCGCGCGGGCGGGTGAGCGTGAGCACCGAGGCCGCGGTCTTGTCGGCCTCGGCCAGGCGCTCGGCGCGCAGGTGGATCAGCGCACTGCTGCGCGGAAACGGGCTGCGGTAGATGTGCGTGGTGGCGTAGCCCGCGGCACTGAGCACGAACTCCAGCGGCGTGCCCGCGGGCGCGGTGAACGGGCCCCAGCGGCCGTCGGCGCCCACGGTCTTGCGGTGCAGCGCGCCGCCGCGGCGTTCGCCCGTGGCGGGGTCGACCGCGTACACCTCGAGCTGCGCGCCGGGCAGCGGCAGGTTGTTGGCGTAGTTGCCCGAGGCCGGATCGGTGGGCACGAGGCCCAGGCCGGTGAGCTGGCCGTCGAGCACCACCGGCCCCGCCGCCACCGCCTCGGTGGTCTGCGGCGCGCGGCCGGTGATGAAGCGGTAGGTGGCCTCGAAGGCGGCGGGCGAGAACGAGGTTTCGCGGTGGTCCACGCGCGGCAGCACCACGTTGGTCGCGCCCTTGAGCGCGGGGCCGTCGAAGCCCACGTTCGTGGCCGTGCCACGGGCGCCGATCCACAGGCCGTCGGGCTGGGCGAACTTGTCGTTGTTGTCCGAGCGGAGGGTCAGCCACTGCACCGGCCCGCTCACCTCGTCGCCCGCGGCGTTCTTGGGCGCGTTGAGCGCGCGCAGGAAGGGGCCGGTGCCCGAGAACTCGTTGCCTTCGCGAAAGCCCGGGATGGCCCACACGCCGTGGTTGGGCGTGCCGCCCAGGATGGCGTGGCTCACCGTGGCCGCCCCGCCGCCGTTCTGCACGTAGTTGCGCACCGCATAGCCGCCGCGCGAATTGGCCACCAGCACCACCTGCTTCGCCCCGGTGCGCTGCAGCACGCGCTCGACCTCGGCCTTGAGGAAGGCCATGTGTTCGGCGGTGGAGCTGCGCCCGGGCTGGGGCTTGGCGTCGTCGTCGCGCGCCAGCGGGTAGGGCAGGTCGATGGCGTGCAGCCGCTCGCGCGGCCAGCCGTTGGACTCGAAGCGCCACACGGTGGTCTGCCAGATCGAGGCCGAATCACCGTTGCCGTGCACGAAGACCACGGGCGGCCGATCGGCGCCCGCGGTCGGGTGCGCGCAGGCGCCAAGCAGGGCGGCGCTGGCGAGCAGCGACAGGGCGAGGCGGCGCCGCATCAGGCAAACACGCCCGCGGTGTCCTGCATGCGGGCCGAGACCTCGCCCAGGTGGTGCAGGGTGTCGCCGAACGTCATTTCCATTTGGGTGAGCCGCTTGAAGCAGTGGCTCACGATGTACTCGTCGGTCACGCCGATGCCGCCGTGCAGTTGCACCGCCTGCTGGCCGACGAAGCGCATGGACTGGCCGAGTTGCACCTTGGCGCGCGCCATCGCGGCACGGCGCTCGTCGGCCGGCGCGTTGAGCTTGAGGCTCGCGTAGTAGCTCATGGAGCGCGCGAGTTCAAGCTGCATTTTCATGTCGGCCGCGCGGTGGCGCAGGGCCTGGAAGCTCGCGATCGGCACGCCGAACTGCTTGCGCGTGTTCAGGTAGTCGGCGGTGATCGCCAGGGTCGCGTCCATCAGGCCCACGGCCTCGGCGCAGGTGGCGGCGATGCCGATGTCCACCGCGTGTTCGAGCGCGGCCTGGCCGTTGGCGCTCACGAGCACGGCGGGGGCTTTTTCCAGCACCAGGTCGCCCGCGCGCGCGCCGTCCTGCGTGGGGTGGCCCGTGGTGCGCACGCCGCTGGCGCCGGCTTCCACCAGGAACAGGGCGGTCTTGCCGTTGGCCATGGCCGGCACCAGGAAGGCCTGGGCCTGGTCGGCCGCGGGCACCAGGTGCTTGTGGCCCGTCACGGTCCAGGCGCTGCCCGTGCTGCTCGCGGTCGCGGCCACGCGGTCGAGCCGGTAGCGCGCGCCGCGCTCCTGGTGGGCCAGCACCACCAGGGCCTCGCCGCCCGCGATCCTGGGCAGCCAGGCGGCTTTCACATCGTCGGCGCCGTAGGCCCCGATCACGCCGCTGGTGATCAGCGTTTGCGCCAGCGGCTCGAGCACCATGCCGCGGCCCAGTTCTTCCATCACCACCATGGCCTCCACCGGGCCCATGCCCAGGCCGCCGTGGGCCTCGTCCACGTAGAGGCCGGCCAGGCCCAGCTCGGCGAGTTCGCCGTAGGCGCCGCGGTCGAAGCCGCCCGCGGCCACGATGGCACGGCGGCGCTCGAAACCGTAGCCCTTTTCCACCCACTTCTGCACGGCGTCGCGCAGGGCGATCTGGTCGTCGGAAAAATCGAAGTCCATGTTGTTCGTCTCCTGGTCAGCCGAGCACGGTCTGGGCCACGATGTTGCGTTGCACCTCGTTGGAGCCGCCGTAGATCGTGGTCTTGCGCATGTTGAAGTAGGTCGAGGCGAGCGGCGCATTGGCCAGCACGCCGCCCGGGAAGTCGCCCTGCCAGCCGGCTTCCATGGCCTCGTGGATGAAGGGCAGGCTGTAGGGGCCGGCGGCCAGCATCATGAGTTCGCTGTAGCGCTGCTGGATCTCGCTGCCGCGGATCTTGAGCAGGCCCGCGATGTCGAGCGAGTTCTTGCCCGATTTCTCGGCCGAGAGCACGCGCAGCACCAGCATCTCGAGCGCCACGATGTCGACCTCGAGCAGCGCGATCTGGTCGCGAAAACGCAGGTCGTCCCACACGCCTTCGGTCTTGGCGATGCGCTTGAGGCGCTCGAGCTCGCGCTTGGCGCGGTTGACGTCGGCGATGTTGGTGCGCTCGTGGCTGAGCAGGTGCTTGGCGTAGGTCCAGCCCTTGTTCTCTTCGCCGATCAGGTTCTCGGCCGGCACCTCGACGTTGTCGAAGAAGACCTCGTTGACCTCGCACTCGCCGTCGAGCAGCTTGATCGGGCGCACCGTGACGCCCTTGGACTTCATGTCGAGCAGCAGGAAGGAGATACCGGTCTGGGGCTTGCCCTCGGTGCTGGTGCGCACGAGGTTGAACATCCAGTCGCCGTACTGGCCCAGCGTGGTCCAGGTCTTCTGGCCGTTGACGATGTATTTGTCGCCCTTGCGCTCGGCGCGGGTCTTGAGCGAGGCGAGGTCGGAGCCCGAGCCGGGCTCGCTGTAGCCCTGGCTCCACCAGACCTCGCCGCTGGCGATGCCGGGCAGGAAGCGCTCCTGCTGCGCCTTGTTGCCGAAGGCCATGATCACGGGCGCCACCATCACCGGGCCGAAGGGCACGATGCGCGGCGCGCCGGCCAGCGCGCATTCTTCTTCGAACAGGTGCTTCTGCACCGCGTTCCAGCCCGGCCCGCCGAATTCCTTGGGCCAGCCATAACCGAGCCAGCCCTTCTTGCCGAGGATCTTGGCCCAGCGCTGCATGTCGTCGCGCGACAGGCGCAGCGCGTTGTGTACCTTGTGACTGATGTCGGCGGGCAGGTTGTCGCGCACCCAGGTGCGGATCTGCTCGCGAAACGCCTGTTCTTCCGGCGTGAAAGCCAGGTCCATGTCGTGTCTCCTTCAAGGCCCGCGCTGCGGCGGGACGGCGGGTTGGGCAATCCGGATCAGTTTCGCACGACCGTTCGTTTTTGGGCTGTCCAGGCGGCGACAAGCCGAGTGTTCCGCTCGGCCGCCTCATTACACTCCCGGCCCATGTCTGCGCCGCTTGCCCGTCCGATCGTCATCCTCATTTCGGGCAGTGGCTCGAACATGGCCGCCCTGGTGGAGGCCGCGCGCCACGGGCGCTGGGCCGCGCGCTTCGGCGCCGGTGTGGTGGCGGTGGTGAGCAACCGGCCCGGCGCGGCCGGCCTGGCCTGGGCGCGCGAGCAGGGCCTGGCCACCGCGGTGGTCGACCACCAGCAGCACGCCGACCGCGAGGCCTTCGACGCCGCGCTGATGGCCGCGATCGACGCCCACCGGCCCGCGCTGGTGCTGCTCGCGGGCTTCATGCGCATCCTCACGCCGGGCTTCGTGCGGCACTACGAGGGGCGGCTGCTCAACATCCACCCCAGCCTGCTGCCGGCCTTCCCGGGCCTGAAGACGCACCAGCGCGCGATCGAGACGGGTTGCCGCTTCGCGGGCGCCACGGTGCACCGCGTGACGGCCGAGCTCGACCACGGCGAGTACCTGGAACAGGCCGTGGTGCCGGTGCTGCCCGGCGACACGCCCGAGGCCCTGGCCGCGCGCGTGCTCACGCAGGAGCACCTGATCTACCCGCGCGCGGTGGAGCGGCTGCTCGCGGGCTGACTCACATCGACTTGGCGAACACCAGGCCCGCGTGCTCGCGCATGGCGTGGAACTTGATCTTGGGCCAGTTGGCTTCGACCGCACGCAGCGTGGCCATGTGATCGAGCAGCACGGTGGGCGCATCCACCGCGTCCAGCGCCACGCGGTGGGCGTTGGCGTCGATGAAGCGCTTGAGCTCCTGCTCGCCGCCGTCTTCGGGCGCGCAGGTGACCCAGCGCGCCACGTTGTACGAGCTGCCCGTGATGCGCGCCTTCACCCCGTACTCGTGCTCGAGCCGGTGCGCCACCACCTCGAACTGCAGCTGGCCCACGGCCCCGAGCAGCAGCACGCTGCCCGCCACCGGGCGGAACACCTGGATCGCGCCCTCTTCGCCGAGCTGCGTGAGGCCGGCGCGCAACTGCTTGCTGCGCAGCGGGTCGGCCACCTCCACGCTGCGGATGATCTCGGGCGCGAAGAAGGGCAGGCCGGTGTACTGCAGCGCCTCGCCCTCGGTGAGCGTGTCGCCGAGCTGCAGCACGCCGTGGTTGGGAATGCCGATGATGTCGCCCGCAAAGGCTTCGTCGAGCAGCTCGCGGCGCTGCGAGAGGAAGCTCACCACGGTGTTGGGCCGCAGCTCCTTGCCGCTGCGCACGACCTTGAGCCGCATGCCGCGCTCAAAGTGGCCGCTGGCCACGCGCACGAAGGCGATGCGGTCGCGGTGCGCCGGGTCCATGTTGGCCTGGATCTTGAACACCACGCCGCTGAACTTGCGTTCGTCGGGCTCCACCGTGCGCTGCATGGCGGCGCGCGGGCCGGGCGGCGGGGCCAGGTCCACCAGCGCGTCGAGCACCTCGCGCACGCCGAAGTTGTTGACCGCCGAGCCGAACAGCATGGGCGTCTGGTGGCCGGCCAGGAAGGCCTGCTCCTCGAACGCGGGCGAGGCGCCGGCCACGAGTTCGAGTTCGTCCTTCGCCTGCGCGAACTCGCTGCCGAAGCGCTGCGCCGTCTCGGGGTTGTCCAGGCCTTCGAGCACCTCTTCATCGCCGCCGCGGGTGTCTTCGCCGGCCGTGAACACGCGCATGCGGTCGGCGCGGCGGTCGTACACGCCGCGGAAGGTCTTGCCCATGCCCACCGGCCAGGTGAAGGGCACCACCGTCATGCCGAGCTCGCGCTCGATCTCGTCCATCAGGTCCAGCGGGGCTTGCACCTCGCGGTCCATCTTGTTGATGAAGGTGATGATGGGCGTGTTGCGCGCGCGGCAGACCTGCAGCAGCCGCCGCGTCTGCGGCTCCACGCCGTTGGCGGCGTCGATCACCATCAGCGCAGCGTCGACCGCGGTGAGCACGCGGTAGGTGTCTTCGGAGAAGTCCTGGTGACCCGGCGTGTCGAGCAGGTTGATCACGCAGTCGCGGTACTCCATCTGCATCACGCTGGAGGCGACGGAAATGCCGCGCTGCTTTTCGATCTCCATCCAGTCGCTGGTGGCGTGGCGCGCCGCCTTGCGCGCCTTCACGCTGCCCGCGATGTTGATGGCGCCCGAGAACAGCAGCAGCTTCTCGGTGAGGGTGGTCTTGCCCGCGTCGGGGTGGGAAATGATGGCGAAGGTGCGGCGGCGCCGGACCTGTTCCTGGATCTCTGACATAGGCCGGGATTATCGAGGCTGGGACAATAGCCCCCATGCACCCCAAAGCCCTGCTCGATGAATCCGCGGCCCTGATCGAGGCCGTGTTCCGTTTCGACCACCCGGCCGATGCCGTGGTGGCACGCCACTTCCGCGAGAACCGCTCGCTCGGCCCGCGCGAGCGCGCCACCCTGTCCGACACCGTGTACGCCGCGTTGCGCGAGCGGCTGAAGTTCGAATGGCTCGCGCGCTCGGGCAGCGGCTCCAAGTGGCGCCGGCTGGCCATCCTGGGCTTTCCGGGCGACCGCGACTTTCTCAAGAGCGCGCTGAGCGAGCCCGAAAAGGTCTGGCTCGACGCCTGCGCCAAGGTGCGCGAAGACGAATGGCTCGCGCCGCACCGCCACAACCTGCCCGAATGGCTGGCCGAGGCGCTGCGCGCCCAGGTGGGTGAGGGCTTCGACGCGCTCGCGGCGGCGCTGCTCGAGCCCGCGCCACTCGATCTGCGCGTGAACCTGCTCAAGACCAAGCGCGAGGCCGCACTCGCCGCGCTGCGTGAAGCGGGCCTCAAGGCCGAGGCCACGCCGCATTCGCCGCTGGGCATCCGGCTGCAGGGCAAGCCGACGCTGGCCAAGGTGCCCGCGTTCGCGAACGGCGAGGTCGAGGTGCAGGACGAGGGCTCGCAACTGCTGGCCCTGCTGCTCGACGCCAGGCGCGGCGAGATGGTGGTCGACTTCTGCGCCGGCGCGGGCGGCAAGACGCTCGCCATCGGTGCGGCCATGCGCAACAGCGGCCGCCTCTACGCCTTCGACACGTCGGCGCACCGCCTCGACGGCCTCAAGCCGCGGCTGGCGCGCAGCGGCCTGTCCAACGTGCACCCGGTGGCCATCGCGCACGAGCGCGACGATCGCATCAAGCGGCTGGCCGGCAAGATCGACCGCGTGCTGGTGGACGCGCCGTGCTCGGGCCTGGGCACGCTGCGCCGCAGCCCCGACCTCAAATGGCGCCAGACCCCGCAGACCGTGGCGGCGCAGGCCGCGTTGCAGCAGGCCATCCTGGCCAGCGCCGCGCGCCTGCTCAAACCTGGCGGGCGGCTGGTGTACGCGACCTGCAGCCTGCTGGTCGACGAGAACGAGGCGGTGGCCGAGGCCTTCGGCCAGGCCCACCCGGATTTCGAGCCCGAAGCGGCCGCGGGCCTGCTCCAGGCGGTCAAGGTGTCCGGGGCCGAAACCCTGTGCGCCGGCGAGGGTGGGCGCTTTCTGCGCCTGTGGCCCCACCGGCACGGCACCGACGGCTTTTTCGCTGCCGTCTGGCGGAAAAAAGCTTGATCGGGATCAATTGGCCCTGAACTTCCGCCCAGTTCCGGGGCCTATACGGGCCAAAGGGCTTGGTCGGGGCCACCCCCCCACCTAAAATCTCGGCTGTCGCGCCTGCCTGCCCCGGGCGCGCGGACGTTCCTGCGTTGTGTGTTCGGGCAGTCCTGATTGGACCTTGATGAATCCTTCCGATACCGGCTCCCTGTCTGCCTTCTTCGATGGCGCCGTGGCCTTGCTGGCCGATGGCCTGTTGGGCCTGGCCTGGTGGCAAGTGCTGATCGTGGCCCTGGTGCTCACGCACATCACCATCGCCAGCGTGACGATCTACCTGCACCGCCATTCGGCGCACCGCGCGCTCGACCTGCACCCGATCGCATCGCACTTCTTCCGCTTCTGGCTCTGGATGACCACCGGCATGGTCACCAAGGAGTGGACCGCCATCCACCGCAAGCACCACGCCAAGTGCGAGCACGAGGGTGACCCGCACAGCCCGCACATCTTCGGCATCAAGAAGGTGTTCTACGAAGGCGCGGAGCTGTACCGCGCCGAAGCCAAGAACACCGAAACGCTGGAACGCTACGGCCACAACACGCCCAACGACTGGATCGAGCGCAACGTCTACAGCCGCTACTCGGCGCTGGGCGTGAGCCTCATGCTGATCCTCGACGTGCTGCTGTTCGGTGCACTGGGCCTGGCGGTCTGGGCGCTGCAAATGGCCTGGATCCCGATCACGGCCGCCGGCATCATCAACGGCATCGGCCACTGGTGGGGCTACCGCAACTTCGAGGCCACGGACGCGAGCACCAACATCTCGCCCTGGGGCATCATCATTGGCGGCGAAGAGCTGCACAACAACCACCACACCTACCCGACCTCGGCCAAGCTGTCGGTCAAGCCCTACGAGTTCGACATCGGCTGGATGTACATCAGCATCCTGCAGGCGGTGGGCCTGGCCAAGGCCAAGAAGCTGCCGCCCAAGATGGCGTTCGGCGCCGTGAAACCGGTGGCCGACGAGAAGACGCTCGAGGCCATCATCGCCAACCGTTACGAGGTCATGGCCGGTTATGCGCGCGAGATGCGCGAGGCCTGCAAGACCGAGATCGCCGCGCTCAAGGCCCGCCAGGCCGACGCCTCGGTGCTCAAGGCCGCCAAGCGCTGGCTGCACCGCGACGACGACAAGGTGCCGCAGTCGGTCAAGCCGCAGCTGGCCCAGGCACGCGCCGAGCACCCGGTGCTCGACAAGATGGTGACCATGCGCGAGGAGTTGCGCGCCCTGTGGTCGAGCACCAACGCCACGCGCGAACAGCTCGCGGCCGACCTGCAGGCCTGGTGCCACCGCGCCGAAGAGAGTGGCATCGCGGCCCTGCGCGACTTCTCGATCCGCCTGCGCTCGGCGCACGCCTGACGCCAAAGCGGCCCGCGGGCCGCTTTGCTCAGGGCAATAAAAAACCCGCTGTGTTCACAGCGGGTTTTTTATTGGGCTCGGCCGAATTACTTCAGCTTCACTTCCTTGTACTCGACGTGCTTGCGCGCGACCGGGTCGAACTTCTTGAAGAGCAGCTTGTCGGGCGTGGTCTTCTTGTTCTTGTTCGTGGTGTAGAAGTGGCCGGTGCCCGCGGTGGACTCCAGCTTGATCTTTTCGCGACCGCCTTTGGTTGCCATGGTGGTTCTCCTTAAGCCTGGCCGTTGGCACGCAGATCGGCCAGCACGACGTCGATGCCTTTCTTGTCGATCAGGCGCAGGGCAGCGCCCGACACGCGCAGACGAACCCAGCGGTTCTCGCTCTCGACCCAGAAACGGCGGTATTGCAGGTTCGGCAGGAACCGGCGCTTGGTTTTGTTGTTGGCGTGGGAAACGTTGTTCCCGACCTGGGGCTTCTTGCCCGTGACGTCGCAGACGCGTGCCATGAGGACACTCCGATCCATTCACACGGCTGTTCGCAGCGGGCCGCAGGAGCATCCTGCGACTGGCGTCCAGCCTCACCTCGCCAGATAAAGGGTGGCGGTAACCCGGGGGATCGCGGTTTGACCGGCCGAGGCCGGACATTCAGCAAAGCCCGCGATTATACCCACGCCGGCTCCCGGCTGTCACGCCGGGGGCCGGACGGGGTGCGGGCGACGGGATCAGCCCGCCTGCTGTTCGAGGAACCGCTGGGCGTCGAGCGCGGCCATGCAGCCGGTGCCGGCGCTGGTGATGGCCTGGCGGTAGATGTGGTCCTGCACGTCGCCGGCCGCAAAGATGCCGGGCACGCTGGTCATGGTGGCCATGCCGTTGAGGCCGGACTTCGTGACGATGTAGCCGTCCTTCATCTCGAGCTGGCCCTGGAAAATCTCGGTGTTGGGACGGTGGCCGATGGCGATGAAGCAGCCCTGCAGCTTCAGGTCTTCGGTGGCGCCGGTCTGGGTGTCCTTGAGGCGGATGCCGGTCACGCCGGTGTCGTCGCCCAGCACCTCGTCGAGGGTCTTGAACAGCTTGAGTTCGATCTTGCCTTCCTTGACCTTCTCCATCACCTTGTCAACGAGGATGGGCTCGGCGCGGAACTTGTCGCGGCGGTGCACCAGGTAGACCTTGCTCGCGATGTTCGAGAGGTACAGCGCCTCTTCGACGGCGGTGTTGCCGCCGCCGATCACGCAGGTGGTCTGGCCGCGGTAGAAGAAGCCGTCGCAGGTGGCGCAGGCGCTCACGCCCTTGCCCATGAAGGCTTCTTCGGACGGCAGGCCCAGGTACTGAGCCGAGGCGCCGGTGGCCAGGATCAGCGCGTCGCAGGTGTAGGTGCCGCTGTCGCCCGTGAGCGTGAAGGGGCGCTTGGAGAAGTCGACCTTGTTGATGTGATCGAAGACGATCTCGGTCTTGAAGCGCTCGGCGTGCTGCTGGAAGCGCTGCATCAGCTCGGGGCCCTGCACGCCGTGCACATCGGCGGGCCAGTTGTCGACCTCGGTCGTGGTCATGAGCTGACCCCCCTGGGCGATGCCCGTGATGAGCACGGGGTTCAGGTTGGCGCGCGCCGCGTAAACCGCCGCGGTGTAACCGGCCGGACCCGAGCCGAGAATCAAGACTTTCGCGTGTTTCATGGTGCGTGGCCCCATCGAGAAACGAGGCAATTGGTTTAGAGTCGCGGGGGTATATGGAGATACCCGGCGCGATAGTCAATGTGAGTCGATGTGAGAAGAGCCAACGGTCCGAGCCGCGGGCCGTGATCTGCCGGGATTGTAGGGAAGCGGGCCCTTTTGCCCCCCGCTGTCTGGGAATACACGCATGTCCATCCTGTCCAATCTCGACCTGATCCGCCGCGTTCCGCTGTTCTCCACCCTCACGCAGGCGCAAGCCGAATCGGTGGCCGACGCGGTCGTCAAGCGCCGTTACAAGCGTGGTGAGTGCATCGTCGAGCAGGGCAAGAAATCGAACTGCCTGGCCATCGTGCTCACGGGCCGGGCGCGCGTGGTCACCACCGACAGCCGCGGCCGCGAGGTGATCCTGGCCACCATGAACCCGGGCGATTACGTGGGCGAGATGAGCCTGATCGACAACCAGCCGCACTCGGCCACGGTGCGCGCCGAGGTGCAGACCGACGTGCTGATCCTGGGGCGCAACGAGTTCGCGCGCTGCCTGCCCGAAAACTCCTCCATGGCCTATGCCGTCATGCGCGGTCTGGTGCAGCGCCTGCGCCACGCCGACCGCAAGATCGAATCGCTCGCGCTGCTCGACGTGTACGGCCGCGTGGCGCGCGCGCTGCTCGAGCAGGCGCAGCCCAACCGCGACGGCGTGCTCATGATCCGCGACCGCGTGTCGCGCCAGGACGTGGCCAAGATGATCGGCGCCTCGCGCGAAATGGTCAGCCGCGTGATGAAGGACCTCGAAGACCGCGGTTTCATCGAGGTCACCGAAGACGGCGCCACGCTGATCAAGGAGCGCCTCAGCACCCTGGGCTGAGCGCCGGGACGGGGGCCGGGCTGGGGTAAGCTTGCGCTTGCTTCCCCCCGGACATGACCTACTCCCTGAACACCCTCAATGCCGACCGCCGCGAAGCGCCCGCGGTCGGCGGCATCGCGCGCTTCGCCCAGGAAATCGGCCTGGTGCTGGGCGCCGCGGCGCTGGCCTTCTGGCTGCTGGCCCTGCTCAGCCACTCGCTGGCCGATCCCGCCTGGAGCACCACCGGCTCGCGCGCCGACGTGGGCAACTGGGGCGGGCGACTGGGCGCCATCGTCGCCGACGCCAGCTATTTTCTCTTCGGTTTTTCCGTCTGGTGGGTGTTTGCCGCCGGGGTGCGGGCCTGGTTGTCGGGCCTGGCGCGCTGGCTGCGGGGCGCCGCGCCCCAGGCCGACGGGCCGCGCTGGTGGCAGCGCCTGCTGGTGCGCCGTGTGGCGTTCTGGGTCGGCCTGGCCGCGCTGCTCGCGTTCAGTGGCGCGCTCGAATGGACGCGCCTGTACCGGCTCGAGCCGCTGCTGCCCGGTCATGCGGGCGGCGTGGTGGGCCACGCGCTCGGGCCGCTGGCCCTGCGCTGGCTGGGTTTCACGGGTTCTGCCCTGGCGCTGCTCGCCTTGGTGCTGGCCTGCCTGCCGCTGGTGTTCCGTTTCTCGTGGGGCCACTGGGCCGAGGTCGTGGGCCAGCACCTCGACGGCTGGTTCGAGGCGCGGCGCGAGAAGCGCGAGGCGGTGGAAGACGAACGCATCGGCCGCCAGGCCGCGCGCGAGCGCGAGGTGGTGGTGCAGACCGAGCGCGTGGAGATCGAGGAACACCACCCGGTGCCGGTGGTGATCGAGCCCACCATGGTCGAGGTGCCCAAGAGCGAGCGCGTGGCCAAGGAGCGCCAGAAGCCGCTGTTCTCGGAAATGCCCGACAGCAAGCTGCCGCAGGTGGACCTGCTCGATGCGGCCGCGGGCCAGCAGAACACGGTGGACGCGCAGACGCTGGAGATGACCAGCCGGCTGATCGAGAAGAAGCTCAAGGACTTCGGCGTCGAGGTGCGGGTGGTGGCGGCCGCGCCGGGCCCGGTGATCACGCGCTACGAGATCGAGCCCGCCACCGGCGTGAAGGGCTCGCAGATCGTCAACCTGAGCCGCGACCTCGCGCGCTCGCTCTCGCTGGTGTCGATCCGCGTGATCGAAACCATCCCGGGCAAGAACCTGATGGCGCTGGAGCTGCCCAACGCCAAGCGCCAGACCATCCGCCTCTCGGAGATCCTGGGCTCGGCGGTCTACAACGACGCCAAGTCGCTGCTCACCATCGGCCTGGGCAAGGACATCGGCGGCCAGCCCGTGGTGGCCGACCTCGCGAAGATGCCGCACTGCCTGGTGGCCGGCACCACCGGCTCGGGCAAGTCGGTGGGCATCAACGCCATGATCCTGTCGCTGCTCTACAAGGCCGACCCCAAGGACGTGCGCCTGCTGCTGATCGACCCCAAGATGCTCGAGATGAGCGTCTACGAGGGCATCCCGCACCTGCTCGCGCCGGTCGTGACCGACATGAAGCACGCGGCCAACGGCCTGAACTGGTGTGTGGCCGAGATGGAGAAGCGCTACAAGCTCATGAGCAAGCTGGGCGTGCGCAACCTCGCGGGCTTCAACACCAAGATCGACGAGGCCAAGGCCCGCGGCGAGAGCATCGGCAACCCGTTCTCGCTCACGCCCGAGCAGCCCGAGCCGCTCGAGCGGCTGCCCTACATCGTGGTGGTGATCGACGAACTCGCCGACCTCATGATGGTGGTGGGCAAGAAGATCGAGGAGCTGATCGCGCGCCTGGCGCAGAAGGCGCGCGCCGCCGGCATCCACCTGGTTCTCGCCACGCAGCGCCCCAGCGTGGACGTGATCACCGGCCTGATCAAGGCCAACATCCCCACGCGCATCGCCTTCCAGGTCAGCAGCAAGATCGACAGCCGCACCATCCTCGACCAGATGGGCGCCGAAAGCCTGCTGGGCATGGGCGACATGCTCTACCTGCCCTCGGGCATGGGCTTCCCCACGCGCGTGCACGGCGCTTTCGTGAGCGACGACGAGGTGCACCGTGTGGTGGCCTACCTGAAAGAGCAGGGCGAGGCCGACTACATCGACGGCGTGCTCGATGGCGGCGCCGGTGACGGCGAGGGCGGCGATGCCTTTGGCGACGGTGGCGGCGAGGGTGGGGGCGAAAAAGACCCGCTGTACGACCAGGCTGTGGCCATCGTGCTGCAGGACCGCAAGGCCAGCATCTCCTACGTGCAGCGCAAGCTCAAGATCGGCTACAACCGCGCCGCGCGCCTGCTCGAAGACATGGAAAACGCCGGTCTGGTGAGCGCGCTCACCAGCAGCGGGCAGCGCGACATCCTGGTGGGTGGCCGCCCCGAATGACCGCCGGCAACCCTCCGGTGCAACTCCCGCCGCCCTCGAGGCTCCGAGTGTCATGAACATCCGATCCCTGCTTTCCGCCGCCGCCCTGTGCTGGGCGGCCCTGCCGGCCCATGCCGACGGCCTCAAGGCGCTCGAGGCCTTCCTGCGCGAGGCCAGCAGCGCGCGCGCCGATTTCACCCAGGTGGTGACCTCGCCCGCACGCGCCAACGAGGCCACGCCGCGCCAGCGCACCAGCAACGGGCGCTTCGTGTTCCAGCGCCCCGACCGCTTCCGCTTCGACTACCTCAAGCCCTTCGAGCAGACCATCGTGGCCGACGGCCGCCAGCTCTGGCTGCACGACGTGGACCTGAACCAGGTGACGGTGCGCGCGCAGAAGGACGCGCTGGGCAGCACGCCCGCGGCCATCATCGCGTCGGCGCCCGACCTCGCCGCGCTGCGCAGCAGTTTCGATCTGCGCGCCGCGCCCGATGCCGACGGCCTGCAGTGGGCCGAGGCCACGCCCAAACAGCGCGATGGCCAGCTGCGCAAGGTGCGCCTGGGCTTTGCCGGCACCCAGCTCTCGGTGCTCGACATCGAGGACGGCCTGGGCCAGCGCTCGGTGCTGCGCTTCTCGCAGTGGCAGAACAACCCCGCGTTCAAGGGCGGCGAGTTCCGCTTCGAGCCCCCCGCGGGCGCCGATGTGATCCGCCAGTGAACGGCCGCGTGGCGCACCCGATCCGATCTTGAACACCGCTGCCCACGCCCCGCTGGCCGAACGGCTGCGCCCGCGCACGCTGGGCGAGGTCATCGGGCAGCAGCACCTGCTGGGCGAAGGCATGGCGCTGCGCCTGGCCTTCGAGTCGGGTCAGCCACACAGCTGCATCCTCTGGGGCCCGCCGGGGGTGGGCAAGACCACCATCGCGCGGCTCATGGCCGACGCCTTCGACGCCCAGTTCATCACCATCAGCGCGGTGCTGGGCGGCGTGAAAGACATCCGCGAGGCGGTGGAGCAGGCCGAGCTCGCGCGCGACGGCCTGCATGCGCAGCGCACCATCGTGTTCGTCGACGAGGTGCACCGCTTCAACAAGAGCCAGCAGGACGCCTTTCTGCCGCACGTGGAAAGCGGTCTGTTCACCTTCATCGGCGCCACCACCGAGAACCCCTCGTTCGAGGTGAACTCGGCGCTGCTGTCGCGCGCCGCGGTCTACGTGCTGCAGCCGCTCACCGAAGACGACCTGCGTGCCATCGTGGCCAAGGCGCGCGCGATCGACGCCGTCCCCGAGATCGAAGGCCCTGCGCTCGAGCGCCTGATCGGCTACGCCGACGGCGACGCGCGCCGCCTGCTCAACACGCTTGAAACCCTGGCCGTGGCCGCGCGGCGCGAGAAGCTCGAGGCCGTGAGCGACGCCTGGCTGCTGCGCGTGCTGGGCGAGCGCATGCGCCGCTACGACAAGGGCGGCGAGCAGTTCTACGACACGATCAGCGCGCTGCACAAAAGCGTGCGCGGCTCCGACCCCGACGCCGCGCTGTACTGGTTCGTGCGCATGCTCGATGGCGGCGTGGACCCGCGCTACGTCTCGCGCCGCCTGATCCGCATGGCGGCCGAAGACATCGGCCTGGCCGACCCGCGCGCCCTGCGCTTCGCGCTCGACGCCGCCGAGGTCTACGAGCGCCTGGGCTCGCCCGAGGGCGAGCTGGCGCTGGCCGAATGCGTGGTCTACCTCGCGGTGGCCGCGAAATCGAACGCGGTTTACAAGGCCTTCAACCAGGCGCGCGCCTTCGTCAAGCGCGACGGCACCCGGCCCGTGCCCATGCACCTGCGCAACGCGCCCACCCAGCTCATGAAATCGCTCGACTACGGCAAGGGCTACCGCTACGCGCACGACGAGCCGGGCGGCTTCGCGGCGGGCGAGAACTACTGGCCCGAGGGCATGCAAGCGCCTGCGTTCTACGAGCCCGTCGACCGCGGGTTGGAAATCCGCATTGGCGAAAAGCTGCGCGAACTGCGCCGCCTGAACGGCCAGGATCAGAAGAACTGATGCGTCCGTAGTCGCACTGATACGGGGGGCTGCGTCCCGGGTTTACCCTTTGATTTCAGGGGCGAAGCCCCCGATGGAGCCCTGATACCCCTCGCTACAATCGCGCACCACCAACCCGCCCCAGGCCTTTATCGAGGCCGCCTCTGGCGGGTTTTTTGCTAGGTTGAAACAGGGGCGGTGCCACCACCCCGCCGGTCAAAAACACGGAGAACCTTTCATGGAAGTCTTGCTACAGCAGATCCTCAACGGACTGGTGCTGGGCAGCATGTACGCCCTGGTCGCCCTGGGCTACACGATGGTGTACGGCATCATCGGCCTCATCAACTTCGCCCACGGCGACGTGCTCATGGTGGGCGCACTCACCAGCTGGACCATCATCACGGCCATGCGCGAAGCCTCGCCCGACATGGCGGGCTGGATGATCCTCATCGTGGCCACGCTCATCGCCATGGTGGTGTGCGCCGCGCTCAACTTCACGATCGAGAAGCTGGCCTACCGGCCCTTGCGCAACTCGCCGCGACTGGCCCCGCTGATCACAGCGATCGGGGTGTCCATCTTGCTCCAGACGCTCGCGATGATCATCTGGAAGCCCAACCCCAAGTCCTACCCGGCCACGCTCTCGCGCGAACCCATCGAGTTCTTCGGCGCCGTGCTGTCCGTCACCCAGATCACCATCCTCGCCACCACCGCCATCGTGCTGGCGCTGCTGATGTGGCTGGTCAACCGCACCAACCTGGGCCGCGCCATGCGCGCCACCGCCGAGAACCCGCGCGTCGCGGCGCTCATGGGCATCAAGCCCGACGTGGTCATCTCCGCCACCTTCATCATCGGCGCCATGCTCGCGGCCATCGCCGGCATCATGTGGGCGTCGAACTACGGCACGGTGCAGCACGCCATGGGCTTCATGCCCGGCCTCAAGGCCTTCGTGGCCGCGGTCATGGGCGGCATCGGCAACCTCGCGGGCGCCGTGATCGGCGGCATCGCGCTGGGCCTCATCGAATCGCTGGGCGCGGGCTACCTGGGCAAGCTCACCGGCGGTTTCCTGGGCAGCCAGTACACCGACATCTTCGCCTTCATCGTGCTGGCCTTCGTGCTGATCCTGCGCCCGTCGGGCCTGCTGGGTGAACGCGTGGCCGACCGCGCCTGAGGCCACGGGGAGAAACACCATGACGAACTCCAAACCCGTCAAGCTGATCGCCTTCGTGATCGTGGGCATCCTCATGCTGGTGCTGCCGCTCGTGCTGCAGGCCACCGGCAGCAACTCCTGGGTCCGCATCGTCGACGTGGCGCTGCTGTATGTGCTGCTGGCGCTGGGCCTGAACATCGTGGTGGGCTACGCCGGCCTGCTCGACCTCGGCTTCATCGCCTTCTTCGCGGTGGGCGCCTACCTCTACGGCCTGCTCGCCTCGCCGCACCTCACCGACACCTTCGCCTGGCTGGCGGCCACGTTCCCCAACGGGCTGCACATGAACTTCTGGATCGTGATGGTGATCGCGGGCATCCTGGCCGGCGTCACGGGCCTGATCTTGGGCTTTCCGGTGCTCAAGCTGCGCGGCGACTACCTCGCCATCGTCACGCTGGGCTTCGGCGAGATCGTGCGCATCTTCATGCTCAACCTCGACCGCCCGATCAACCTCACCAACGGCCCCAAAGGCCTGAGCAACGTGGACGCGGTGAGCGTGTTCGGCCACAGCATGAGCCAGCGGCTGGACGTGTCCATCGGCGGCTTCAGCTACACCTTCCAGTCGGTCACGCTGTACTACTACCTCATCCTGTTCTTCGTGGTGGTGGCGATCTGCATCGCCTACCGCCTGCAGGACTCGCGCATCGGCCGCGCCTGGATGGCCATCCGCGAAGACGAGATCGCGGCCAAGGCCATGGGCCTGAACACGCGCAACCTCAAGCTCGCGGCCTTTGGCATGAGCGCCACCTTCGGTGGTGTCGCGGGCGTGCTGTTCGCCTCCTTCATGCGCGGCGTCTACCCCGAGTCCTTCATCCTGATGGAGTCGGTGATGATCGTGGCCATGGTGGTGCTCGGTGGCCTGGGCCACATTCCGGGCGTCATCCTGGGTGCGCTGGTGCTCGCGGGCCTGCCCGAGCTGCTGCGCCATGTGGCGCACCCGCTCACGGCCATGACCGACGGCCGCCTGGGCCCCGAGATCCTGCGCCAGTTGCTGATCGCGCTGGCCATGATCGTCATCATGCTGCTGCGACCCAAAGGTCTGTGGCCCGCCCCGGAACACGGCAAGTCCCTGGCGACCAAGTGAGGAGCGCGGCATGAGCGAAACCATTCTGAAAGTCGCCAACGTCTCCAAGCGTTTCGGCGGTCTGCAAGCCCTCAGCGACGTGGGCATCCATATCCAGCGCGGCCAGGTCTATGGCCTGATCGGCCCCAACGGCGCGGGCAAGACCACGTTCTTCAACGTGCTCACCGGCCTGTACACGCCCGACAGCGGCAGCTTCGAACTCGCGGGCAAGCCCTACACGCCCACCGCGGTGCACGAGGTGGCCAAGGCGGGCATCGCGCGCACCTTCCAGAACATCCGCCTGTTCGCCGAGATGACGGCGCTCGAGAACGTGATGGTCGGCCGCCACGTGCGCACGCAATCGGGCCTGCTGGGCGCGATCCTGCGCACGCCGCGCTTCAAGCGCGAAGAGCGCGAGATCACCGACCGCGCGCGCGAGCTGCTCGACTACGTGGGCATCGGCAAGTTCGCCGACTACAAGTCGCGCACCCTGAGCTACGGCGACCAGCGCCGCCTGGAAATCGCGCGCGCGCTCGCCACCGACCCGCAGCTCATCGCGCTCGACGAGCCCGCCGCCGGCATGAACGCCACCGAGAAGGTGCAGCTGCGCGAACTCATCGACCGCATCCGCAACGACAACCGCACCATCCTGCTCATCGAGCACGACGTGAAGCTGGTGATGGGCCTGTGCGACCGCGTGACCGTGCTCGACTACGGCAAGCAGCTCTCGTCGGGCACGCCGGCCGAGGTGCAGAAGGACCCGAAGGTGATCGAGGCCTACCTCGGCACCGGCGGGCATTGAGCAGGAGACCCCACATGGCAAACACGCTTCTCAAAGTCAAAGGGCTCAAGGTCTCCTACGGCGGCATCAAGGCCGTCAAGGGCGTCGACCTGGAAGTCAAGGAAGGCGAGCTGATCTCGCTGATCGGCTCCAACGGCGCCGGCAAGACCACCACCATGAAGGCCATCACCGGTTCGCTGGGCATGGAAGACGGCGACGTGGAGTACCTGGGCCAGAGCATCCGCGGCAAGGGCGCCTGGGACCTGGTGAAACAGGGCCTGGCCATGGTGCCCGAAGGCCGTGGCGTCTTCACGCGCATGACCATCACCGAGAACCTGCAGATGGGCGCCTACGTGCGCAGCGACAAGGCCGGCATCGCGCAGGACATCGAGCGCATGTTCGGCATCTTCCCGCGCCTGAAGGAACGCAAGGACCAGCTCGCGGGCACCATGAGCGGTGGCGAACAGCAGATGCTCGCGATGGCGCGCGCGCTCATGAGCCAGCCCAAGGTGCTGCTGCTCGACGAGCCGTCCATGGGCCTGTCGCCCATCATGGTCGACAAGATCTTCGAGGTGGTGCGCGACGTGTCGGCCCAGGGCGTGACCATCCTGCTGGTGGAGCAGAACGCCAGCCGCGCGCTGCAGATCGCCGACCGCGGCTACGTGATGGACTCGGGCGAGATCATCATGACCGGCGACGCCAAGCAGATGCTGACCGACCCCAAGGTGCGGGCCGCTTACCTCGGCGAATAAGCCCGGTTTCGCCCAAACCTACAATCGCGGGTTGCGCGCCATTCGGCGCCCAACCCGCTTTTTCATTCATGAGCCAAGCCAACACCCCCGACACCGCCGCGCCCGTGGCGCACGACGAGAACCAGCTGATCGCCGAGCGCCGCGAGAAGCTCAAGGCCCTGCGCGAGGCGCAGCAGCGTGGCGAGGCGGTGGCTTTCCCGAACGACTTCAAGCCGCAGGACCAGGCCGCCGCGCTGTTCGCACGCCATGGCGAGACCAGCAAGGAAGACCTCGAAGCCACGCCGGTGCGCGCCAGCGTGGCCGGCCGCATGATGCTCAAGCGCGTGATGGGCAAGGCCAGCTTCGCCACGCTGCAGGACGCCTCCTTCGGCCCGAGCGGCGGCCGCATCCAGATCTACCTGAACAACGACAGCGTGGGCGAGGCGCAGCACAACGCCTTCAAGCACTGGGACCTGGGCGACATCGTGGCCGCCGAGGGCGTGCTGTTCCGCACCCGCACCGGCGAGCTCACCATCCACGCCGACAAGATCCGCCTGCTCACCAAGAGCTTGCGCCCGTTGCCCGACAAGTTCCACGGCGTGGCCGACCAGGAGATCAAGTACCGCCAGCGCTACGTCGACCTGATGACCGACGAATCGGCGCGCCGGCGCTTCGTCACGCGCAGCCAGGCCGTCACGGCGCTGCGCCAGTTCATGGTCGACAGCGGCTTCCTCGAGGTCGAGACGCCCATGCTGCACCCCATTCCCGGGGGCGCCAACGCCAAGCCCTTCATCACGCACCACAACGCGCTCGACCAGGAAATGTTCCTGCGCATCGCGCCCGAGCTCTACCTCAAGCGGCTGCTGGTGGGTGGCTTCGAGCGCGTGTTCGAGATCAACCGCAACTTCCGCAACGAAGGCATCTCGGTGCGCCACAACCCCGAGTTCACCATGATGGAGTTCTACGCGGCGTACTGGAATTACGTCGACCTCATGGACTTCGTGGAGCGGCTCATCCGCCACGTGGTGCGCACGGTGCGCGGCGATGGCGAGATCACCTACCAGGGCCGCGCGGTGAACCTCGACGCGCCCTTCGAGCGCCTGACCATCCGCGACGCGATCGTCAAGTACACCGAGGCCGGGGCGAACGTGGACGATGCCGACTGGCTGCGCGCCCAGCTGCGCAAGCTCGGCCTGAGCGAGGAGAAGGACCAGCTCGCCGGCCGCAGCCTGGCCTCGTTGCAGGTGCTGTACTTCGAGGAAAAGGTCGAGAGCGAGCTCTGGAACCCGACCTTCATCATGGACCACCCGACCGAGATCTCGCCGCTGGCGCGCGCCAACGACGCGCGGCCCGAGGTCACCGAGCGCTTCGAGCTCTACATCACGGGCCGCGAATTCGGCAACGCCTTCTCCGAGCTCAACGACGCCGAGGACCAGGCCGCGCGCTTCCACGCGCAGGTGGCGGCCAAGGACGGCGGCGATGACGAGGCCATGCACTTCGACGCCGACTACATCCGCGCACTCGAATACGGCATGCCGCCCGCGGGCGGCTGCGGCATCGGCATCGACCGCCTCATGATGCTGGTGACCGACAGCCCCAGCATCCGCGACGTGATCCTGTTCCCCGCGCTGCGCCGCGAGGTCTGAGGCCGAGCGAGCGCGGCCGCGCTCGCTCAGAAGTTCAGCCGCAGGATCGCCTTGCGCGGGTCCTGGCCGAGCAGGCGCAGGCCCTCGTGCATCCAGCGCAGGTGGGCCTCGGCGTCCTGGCCGTGTTCGCCGCGCGCGTCGGGCAGCAGGGCCACCACCACCCGCAGGCGCAGCGTGGTGCCCGGGGGCAGGCGATCGGGCGAGCGCAGCCCCGCGGCCACCAGGCTGGTGGCCACGCCCGCGGCCTGCGTGTCTTTCACCGGCCCTTCCATCAGCAGCGCGAAGTCCTGGTCGTCCACGCGCGCGGCCGTGTCCACGTCACGCGCCTGCGAGCGCAGCAGCGAGGCCGTGATGACCAGCGCGCGGTCCGCGGTCTCGCGGCCGTGGCGCTCCAGCAGTTCGGCGTGGTTGTCCAGGCGCACCAGCAGCAGCGCGCTCGAATGGTGGTAGCGCTGTGCGCGCACCAGGCTGTCGTGCAGGCACAGCATCATGTGCGAACGCACCATCAGCCCGGTCAGCGGCTCGGTGCGTTCGAGCGCGCGGGCCCGCATCTGCGATTCGTGCTGCATGCGCGAGCGCTGCAGCAGCGCATAGACCAGCACGGGTGCTTCGAGCGTGGCTGCGATCACCATGCCGTACTGCGAGAGGAAACCCGACGAGATCAGGTTGAAGTTGCGCATCACCGGCAGTGCGCCCGCGATCAGCACCGGCAGCATGCCCAGCACGAACCAGCGCAGCCAGCCATCGCCGCTGCGCCAGGCGCGCCAGAGCATGACCGCGATGGTGGCCATGGCCGCCGTGCCCAGCGCCGTGACCGCCTGCAGCGAGACGCGGCTGGGCGTGATCAGGTCCCAGGCCACCGTCGCGAGCCACAGCAGCGCCAGGCCCAGGCACAGGCGGTCCAGCAGCCGCCCCAGGCGCCGTGGCTGGGCCACCTGGCGCACGAACAGCAGACCGGCCACGCCCATGAGCGGCAACAGCACGAACTCGGCCACCTGGTTCCAGCGCGCCTGGCCTGGCCACAGGAACTGCCCGCCCACGCCGAGCGAGGCTGCCATGCCCAGGCCGAGCAGGGTGGTGTACACGGCGTACAGGCCGAAGGCCGGGTCGCGGTAAACGGCGACGTGCACCAGCGCCACCAGGGTGAGCAGCAGCGCCATGCCGAAGTAAACGCCCAGGCCGAACTGCTGGTGGATGCGCAGCTCGCGCAGCGTGTTGTGGTCGTGCAGCCGCAGCTCGCCCGAGAACGGCACGCGCGCGTGCTCGATGCGCACCCAGTAGCGCACCGCTTCGCCCGGGCGGGCATCCAGGCCGAACACCGGGTAGCGGTCGGGATGGGCCCAGTCGCGCACCGGCAGGCGGTCGCCCGCACGCTGCACCCGCCAGCGGCCCTGGGCGTCGCGGTGGTAGAGCTCGATGAAGTCGGTGCCCGAGCGCGCGAGCTCGAGCTCCCAGGCCGCGTCGGTGCCGCGCTGCATCACCTCGAAACGGATCCAGAGCGCGGCGTCGTTGGCCAGGCGTGTGCGGTCACCGGCCGCGCGCGGGGTCCAGACGCCGGTGTGGCGATGGGCCTCGATCTCCTCGATGCCCAGCGAACCATTGGGGTCGAGCAATTGCTCGCTGCGCCCGGCCAGATCGACCGTGCCGTGCCGGTCGTCGAGCACGATGGGTCTGGAGGGCTCCCCGGCGCTGGGGGCGGCGATCGCGGCTTGGGCGGTGGACGTGGGCGGCGCGATCAGGGCGAGGCACAGACCCAGGGCAGCGCCCAGGCGCTGCCACACTGTGGGGAACGACGGCATAGGGGGCGATTGTGCAATCGCCCCGGCCGGATCAGGCGTAGGCGGCGAGCGCCTTGCGCATTTTCTTCATGGCCGCCACTTCGATCTGGCGGATGCGCTCGGCGCTCACGCCGTACTCGGCGGCCAGTTCGTGCAGCGTCATGCCGCCCGAGCCGTCGTCGTTCACCTTGAGCCAGCGTTCGCTCACGATGCGGCGCGAGCGCTCGTCGAGCTCACCCATGGCGCGCGCGATGCCTTCGGTGGCCAGGTGGTCGCGCTCGGCCGACTCGATCATGGCCGTGGGCTCGTGCGAGGCGTCAGCGAGGTAGGCGATGGGGCCGAAAGCCTCTTCGCCGTCGTCACCCGGCGCGGGGTCGAGCACCACGTCGCCGCCCGACAGGCGCGTTTCCATCTCGCGCACTTCCTCGGGCTTGACCTTGAGCTCGCGCGCGACCACGCCGATCTCGGCGTCGCTGAGCACCTCGCGGTGGGTGTCGCCGTCGAGGGCTTCGGCGCGCAGGCCCTGCTTGCGCGAGCGCAGGTTGAAGAACAGCTTGCGCTGGGCCTTGGTGGTGGCCAGCTTCACCATGCGCCAGTTCTTGAGGATGTATTCGTGGATCTCGGCCTTGATCCAGTGGATGGCGTAGCTCACCAGGCGCACGCCCTGGTCGGGGTCGAAGCGCTTGACGGCCTTCATGAGGCCCACGTTGCCTTCCTGGATCAGGTCGCCGTGGGGCAGGCCGTAACCCAGGTACTGGCGCGAAATGGACACCACCAGGCGCAGGTGCGACATCACGAGCCGGCCGGCGGCTTCGAGGTCGTTGTGGTCGCGCAGGCGGCGGGCAGCTTCCTGCTCTTCCTCGAGCGTGAGCAGGGGCAGGCGGTTGATCGCGGAGATGTACGCGTCCAGGTTGCCCAGCGGCGGCAGCGTGAGCGAGCGGCTCCAGGGGCTGGCAACGGCCAGGGCACCAGGGGCGGCGGGATGCGCGACAGCAAGCGATGGGGACATGGATGACCTCCTCGGGAAATCGGTCGAAATATTAGCACTCGCTTGGAGAGAGTGCTAAGCCGGAAGTTCCGGCCCGCCGAACGCCCGGGTTGACCGTATGTGAGGCCATCTCCAGGGGCTGCAAGTGCCCCTTTTTTCTTACTCCAGCCGGATGTTTGCCGCCTGCACCACCTGGCCCCAGCGCTGGCGCTCGCGTTCGAAGAACGCGTCCTGCTCGGCGGGTTGCATGGTGTGCACCTCAGCCCCCTGGCCCGCCGGGCGGGCGCGCACCTCGGGATTGCGGATGGCCTTGATCAGCTCGGTGTTCAGGCGCGCCACCACGGCCGGCGGCGTACCCTTGGGCACCAGCACGCCCTGCCAGGTGCCCGACTCGAAGTCCTTCACGCCCTGCTCGGCCAGCGTGGGCACCCCCCCCACCAGCGGCATGCGGGTGCGCTTGGAAATGCCCAGCACCTTGAGCTTGCCGCTCTGCACGTGCGGCAGCGTGGCGAGCATGCCGTTCATGATCACCTGCGTCTGGCCGGCCACGGTGTCGGCCACGGCCTGCGAGCCGCCCTTGTAGGGCACATAGGTCCACTTGGCTCCGGTGGCGCGTTCCACGGCCACGCCCGCCACGTGCGGCGCGCTGCCCATCGCGGTCACGGCGAAGTTCAGGTCGCTGGTCTTGGACAGCGCCACGAGTTCCTGCAGCGTGTTGGCCTTTACGGAGGGATGCACCGCAAGCATGTGCGGCGAGTAGGCGAGCATGGTCACGCCGCGCAGGTCCTTGCTGGGGTCGAACTGCAGCTTGTAGACCGAGGGACTGATGGCCAGCGCACCCACGTCGCACAGCAGCAGCGTGTAGCCGTCGGCGGGCGACTGTGCGACCAGCGCCGCGCCCAGGTTGCCGTTGGCGCCCGCGCGGTTGTCGACCACCACGGGCTGGCCCAGGCTTTCGCCCAGCACCTGGCTGATGGCGCGCGCGATGATGTCCGAGGAGCCCCCCGGCGGGTAGGGCACGACGATCTTCACCGGCTTGTTCGGGAAGGCCACCTGTGCACCGGCCAGGGACGGCAGGCCCACGGCGGCCAGTGCGGCGGATGAGGCGATGAGGTGGCGTCGGTTGAGGGCCATGGTCGGTCTCCTGGGGGCACGGCAGGCGGGGTTTGTCGGTTCACGGCGGGCTTGTTACATTTCACCGGCGCGTTGTTGTCGGTTGTCTGTTGTCAGACAACCGGGCGGATTGTGGGAAGCGCCCCGTCGCCGCGTCAAGGAAAAAGCCATGCTCCCCGTGAAAACCCCAGGTGCCGGCCGTGCACCGCCGCCCATGCCGCCGGCGCGCCGCGCGCGCGGCCTGGTGCCCGAGATCGTCGACACCCTGTCGGCCGACATCCGCGAAGGCCGTTTGCCGGGCGGGGGCAAGCTGCCCACCGAGTCGGCGCTCATGGCGCGCTTCGAGGTCAGCCGCACCGTGGTGCGCGAGGCGATTTCGCGGCTGCAGGCCTCGGGGCTTGTCGAAACGCGGCACGGCATCGGCACCTTCGTGCTGGCCGTGCCCGAGCAGCGCAACTTCCGCATCGCGCCCGAGGAGTTCGCCACCGTGGCCGACGTGGTCGAGCTGCTCGAGCTGCGCATCAGCATGGAAGGCGAGGCCGCAGGCCTGGCCGCACAGCGGCGCGACGAGCAGCACCTGCAGAACATGGCGGGGGCGCTTGCGGCCTTCGAGCAGTCGATCGAGGCCTCGTCCGACGCCGTGCCCTCGGACTTCCAGTTCCACATGGAGGTGGCGCGCGCCACTGGCAACCGCTACTTCGCGGACCTGATGACCTACCTGGGCACCATGATCATTCCGCGCACGCGGATCAACACCGCCAGCAGCGCTCCCGAGGGCCGGCTGGCCTACCTGCGGCGCGTGCACACCGAGCACCAGACCATCTACCAGGCCATCCGGCGGCGCGACGCCGAGGCGGCACGCCAGGCCATGCGCCTGCACCTCACGAACAGCCGCGAGCGGCTGCGGCGCGCACAGTCCGACCCACCCACCTGAGCGCGCCCACCCGGTCACGCGGGGCGGTTAGAGTCTGGGCCTCTTTCTGGAGCTCCCCATGACCTGGCTCGTTCTCGGACTGGTGCTGTTTCTCGGCATTCATTCGGTATCCATCGTGGCGCCGCGCGGTCGGCACGCCATCGCACACCGCATCGGCGAAGGCCCCTGGAAGGGGCTGTACACGCTGGTGGCGCTCGCGGGCTTCGGCCTGATCGTGGCCGGCTACAGCGCCGCGCGCCAGGACCCGGTGCTGCTCTGGACGCCGCCGCCGGCCATGCGCCACCTGGCGGCGCTGCTGATGCTGCCGGTGTTCGTGCTGCTGTTTTCGGCCTACCTGCCCGGACGCATCCAGCGCGCGGCGAAACACCCCATGCTCGTGGCGACCAAGCTGTGGGCGCTCGCGCACCTGCTGGCCAACGGCAACCTGGCCGACGTGGTGCTGTTCGGCGCCTTCCTGGCCTGGGCGGTCGCCGACCGCATCTCGGTCAAGCGCCGCGCCGCGGCCGGCCTGCTGCGCCCGGTGCACGGCGCCTCGCCCGGCCGCGCCAACGACGCCATCGCGCTCGTGGGCGGCCTGGCCGTGTACGCCGTGTTCGCCTTCTGGCTGCACGGCTTCCTGATCGGCGTGCGCCCCTTCGGTTGAGCGCCGGGAACCGCCGCGGGGTGCCACGCCTCCATCGGCCAGCCCCCCAACGACGGAGATCACATGACCCGAGCTTTTCCCCGCCGGGCCCTGGCGCTGGCGCTGGCCGCCGGCCTGATGGGCCTGGCCAGCGGCGCCAGCGCCAGCGGCCTCTCCCCCGAAGTGCTCACGCGCGACCTGCAGAACCCCTGGGGCCTGGCCTTCATCGGCGAGGGCCGCATGCTGGTCACCGAGCGCCCTGGCCGCATGCGCGTGGTCGAGGCCGACGGTCGCCTGGGCCCGCCGCTCAAGGGCCTGCCCGAGATCGACGCGGTGGGCCAGGGTGGCCTGCTCGACGTGATCACCGACCGCGACTTCGCGCGCAACCGCACGCTGCACTTCTGCTACAGCGAGCCCGGCCTGGGCGGCAATTCGACCGCCATGGCCTCGGCGCGGCTGTCGGACGACCGCAGCCGCCTCGACGACCTGCGCGTGGTGTTCAGCCAGAAGCCCAAGGTGGCGAGCCGGCTGCACTTCGGCTGCCGCATCGCGCAGGCTGCCGATGGCAGCCTGTTCCTGGCCCTCGGTGACCGCTACAACCGCATGCAGGACGCGCAGACGCTGGACAACCACCAGGGCAAGCTGGTGCGCGTGATGCCCGACGGCCAGCCGCACCCCGACAACCCCTTCCTCAAGCGCGCGGGCGCGCGGCCCGAGATCTACACGCTCGGCCACCGCAACATCCAGGGCGCGGCGTTCGCGGCCGACGGCACGCTCTGGACCATCGAGCATGGCCCGCAGGGCGGCGACGAGCTCAACCGCCCCGAGGCCGGCAAGAACTATGGCTGGCCCGTCATCACCTATGGCGAGAACTACGGCGGTGGCCGCATCGGCGCGGGCATCACGAGCCGTGAAGGCCTGGAGCAGCCGGTGCAGTACTGGGTGCCGTCCATCGCGCCCTCGGGCCTGGTGTTCCTGGGCAGCGACCGTTACGGCCCGGGCTGGAAGGGCAGCCTGTTCACGGGCTCGCTCAAGTTCCGCCACCTCGTGCGACTGCAGCTCGAGGGCGGCCGAGTGGTCAAGGAAGAGCGCCTGCTCGGCGAGCTGAACCAGCGCGTGCGCGACGTGCGCGAAGGCCCCGATGGCCTGCTGTACCTGCTCACCGACGACAGCAACGGCCAGCTGATCCGCCTGCGCCCGCGCTGAGCGGCGCGCGGCGCCGCGCCGCCGCCTCAGCGCGTGAGCCAGCGCCGCGAGGCATGGCTCGCGCCGTCCACCAGCGCCACCAGCAGCAGCATGGCCGCCAGGATGGTGGCGGTCTTGCCCATCTGGAACAGCCCCATGTGGAAGGCCAGCAACTGGCCCAGGCCACCCGCGCCCACCACGCCCAGCACGGCGGCCGCGCGGATGTTGTTCTCCCAGCGGTACAGCGTGTAGCTCAGCAGCTGCGGCAGTACCTGCGGCAGCGTGGCATAGAGGAACACGCGCGCGCGCCCCACGCCCTGCTGGCGCAGCGCGTCGCCCGGGCCGGGCGGGGCGTTCTCGATCGCCTCGGCGAACAGCCGCCCGAGCACGCCGGCCGTGTGCAGCGCGAGCGCGAGCGTGCCCGCGAATGGACCCAGGCCCGCGCTGATGAGCAGCAGCGCCGCCCACACGAGTTCGGGGATGCTGCGCAGCGCGTTGAGCAGCCAGCGTGTGGGGCGGCGCGCCCAGGCGGCGTCGCCGTCGTGCAGGCGGCTCGCGGGCACCGCGAGCGCCAGGCCCGCGAGCGCGGCCAGACCGGTGCCCAGCGCCGACATGGCCAGCGTCTCCCAGGCGCCCGTGGCCACGCGCTGCAGGAACGCGGGCGAGGTGTCGGGCGGGAAGAATTCGCCGACGAAGCGGCCCATGCTCTGCGCCGCTTCCCACGACAGGAACTGGCGCCACTGCAGGTCGAGCGACCAGAAGCTGGCCACGATCAGCGCGAGCACGCCGAGCGCGAACCAGCCGCCGCGGTGGCGCAGGCTCAGCAGGCCGGGCGGCAGCCGGTAGGGCGGGTTGGCGGCGGCGGGGCGGCGCATGGTCATCCCAGGGCCTTTCGCAGCCACGCGCTCGCGCGGTCGGCCAGCGCCACCAGGGCCATGAACACCAGCAGCATGCTCGCGACCTCGCCGCCGTTGAACATCTTCATGGAGTTGTCGAGCTGCTGGCCCAGGCCGCCCGCGCCCACGAAGCCCAGCACCACCGAGGAGCGGATCGCGCATTCCCAGCGGTAGACGGTGTAGCTCGTGAGCTCGGCTGCGTTGGCCGGCAGCAGTGCGTACAGAAAGGCCTGCAGCCGGCCGCTGCCGTTGCGCAGCAGGGTCTGGGTGGCGTGGGGTTCGCCGCTTTCGAGGATTTCGCCGTAGACCTTGCCCAGCATGCCCGCGTAGGTGAGCGCGATCGCCAGCACACCGGCCGTGGGCCCCAGGCCCACCACGCGCACGAACACCAGCGCCCACACGAGCTCGGGAATGCTGCGCAGCACGATGAGCAGCCAGCGCACCGCCTGCCGCAGCGCGGCCGGCAGCGGGGCCATGCGGCCCGACAGCGCCGACACCGACAGCACGCGCGTGCCGACCAGCGTGAACGGCACGGCCAGCAGCAGCGCGAGCGTGACGCCCGCGGTGGCCATGGCCACGGTGCGCCAGGTTTCGCGCGCGACCATCTTGAGGAATTCGGCGTCGTGTGCGAGCGGCACGAAGCTGCTCAGGAACTGGCCCGTGACCTTGAGGTTCTTCGGCTCGAACAGCACCCAGGGCCGGAACTCCGTGGCCACGCCCAGGGGCCACAGCAGCACCAGCGTGGCCGTGATCCAGAACAGGCGCGGCAGCCAGGCCGGATCGCGCTTGGGCGCGCCGGGGCGGGGGGCGGCGAGGGTGTTCACGCGCGGCCCCTCAGCGGCAGTGCATGACCACGGGCTGCGCCAGCGGGGCGTCGGGCGCGGCCGCGCCTTCGCCACGCAGCTCGTGCTCGAAGCGGTCGTAGAGCCGCGCGAGGCGCTCGCGCGTGACCTCGGCCGCGGGCAGGTCGAAGGCGAGCTGGCCGTCGCGCAGGCCCACGATGCGCGGGAAGTGTTCCAGCGCCACGTCGACCTGGTGCAGCGAGGCCACGAGCGTGGCGCCGCGTTCCTGCGCGCCCGCGATCAGCGTGGTGACGGCCTGGCGCGAGCGCGTGGGGTCGAGCGCCGAGAGCGGCTCGTCCACGAACCAGGCCTGGGCCGGCGCGAGCAGGGCGCGCGCCAGGCCCACGCGCTGGCGCTCGCCGCCCGAAAGCCGGTCCACGCGCTCGAAGAGCTTTTCGCCGAGGTCGAAGCGGTCGAGGGCGTCGAACGCGGCGGGGATGTCGTGCGGGTAGAACAGCGAGCGCACGCTGGCCCACAGGCCCAGGGCAGGCAGGCGCGCCGCGAGCACCGCGGTGACCACGCGCTGGCGCGGCGGCAGCGGCGGCACCTGAGGGGCGAGGAACAGCCGCCCGCGCAGGCGCTGCAGCTCGCGCCGCGGCAAGGACCACGGCGCGCTGCCGCCGACGCCGAATCGGCCCGCCGAGGGCGGCTGCGCGCAGGCCAGCAGGTGCAGCAGCGTGGTCTTGCCCGCGCCCGAAGGGCCGATGACCGCGAGGCGCTCGCCCGCGGCGATGCGCAGGCTCAGGCCGTGCAGGGCCGGGGGCAGGCCGGGGCGTGCGGTGCGGTGGCGCACGCTGACGTGGTCGAGGTCGAAGTTCACGGCCCGCATTAGAACCCGGCCGCGCTGCGAAAGCCCGCGAAGAGGTCGTTGCGTTCGGCGCTGAAGAAGTTGCGGTAGCGCGGGTGGCGCAGGTGCGCGGCCGTGGCGTGGCTCGCGCCCTTGAGCACCGGGCGGCCGTCGAACCAGGGGCGCGAGTATTCGCGGTAGGGATGGGCCACGAAGCCCGGGAAGGGCGCAAAGGGGCTCGAAGTCCATTCCCAGACCTGGCCCCAGGCGAAGCCGGGCGCGCCGAGCGCGGCGCATTCCCACTCGGCCTCGCTGGGCAGGCGCCGGCCGGCCCAGTCGCACCAGGCCCGGGCCTCGGCCGCGCTCAGGTGGCAGGCCGGGGCCATGGGATCCAGGGGCTGCCACACGCCGTGCCGGTGCCGCTGCCACTGGCCACCGGCGCGGCGCAGGTGGCGCGGCACCGGCACGGCGCCCGCGTCGACCGCAGGCAGGTAGCGCGCCCAATGCACGGGCTGGGCGTCGATCTCGAAGGCCGCGAGCGCCACGCTGGCGCCCGGCAGCTCGTTGTCGAACGCAAAGCCCGGCCCGGGCCGGCCCAGGCGCCAGGTTTGCGCGGGCAGGCGCAGGGGGGGCCGCGGCGCGGCGGGCGCGGGCGGCAGGTGTTCGGCGGGCAGGGCGATGCCCAGGGTCTGCGCCATGTAGACCCAGGCCTCGGCGTGCATGTCTTCGTGGAACAGCGCGAGGCGGAAGACGTAGAGCGCGTCGTCGTGGTCGTCGGCGCGCGCGAGCAGCGCCAGGGTGTCGTCGAGGCTGGCCTGCAGGTCGGCGCGGGTCTGTTCCAGCGTGGGCAGCGGCAGCGACCAGCGGGTGGCGTGCGGCACCGCGCTGCTGTCGTACAGCGCATCGGCGTCCAGGCCGCGCGCGGCCTGGCGCGCCGGGTGCAGCGGGTGCTCGGGGTCGGCCTGCGCGCCGCGGTTGCGCCCGGGGTGGCGAGCGATCCAGCGGTCGGTGAACCAGGCGATGTGCCCCAGCTCCCACAGCGGCGGGTTGAGCTCGGGCGAACGCGGCACCGCCAGCGCGGGGCCGAGCGCGGCCTCGTAGGCGTCGAGCAGGCGCAGCGTGCGCGCACGCGTGGTCTGCAGCAGCGCGGCCAGCGCCGCGGGCCCGGCGCGGCGCGCGGCTTCTCCCACGGTTTCATCGGCTGCTGCCTGCTCGCTCACAATGCTGGCCTCCATGCGCGCCGACCCACGCCCCCTGCTGTGCATCGCCACCCCCGCGATGGCCGACGCCAACAACGGCAACTGGCAGACCGCGCGGCGCTGGCAGCGGCTGCTCTCGGGCCATTATCGGGTGGCCCTCGCGCGCCACTGGGCCGAACTCGAGGGCCCCGAGCGGCCGGCCGCGCTGATCGCCCTGCACGCGCGGCGCTCGGCCCCGGCGATCGCCGACTGGGCGCGCGAAGCCGGCGGCGCGCCGCTGGTGGTGGTGCTCACCGGCACCGACCTGTACCGCGACATCGCGCACGACGCCGACGCGCGCCGCTCGATCGGGCTTGCGCACCGGCTCGTGGTGCTGCAGGAGCGCGCGCCGCTGGCGCTGCCCGAGGCCTTGCGCGCGCGCTGCCGCGTGGTGTTCCAGTCGTGCCCGGCGCGCGCACCGCTGCCCCGGCCGCGCACTTTTCTGCGCGCCGTGATGGTGGGCCACCTGCGCGACGAGAAGTGGCCGCAGACCCTGTTCGAGGCCGCGCGCGCGATCGCGCCGCACGAGGGCATCCGCATCGACCACGTGGGCGGTGCGCTCGACGCGGCGCTGGGCGAGGCCGCGCGCGCCACCGCCGCGGCCTGTCTGCACTACCGCTGGCTCGGCCCCTTGCCGCACGCCCAGGTGCTGCGCCGGCTGCAGCGCGCGCACCTGCTGGTGCACACCAGCCGCATGGAAGGTGGCGCGCACGCGATCCTCGAAGCGGTGCGCTGCGGCACGCCGGTGCTGGCCTCGCGCATCGACGGCAACCTGGGCATGCTGGGCGAGGCCTATGGCGGTTACTTTTCGCCCGGCGACGCGGCCGGCCTGGCGGCCTTGCTGCGCGACTGCCGCGAGGGCATGAACGCCGCCGATGGCAGGCTCGCCGGCCTGGCCGCACAATGCCGCGCACGCGCGCCACTGTTCGACCCCGAGCGCGAGCGGCAGGCGCTGCTGGACCTGCTGGGCGAGCTGCGCCCTGGCCACTGACACGGAGAACCCCATGAACGCCCCCACCCCCGGCGCCGCCACCGAGCCGCGCCTGACCAGCCTCTCGCACGGCGGCGGCTGCGGCTGCAAGATCGCCCCCGGCGTGCTCAGCGAGATCCTCAAGGGCACCACGCAGATGCCCATGCCCAAAGAACTGCTGGTGGGCATCGAGACCGCCGACGACGCGGCGGTGTACCGCCTCAACGACGAGCAGGCGCTGATCGCCACCACCGACTTCTTCATGCCCATCGTGGACGACCCCTACGAGTTCGGGCGCATCGCGGCCACCAACGCCATCAGCGACGTGTACGCCATGGGCGGCACGCCCATCATGGCGCTCGCGCTGGTGGGCATGCCGATCAGCGTGCTGTCCACCGAAACCATCGCCCGCATCCTCAAGGGCGGACAGGACGTGTGCCAGGCCGCGGGCATTCCGATCGCGGGCGGCCACACCATCGACTCGGTCGAGCCCATCTACGGCCTGGTGGCGCTGGGCCTGGTGCACCCCGCGCGCGTCAAACGCAACGCCGACGCGCGCGTGGGCGACCGCCTGGTGCTGGGCAAGCCGCTGGGCGTGGGCGTGCTGTCGGCCGCGCTCAAGAAAGACCGGCTCGACGCCGAGGGTTACGCCCAGATGATCGCCAACACCACCAAGCTCAACACGCCCGGCCCCGAGCTCGCGAAGCTCGCGGGCGTGCACGCGCTCACCGACGTGACGGGTTTCGGGCTGGCCGGCCACACACTGGAACTGGCGCGCGGCGCGGACACCGCGGTGCGGCTGGACTGGTCGCGCGTGCCCCTGCTCGCGGGCGTGCGCGCGCTCGCCGCGGCGGGTGTGGTCACCGGCGCCTCGGGCCGCAACTGGGCCGCCTACGGGCACGAGGTGCAACTGGGCGCGGCGCTGCAGGCGAGCGACCAGGCCCTGCTCAGCGACCCGCAGACCAGCGGCGGCCTGCTGGTGTCGTGCAGCGCCGAGGCCGTGCCCGAGGTGCTTGCGGTGTTCCAGCGCCACGGCTTCGCGCAGGCCGCGGAGATCGGCGAGGTGGTGCCGTCCGGCGGTGGCGCGCGGCTGCGGGTGGTGTGACATGCCGTCCATCCTCGTCTTCGACATCTTCGGCACCGTGGTCGACTGGCACGGCAGCATCGTGCGCGAGGTGGCGGCGCTGTACCCGCAGGTCGACGCCGACGCCTTCGCGCTGGCTTGGCGCGCCGGCTACCAGCCTGCGATGCAGCGCGTGCGCGGCGGCGAAACCGGCTGGACGCGGCTCGACGAACTGCACCGCGGCATCCTCGACGAGATCCTGCCGCGCTTCGGCCTGCAGCACCTCGACGACGCCGAGCGCGCCCACCTCAACCGCGTGTGGCACCGCCTGGCCCCCTGGCCCGACAGCGTGGCCGGCCTCACGCGGCTCAAGCGGCGCTTCACCATCTGCTCGCTGTCCAACGGCAACATCGGCCTGCTCACCAACATGGCCAAGCGCGGCGGCCTGCCCTGGGACTGCGTGCTCTCGGCCGAGGTGTTTCGCGCCTACAAGCCCGACCCGCGCGTGTACCTGGGCGCGGCCGCCGTGTTCGACGTGCCGCCCGCCGAGGTGATGCTGGTGGCCGCCCACCACGACGACCTGGCCGCGGCACGCGCCTGCGGCCTGGGCACGGCCTACATCGAGCGCCCGCTCGAATTCGGCGCGGGGCATGTGAAGGACGTGTCGCCCGTGCCCGCCAACCAGTGGCACGCGCGCGACCTGGTGCATCTGGCGGAGCAGCTCGGCTGCTGAAGCGCGGGCTCAGCGCACCTCGAGGCGCGCGGTCACCGCCTCGGCCCGGGCACTGCGGCCGTCGAGGTTGTCGAGCATTTCGAGTTTGAGCGTGTAGCGGCCCGCCGGCGGTGCCAGCCACACCTCGGTCTGGCCATCGATGAAGTCCATCACCGCCGGCGCACCGTTGCCCGATTCGGGTGACACCGTGAGCCGGAAATGCCCGGTGCCTGCAAGCTTCTGCGCCATCTGCGCCACGTTGAGCAGCGAGGCGTGAAAGCGCACGCGGATCGGCGGGCGGGCGGCCGGGGCGTCGAGGCCGATCTCCAGGCCCTTCTTCTGCAGCGTGGCCGGGTCGGTGGCGGTCTTGCGCGTGACGGTGATCTTCGCGGGCTTGCTGAACACGAAGTGCGGCAGGTGCTGCTGATCGGCCAGCAGCATGCGCAGCGTGTACTCGCCCGGCGGCAGCGTCAGCACGGTCTCCATCTGGCCCTTGCCGAAGTGGATGTACTGGTCGTTGAAGGGCAGGGCCTTCTTGAAGTCGAGCGGCAGGTCGCGGTTGACCAGCAGGTGGTGGTGGCCGCTCTTGCCCTGGCCGGCCTGCGCGATCGGGGCCAGGCCCCAGCCGCCCGAGAGGCCGAACTTGAGCAGGTAGGGCGTTTCGATGCGGTCGCCGTCCTTGAGGTTGGTGAAG
This sequence comes from Hydrogenophaga sp. T2, assembly GCF_049843535.1. Taxonomy (NCBI): domain Bacteria; kingdom Pseudomonadati; phylum Pseudomonadota; class Betaproteobacteria; order Burkholderiales; family Comamonadaceae; genus Hydrogenophaga; species Hydrogenophaga sp. T2. The sequence continues at coordinate 42,709 of NZ_JBBHZJ010000003.1, read as the reverse complement.
TAGGCCTCGGCCGACAGGCGCGGCGGCGGCACCTGCCAGGGGTGCAGCGGCGCGGGTGCGGGCGGCGGTGTCTGGGCGGCGGCGCTGCCCAGGATCAGGCAGCCGAGCAGGCCAAGGGCGGCGGTGGCGCGGCGGGTGGGCATGGCGGTGGAACGCGATAGAAAGGGCTTCGAGTCTACGGGGCGGGGCGCGCGTGCCGGTCCAGCGCACGCTGGTCGCGGCGCTCGCGCCAGCGGCGCACCCACGCGCCCTGCACCACCCACGGGCCCCAAACGGCCAGCGCATGGTGTTCGCCGCAGGCCAGCAGCATGGGCGGCTGGCGCGGCGGCCGGCGCGCCTTGAGCGGCGTGCCCGCGTGGGCGGCGAGCAGGAGCGGGGCGAGCGCGTCGTGGTCGGGGGCGTGGGCGCCGCGCTCGGCCGCCTCGCCACTGGCGAACACCGCGGGGTGGCTGAGGCTGCGGCCATGGTCATCGCAGCGCACGCGGCCGCTGTCGCCGAGCGCGAGGCCGCTGACCGCGAGCCAGGCGGGCGCGTCGCCGGGGCAGGCCAGCAGGGGCACGTCGCAGCGCAGCAGCGCGCCATTGCCCAGGCGCACGCCTTCGGCGGTGAAGCCCGTGCAGGGCTCGCACAGCACCTGGATGCCGGCGCGCCGCAGGCGCTGGCGCACGCGCTGGCGCGCCCGCGCGGGCAGTTCGGCGGCGGGCTCCGGGCCGCCCGTGACCAGCGTGAAGGTGCTGCCCGGCGCGCCGTCGCGGCGCAGGCGCTCGGCCGCGGCGAACGCGGCTTCCACCGCGGCCGTGTTGCCGCCGATCACGGCCAGCGACACGGGCTGGCGCTGGGCCAGCGCCAGCACCCCGGGCCACAGCGCCAGCAGGCCTTCCAGTGGCCACAGCGCGAGCGCGTGTTCGCGCGCGCCGGGCCAGCGCGTGTCCAGGCGCTCGCGGTCGAGCGCGGCCGCGGGGTCGAGCGAGAGCAGGTCGAAGTCCAGCGTCTGCGGGGCCGAGCCGTCGGCCGGCTGCCAGGTGAGCTGGCGGGCCTCGGCGTTGAGCGCGATGCAGTGGCCCGCGAGCGCGCGCGCATGCGCGGCCTGCAACAGCGCGGGCAGCGCAATGCGCGCCTGCTCGGGCGTGCGCCCGCCGGCCATGAGCGAGGGCAGCAGGGCCGCGGGCGTGTGCTGCGGCCAGCGCGTGAGCAGCGTGACCTGCAGGTCGCCCGGGTGGTGCGCCGCGAGCCGTCCCAGCACCGCAAGGTGCGCCGGGCCCGCGCCCACCAGGACCAGCCGCGTGATGCCGCTGCGCATGGCGGGCCCGGCCGTGCTCAGCCGAGCAGCGCCTGCGCGAACTCGCGCGGGTCGAAGGTTTCGAGGTCTTCGAGCTTCTCGCCCACGCCGATGAAGTACACCGGCACCGGCCGCTCGCGCGCGATGGCACAGAGCACGCCGCCCTTGGCGGTGCCGTCGAGCTTGGTGACGATGAGGCCGGTGAGCTTGAGCGCGTCGTCGAAGGCGCGCACCTGCGCGAGCGCGTTCTGGCCGGTGTTGCCGTCGATCACCAGCAGCACCTCGTGCGGGGCCGTGGCCTCGGCTTTGGTGACCACGCGCTGGATCTTGCGCAGCTCTTCCATCAGGTGCAGCTGCGTGGGCAGGCGGCCGGCGGTGTCGACCAGCACCACGTCCTTGCCGCGCGCCTTGCCCGCGCTCACGGCGTCGAAGCACACGGCGGCCGGGTCGCCGCCTTCCTGGGTGACGATGTCGACGGTGTTGCGGTCGGCCCAGACCGCGAGCTGCTCGCGCGCCGCGGCGCGGAAGGTGTCTGCCGCCGCCAGCAGCACGCTCGCGCCTTCATCGGCCAGGTGGCGCGTGAGCTTGCCGATCGAAGTTGTCTTGCCCGCGCCGTTCACGCCCGCGACCATGATCACCGTGGGCTTGTGCTGTCCGATCACCAGCGGGCGCTGCAGCGGCTGCAGCAGGTCGGCGATGGCGTCGCCCAGCAGGGCCTTGACGGCCGCGGGCTCGGTGGCCTTGTGCTCCTTCACGCGGCGGCGCAGGTCGCTGAGCAGGAACTCGGTGGCGGACACGCCGGTGTCGGCCATGAGCAGTGCGGCCTCGAGCTCTTCGTAGAGCGCGTCGTCGATGCGCGTGCCCGTGAAGACGGTGGCGATGCTGCCGCCCGTCTTGCGCAGGCCGGCGCGCAGGCGCTCCATCCAGCCCTGGCGCGCGGGGGCAGGGGCGGGGGCCTCGGCCGGCGCTGCCGTGGCTGGGGCGGCGGGCACGGGGGCGGGGGGCACGGGGGCGGGGGGCGCAACGGGTGTCGCAACAGGTGCCGCAGGGGGGGCGGCAGCGGGCGCCGGGGCGCTCACCGGCGCGGGCGCGGGTGCGGCTTCAGGGTTTTTCCGGCGAAAGAACGAGAACATTTGTGAATCTCTGGAATCCTTGGGATTCTATGAAACGCCTTCTGATGCCCCTGGGCCTGGCGCTGGCCCTGTGCGCGCCCCTGCCGGCGACCGCGCAAACAGCCCCACCTTCCACTGCCTCGCCCGACCCGGCCGCGACGCTGGCGCGGCAGTACACGCTGTCCAACGGCATGACCCTGATCGTGCGCCCCGACCGGCGCGCGCCCACGGCGGTGCACATGCTGTGGGTGCGCGTGGGCTCGATGGACGAGGTCGACGGCACCTCCGGCGTGGCCCACGCGCTCGAACACATGATGTTCAAGGGCAGCGCACTGCTCAAGCCCGGCGAGTTCTCGCAGCGCGTGTCGGCCCTGGGCGGGCAGCTCAATGCCTTCACGAGCCGCGACAACACGGCCTACCACGAGCAGGTGCCGGCCGACCGCCTCGAGGAGGTGATGCGCCTGGGCGCCGACCGCTTCGCCACCAACCGCTGGTCCGACGACGAGTTCGCGCGCGAAATGTCGGTGATCAAGGAGGAGCGCCGCCAGCGCACCGAAGAATCGCCGCGCGCGCGCATGTACGAGGCCTTCAACGCCATGGTCTGGCAGGCCAGCCCCTACCGCCGCCCGATCATTGGCTGGATGAGCGATCTGGACGCCATGACCCCGCAGGACGCGCGCGACTTCCACCGGCGCTGGTACGTGCCCGCGAATGCCGCGGTGGTGATCACCGGCGACGTGGACGTGCAGCGCGTGCGCGAATGGGCCGAGCGTTACTACGGCCGCATTCCTGCGGCGGCCGTGCCCGAGCGCAAGCCGCGCACCGAGCCGCCGCAGCAGGGGCCGCGCCGCCTCGAGTACCGCGGCGTGACCGAGCAGCCCCTGGTGACCCTGGCCTGGCACGCGCCGCGCTACAGCGGCCGCGACGACGAGGCCAGCCGCGACGCGCTCGCGCTGGCGGTGCTGTCGGGCCTGCTCGACGGCTACCCCGGCGCACGCCTGGACCGTGCGCTGGTGCAGGGCGAGGGCAACGCGGGCAAGCGCGTGGCCGACAGCGCCAGCGCGGGTTACGGCCTGATCGGCCGCGGGCCGCAGGTCTTCACGCTGTCGGCCGTGCCGGCGCGCGGCGTCACGCCCGAGATGGCGGCGGCCGCGCTCAAACTCGAGGTCGAACGCATCGCCCGCGAAGGCGTGAGCGAGGCCGAGCTGCAGCGCGTGAAGACGCAATGGACGGCGAGCGAGGTTTACAAGCTCGACTCCATCATGGGCCAGGCCCAGGAGCTGGGCACCTACTGGATCAACGGCCTGCCGGTGGACGCCGGCGAACGCCTGATTGCGCAACTGCGCGCGGTCACCGCCGAGCAGGTGCGGGCGGTGGCGGGCCGCTATTTCATCGAGCGCACGCTCAACACCGGCGTGTTGCTGCCAGAGGCCAGGAACGGGGAGGGTGCGCGATGAGCGGGCGTTTCGTTTTCTTCTGCCGCGTCGCTCTCGTGGCGGCTGCGGTCTGCGGCGGCGTGGCCCAGGCCGCGATCCCGATCGAGCAGTGGGCGCACGCCAGCGGCGCGCGCATCTACCTCGTGCAGAGCCCGAGCATTCCCATGGTGGACGTGCAGATCAACGTGGACGGCGGCAGCCGGCGCGATCCCGCGGGCAAGACCGGCCTGGCGGGCGTGACCGCGGGCCAGTTCCAGAGCGGCGTGCGCGCCCACGCCGGTCAGCCCGCGCGCGACGAGAACGCACTGGCCGCGGCCTGGGTGGACCTGGGCGCGCAGTTCAGCGCCAGCGCCGGCAGCGACCGCTTCACGGTGCAGCTGCGCAGCCTCACCGACCCCGCGATCCTGCCGCGTGCGGTGGCGCTGGCGGCGCAGCAGCTCGCCGCACCGGCCTGGCCCGAGCGCGTCTGGCAGCGCGACCGCGAGCGCAGCGTGGCCGCGCTGCGCGAGGCGCTCAACCGCCCCGGCACGCGCGCCCAGCAGGCCTTCCTGCCCGCCGTGTACGGCGATCACCCCTACGGCCGCTACACCACCCCCGAGAGCCTGCAGGCGATCTCGGTGGACGACATGCAGGCCTTTTACCGCCGCCACATGAACGCCTGCCGCGCGCAGATCGTGATCGTGGGCGCGGTGGACCGCGCGGGTGCGCAGGCCATCGCCGATCCGCTGCTCACCGCCATCGCGCCCCACGGCTGCGCCACGCTCGGCGAGGTGCCCGAGGTGCGGCCGCTGGCGCGCGCCGCCGAGCAACGCCTGCCGTTCGAGGCCGCGCAGGCGCAGATCCTCATCGGCCAGCCCGGCATTGCGCGCAACCACCCCGACTTCTTCGCGCTGCTGGTGGGCAACCACGTGCTCGGGGGCGGCGGCTTCACCTCGCGCCTCACGCTCGCGGTGCGCGAGCAGCGCGGCCTCACCTACGGCGTGTACAGCAACTTCTCGCCGGGCCGCCACGCGGGGGCATTCCAGATCGGCATGACCACCCGGCCCGACCAGGCCGACGAGGCGGTGCGCGTGGTGCGCGAGACACTCAGCGCCTACCTCGCCGACGGCCCGACCGAGGCCGAGCTGCAGGCCGCCAAGGACTTCCTCATCAACGGCTTTGCGCTGCGCATCGACAGCAACCGCAAGCTGCTGGACAACGTGGCCAACATCGCCTGGAACGGGCTGCCGCTCGACTACCTGGACACCTGGACCGAACAGATCCGCCGCCTCACGCGCGAGCAGGTGCGCGACGCGATGCGGCGCGCGCTGCAGGCCGATCGCATGGTGACCGTGGTGGTGGGCGCTCAGGCGCCGGCCGCGCGTTAAGCTCGGCGCATGAAACACCAGGCCGGTTCGCCGCCGCAGGAGGTGCGCATCCTCGGCGGCCAGTGGAAACGCAGCAAGCTGCCTGTGGCCGACCGCCCGGGTCTGCGGCCCACGCCCTCGCGCGTGCGCGAGACGCTGTTCAACTGGCTGGGCCAGGACCTCACGGGCTGGCGCGTGATCGACGCCTTCGCGGGCACGGGCGCGCTCGGCTTCGAAGCCGCCTCGCGCGGCGCGCGCGAGGCCCTGCTGTTCGAGCAGGACCCGGCGCTGGCCGCGCAGCTGCAGGCCGTGCGCACGCGCCTGAAGGCCGAGGCCGTGCGTGTGCAGCGCGGCGATGGCCTGGCGGCGCTGCGGGCCGCGGCGGGGCAGGGCTGGAACGCCGTCTTCCTCGATCCCCCGTTCGATGCCACGGCCGTGTTCGAGCCCGCGCTGCGCGCGGCGGCCGCGGCCATCGGCCCCGAGGGCTTCGTGTACCTCGAAGCACCCCGGCCCTGGAGCGAGGCCGAGCTGGCCGCGCTGGGCCTGGCGCTGCACCGCCACGGCCGCGCGGGCGCCGTGGCCTTTCACCTGCTACGGCCGCTGGCGGCCTGAGCGGGCGGGATAATCCGGCCCATGGCTGCCTCCCGCATCGCCGTCTACAGCGGCACCTTCGACCCCATCACCCTCGGCCACGAGGACGTGATCCGGCGCGCCGCCGGCCTGTTCGACGAGTTGATCGTCGCGGTCGCGGTGGCCCACCACAAAAAAACCCGGTTCTCGCTGAACGAGCGCGTGGCGCTGGTGGAGCAGGCGGTGCAGGGCCTGCCGGGCCGCGTGCGCGCGCTGCCCTTCGACGGCCTGATCATGGACCTCTGCCGCGAGCACCGCGCGCAGGCCGTGGTGCGCGGCATCCGCAACCTCACCGACTTCGATTACGAAGCGCAGATGGCGGCCATGAACCGCAAGCTGCACCCGGGCGTCGAGACCGTGTTCCTGTTGCCGCAGGCCGAGCTGCAGTGCATCAGCAGCACCCTGGTGCGCGAGATCGCCAAGCTCGGTGGCGACGTGTCGACCATGGTGAACCCGGCCGTGGCGGCCAGCCTCGTGACGCCGCCCTTGCAGGCCTGAGGACCGCGCCATGGCCTTGATGATCACCGACGAGTGCATCAACTGCGACGTCTGCGAGCCCGAGTGCCCGAACCAGGCGATTTACATGGGCGAGGAGATCTACGAGATCGACCCCGCGCGCTGCACCGAATGCGTGGGCCACTTCGACGAGCCGCAGTGCATGCAGGTCTGCCCGGTGTCGTGCATCCCGGTCGACCCGAATCACGTCGAGTCGAAGGAAACGCTGTGGCAGAAGTACCAGCGGCTGCAGAAGGCCGGTCAGGGCTTGTCGTCGGCCGCGGGTGAGGCGCCTTCGGCCTGAGCCGGCGGCGGCGCCGGGCGCGGCGGTTTGGGCCGCGGCGGCTTGCTGGTGTGGATCAGGGCTGTGGCCTTGTCCATCTCGCCCGCTATCAGGTGGGGCAGGGCCGTGAGGCAGCGGTCCAGCGTCTGCGCGATCGCGATGCGGTCGTCGGGCGAGGGCTTCTTGAGCACCCAGTTCGCCACCTCGTTCTTGTTGCCCGGGTGGCCGATGCCGATGCGCAGCCGCCAGTAGTCGGCGCTGCCGAGCTGGGCGTGGATATCGCGCAGGCCGTTGTGTCCCGCATGGCCGCCGCCTTTCTTGAGCTTGGCCTCGCCCGGGGGCAGGTCGAGTTCGTCGTGCGCCACCAACACCTCTTCGGGTGCGATCTTGTAGAAGCGCGCGAGCGAGCCCACCGACTTGCCCGAGAGGTTCATGTAGGTCTGCGGCTCCACCAGCCACACGCTGTGGCCGCCCACGTTGGCGCGCGCCACCAGGCCGAAGTGCGAGCGCTCCATCTGCAGCGACACCTTGAGCTGGCGCGCCACGTCGTCGACCCACCAGAAGCCGGCGTTGTGGCGCGTGTGTTCGTACTCGGGGCCGGGATTGCCCAGGCCGGTGATGAGTTTGATCATGGGGCGGGATTGTCCCAAATGTGGCCAAAGAAAAGGCCCGCACGCGGCGGGCCTTGTTCAGCGAAGGCAGAAGGGTTCTGGCGCCGGGCCGCCCCAAGCCGGAACGCGCCCCCTTTGGGGGGCAGCGACCCGCGCAGCGGCGGAGCGTGGGGGCCAGATTACTTCTTGCCTTTGGCCTTCTTCTTGTCGTCGGCCGGGGCGGCGACCGGTGCGGCCACCACTTCTTCCACGGGCTCGACCACGGTGGCCACGGTGATGTCCTTGCGGCCGTGGGTCACGATCTTCACGCCCTTGGGCAGCTTGATGTCACCCGAGTGCACGGTGGCGCCCTTGGTGACCTGGCTCAGGTCGACGCTGATGAATTCGGGCAGCGCGGTGGCCAGGCACTCGATCTCGATCTCGTTGGCCACGTGGTTGACCAGGCACTTGTCGAGCTTGACGGCGGGCGATTCTTCGGCGCCGGTGAAGTGCAGGGGCACCTTCTTGCGCAGGCGGGTCTTGTCGTCCACGCGCTGGAAGTCCACGTGCAGCACGAGGGGCTTGTAGGGGTGGTACTGCACGTCGCGCAGCAGCACTTTCTCGACCTTGCCGTTGAGCTCCATGTCGAGGATGGACGCGTGGAAGGCTTCCTTCTTCAGCGCGTGCCACAGGGCGTTGTGATCGAGTTCGATCGTGGCGGGGGCGGTGTTGCCGCCGAAGACGATACCGGGCGCACGGCCGGTGATGCGCAGGCGGCGGCTCGCACCCGTGCCCTGCTTGCTGCGCTCGAAAGCGACGAATTGCATGACTGACTCCAGTTGAGGGGTTCCGCGACCAGAACGCCTCTGTTTCAACGATGGCCGCCGCGGGGGCGACCGGCTTCTTGCTGCCTCAGAACAGGTTGTCCTGATCGGCGAACAAACTCATGACCGACTCGCCCGAGGAAATGCGCGCGACCGTCTCGGCGATCAGCGGCGCCACGGAGAGCTGGCGGATCTTGGCGCAGGCCTGGGCGGACTGCGACAGGGGAATGGTGTTGGTCACGACCACTTCGTCGAGCGCCGTGCCCTTGGCGATGCGCTCGATGGCCGGGCCCGAGAAGATCGGGTGCGTGCAGTACGCATAGACGTTCTTGGCGCCACGCTCCTTGAGCACCTCGGCCGCCTTCACGAGCGTGCCCGCGGTGTCGATCATGTCGTCCATGATCACGCAGTTGCGGCCTTCGATGTCGCCGATGACGTGCATGACCTCGGACACGTTGGCCTTGGGGCGGCGCTTGTCGATGATGGCCATGTCGCAGTTGAGCTGCTTGGCCAGCGCACGCGCGCGCACCACGCCGCCCACGTCGGGCGAGACCACCAGCAGGTCTTCGTAGTTCTTGGTGCGCAGGTCGCCCAGCAGCACGGGCGAGGCGTAGATGTTGTCGACCGGGATGTCGAAGAAACCCTGGATCTGGTCGGCGTGCAGGTCCATGGTGAGCACGTGGTTCACGCCCACGGTCTGCAGCATGTCGGCCACCACCTTGGCGCTGATCGGCACGCGGCTCGAACGCGGGCGGCGGTCCTGGCGGGCGTAGCCGAAGTAGGGGATGACCGCGGAGATGCGCTCGGCCGAGGCGCGCTTGAGCGCGTCGACCATGATGAGCAGCTCCATCAGGTTCTCGTTGGTGGGCGCGCAGGTGGACTGGATCACGAACGCGTGGCGGGCGCGCACGTTCTGGGTGATCTCGACCGTGACTTCGCCGTCGGAGAAGCGGCCCACATTGGCCGCGCCCAGCTGGGTGCCCAGGTGTTGGGCGATCTCGGACGCCAGCACCGGATTGGCATTGCCGGTGAAGAGCATGAATTCCGGGGGCTGAACGTTCATGGCAATCCCAGCGGTCTGGCGGCCACCGGCGGGGCCGCGATCAAAAAACAACGGCCATCAGGGATGGCCAGTGTGAGTGATGTCAGAAAAACGGTGGCAGGGGAGGAAGGACTCGAACCCTCGCATGCCGGAATCAAAATCCGGTGCCTTAACCAACTTGGCGACTCCCCTACGCAGGAGGCCCGTGCCACAAGACACGTGCCACCGAATTGTCGCAGGTTGCACAACCGCAGGACCGACTGCTGGGTGGGCTGGACTCAGTCCTCGCACCAATCGGCCAATGGATGCACATCCATGTTGCTGCAGACCTGCACCTGCCAACCCGCTGGCGGCGCGTTCAGGCTTGTGATGCCCGGGGCGAGCGGTGCGAAGACCGCGGTGCCGGACCCGCTCATGCGAGCGGACAAACCTTGCGAAGCCAGCCAGTCGATGCAGTCGCTCACCTCGGGGCAGAGCGTTTGCGCGACCGGTTGCAGGTCGTTGCGACCAAAAGCCATGCAGGCTTTCAAATCCAACAAGCTGTTTGCAGCGAAGCCTCGCATTGTAGCAGTTTCTGAATCGCGTTTGAGCGATGGCGACGCAAAGATCTGTGGCGTGGACGCGCCGCCTTGTGGTTTGACCACCACGAGCCGGCCCGCGGGCAGGGTGATCGGTGTGATCTGCTCGCCAATGCCCTCGACCCAGGCGTTGCGCCCGCCGATGAAGAACGGCACGTCGGCGCCCAGGCCCAGGCCGATGCGCGCGAGCTTGGCGCGCCGCAGCTTCAGGCCCCACAGCCGGTTGAGCGCGAGCAGCGTGGTGGCGGCGTCGGACGAGCCCCCGCCCAGGCCGGCCTGCGTGGGCAGGCGCTTGTCGAGCGTGATGCGCGCGCCCTGTGTGCAGCCCGTGGCCTGTTGCAGCGCGCGCGCGGCGCGCACGCAGAGGTCGTCCTCGGGCAGCGCGCCGGCCTGCAGGTCGACGCGCGCGATGCTGCCATCGTGGCTGCGCTCGATGTGCAGGCGGTCGCACCAGTCGATCAGCATGAACACCGACTGCAGCAGGTGGTAGCCGTCGGCGCGGCGGCCCACGATGTGCAGGAAGAGGTTGACCTTGGCCGGCGCGGGCAGGTCGTACAGGCGCTGAAGACCGGTCATTGAACGACCCTCCGTGCTGCGCACTGCGGGGCTGAGCGCCTTGGGAGCGGCCCGGCGGCGCTCATGGCTGCTGCACCACCACGCGCAGTTCGGCTGCCGGGGCTGGCTGCTCGCGCCGCGCCACCAGCCGGCCCTGGGCCTGGGCCGAGAGGTCGGCGCGCCAGCCCTCGGCTTCGGTGCCGCGGCCGTCGAGCCAGTCGAACAGCACGGCGATGGGCAGCGGCGCGCCCGTGATTTCGGCGGTGAGTTCGCTCAGGCTGCCGCGGCGCGTCAGTTCGGTGCCGCGTTGCAGCTCGGCGCCCTGGGGCGACCAGCGCACCGTGGCCAGGGTCTGGCCCAGCACCGAGGCCAGGCGCAACTCGCCCGCGCGGGCCGAGCCCTGCAGGTCGAACAGGGCCGAGAAGGCCTGCGGCGGCTGGCTGTCGACGCGCAGCGCCAGGCGCCCGCTCCAGGTTTCGCCGGCCACGGGGCGCGGCGGCGTGGCACAGCCCCCCGCCAGGGCGGCCAGGCCGAGCAGCCAGGTTCTGCGATCGAGCGTGGCGGTGCGGATCACGGCTGCACGTTCAAGCGGCGCAGCGTGTTTTGCAGCGTCTCGTTGTCGCGCGCCAGCAGCAGGCCCTCGCGCCACACCTTCAGCGCTTCTTCGCGCTGGCCCCGGGCCCAGAGCACCTCACCCAGGTGAGCGGCGATCTCGGCATCGGGCCGCCTGGTGTACGCGTTGCGCAGAATGCCGAGCGCGCGTTCGGTGTTGCCCAGGCGGAACTCGACCCAGCCCAGGCTGTCCTGGATGTAGGCGTCGTCGGGCGCCAGGGACACCGCCTTCTCGATCAGTTGCCGGGCCTCGGGCAGGCGCTCGTTGCGGTCGGCCAGGGCGTAGCCCAGCGCGTTGTAGGCGTGGTGGTGGTCGGGCTTGACGGCGATGAGCTGGCGCAGCAGCCGCTCCATCTCGTCGTTGAGGCCGGCGCGCTCGGCCATCAGGGCCTGGTCGTAGAGCAGCTCGGGTTCCTGCGGAAAGCGCTTGAAGGCCTCGCCGTAGACCTCGTACGAGCCCTTGTAGTCCTTGAATTCGCGCAGCAGCTGGGCTTCGCCGATGAGCTTGAGGCGCGCGTCGGCGGGCCGGCGCTCGGGCAGCGCGCGCAGCATCTGGCGCGCTTCGGTCATGCGGCCCTGGCGCGCCATCACCGAGGCGCGGCGCAACTGCGCAGCCATGATGTCTTCGGGGTTGTCGATGCGGTCGATCCAGGCGTTGGCGGCGACGAAGTCTTCGCGTTTCTCGGCGATCTCGGCCATCAGCAGGTAGGCCTGCGTGAGGCCGCGTTGCGTGCGCTCGTCGGTGCTCGCGCCCACCAGGCCGATGAAGGTCTGCAGCGAGAGCGTGGCGGCGTCGTAGGCGCGGTCCTGCACCTGCAGCGTGCCCAGCAGCAGCCAGGGCTCGGCCTGCTCGGGCGCGCGCGTGGTGAGCCGCTCGAGCTGCACGCGCGCGTCGCGCAGGCGCTGCAGGTCGAGCAGCACGCGCGCGTAGGCCACGGCCACGCCGAAGTCGCGCGGCGTGGCATTGCGCGACGCGTCGATCTGCTGGCGGATGACGGGTTCGACCTCGGCCTGCCCGTCTTCGAGCAGTTCGAGCGCCAGCAGCGCCGGGTACGGCGAGGCCGGCTCGATCGCATGGCCGCGTCGCGCGGCGTCCACCGCGGCGGCGTTGCGGCCCTGCGCGCGCTCCATGCGGCCGATGGTGGTCCAGGCCGAGGCGCCGTACGCGGGCTGGCTCAGAAAGGGGGTCAGCGCCTCGCGCACGGCGGCCAGGGCCTGCGCCTTGTCGCTGGCGCGCGCATAGGTCTGGGGAATGGCGTTGATGGCCTCGTTGCGCCCCTCGGCCGGCGTGGACTGCAGCACCGAGCGCAGCACCGAGGCGGTTTCCGCGGACCGGTCGAGCGCGAGCAGGATCTGAAGCAGGTAGCGGTCGGCCTCGTTGCTGCCAGGGATCGCCTGGGCCCAGGCGCGCGCGGCGGCCAGCGCCGATTCGCCCGAGCGGCCCTGCAGCGCGATGTTCACCGCGCGCTTGAACAGATCGGGGTCCTTCTGCCGGCGCGCGGCGTCGAGGATCAGCGAAAACCCGGCGCCCGGATCACCCCCCGCGACGTTGAGCTCGCCCAGCAGCAACTGGTAGAAGAGCATTGCGTCGAGCGCTGAGTTGGCCGGAGCCGGAGCCGGGGCCGCTGCGGCGGCGGCTGCGGGCGCCTGGGCCTGGGCGCCCTGGTTCAGGCCCAGACCGGCCGCCAGGGCCAGCGCGAGCAGGGAAGGACGGGCACGTCGAGGACGCTGGAGGGCTTTCATCGGGCCATGATAATCGTTGGGTTCCGGGGCTTTGGGGCTCTGGATCCGATTCCCCACCGCCGCGTTCCCCGGCGGGCCAACCCCTGTCTGTCCTGTGCCTGAACTGCCCGAAGTCGAGGTCACGCGCCGCAGTTTTGCGGACCGCATTGCCGGCGCCAGCGTCGAGCGCGTGCGCCTGGGCAAGCCGCTGCGCTGGCCCCTGGGCTGCGCGCCCGACGGTCTGGTCGGGCGGCGCGTGCAGGCCGTGCAGCGGCGCGGCAAATACCTGCTGGTGCAGCTCGACGCGGGCTGGCTGCTGCTGCACCTGGGCATGTCGGGCAGCCTGCAGTTCGCCGCGGCCCTGCCGCCGCCCGGCGCGCACGATCACTTCGAGATGCACACCAGCCGCGGCCTGCTGCGCCTGCACGACCCGCGCCGCTTCGGCGCCGTGGTGCACGTGCCTTCGCTCGACGACACCCGCGCGCGCAAGCTGCTCGACGGCCTGGGCGTGGAGCCGCTCGAAGCGGGCTTTGACCCGCTGGCCTTCCACCGATCGCTCCAGATGCGCCGCGCGTCGATCAAGCAGGTGCTGCTCGCGGGCGACATCGTGGTCGGGGTGGGCAACATCTACGCCAGCGAGGCCTTGTTCCTCGCGGGCATCCGCCCCACCACCCGGGCCGATCGCATCAGCCGGCCGCGCGCGGCCCGGCTGCACCGCGCCATCGTCGACGTGCTGCAGCGCGCGCTGGCCCTGGGCGGCAGCACCCTGCGCGATTTCTCGAGCGCCGAGGGGCAGAGCGGCTACTTCCAGCTCGACGCCATGGTCTACGACCGCGCGGGCCAGCCCTGCCGCGTGTGCGCCACCCCCATTCGCAGCCTGCGCCAGGGCCAGCGGTCCACCTATTACTGCCCGCTCTGTCAGCGTCCCTGACCTTGTGTCTGACCGCCCGGCCTCGGCAGAAAAGCCGGGTGCTATATTGACCAATCGCCCCAACCACCCGCCCATGAGCTTCATCCAGGCCCTCGATCAACACGGTGCATGGCGCAAGCAGTTTGCCTTGCGCCTGAAGCTGTTGTCCGAATGGCTGATCGATCACGAGCTGATGGAGCCCGGCGTTCGCGAGCGCCTCGACCAGCTGCACGCGCAGGTCAAGAACGACAAGATCACCGTGGCCTTCGTGGCCGAGTTCTCGCGCGGCAAGTCCGAGCTCATCAATGCGGTCTTCTTCGCGGGCTACGGTCGCCGCATCATGCCGGCCAGCGCCGGGCGCACCACCATGTGCCCCACCGAGCTCGCCTACGACGCCGAGCTGCCGCCCTGCCTGCGCCTGCTGCCCATTGAAACGCGCCTGCAGCCGCAATCGCTGCTCGATTGGCGCAACGCCCCGAACAAGTGGGAGCGCGTCGACCTCGACGTCAACGACCCCAAACAGCTCGCCAAGGCCATCCACAAGGTGGCCGAGGTGCGCCGCGTGCCCGTGGACGAAGCCCGTGCCCTGGGTTTCTGGCACGACGAGATCCCCGAAGACAACCCGCTGCCGGGCGCCGACGGCCTGGTCGAGGTGCCGCGCTGGCGGCACGCGCTCATCAACATGGCGCACCCGCTGCTCAAGCAGGGCCTGGTCATCCTCGACACGCCGGGCCTCAACGCCATCGGCGCCGAGCCCGAGCTCACGGTGAGCCTGCTGCCGCAGGCGCACGCGGTGGTGTTCATCCTCGCGGCCGACGCGGGCGTGACCAAGTCCGACCTCGGCATCTGGCGCCAGCACCTGGGCTCGCTGGGCGACGGCCAGGCCTCGCGCCTGGTGGTGCTCAACAAGATCGACACCCTTTGGGACGCGCTGAGTTCGCCCGAGCAGGTGCAATTGCAGATCGCGGCCCAGCGCGCCGATTCGGCCGAGATCCTCGGCGTGCCGATGGAGCAGGTGCTCGCGGTGTCCGCGCAAAAGGGCCTGCTCGCCAAGGTCAACCGCGACGACGAACTGCTCAAGGCCAGCCAGCTGCTCGACCTCGAACACGCGCTGGGCGACCGTTTGCTCGCCCAGCGCCGGCGCATCCTGAGCGCGGCCGTGTCGGCCGGTGTGGACGCGCTGCGCGGCGAAGCGGGCCGCATGGTGCGCGCGCGCCTGCGCGACCTGGTCGAACAGATCCAGGAGCTCGACGGCCTGCGCGGCAAGAATGCGGGCGTCATCAAGCAGATGCGGCTGCGCATCGAGCAGGAGCAGGCCGACTTCGACGCCAGCGGCGCCAAGATCCAGGCCGTGCGCTCGGTTCACCTGCGCCTGCTCAAGGACCTGTTCGCGCTGCTCAGCCCCTCGCACCTGAAGGCCGAAGTGGCCGCGCTGGCCAAGCAGCTCAAGAGCCCGGGCATCAAGCTCGGCGTGCGCCGCGCCTACGACCACACCTTCGACCGCCTGCGCGAAGACCTCGACAAGGCCGACCGCATGGCAGGCGAGATCCAGTCCATGCTCGAGGGCAGCTTCAAGAGCCTCAACGCCGAGTACGGCTTCTCGCTGCAGGCGCCCAGCGGCCCGCAGCTCGCCGCCTACCGCAAAGACCTCGATCTGATCGAGAAAAGCCACCTGCAGTACCTGAGCCTGGGCAATGCGTTGCGCCTGGCCCAGCCCGAGTTCGCCGAGCGCCTGGCGCGCGCGCTCATGAGCCGCCTTCGCGTGGTCTACGACACCGCGGTGAACGAGGTCGAGCTCTGGAACAAGTCGGCCGCGGCCCAGCTCGACGCGCAGCTGCGCGAGCGCCGCCGCAATTTCACGCGCCGCATCGAGGCGGTGTCGCGCATCCAGCAGGCCGCGAGCGGGCTCGACGAGCGCATCCGCGAACTGCAGGCGCAGCAGGCCGCGCTCAACCAGCTCGAGGCCAAGTTCGGTGAGCTCACCGAGCAGCTCATGGCGGCCTCCGAAGACGAACCCGCCGACGAAGCCCTGGTGGCATGACGGCGCTGCCGTCGGCCTTTGCGCCGCGCCTGATCGCGTGGCAGCGCGCCTCGGGCCGCCACGGCCTGCCCTGGCAGGGCACGCGCGATCCTTACCGCGTGTGGCTGTCCGAAATCATGCTGCAGCAGACGCAGGTGTCCACGGTGCTGGGCTACTACCCGCGTTTTCTCGAACGTTTCCCCGACGTGGCCGCGCTGGCCGCCGCACCCCTGGACGACGTGATGGCGCTCTGGAGCGGCCTGGGCTACTACAGCCGCGCGCGCCACCTGCACCGCTGCGCGCAGGCGGTGGTGGCGCAGCACGGCGGGCAGTTTCCGCGCACCGCCACCGAACTCCAGACGCTGCCTGGCATCGGCGCGTCCACCGCGGCCGCCATCGCCGCGTTCTGCTTCGGCGAGCGCGTGTCCATCCTCGACGGCAACGTGCGGCGCGTGCTGTCGCGCGTGCTGGCTTTCGAGGGCGACGTGGCCGAGGCGGCCGCGCAGCGCGCGCTCTGGGCGCACGCCCAGGCCTTGCTGCCCGAAGCGCCCGAGGGCGACGACATGGCCGCTTACACCCAGGGCCTGATGGACCTGGGCGCCACGCTGTGCACGCGCAGCAAGCCGGCCTGCGTGGTCTGCCCCATGGTGGATCTCTGTGCCGCGCGCATGAGCGGCGACCCGGCGCGCTTCCCGGTCAAGACGCGCAAGGGGGTGCGGCGCTTCGAGCGCTGGTGGCTGCTGCTGGCGGTGCGGGCCGACGCGGTCTGGCTGCAGCGCCGGCCCGAGCGTGGCATCTGGGCCGGGCTCTACGCGCCGCCGGTGTTCGCCAGCGAAGACGCGCTGCACGCGGCGCTCGGTGATCGGGCCGCGCGGCTGGAGCCAGGCTCACCCGTGTCGCACAGCCTCACGCACCGCGAGCTCGAACTGCTGCCGCAGCGGCTGCCGCTGCCGGCCGACGCCGCGCCCGGCGTGCCCGGGCAATGGGTGCCGTGGACCGAAGCCCTGGCCCTGGGCCTGCCCACGCCGGTGCGCGGCCTGCTGCAGGTCCTGCGCGATCAGCCCTTGCCCCAGTGATCGGCCTCGCGGTGGCGCACCCGCGTCACCCACCGGGTGCCGAACTGTCCCGCCAGGCGCTCCACCAGATAGACCGAGCGGTGCTGACCGCCGGTGCAGCCGATGGCCACGGTGACGTAGCTTCGGTGGTCGCGCATCATCAGCGGCAGCCAGTGGTCGAGGAAGGCGTGGATCTGGTTTTCCATCGCCACCACCTCGTGGCTGGCCGCGAGGAAGGCGGCCACGGGCGCGTCGCGCCCGGTCATGGGGCGCAGCTCGGGTTCGTAGTGCGGGTTGGGCAGCATGCGCACGTCGAACACGAAGTCGGCGTCCATGGGAATGCCGCGCTTGAACGCGAAGGATTCGAACACCAGCGTGAGCGGCGTGTGCGTGGCGCCCACGAGCTCCTTGACCTGGCTGCGCAGCTGCGCGGGCCGCACCAGGCTGGTGTCGAGCACCAGGGCCTGCTCGCGCAGCTCGGCCAGCAGCTCGCGCTCGTGCTCGATGGCGTCGGTGAGCGCGCGGTGCTGGTCGTGCGCGCTGTTGAGCGACAGCGGGTGCAGGCGGCGCGTTTCCGAGAAGCGGCGCACCAGGGTGTCGGTGGTCGAGTCGAGGAACAGCGTGGTGAGGTGCAGGTCGGCGTTGCGCAGCGCCGCGAGGCGCCGCGGCAGCCCGGGCAGCGACGAGGCGCTGCGCACGTCCATGGCGATCGCCACCTTGGGCGCGCTGTGGTTGCGTTCGAGTTCGACGAAGGATTCGAGCAGCTCGGGCGGCAGGTTGTCGACGCAGTAGAAGCCCACGTCTTCGAGCGCGGTCAGCGCCACGGACTTGCCCGAGCCCGACATGCCCGTGATGACCACGAGTTCGGTGACGGCGGCGGAAGCGGCGGCCATGGTCAGGCAGAGAGCAGTTCGCGCGCGTGCGCCAGCGACACGTCGGAGCGGTCGTTGCCGCCCAGCATGCGCGCGAGTTCGCGCACGCGCGTGTCGTGTTCGATGGGCTGCACCGTGCTTTGCGTGCGGCCCTCGCGCACCTGTTTGGCCACCAGCAGGTGGTGATCGGCGCAGGCGGCCACCTGGGCCAGGTGGGTCACGGCCAGCACCTGGCGGTCTTTGCCAAGCTGGCGCATGAGCCGGCCCACGGTGTGGGCCACGGCGCCGCCGATGCCGGCGTCGACCTCGTCGAAGATCAGCGTGGGCGCGTGGCCGAGCCGGCTCGTGATGACCGCGATCGCCAGCGCGATGCGCGACAGCTCACCGCCCGAGGCCACCTTGGCCACGGGCCGCGGCGTGCTGCCCGCGTGGCCCGCCACGCGGAACTCCACCTGCTCACGGCCGTGCGCGTGCGGCGTGTCCAGCGGCAGCAGCGCCACCTCGAAGCGGCCGCCTTCCATGCCCAGGGTCTGCATGGTCTCGGTCACGGCCTGGCTCAGCCGCGGCGCGGCCTTCTGGCGCTGCTGGCTCACGGCCTTGGCGGCCGCGTCGAAGGCCGCACGGGCCTTGGCCTCGGCGCGTTCGAGGGCGTCGATGTCGAGCGCCTGGTCGAGCTGCGCGAGCTCGGCCTTCCATTGCGCGAGCAGCGCGGGCAGTTCTTCGGCGGGGGTGCGAAAGCGCCGCGCGAGCGAGAGCCATTGAGACAGGCGCTGGTCGAGCTCGGCGAGCGCCTCGGGGTCGAGCTCGGCGTGGCGCTGGTGCTGGTGCAGCTCGTGCACCGCGTCCTGCACCTGGGCCAGGGCGCTCTGCAGCGACTCGAGCGGCTGGGCAAAGGCGGGCTCGATGTGGGCCTGGGCCTGCAGCGCGGCGATGGCGCGGTTGATCAGGCCCACCGCGTTGTCGTCGGCCTCGTCGAGCGCGTGCACCGCGGCCTGGGTGGCGTCGATCAGGCTTTGGGCGTTCGCCAGGCGGCCGTGCCGCGTGTTGAGCTCTTCCCATTCGCCGGGCTGCGGTGCGAGCTTGTCGAGCTCGCCGATCTGCCAGGCCAGGCGTTCGCTTTCCTGGCGCAGTGTGGACTGGCGCTCGCGCGCGCGCTCGAGCGCGGCCTGGGCCTCGCGCCAGCCCGACCAGGCCTTGGCGAGCGGCGCGGTGTCGATGCCGGCAAAACCGTCGAGCAGGCCGCGCACCGCGTCGGCGCGCGTGAGGCCTTGCCAGGCGTGCTGGCCGTGGATATCCACCAGCGCGTCCCCGGCCTGGCGCAACTGGGTCAGCGTGGCCGCGCTGCCGTTGATCCAGGCGCGGCTGCGGCCCTCGGCGTCGACCACGCGGCGCAGCAGCAGGGTGTCGTCGTCCGCGAAGCCCTGCTCGTCGAGCCAGGGGCGCAGCGCGGCGGGGCGGTCGAACTCGGCCGCGATCTCGCAGCGCGCCGCGCCTTCGCGCACCACGCCGGCCTCGGCGCGCGCGCCGAGTGCGAGCTGCAGCGCGTCGATCAGGATGGACTTGCCCGCGCCGGTCTCACCCGTGAGCACGCCGAAGCCGGCGGCCAGTTCGAGGTCGAGCGAGGGCACGATGACGAAGTCGCGCAGGGCGATGCGGCGAAGGCTCATGGCAAGGGCGGTGAATGAACAGCGCGATTGTCACCGGGCGCTCAGGCCCCTTCGTTCCAGTGCAGTTTTCGCCGCAGCGTGTCGAAGTAGTTCCAGCCCACCGGGTGCAGCAGGCGCAGCGAATGCTCGGAGCGTCGCACCACGACGCGGTCGCCGTGCAGCAGGCTGGCGAACGACTGCATGTCGAAGCTCGCGCTGGCGTCGCGGCCGGCCACGATCTCCATCGCGATCTCGCTGTGAGAGGGCAGCACCACCGGCCGGTTGGACAGCGTGTGCGGCGCGATCGGCACCATCACCCAGCCGCCGATGTCGGGGTGCATGAGCGGGCCGCCGGCCGACAGGGCATAGGCGGTGGAGCCCGTGGGCGACGCGATGATCAGGCCGTCGGCGCGCTGGTTGGCCACGAAGTGGCCGTCGATTTCCACGCGCAGCTCGATCATGCTGGCGACCGCGCCGCGGTTGACCACCACGTCGTTGAGCGCGGTGGCCTCGAACACGCAGCGGCCGTCGCGCCACACGCTGGCGGCCATGAGGCTGCGCGCCTCTTCCTGGTACTCGCCGCGCAGGATGGGACGCAGCACCTCGCGGTAGCTGTCGAAGGGAATGTCGGTGATGAAACCCAGGCGGCCCTGGTTGATGCCCACCAGCGGCACGCCGTGGCGCGCCATCTGGCGGCCGATGCCCAGCAAGGTGCCGTCGCCGCCCACCACGAGCGCGAGCTGCGTGTGGCAGTCGATGCCGGCCACGTCGATAGTGGGGTGATCGGTGATGCCGGTGTTGAGCGCGGTCTGCAGCTCCAGCGAGACATCGCAGCCCTCGGCCATGAGGAACTGCGCGATCTCCTCGACCGCGTTGCGCGCGCCGGGCGCCTGGTACTTGCCCACGATCACCACCTGCTCGAAGCGCAGCGGGCGAAGGGCCTTGGGCGCAAGGGCGCGCGGCAGGTGGGGGGCATTCATGCGCAAATTACAACATAGGCCCATGGCGATATGCCCCGTGCATTCCCCTGCCATGAACGCGGCGTGAGAGGCCTTCCGTAGAATCTTCGGCATGCTGGACGATCGCTCGAAGCTGCTGCTCAAGGCGCTGGTGGAACGCTACATCGCCGACGGCCAACCCGTGGGCTCGCGCACGCTAGCCAAGGCCGCGGGGCTTGAGCTCTCGCCCGCCACCGTGCGCAACGTGATGAGCGACCTCGAGGAGCTCGGCCTGATCGCCAGCCCGCACACCTCGGCCGGGCGCATTCCCACCGCGCGCGGCTACCGGCTGTTCGTGGACACCATGCTCACCGTGCGGCGCGACGAGATCCCCACCGTCTCGGCCATTGCCGCGCCGGGCATCGAGTCGCCCCAGCGCGTGATCAGCCAGGCCGCGCACCTGCTGTCGAGCCTGTCGCAGTTCGTGGGTGTGGTGATGGCGCCGCGGCGCGCCTCGGTGTTCCGCCACATCGAATTCCTGAGCCTGTCCGAGCGGCGTGTGCTGGTCATCATCGTCTCGCCCGAGGGCGAGGTGCAGAACCGCATCATCCAGACGCAGGCCAACTTCAGCCAGTCGCAACTGGTGGAGGCCTCGAACTTCCTCAACTCGCACTACGCGGGCCTGACCATCGAGGCCGTGCGCGAGCGCCTCAAGACCGAACTGGAAGCGCTGCGCGGCGAGATCGCCGACCTCATGAAGCAGGCGGTGGACATCGGCGCGCAACCGGCCGAGCAGGACGAGGTGGTGGTGGCCGGTGAGCGCAACCTGCTGTCGGTGAGCGAATTCAGCAGCGACCTGGGCAACCTGCGCCGCCTGTTCGACCTCTTCGAGCAGAAGACGCAGCTGGTACGCCTGCTCGACGTGTCCACCCAGGCCGACGGCGTGCGCATCTACATCGGCGGCGAAAGCCAGGTCGTGCCCTTTGAAGACCTGTCCATCGTGACCGCGCCCTACGAGGTCGACGGCCAGGTGGTGGGCACCCTGGGCGTGATCGGCCCGCAGCGCATGCCCTACGACCGCATGATCCAGATCGTGGACGTGACGGCCAAGCTCGTGAGCAACGCGCTCAGCCACACCGAGTGAGGCGGCGCGCACGCACGCGCACCTACAATCGCGCGCTCCCGGGCCGTTAGCTCAGTTGGTCAGAGCAGAGGACTCATAATCCTTTGGTCGTTGGTTCAAGCCCAACACGGCCTACCAAAAAGGGGTGCAGCAAAAGAAACGCGAAAAAATGCTGCTATACTTCAAGGCTTCGCGGCTGTAGCTCAGCTGGATAGAGTACTTGGCTACGAACCAAGGGGTCGTGGGTTCGATTCCTGCCAGCCGCGCCACCATAGAAGCCCTGCAGCCACAAGCTGCAGGGCTTTTTCTTTGCCCCCTCGCTTCACCTGTTGGGTTCTTCCGTGAGCAAGGCCTTCACCCGCGAAACCGAGCACGACGACGATGACGCCGATGGCGGGGCCGCCATCGCCACGCCCGGTGGCAAGAACTACGTCACGCGCCAGGGCTACGAACGCCTGCGCCGCGAGCTGCTCACGCTGATGGACGAGGAGCGGCCCAAGGTGGTCGAGGCCGTGCACTGGGCCGCCAAGAACGGCGACCGCTCGGAAAACGGCGACTACCTCTACGGCAAGAAGCGCCTGCGCGAGATCGACCGGCGCATCCGCTTCCTCACCAAGCGGCTGGAGATCGCCGAGGTGGTCGACCCCTCGCTGCACCACGGCAACGACCAGGTCTTCTTCGGCGCCACCGTGACCTATGCCGACGAAACCGGCCGCGAGACCACCGTGACCATCATGGGCACCGACGAGGCCGACAACACCCAGGGCCAGGTGAGCTGGGTCTCGCCGGTGGCGCGCGCGCTGCTCAAGGCGCGCGTGGGCGACGTGGTGAAGCTTGCGGTGCCCGGCGGCCTGCAGGAGCTCGAGGTGCTCGAGGTGCGCTACCCCGCGCCCGGCGCCTGATCGCTCAGGGCTTGGGGGTGGCCTTGTAGCGCTGCGCCTTGATCACCGAGGGCGTGCGCTTGAGGCTGCGCAGCACGTCGGCCAGGTGCTGGCGGTCGCGCACCGCCACCGAGAAGCGGATGTCGGTGGCCGTTTGCGCGGGGTCTTCGCCCATGTCCACGTGCGTGATGTCGGCCTCGGCCGTGGCGATCGCCGAGGCCACGCGCGCGAGCACACCCTTGCCGTTGGTGACCGTCACCACCACCGTGGTATCGAACGAGCGCACGGGCTCGTCGGCCCATTCCACCTCGATGAAGCGCTCGGCGTCGCGCCCGCGCAGGCGCCGGGCCGTGGGGCAGTCTTCGGCGTGCACCACCAGGCCTTCGCCGCGGCCCAGGTAGCCCACGATGCGATCGCCCGGAATGGGGCGGCAACAGGGCGCGTACTGCACCGACATGCCTTCGCTGCCGTCGAGCGTGACCACGCCTTGCGAAAGGGTTTCTTCGCGGCCGGTGTCGTAGCGCTCGCGGCTGATCAGCACCGCGTCGGGCTTGAGGCCGGTCTCGGCCAGCAGCACCGCGAGCTTCTTGCCCACCATGCTCGCGATGCGCCGGCCCATGCCGATGTCGGACAGCAGCTCCGCACGGTTCTTGCTGCCGGTGAAGCGCAGCAGCTTGTCCCAGACCGCGGCGTGCTCGCCGTCTTCGGCCGGCAGTTGCGCGATGCCTTCGGAGCGCAGCGCCTGGCCCAGCATGCGTTCGCCGAGCTCGAGCGATTTTTCCTGCGCGATCGCCTTGAGGTGGTGGCGGATCTTGGAGCGCGCGCGGCCGGTTTTCACGAACGAGAGCCAGGCCGGGTTGGGTTCCGCCTTGTCGTCGGTGATCACCTCGACCACGTCGCCGTTGGAGAGCTCGGCGCGCAGCGGGCGCTGCTCGCCGTTGATGCGGCCGCCCACGGCGTGGTGGCCCACGTCGCTGTGGATGGCGTAGGCGAAGTCGACCAGCGTGGCGCCGCGCGGCAGCGCGAGGATCTTGCTCTTGGGCGTGAACACGTAGACCGCGTCGGGGAAGAGGTCGATCTTGATGTGGTCCCAGAACTCGCTCGCGTCGTGCGTTTCCTGCTGGATGTCGAGCAGCGACTGCAGCCACTGCGTGCCCAGCCGCTGCGAGGTGTCGCTGCCCGGTTCGTTGGCCTTGTAGAGCCAGTGTGCGGCCACGCCCGATTCGGCCACCACGTCCATGCTGTGGGTGCGCAGCTGGAACTCGATGTTGGTGCCGAACGGCCCCACCAGCGTGGTGTGCAGCGACTGGTAGCCGTTGAGCTTGGGAATGGCCACGTAGTCGCGGAACTTGCCGGGCAGCGGCTTGTAGAGCTGGTGCAGCAGGCCCAGGCCGGTGTAGCAGTCGGTGAGCTCGGGCACGACGATGCGAAAGCCGTAGATGTCGGTCACCTGCGCGAACGACAGGTGCTTGCTGTCCATCTTGCGGTAGACGGAGTAGAGCGTCTTCTCGCGGCCCAGGATGCGCACCGGCATGCCGTGCGCGGCGAAAGCGTCTTCGAGCTCGCGCTGCACGCGCGCGATCAGGTCTTTGCGGCGGCTGCGGGCGCGCTCCAGCGCCTTGGCCAGCACCTCGTAGCGCCAGGGGTGCAGAAAGCGGAACGAGAGGTCCTGCAGCTCACGGTAGGTGAAGTTCAGGCCCAGCCGGTGGGCGATGGGCGCGTAGATCTCGAGCGTTTCGGTGCTGATGCGCTGCCACTTGCTGCGCGGCATGTCGCCCATGGTGCGCATGTTGTGGGTGCGGTCGGCGAGCTTGATCAGGATGACCCGCACGTCCTTGGCCATGGCCAGCAGCATCTTGCGGAAGGACTCGGCCTGGTTCTGCTCGCGCGACGAGAACTCGAGCCGCTCGAGCTTGGTGAGGCCGTCCACCAGTTCGGCCACCGGTGCGCCGAAGCGTTCCACGAGTTCCTGCTTGGTCACGCCGCAGTCTTCGATCGCGTCGTGCATCAGCGCGGCCATCAGGGCCTGGGCGTCGAGCTTCCATTCGGCGCACTGCGCCGCGACCGCGATCGGGTGGGTGATGTAGGGGTCGCCGTTCTTGCGCAGCTGGCCCAGGTGGGCCTCGTCGGCGAAGCGGTAGGCCTGGCGGATGCTCTCGATGTCGTGCGCGCCGAGGTAGTCGAGCTTGCCCAGCAAGGCGGCGAAGCTGGCCGCCGCGGCGCTCGCCGCCGCGCTGGCGGCGTCGTGGGGCGGGGGAGCTAGGGTGCCGTCGACGGGAGACATCATCCTGTAACTGTAGCGCGCCACCGAGATCGGCCCGGAGATCCAAACAAAAAGGCACCGCGTCGCGGTGCCTTTCAGCGGGAGCGCGGGTCGCTCAGACCGGCACTTTCTTGAGCATCTCGAGGCCGACCTTGCCTTCGGCGATCTCGCGCAGGGCGGTCACGCCCGGCTTGTTCTTGCTCTCGATCTTGGGCGAGTGGCCCTGGCTCAGCATGCGGGCGCGGTAGGTCGCGGCCAGCACGAGCTGGAAGCGGTTGGGGATCTTTTCCAGACAGTCTTCAACGGTGATGCGTGCCATGGCGGGGCTCCGGAAATTCAGGTGATGTTGAGGGCCCGGAAGGTGTCGCTGCGGGCGTTGCGCTGGGCCGCGTATTTGAGGCGCTGCGCGTGAACGATGGCTTTGAGGTCGAACAAGGCCCGTTCGAAAAGCTCGTTGATTATAACGAAGTCGAATTCCTTGGCATGGGCCATCTCGTTGGCGGCGTTCTGCAGCCGCACCTCGATCACGTCGGCGCTGTCTTCGGCGCGGCGCTCCAGGCGCGAGCGCAGCTCTTCCCAGCTCGGGGGCAGGATGAAGACCAGCACCGCATTCGGGAAGATGCGCTTGACCTGGATCGCGCCCTGGTAGTCGATCTCCAGGATCACGTCGGCGCCTTGCTTGATGCGCTGCTCAAGCGCCTGCTTGGAGGTGCCGTAGCGGTTGCCGTGCACCTGCGCCCATTCCACGAAGCCGCCCTGGAGCACCATCTGGTCGAAGGTGTCCTGGCTCACGAAGTAGTACTCGCGGCCGTGCACCTCCTGGCCGCGCGGGGCGCGGGTGGTGTGCGAGACCGAGGGCTGCACGCGCGAGTCGAGCTCCATCAGCGCCTTCACGAGGCTGGACTTGCCGGCGCCGCTGGGCGCGGCGACGACGAACAGGTTGCCGGGGTATTCCATCGGGGATTCACTCAAGGTTCTGCACCTGCTCGCGCATCTGTTCGATGAGCACTTTCATGTCGACCGAAATGCGCGTGAGCTCCAGGCTCGAGGACTTCGAGCCCAGGGTGTTGGCTTCGCGGTGCAGTTCCTGGATCAGGAAATCGAGCCGCTTGCCGATGTCGCCGCCGCGCTGGATCAGGCGGTCGATCTCGTCGAGGTGCGAGGCGAGCCGGGTGAGCTCTTCGGCCACGTCGATGCGGATCGCGAAGGCCGTGGCCTCAGCCAGGGCCCGGTCGCGCGCGACCTCGCTGTTCGCCACGGCACCGCTCGCGTCGGCGCCCAGGGCTTCGTTCCAGCGGTCGAGGAAGCGCTGGCGCTGCTGCGTCACGAGCTGGGGAATCAGGGGTTCGGCGGCCCGGGCGAGCGTGCGCAGCTGGGCCGTGCGGTCGTGCAGCATGCCCGCCAGGCGCGCGCCTTCGCGGGCCCGGGCCTCGATCAGCTGGGCAATGGCGCTCGCCGCGACGGCGGCCACGCGGTCTTGCGCGTCGGCCGGCAGCGGCGTGCCGCGCGCGCTCAGGCCGATCACCTCGGCCACCGAGAGCGGGGCGGCCTGGGGCAGCCAGGCGCGGATCGCGTCCTGGGCGCTCACCAGGCGCTGCAGTTCAGCGCTCGACGGCGCCCGGGTGCCCGCGTCGCCGCGCTGCTCGAACCAGGCGCGCAATTCGACCTTGCCGCGCTTGAGCGCCTGCGTGAGCTGTTCGCGCAGCACGGGCTCGGCGCCGCGAAGCTCTTCGGGCAGCTTGAAGGTGAGGTCGAGGAAGCGGCTGTTGACCGAGCGGATTTCGACACCGACGGATGGTCCCGCATCGTGGGCGGCCGGTGGGGATGCGCCGCCTTGCTGGGCGGTGGCGTATCCGGTCATGCTGTAAACTGCCATCGCTCTGGGCCGGTCGGTGTTGGAGGTCCAAAACGGGGCGTTTCGGAAACCGATCGAATTATGTCAAAGGTCAAACCCGCACCCTTGCCGCCCGACACGGTGATCGGCGGCTATCGCATCGTTCGCAAACTCGCTGCCGGCGGTTTTGGCGTGGTCTACCTCGCGGTCGACACCGAAGGCCAGCAGGTCGCGGTCAAGGAATACCTGCCGTCGTCGCTGGCCTCGCGCGCGCCCGGCGAGCTGCTGCCGCAGGTGCAGCCCGAAAAACTTTCGCTCTACCGCCTGGGCCTCAAGAGCTTCTTCGAAGAAGGGCGCGCCCTCGCGCAGATCTCGCACCAGTCGGTGGTGAGCGTGCTCAACTTCTTCCGCGAGAACGAAACCGTCTACATGGTCATGAACTACCTCGAGGGCTCGTCCCTGCAGGAGTTCATCATCACCGCGCGCGAGCTCAAGAAGCAGAAGGTCTTCCGCGAATCGACCATCCGCTCGCTCTATGACGAGGTGCTGCGCGGCCTGCGCATCGTGCACCAGCACAAGATGCTGCACCTGGACATCAAGCCCGCCAACATCTTCGTCACCGACGACAACCGCGCGGTGCTGATCGACTTCGGTGCCGCGCGCGAGGTGCTGAGCAAAGAGGGCAACTTCATCCGCCCCATGTACACGCCCGGCTTCGCTGCGCCCGAGATGTACCGCCGCGATTCGTCCATGGGCCCGTGGACCGACATCTACGCCATCGGCGCCTGCATCTACGCGAGCATGCAGGGCTACCCGCCCAACGACGCGCCGCAGCGCCTCGAGAAAGACCGCCTCTCGCTCGCGCTGTCGCGCCTGCGCGGGGTGTACTCCGACAATCTGATCGAGGTCGTCGAGTGGTGCATGTCGCTCGATCCGCTGTCGCGCCCGCAATCGGTGTTCGCGCTGCAGAAGGAGCTCAGCCGCGAGACCGAGCGCAGCTACACCAAGCTCACCGTCGCCGAGAAAATGCGCCTGCAGTTCGACAACATCGTCTCGGACAAGCAGAAGTCGCTGCTGCGCAAATCCACCGACGTGGGCACCAAGTTTCGATGAAGTTTTCCGTCTACCAGATCAGCCGCCAGGGCGGCCGCGAACGCAACGAAGACCGCATGGGCTACGCGTACACGCGCGAGTCCGGCCTGTTCGTGCTGGCCGACGGCATGGGGGGCCACCCCGAAGGCGCCATGGCCGCGCAGCTCGCGCTGCAGACGCTGTCGGCGTACTTCCAGAAGGCCGCCAACCCCACGGTGCGCGAGGTGCCCGAGTTCCTCTCGAGCGCGCTCATGGCCGCGCACCACCAGATCATCCGCTACGCCGCCGAGAAGGGCATGCTCGACACGCCACGCACCACGCTCGTGGCCGCGGTGATGGAGCGTGGCCACATCCACTGGGTGCACTGCGGCGATTCGCGCCTGTACATCGTGCGCGACGGCGAGCTGCTCACGCGCACGCGCGATCACTCCTACATGGAGCAGCAGCAGCACCTGGGCCGAGCCACCGAGCACATCAACCGCAACATCCTGTTCACCTGCCTGGGCTCGCCGGCCAAACCCGTGTATGACCTCTCGGGCCCCGTGCAACTGATGCAGGGCGATCGCGTGCTGCTGTGCTCCGATGGCCTCTGGGGCACGGTCGAAGACGACGAGATCGTCAAGGAGCTGGCCGCGCACCCGCTTGAACAGGCGATCCCCGAACTCGTCGAGACCGCGCTGCGCCGCGGCGGCGCGCGCTGCGACAACGTGACCGTGCTCGCCATGGAATGGGAAACGGCCGACGAATACCAGAGCACGCGCGTCTCCACCGACGACATCGAAGACGGCGTGTTCGCCTCCACCATCCAGTCGGGCGTACCCGACCCCACCATCGAAGACCTGGACGACGCCGCCATCGAGCGCTCGATCGCCGAGATCAACGCGGCCATCCAGCGCACCGCAGCGGCGCGCAACTCCTGAGCCTTCGGCTTCCTCTCTCGAGGTTTTTCCCATGACGGTTGCTTCCCGACCCGGCCAACGGGCCGCCGATGCCCTGCGCCCGGTGCGCATCACCCGCGGCTACACCATGCACGCCGAAGGCTCGGTGCTCATCGAGTTCGGCAACACCAAGGTGCTGTGCACCGCATCGGTCGAAGAAAAAGTGCCGCCGCACAAGCGCGGCAGTGGCGAAGGCTGGGTCACGGCCGAATACGGCATGCTGCCGCGCGCCACCCACACCCGCAGCGACCGCGAGGCCGCCAAGGGCAAGCAGAGCGGGCGCACGCAGGAGATCCAGCGCCTGATCGGCCGCTCGCTGCGCGCCGTGTTCGACCTCAAGGCGCTTGGCGAGCGCACCATCTCGCTCGACTGCGACGTGCTGCAGGCCGACGGCGGCACGCGCACCGCGGCCATCACGGGCGCCTTCGTGGCCGCGCAGGACGCGGTGAACCGCCTGATCGCCGACAGCAAGCTCGGCGCCTCGCCCATCCGCGACCACGTGGCCGCGATCTCCGTGGGCATCCTGGGCGGCGTGCCGCTGCTCGATCTGGAATACGTGGAAGACTCGGCCTGCGACACCGACATGAACGTGGTGATGACCGGCGCCGGCCACTACGTGGAGGTGCAGGGCACGGCCGAAGGCGCGGCCTTCACGCGCCGCGAGATGGACGCGCTGCTCGCCCTGGCCGACAAGGGCATCGCCGAACTCGTGGCCCTGCAGAAGGCCGCGCTGGCCGCATGAAGCTGGTCCTGGCGTCGAACAACGCGGGCAAGCTCGCCGAACTGCAGGCCCTGTTCGCCCCGCTGGGCGTGCAGCTCGTGCGGCAGTCCGAGCTGGGCATTCCCGAAGCGCCCGAGCCGCACCGCACCTTCGTGGAAAACGCGCTGGCCAAGGCGCGCCACGCGTCGCGCCTGAGCGGCCTGCCCGCGCTGGCCGACGACGCCGGCCTGTGCGTGGAGGCCTTCGGCGGCCTGCCCGGCGTGGACACCGCCTACTACGCCACGCAGCACGGCCTGCCCAAGGGCGACGACCACAACGTGACCGCGCTGCTCGAGCAGATGCGCGGCGTGGACGACCGCCGCGCCGCACTCGTGAGCACGCTGGTGGCGCTGCGCCATGCCGACGACCCCGAGCCGCTCGTGGCCACGGGCCGAGCGCCCGGCCTGATCGCGCGCGAGCGCATCGGCGAGCACGGCTTCGGCTTCGACCCGGTGATGTTCATCCCCGCGCTGGGTCAGACCTTTGCACAGCTCGACCCCGCGGTGAAGAACCACCACAGCCACCGTGGCCAGGCCGCACGCGCCATGCTGGCCCTGATGCGCGAGCGCTGGTTCGCGCCCGCGGCATGAGCGAGGTCCACGCGCGGCACGACCCGCGCCACTGGATGCGCCCGGGCACGCTGCAGCTCACGGCGCTGCCGCCGCTGTCGCTCTACATCCACCTGCCCTGGTGCCTGAAGAAGTGCCCCTACTGCGACTTCAACTCGCACGAGTGGAGCGCCACCGCCGCGCCTGGCGAGCCCATGCCCGAGGCGCGCTACCTCGACGCGCTGCGCGCCGACCTCGAGGCCACGCTGCCGCTGGTGTGGGGCCGGCCGGTGGTGAGCGTTTTCATCGGCGGCGGCACGCCCAGCCTGTTCTCGCCCGACGCGATCGACCGCCTGCTCGCCGACGTGCGTGCGCGCCTGCCGCTCGAGGCCGACGCCGAGATCACGCTCGAAGCCAACCCCGGCACCTTCGAGAAGGACCGCTTCCGCGCCTTCCGCCAGGCCGGTGTCACGCGCCTGTCGGTGGGCGTGCAGAGCTTCAACGACGAACACCTCAAGGCCCTGGGCCGCGTGCACGACGGCCGCCAGGCGCGCGCCGCGCTCGACGAGGCCGCGCAGGTGTTCGACACCTTCAACCTCGACCTGATGTATGCGCTGCCGGGCCAGACGCTCGCCCAGCTCGAGACCGACCTGCGCACCGCGCTGTCGTACGCGCCGCCGCACCTGTCGGTCTACCACCTCACGCTCGAGCCCAACACCTACTTCGCCAAGTTCCCGCCCGCGCTGCCCGACGAGGACACCGCCTACGACATGCTCGACCGCATCACCGCGCTCACCGGCGAGAGCGGCCTGCAGCGCTACGAGGTATCGGCCTACGCGAAGCCCGGCCACGCCTGCCGCCACAACCTCAACTACTGGCGCTTCGGCGATTACATCGGCATCGGCGCGGGCGCGCACGGCAAGCTCAGCTTCGCGCACCGCGTGGCGCGCACGGTGCGCATCCGCGAGCCGCGGCTGTACATGGAGCGCGCGCTCGCGGGCGATGCGCTCGCGGCCATGGACGAGGTGCCGCGCGCCCAACTGCCCTTCGAGTACATGCTCAACGCGCTGCGCCTGCGCGAGGGTTTCGCGCTGGCCGACTTCATGGCCCACACCGGCCTGCCGCTGTCGAGCGTGCAGCGCGCGCTCGACGAGGCCCAGGCCAAGGGCTGGCTCGAACGCGAGGCCGGCTGGGTGCGCCCGAGCGAGCGCGGCTTCGATTTCCTGAGCGACCTGCAGTCGCTCTTTTTGCCCGACTGAGCCCAGGCCCTCAGGCCGCCGACAGCGAAGCCGCTGCGGGCTGCGCCACCAGCGGCAGGCGCAGCGTGGCCGTGGTGCCCTGGCCGAAGGTGCTGTCCAGCGACACCGTGCCGCCGTGCAGCTCCACGATCTCTTTCACCAAGTTCAGCCCCAGCCCGGTGCCCGGGATGTTGCCCGAGGTGTCGGCGCGGTAGAAGCGCTCGAAGGCGCGCTGCAGTTGCACCGGTGTCATGCCCAGGCCCTCGTCGCGCACCTCGATGGCCACGACGCCCGCGCCGTCGGCGCCGGCTTCCACGCGTGCCGTGAGCGCCACCGGCCCGCCCGCGGGCGAGTACTTGAAGGCGTTGCTCAGCAGGTTGGTCAGCGCCTGCTGGATCTTGGCGGCGTCGGCCAGCACCTGCACCTCAGGGATCTCGCCCACGGTGACGCTGCGCGCGAGGTCGGTGCCCGCCGCGTCCTGGATCGCGGCCTGCACGATGTCCGTGAGCGGTGCGGGCACGATGTGGAAGTCCTTGCCCTGGCGCGCTTCGATGCGCGAGAGGTCGAGCAGCTCCTGGATCAGGTTGGCCAGCAGCTTGCCCTGGCGGTGCACCGTCTGCAGCAGGTCGAGCCGTTTCTCGTCGCTGTAGCGGCGGTGGATCATGAGCTCGGTGAAGCCCAGGATGCTCGCCAGCGGCGTGCGCAGTTCGTGCGCGGCGGTGGCCAGGAACTCGCTCTTGAGCCGGTCAACCTCGCGCTGCTGGGTCACGTCGCGGAAGTACAGGAAGGTCTCCGCCACCAGCCCCTTGGTGCGCCGCACCTCGCACTCGAGCACGCGCAGCGCGGGCTGCTGCAGCTGGAACACGCGCGGCGCCGCCGCGCCCGTGGCGGCGGCCGTGAGTGCGGGCGTTTCCCCGCCGCACAGCGCGCCGAACCAGCGCTCGAAAGCCGCGAGCGTGCGCACCTCGGGCGGCAGCGGACCGGCCATGGCCTGGAAGGCCGGGTTGGTCGACACCAGGGTGTCGCTGGCGTCGAACACCACGAAGCCGTCGGGGCTGAGGTCGAAGGTGGCGTTGAGGCGTGCCGTGCGCTCGATGAGCTTTTGCTTCACCTCGATCTGCGCCGACACGTCCTCGATCACGTGGATGTAGTGCGTGATGCGGCCCTGCGAATCGCGCACCGGCGAGACCGAGAGCTTGTTGTGGAAGGGGCTGCCATCCTTGCGGTAGTTGAGCAGCGTGATGCCCAGCTCACCGCCCGACTGCAGCGTGCGCGCGAGCAGCGCGAGGTCGTCCGGATCGGTGAGCGCGCCGTTGAGCAGGCTGGTGTCGCGGCCCAGCACCTCGTGTGGCGCGTAGCCGGTGATGCGGCTGAACGCGGGGTTCACGTGCACCAGCGGCTGCGGGTAGTTGCGCGCATCGCTGATGCAGATGCCGTTCAACGCGCAGTCGACCGCGCGGCTGTAGAGCGCGAGGTACTCCTCGGTGAACTTGGCCTCGGTGAGGTCGCGCACGATGCAGGTGTAGCGCACGTGCGCGTCGTTGGCGATCTCGCCCAGCAGCAGCTCCACCGGGAACGCGGTGCCGCCGTGGCGCAGGGCCTGCAGTTCGAGCTGGCCGACGCGGCTTTGCGTGCTGTGCATCAGCATGCTGTCGGCCATGGTGGCGCGCA
The DNA here is from genome assembly GCF_049843535.1 of Hydrogenophaga sp. T2. Classification (NCBI taxonomy): domain Bacteria; kingdom Pseudomonadati; phylum Pseudomonadota; class Betaproteobacteria; order Burkholderiales; family Comamonadaceae; genus Hydrogenophaga; species Hydrogenophaga sp. T2. The sequence continues at coordinate 10,416 of NZ_JBBHZJ010000003.1, read as the reverse complement.
GCCGCTCGGTGTCCAGGCCGGGCAGCAGCTCGCCCAGGGCCAGGCCCAGCAACTCGGCCGAAGGCCGGCCGAACATGCGCTCGGCCGCGGGATTGACGCTGACCACGCGGGCCTCGTCCGACGCGCCGATGATGGCGTCGGCCGCCGTGTCGAGAATGGCCCGCAGGCTGGCCTGCGTCGCTTCAGCCATGGCGACTCAGCAGGTCGTCCACCAGGTCGAGCAGCTTGAGCGGGCTGAACGCCTTGGTGAGGTAGGCATCGCAGGCCACGCGCTCGCCGAGCTCGAGGTCTTCCTTCTGCGCGCGCGCCGTGAGCAGGATGATGCGGGTGCCCGGGCCGAGCTCCGGGTCCTTCTTGATCTTCTCGCACACCTGGAAGCCGTCGAGCTCGCCGGGCATCATCACGTCGAGCAGCACCAGGTCGGGCCGCAGGCGGCGCGCCATCTGCCAGCCGTCCATGCCGTTGTCGGCCTCGTGCAGCTCGGCGTCTTCGAGGTGCTGCAGCGTCAGGTTGACCAGTTTGCGGATGTCGGGCTGGTCGTCGACGATGAGGATGCGGTGCGTCATGCGGGGGCCTTGGGGCGTGGTCGTTGCCGCGCCAGCAGGCGCGAGAGGTCTTCGGCGTAGATCTGGGCCTGCAGCAGGTCCAGCTGGTGGTGGTTGCGCAGCGGCGCGCCCGTGGGCAGGTCGACCCGCACCAGCAGCTCGCCGCCTTCTTCGTCGATGCGCAGCCGTCCGCCGTGGCGCTCCACGATGCGCTGCACCAGCGGCAATCCGATGCGCTGCGCATCGGGCACGCCTGCCACGGCCTGCAGCGGGCGCTGCGCCTGCTGTTTCAGGGCCGGGGCGGCCACGCCGCCGGCGTTGCGCAAGGCCACCTGCAGGTGCGCGCCGTTGGCCTGGAAGCTCACGCGCACCGCCACCGGCTGGCTCAGTGGCACCTGGCCGCGTGCGTGGTCGGCCGCGTTGCGCAGGCATTCGGTCAGCGCGCGCCGCAGCAGGCGGCGGCTGCCGTACACCGGGGGCAGGTCGTCGCGCGCGCCTTCGGGCTGCAGCACCACGTGCGCGGCCTCGAGCGCGGGCGCGATCTCGCGCGCGGCCTCGTCGAGCAACTGCGGCATCAGCACGCGTTCCTCGTCCACCATCACCTCGTCGCCGAACACGTCGACCAGGTCGCCCAGGCGCTGCAGCTTGTCGTCGAGCGCGCGCACCGCGGCATCGCGCGGTTCGCCAGCGGGCGTGTCCAGCACCGCCTGCATGGCGGGCCGCAGTTCGTCGCGCAGCAGCGCCATCACGCGCGGCAGGTCGGTTCGGGCGGGGTCCGTGGGGGCCGGGGCGGGCGCTGCCCCTGGCAGCGGCTGGGCCACGATGTGCATGGCCACCAGGCCGGCGATGGGGCGCGGCGCGCATTCGCAGACCAGGGTCTGGGCGCCCTGGTCGGCATGCACCTCGACCGAGAGGCGGGTGTCGCTGCGCGCCTGGCCCTGTCCGATGTCGCGCACCAGCGCCTTCACCTGCGGGTCACCGGGCAGCGCCAGCGCGGGCCGGCTCGACAAGGCCTTGGCCGCCTGGTTGGCGAACGCCACCTGGCCGTCGGCGTGGAACAGCAGCAAAGGCGCGCCCACCAGGTCCAGCAGCAGCAGCAGCGGGTGGCCTGGCGGAGCGGCGGTGGCGGTCGGCATGGTCTTGTGCGTCGGCGGCACAAGCGCCGACACGTCCTTGTGTCTGGCGCATCGGCCGCCGGCCGGCGCCATTGAGGCCCGTCCGACGGGCGGGCCCCCGCGGCGTGAACAGGATCACGCCGAGCGCCCGGGCGCGGCCTCAGGCCGGCGCGGTGACGCTGAAGCCCACGCGCGTGCGGCCGCCGCCCGATTCGGCCGCGGCCGCGCCGTCGTGCATGCGCGCGATGGCGGCCACGATGGACAGACCCAGGCCGTGGTGCGGCTTTTCGAGTTCGCAGCGCGAGGCGTCGCTGCGGAAGAAGCGGTCGAACAGGCGCGGCAGGTGCGCGGCCTCGATCTCGGGGCCGGTGTTTTCCACCCACAGCCGCGCGCCGTGGTCGCCCTCGCGCAGGATGCGCACGCACAGGCGCGAGCCCGGGTCGGCGTAGCGGATGGCGTTGCCCAGCAGGTTGGACAGCGCGCGCTTGAGCAGGGGCTCGTCCACCGAGAGCATGGCATCGCCCTCGATGTCGATGCCCAGCCCGGCCTCTTCCATGGGCGCTTCGTGAAACTCCACCACCTGGCGCACCAGCTCGGCCAGGCTCACGGGCGCACCGCGCCGCGCCTTCACGCCGCGGTCGGCCTGGGCCAGGAACAGCATGTCGTTGACGATGCCCGCCATGCGCTGCAGCTCTTCGAGGTTGGACAGCAGCACCTCTTCGAGCTCGGCCACGCTGCGCTCGCGGCTCAGCGCCACCTCGGTGTGGCCGATGAGGTTGGCCAGCGGCGTGCGCAGCTCGTGCGCCACGTCCGCGTTGAAGCCTTCGAGCTGCACGTAGGTGCGCTCCACGCGCTGCATGAGGCCGTTGAACTGCTCGATCAGCGGCTGCAGCTCTTCGATGGGCACGGGCAGCGACAGGCGCTGGTTGGGGCGGCTCGCGTCGATGGCGCGCGTTTGTGCGGCGAGGTCGGCCAGCGGGCGCAGGCTGCAACGCACGCGCCAGAAGGTGGCCCAGGCCACGAAGGCGCCGCCGGCCAGCGTGGCGCCGATCAGCAGCAGCGCCATGCGCCGGCCGTGTTGCGCGTCGCTGGTGCAATCGAGCACCACGCGGCCCTGCAGCGGCTCGCCGCCGCCTGCGCGCGGCACCGCGAAGCGCAGCTCGCGCGAAGGCGCGCGCTGCGGGTCGAAGGTGGGCGAAGGGTCGCGGTAGAGCTCGGTGCCGTCGGCCCGCAGCATCTGCACGAAAGTGCCGGGCTGGCGCTCGCCGAGCCAGGCGAGCTTGTTCGCCATGGCGCGCTCGCCGCCCTCGGCGTCGGCGGTCTTGAGCACGTCCACCAGCACCGCCGCGTAGCCGCGCAGGTGCTCTTCCTGCTTGCTCTTGAAGAGCATGAAGGTGGCGAAGTAGATGCTGGCCAGCAGCACGCCCAGGCCGATGATGGTCTGCAGCGCGAGCAGCAGCGACAGCCGCTTGCCGATCGAGTAGACGCAGGCCGTGGGGGCGGCGGCGCCGCTGCCTTCTGCCGCGGGCGCGGCCGCGGGCAGCGGCGTGTTCAGGGTTTGGGTGTTCATGCCGTGCGGTCCTCCAGCACGTAGCCCATGCCGCGCACGTTGTGCAGCAGCTTGGGCCGGAAGGGATCGTCCATCTTGGCGCGCAGGCGGCGGATCGCCACCTCGACCACGTTGGTGTCGGAGTCGAAGTTCATGTCCCACACCTGCTCGGCGAGCGTGGTGCGCGAGAGGATCTGGCCCTTGCGCCGCGCCAGCAGCGCCAGCAGCGAGAACTCCTTGGCCGTGAGCTCGAGCCGCTGGCCGTCGCGCCAGGCTTTGCGGCCGATCAGGTCCATCTCGAGGTTGCTGATGGTGAGCTTGGTGTTGCTCCCCTCGCTGCTGGCCGGGCCGCGGCGCAGCAGCGCGGCCACGCGGGCCAGCAGTTCGGAGAACGCGAAGGGCTTGACCAGGTAGTCGTCGGCGCCGGCCTGCAGGCCGCGCACGCGGTCTTCCACCAGGTCGCGCGCGGTGAGCATGAGCACGGGGGTGTTGCGCTTCTCGCGCAGTGCCGCGAGCACGCCGAAGCCGTCGACGCCGGGCAGCATGATGTCCAGCACGATGAGCTGGTAGTCGCCCTCGGTGGCCAGGTAGCGGCCCTCGATGCCGTCGCGCGCGACGTCGACGGTGTAGCCGTCTTCCGTCAGACCCCGTTTGACGTAATCGGCCAGTTTGGCTTCGTCTTCGATGACCAGGATGCGCATGTCAGGGTGGCAGCAGCGTGGGGCGGCGCGCACTTCGCGCCATGCGAAATTGTCACGGAAAGTGCGCGGGCGCTGGGTTACCGATCCGTAATTCTGGCGTTCGGAAGATGACAGACCCGGTTTTTAAAGTTCTGTCCATGCCGGGAAACAAACGGCATCTGGTGTCTCCTCCCCTCCAACTGTCGTCTCCAAAGGAATTCCCATGAAAGCCGCTCTTCTGCCCATCGCCTTCGCCCTGACCGCCGGTGCCGCCTTCGCCGAAGGCCCGCTGCAAGGCAACGAAGTCTTCAACTTCCAGTCGCAACTGACCCGCGCCGAGGTGCAGGCCCAGGTGGCCCCCGCCTACAAGGCCGACGTGATCGCCCGCGGCGAAGCCAGCCCCTCGCAAGCCCAAGCCACCGTGGTGGCCAGCGGCCTGAGCCGCGCGCAAGTGCAGGCCGAGGCCGCCGAAGCCTACCGCCTGGGCCTGGTGGCACAAGGCGAAATCCTGCCGGTGCCGACCGCCGCGCAGAACGAACAGATCCGCCTGGCCGGCCAACGCGCCGTGCAAGGCAACGCCGTGGTGCAGGCCCCCGCCGCCACCAGCGTCAACTGAGCATCGGCCGGGCGTGCCCGGCTGTTGTGTTGTCTCCTCCAAGGTATGGATTTGAAGGGCTGCCCGAGGGTGGCCCTTTTTTTTTGGCCACCCGAGGGCAGCCCTTTTTTATTGCCCGTCCACGCGGGCATTGAAGCGCGGCTGCCCGCGTTCATGTTCCAGCCGGCGCGCTGAACTCAGCCCCGCGCGATCCCGCCGATCATGGCCGCAAAGGGCTGGCCGCCCAGCGCCTGCACGAAGGTGTGGAGCACGAAGGCCGTGTACAGCACGGCGGCAGCCCGCACCCTGCCGACCGCGGCGGGTCCGCGCCAGCGCGCGATCAGCCAGGCCAGGGCCGGTACGCCCTGCATCGCGTGCGTCGCGAAGAAGTGCGGCACGCGCAGGTCGCCCCCGTCGCGCGACCAGCCCATCGGCCACAGGCCCGCCGCGTCGCTGGGTGTGCCGCCGACCCAATGGTTGGCTTGCGCCGCCAGCGTGCCGGCCGTCAGCAGCGTCAGCGGCAGGGTGAGGCCCAGGCCCCACACCACGCCGGCGCGCAGCGCGGGTGAAAGACCGGGCCCGCGCGCCCGCGCGACCGCAAAGGCCATGGTCGCGGTGGCCGACGTGAGCACCACCGCCGCGAAGCCCATGGTGCCGTACAGCACCCCGGTGGGCAGGCTGGTGACGTTGAAGTGCGAGCCGGTGCCCAGCGCCGCAGCGCCCGCGATCCAGGCCACTTCGGCCAGCACCGCCAGCACGACGGCGCGTTCGTGCCAGTGCCACCAGGGCCGCGACGTGACGGCCGCCGCGGCATGGCGCGACGCCCAGGCCAGCGTGAGCAGGTACAGCACGAACGACAGCAGGAACTTCAGCGGCTTGATCCACACCGGAATGCCCTGGTACAGGCGGGTGTCGATGGCGAGCGCGATGGCGACGGGCAGGGCCGCAATGGCCAGCAGCACGGCCAGGCCGGTGTAGCGAGGAGAGCTGCGGTGCAGTTGACGGAGCCCAAGCATGGTGTCAGGCGGACGATCGCCCCTCGCATCTGGCGGAGACGGTGTCCGCCATGAATAGGATTTAAGAAGTCTCAGGAGATATCAAAACCAGAACACTTCCACTCTGTACAGGGAGAGGTGTTGACCCGCATAGGGTCATGACGTATCGTGCAATCTCGTTACGGATGGTACGTTTTTTGGTGCAAAGGCGGACGATGCCAAAGAAAGCAAAGGAACTCGGCCCGCTTGAAGTGAAGCGCATCTTAGAACCGGGGCTTCACTTCGTGGGAGGGGTCGCTGGTCTAGCGCTTCAGGTCAGCGAGACCGGGGCGAAGAGCTGGGTGCTGCGCGCTGTGATCGGGAACAAGCGACGCAAGATGGGGCTTGGGGGATTTCCGGATGTTCCCCTGGCTCAGGCGCGCTCACGTGCCATTGAAGCGCGCAGCCAGATCCGTAACGGGGTGGACCCAATCGACGAAAAGAAGGCCCGTCGCCGTGACCTTGCCGCAAGTCGAGCCAAGGATGTGACCTTTAAGCGCTGTGCTGAGGACTACATCACCGCTCACCGTGGTTCTTGGAAGAACGATAAGCATGAGGCACAGTGGTCTAGCACGCTTGAGAACTACGCATACCCAGTGATTGGCGACCTCTGGGTGCGGGATGTGACCATTGAACACGTGCTACGCATCCTCAAGCCGATATGGCACACCAAGACTGAAACGGCGAGTCGCCTTCGGGGGCGGATTGAAACAGTGCTCGACTCGGCCACCACTATCGGCCTGCGCGAGGGCGTGAACCCCGCCAGGTGGAAGGGCAACCTATCCACGCTGCTACCTGCGGCAAAGAAGATCGCCAAGAGTTCGCATTTCAAGGCGGTACCTGTCCCCGAACTGCCAGCCTTCTTTCAGCGCCTGCAGGCTCACGAGGGCACCTCAGCTCGGGCACTTGAGTTCCTGATTCTGACCAATGTCCGATCGCACAACGTGCGACATGCGAGCTGGTCTGAGATTGACTTGCAGACCAAGACTTGGCTCATTCCTGGCGAGGACACAGAGGGATCGAAGCAGCGGATGAAGGCCGGTGTCAGCCACAGAGTTCCTCTTTCGCCTGCCGCGCTCAAGCTGCTGGATAAGGTGGGGAAGACGGCCGGTACGGACCTGATCTTTCCTTCTCCGCGCAAGCTCGCTCCTTTGTCCGACATGGCACTCAGCAAGCTCATGAAGGACATGCAGGGCAATGGAGTGCCCCACGGCTTTCGCTCGACGTTCAGGGATTGGACGGTGGAGCGAACGAACTTCCCGAGGGAGGTTACTGAGCGCGCCATGGCTCACGCGGTGGGCGACAAGACCGAGGCCGCTTACTTGCGCTCGGATGTGTTTGAGAAGCGCCGTCGCCTGATGGATATGTGGGCGACGTACTGCACGACAAAGCCCCAGATCGAGGGAAAGGTGGTTGCGATCCGCTAAGCCCTGCGGCGGTCCATGCAGGGCAAAAGTCGGGGCTGGCAAGTGGTGGAGCACGAGCCAGCCCCTGACCACGAAGCACACAGGAGGTGCAACATGGCTCGTGACATTGTGAAGGATGCAGCGGAGGAGCTGGAACAGGCGAGAGAGTCGGCCGGCAAATGCAAGGACGAACTATTCCAAACACTTGCGCTGATACACGCCGCCTTTGACCTCGCAGAAGGGGGTGGAAATCTCGTAGATACCAAGCTTGGCATGACGAGTCCCAATTCCCGGCTGCTCTCGCTATTGATCTTGGCACAAGACAAAGCCGCGGCAGCAGTCGATCAACTCGACTTTGTCTAGGGTATGGCCACGAGCGCGATGCTGCACCGCCCCATCTATGGGGGGGTGTTTGGCCGTGGCCGGTACGCTCTGGCGACGCTACCCGTTGTGGACAGGGGGCTGCACGTCCTGCAGTTTCTGGTGATTGAGCCTGGCCCTGGTGTTGTCTTGAGCATTGCCGGGGACAAGGTCGAAGCACTGTCTGCAGCGCGACGCCTCCTGCAAGCCACGGAGCTTCTCGGGCGAGCTGAGCGAGAAGCCGCAGCCATGTCAGGCGAGCAGCAAGACCTCTGGCCCCGGGAGGCATTTGAACAGCCTCCGGTGCGAGAGCGCCAAGTGTCGCGGCGCAGGATGGAGGTGTTCAACCGTTGCAACGGACGCTGTCACTACTGCTCAACGCCGCTCAATTTGGACGGAAAGTGGCATGTCGAGCACGCACTACCACGGGCGCTCGGTGGTCTTGACGAGATCAGCAATCTCTTCGCCTCATGTCCAGCCTGCAACCTAGCCAAGAGCGACAGGACCGCGCTGGAGTTCGTTACAGCCAACACGTTGAAAAAGGAGAACGCCCATGGCTGAGCCTCAGAGTAATCAGGTCTACCGTCCAGAGAGCAAATCGAAAGGACGCTTCTATGACCCCCCAGAAGAGATCAAACTAGGCAACGGGCTCTCAAGGATCGAGGAAGGAAACAGGTGGGTGTTCGTTGGTACTCGCGAGGCAGTCGTATCTGCCGGGATCGTCCCTATGCACTTGCTGCCTGGTCAGCCAGGGCAACCGAAAAATTCGGTATCGCTGCGACCGCGTGGTGTTTGCTTCGATGGTTCAGTGCACTTCGCACCTGGCTACATTCGGATCTTCCAAAAGGGCGATGGCCGTCTTCGTGTAGTGCTCAACATGAGCGCTGAGGAGGTGAATCTTCGAGAGAGAGAACGGCAGAAGCGAGAGGCCGACGCTGCTGCAGCTAGTTCTGCATTGCTCGCTGAGCTTCCTGCTTCGATCGTTTCGTATTGCGAATCGGCGATTAAGATCAGTGGAGGGAGATGGGCCGTTGAGCAATGGTTCAACAGTCCTGAATGGCTTGCTCAAAGTGAGGTCGCGCCAAAGACGCGCAGGCAAGTTCTGGATGCACTCAAGGTGTTCGAGCTTGTCGAGATTGAACGTCGCTTATCGAAATCCCCGATGAAGGAAGCGAAGAGCGTGATCTCGGCAGCCAAGCAATCCTCGGTGAGGAACTGAGATCTTGAGTGAGCCCCAGCTAGGCCCGCGAACCGAAGAGCGGTGGACCTTCACCAGCCTGCTGGGGCACCCGTTGAAGGGTACCGAGAAGGGGTGCGAGTGAACGAAATTCAGTTGCTCGGAGACGGAAGAGATGTCGCGCGCATCACGGCGTGGATGTACTACCCACGAGACCAAGTACTGCGCAAGATGCACTTAGAGCGGTTTGAGGTGGTTAACACACTTGCGCAGATTGCCGATGAAGGCGAGCTGCTCCAGGTGAGAGCCGACACCATGAAGCGCCTTCTGCATGGACCAAGTCGCTCAGAAATTGCGCATTTGCAGGCTGAGGCTGTAAAGCAAGGAACAGTCGCCGGAGACCTGCTGCACCTGATCTATCAGATGCATCAACGCGGGCTCGACGAGCCCAGCCTTGGAAAAGCTCTAAAGGAGTATCAAGCCTTCTCTCTTGGGCCGAAGTACGGCGACAAGACCCCACTGAAGCGGGCGGAGCAAACCTTGCGTGATTGTTTCGAGGCATTCGCACCCGTTGCGCATATTTGGGCTGCGTTTCGTCTGAACGGTCCATTCCCCTACGTCGATCCCCCTGAAGATCTTTTCAGTACCGCAGAGGGGCGCAATCGGTTGCTCGGAGTTGCTAAGGCACTTGGAGAGTTCGCCACCACATTCACGCCTAAAAGAACGCGACCTGCGAAGCCGGTGATCGACCCTCGTGTATTGGTCCGCATATCCAGTTCAATCCCCGCCATGCGTTTGACCTTCAAGGAAGTCTCGTGATCTCTATAAGCCTAGAAGCACGTTTAGCTCATGAGCACGAGAGACTTGTTCAGTTGGTCAGGTGGATAGAGGACAACACCCGTGGGTTGGCTTTCCCGACAGATGACAGAACAATGCTCACGATCGGTTGCCTAGACGTTGCCATTGAGCACCAAGCTGCGATCGCCTTGCTGACTGGCGCTTCATTGCACGGTTCTGCATTTGCACTGCTCCGCAGTGTCGCCGAGGCTTTCGTTCGAGGTGTCTGGCTACAGGCTTGCGCTACTGAAGAGCAGCTAGCAGACTTCAAGCTGGGCAAGTTCCATAAGCACTTCGCGGATCTGATTAACGAGTACGAAGCGGAGATCGGTACTCCATCCGGAGTTATGTCGCAGTTCAAGGCGAGCGCTTGGAAAGCGCTCAATGGCTTCACGCATACGGGCTTCCATCAAGTTTCCCGCCGACACAGTCCAGGACGACTAGGAGGCAATTACTCTGAAGAGGAAATCTCTGATGCGCTTGGCGTAGCGGGCGCTCTTGGGTTGATTGCTGCAGGCCATCTGATGGCGATGTCTGTTCAACAAGGGTCAATGCAGCCTTACTTCGACAAGTTGGATGAGTATGCGAAGCCTTTGCTCGCATAGCCCCCACTCTCCCCATAGCGGCTCCCAAGTTCCAGCTTTCTGATGGCGTCTCAGTGAACCACATTGACCGGTCTAATCAGCTTTAGACCAGTTTTCAGTTGAGGACGCAAAAACGAGCATCTCTCCACCCCGGCGTCGTTGGACGAATCGGGACTAACTGGAGCCCCAGATGCATCAACTGCAAGCGCGGTCATATCGACCCAAGCAAGCCGCCGAACTCCTCGGCATTGGAACCGCTACCCTTTGGCGGTGGATCAAGGAGCGCAAGGACTTTCCACAGCCCAAGCGCTTAAGCCCTCGCTGCACCGTTCTCGATGGTGCTGAGCTGATCGCCTGGCGTGATGCTCAAGGGAAGGAGGCTGCGCAATGATGGCCGCCCTCCTTTATCTCTGGAGCCGCCTTCGTTCGGGGAGGTTCCAAAAATGACGAAGACCCCAGCACCTTCCACAGCACTTGGGGCCCCCGGCGAAACGCATCGTGAGTGTAAGGCTCGCAGCACTGCAAGTGAAGCCC